>NZ_FOKQ01000003.1 GCF_900112155.1 Hominimerdicola alba | reverse complement strand
CCTGCGAATCCTTCTGCGTCATTTGTGAACACATAGGCCTTCTTTGAATACTCCATCCCTCTCCAGTCAAATGCTCTGGCATAGTGCTTTTCGCTGCCTACATCGATCCCGACAATTATTTTTTCTTCTCCTACTTGCAAAATCTTTTCATTTTGTGTATAATACATATAGAGGACACCTTTCTGTAGTTTGTATTACTAACTTTCGCATCGTCAGTATTTACATTCTACACTGAGGTGTTCTTTTTTGCAACCCCTTGATTTGTTTGGTTACAGGAAGCTCCATTGTTTGATATCCCAAAGCAAAAATGGCAATAAAAAAAGCCCCATCATCACACATGACTTCAGTCATGGGACGATAGAACCGTGGTGCCACCCATTTTCCCGACAAGAATATTGTCGGCTCACAAGGTACGCACTCTTCGGAATGACCTAGAGATCAATACCCCTCCGCACTAACGTAGGGAACACGGCAGGAGATACTCGTAAAAACTTTCGCTCCGCTCCTCACAAATCCATTCACTGTATGCCCTCGTACTGTCTCGCACCAAACGACAGCTCTCTGAAACTCCCTCAAACAGTTACTTACTTTTGCTCACAGGATTTCGTATATCAGATTTTCTGTTTTGCATTATATTACTTTTTTTGCCATTTGTCAAGAGGTTTTCCAAAAAATGCAATGTTAACTTTTTGTAAACGAGCCTATGCGGTCGGAAAAATTCGTAAATCACTTGCAAATCTTCTGAAAATGAGTTATAATATATAACAGTATTTTTTATCGAAGAAAGGACAGACCATGAAGATATATGCAAATAAAAAGTACCAGACCATAGCGGTGTATGCGGCTGTAGTTATCGCCGTCAATGTGCTGCTGGTGCTGGCGCTGGATAATATCAATGAGATCCTGAAAAGCATCTATAATTTTTTTGATGTAATGCAGCCTGTGACATGGGGATTGGTGATCGCTTTCCTCACTAACCCGCTAATGGTGCGGACAAGCCGTCTTATAGAAAGATTCTACAAGTCGGAGGAAAAGAAAAAGAAGTCAGCCGGATTCATAAAGACGCTGTCGGTCATCATAACCGAGCTGCTTTTCCTTGGTATAGTGACGGGTATCGTGGCGATAGTAGTCCCCGAACTTATAAAATCTGTTATTGAGATCTTTGATAATGCAGGCTCCATAGCCGAGAGTGTCCAGAAATGGATAAACAAGGTATTCCGAAACTATCCCGCCCTTGAACAGGCGGCTACAAACTGGCTGTCAGATTTCAATACCGATGTGGGCACGATATACGACAAACTTAAACCTATGCTTGAAAATATCCTTTCCGGCGCATGGGGCATTGTTACAGTAGTCAAGAACTTCCTGCTGGGTCTTATAGTATCTGTCTATATGCTTTGCAGCAAGGAAAAACTTCTGGCACAGTTCAAGAAGATAATTATAGCCTTCACCAAAAAGCGCACCTGCGAAAAGATCATGGCAGGCTGCGAGCAGGCAAACACCGTATTTTCGGGCTTCATCACAGGCAAGATAATCGACTCCATCATAATCGGTCTGATATGTTTCATCGTTCTCACCGTAATGAGTATGCCCTACGCCACCATGATAAGCGTTATAATAGGCGTGACCAACATCATACCATTCTTCGGACCCCTGATAGGTGCAGTTCCCACAGGTCTGCTGATACTCCTTATCGAGCCGAAAAAGTGTATCATCTTCATCGTGTTCGTAGTAGTGCTACAGCAGTTTGACGGCAATATCCTGGGACCCAAGATACTCGGTGATTCCACAGGACTTCCCGGTTTCTGGGTACTCATATCCCTGTTCCTTTTCGGCGGACTTTTCGGTTTCGGCGGAATGGTACTTGCAGTTCCCACCACAGCTCTGCTGTACAGCTTCATAAGAGGTTCGGTAGAGGAAAAACTCCGCAAGAAGAAGCTTCCCACCAGCACCGAATATTATATGGACGATGTCCAGCATCTCTATAAAAAGCCCCCCGAGCGCACACCTCTTACCGCTGAGGAACTTTTGGCTCTCGATATCCCCTCGATAGACGAGGTAAACGAAGTAAAATCCGTTGAAGAGGAAATTGCCGAAGCCATCGCAGAAAAATAAAAAACATCGCCGTTGTCGATAAATGACAGCGGTGATTTTTTTGTGCATATCCTCCTCACCCCTAGCATATCTATTTACCATGGACAAGCAAAGGAGTGATGATATGCATCAAAATTCAGGTCTTGAAAATGCTTTGAAACTTCTGCCGACTGATCTTGCTGAGATGCTTGAAAAACTTCCTTGGGATATTACCAAAAAAGTCTGTGAGATACGTCTGCGCACAGGCAGACCCCTTGCTCTTACCTTAACAGACGCTACTATTATTCCGAATCTTGAGATCAAAGTAACCCCGAAAGACATTGAACTCATCGCCGCAAGAGCTTTCAGATATTCCATGCACAGCAGTACTGCACAGCTATGCGAGGGCTATGCGGCATGGTGCGGTGGTATGCGAGTGGGTATTTCAGGTACCGCCGCGGAAGAGGGCGGCAAAGTTGTTAATGTCAGAGATATCTCCTCGCTGAATATCCGTATTCCGAGGGAAGTGACAGGCTGTGCCGAGGATATATTCCGCCGATTAATGACGGTACACCCCATATCACTGCTTATCGCGGGCGAACCCTCATCCGGCAAAACAACTTTCCTGCGAGATCTTGCCAGACTATGCGGTGGCATATACAGGACTGCCATCATAGATGAGCGCAGTGAACTTGCTGCCACGGTATCAGGTATTCCAACAAATGATGTTGGTATCATGACGGATATCTTCGACCGTTACCCACGAAAAACCGCCATAGAAATGGCTGTACGTGTAATGTCCCCACAGGTGCTTATCTGCGATGAGATAGGCTCGGCTGATGACATATCTTCCCTAGAATACGCCTGTGATTCGGGAGTTGCGCTTATAGCCACCTGTCACTGCGGCAGTCTATCGGAACTGTCATACAAACCGAATATCTCAAAAGTCCTGGAAGAGGGCGTTTTCGACACAGTGATGCTGCTGAAAGACCGTGCTGTGAAAGATATACGAACAGCAGGTGAGCTTCTGTGCTTGGCGTGATAGGCTGTCTGTTGCTGACAGCATCGGGTGCGGCGGCAGGTGAAAACGCAGTATATCGCCTGAAAAAGCGCGAGGACGAGCTCCGTGAACTAAGCGAAATAATGTCGCAGATAGATATCTGTCTGACCTCATGCCGCCTTGATACCGCGGGGATATTTGAACGCATATCCGCAGAAAAGGGAAGCTACACCTCTCTCTTTGCATCTGACGATGTTAATATCACCGAATGCGTATCATCACGCATAAGGTCAAGCGGTCTGGAACTCTGCGAACCCTTTGCCGACCTTATCGCCCGTTTCGGTCATACGGATTTAGATGGACAGCTTGCTCAAAATGCTCTGTTCATAGCGGAAGTAAGTGCCGGGCTGGAAAAGGCACGTGCCGCAAAAGAAAAATACACTAGGATCTACAGGGCGGCGGGCATATCCGCAGGACTTACAGCTGCTCTTCTGCTTTTATAGGTGAAAATCATGGAAATAGATCTCATATTCAAAATAGCCGCCGTAGGTATAATCGTGGCGGTGCTGAACCAGCTGCTGAAACGCGCCGAGCGTGACGAACAGGCGATGATGACCACTCTTGCGGGGCTTGTTGTTGTGCTGATGATGGTGGTCAGCAAGATAGGGGAGCTGTTTGATACGATCAAAAACATCTTTGGATTGAGCTGATGAATATTGTTATAATATGCGCCTTCGCAGTGGTGTCGGCTGTGATGTGCAAGACCGTCAATAATGATCGCAGTATCGCCCTTGTGCTGACCCTTGCCGCATCTGCTGTGATATTTCTGAAAGCAGCGGCTTCCATGAGCGGAATTATAGCCCAGATGCGGTCGCTTTTTTTCGTACAGGGTGGCACAGACCCTGAGTATATGCGCATACTTCTGAAAGGTCTCGGTATATGCTATATAACGAGCTTTGCATCTGGCATCTGCCGTGACAGCGGAGAATCAACTCTTGCCGAGCAGACAGTTCTTGCAGGCAAGACAGCATTGCTTCTTATCGCACTGCCGATGCTGGAGTCTTTGATAGGGATAGTCAAAACTTTACTGATGTGAGGTCGTACATGAAAAGGATAATAACTGCAATTGCTGTGGTGATGATTATGTTCATATTGTGTATACACGCAAATGCATCATCTGCCGAAAACGGAATTGAACGCTTGAAAAATCAGATAGATACCGAACTCAGCCGCGCCATTGATGAAGACACAGCCAAGGATATGGACGAGCTTGGAGTTACTCCCTCAGATGCCGCAAAGCTAGATATGCGGGGATTTTTCGGATGGCTGTGGGGTCGTTTTCGTGAAGTGCTTTGTTCTCCCGTTGTGATGCTTGGCAGGATACTTGCGGTGTCATTGCTTTATTCCGCCGTGACTTTTCTGACTCCCGAAAATCGTGAATTAAGCTCAACTTACGGCAGCATATCCGTTATAGCTGTGATAACAGTCATGGCTGATACTTTATCATCAAGTTATTCTGCTTTGCAGGATTCCATATCCTGCATAAACAGGTTCATGCTGACTTACATACCGGTGTTTTCGGCTGTGTCCGCATCAAGTGGCAACCCAATGACTGCGGGCGCATACAGTTCGTCAACTGTGCTTTTGTGCGAAGCTGCCGAGTTTGTGGCATCGGGTGTGCTGGTACCATTCATGAGCCTTTTTATGGCGATAGCTGTTGTATCAGCCCTGAACACCCATGTGAAACTTTCAGGTGCGGCAGATGCTATCCGCAGGCTTACCACATGGCTTCTTGCGGCGCTGATGCTTGTTTTTGTTGGACTTCTCACCATACAGGGCGTTACCTGTTCTGCGGCGGATTCCGTAGCCGCCAAGACCATACGCTTTACAGCTTCAAGCTTTATACCCGTTATAGGCAGTTCTGTCTCGGACGCTTATCTTGCCGTCAAAAGCGGAGTAGGTGTCATCAGGGCTGCGGTGGGAGGATTTGGCATGACAGCCATATTTCTAATAGCCCTGCGACCGTTTCTTCTTCTGCTGTCAATGCGGCTTACCCTGTGGGCTGGCAGGATAGCCAACGAATTTCTTGGTCTCAGACCCACAGCCGAACTTCTGAAAACTATGGATAATGTAATGGCAGTGGGCGGGAGTATCCTTATTGCCATAACCTCGGCGTTTATCATCGCCACAGCTGCGGTGATGTCGTTTATGACTATGGGGTGATGAAATGAACGCGATAAAAAACGCCATAACCATAGCCTGTTTCATGGGCATAATAACCGCTATCACCGATATGCTGGCGCCATCAGGCGGAATGAAAAAACACCTAATGTCACTTTTGGGGCTGATGACTTTGCTTGCCGTGATCTCGCCATTTGCTTCGTCGGGATTCAAGCTTTCTCTGAAAGAGGTGGATATCTCTTCTGAGATAGAGCTTGAAAAATCTTACACCCAAGCCGATGTTACCGGGATATTTCTAGATGAAGCGAAGTCACGCTGTGATGAATATTTCACCGACCTGCTGAATAAGAATGATATCAGCAAAGCGAAAGTCAGCACAAAGCTGGCTCTTACCGAGGATAACGAAGTTGAGATAACCGCAGTGGAAGTCATTCTGACTGATGAAACCAAAGCAGAAGAAGTTCAACGTCTTATTTCTGCAGAGGTTGGCGAGGCGGAGATAATTATAGGAAAGGCGGAAGATGAAAAAGCTGATTCAACAGTTGGCGGATAGGTTTAGAAAAAGCCCCAACAGGCTGAAAATCGCGGTGGTACTGGGGGCGGCGGGAATTCTGATGATCATGCTTTCCGAACTTGTACCCGATAGCAAGGTTAAGACGGAAAAAGCAAAAGCAGACTCGCAGATATGCTCCGCTGACAGTGGCGATTTCAGAAATCGCACCGAAAGTGAACTGAAAGAACTTCTCGAACAGATTGAGGGCGTAGGGGAGTGCGAGGTCATGATATCATTAGAGAGCAGTACCGAGTACATCTATGCCGAGAATATCAGCCGATTTACCGAGGATAACAACGACCGCCGAAGCGAAAAGCTGGACGAGGATATCGTCATCACCGAAAACGGCGGGACAAGACAGCCGCTGATAAGAAAGGTCATTGACCCGCAGATAGGCGGAGTTGTCATCGTATGTGAAGGAGGAGGGGACATAAGCGTAAATGAACGTGTGCAGAAAGCAGTTTCGACCGCCCTGAACATCTCGTCTACAAGGGTTTGTGTTGAAGCAAAAGTCAGATAAACGGAAAAGAGGTACATAGCAATGAAAAAGCCAAGTTTTGTTATAGGCAAAAAGCAGATAGTCCTTGCGGGAATGACCCTGATGATGGGCATAGCGGTCTACGCGAATTATGCAGTAACTTCATCGGGTGGCGAGATAAAGACTACAGACAAGATAGAAAAGCACAGCGCCGATTACGGTGAAGCCGAGCTTGTCAGCCTTGACAAGAATACCACTGACTATTTCGCACAGGCGAGGATAGATAGAATGAACGCCCGTGACGAAGCTAAGGAGACACTCAAGACAATAATCAACGGCGGTGATGCCACAGAAGAAGAAAAAGAGGTAGCTGCCGAAGAAGCCGCCGCCATGACAGGTCTGATGGAATCCGAAAGCAAGATAGAATCGCTTGTCAAGGCGGCAGGATTTACTGACTGTGTCTGCTACCTTGACGGCGATAACGCAAACATCGTGGTAAAGGCAGGCTCAGAGGGTCTTATAGCCAGTGAAGCCGCCCAGATAAAGGATATCCTGCTCAGCGAGGTATCTGTACCAACCGAAAATATCCGCATTTTCGATGTTGCATGAAATAAATGAAATATCCGCCCGTGCCCCGACGTAGCTTTTGGAGTGCGGGCGGTTTTGTGCGTGCATTTTGGTATATAAACGTATGCGACGGTTTACCAATTTATGCGACCGCATGATGTGGGTATCCTGCGGTGCGGTGTGTGGGCGGTTTTATGCGTTTAGTTTGATATAAAGCTCGCATAAAACTGTTCATCGGTCTGCAAAATTATGCGGCCGCATGATTTCGGTACAGCAGTTATGCGAAAAAATGCGCGTGGTGTCTTTACTTTTGCAGAAAAATATGTTATAATACTTTCAAGTATACAAATAACGGGGCTCATGTCCCGCTGAATATTTTACGGGAGGTATCATTATGTCAGAAAACACCAACAAAGTCGAGAAAAGTCTCCATATAAATCAGGACGTTATCGCACAGATAATCACCAACTCCATGGCTGAGGTCGAAGGAGTATACGGCGTAGCACCCGTCATGAAGACCCCCAGACAGATCTGGCTCAGACAGGAGAGTGTGGGTAATATAAGGATAGGACTCGTTGATGACGTTCTTTCCGTTTCCATAGGTGTCATTCTCAACAACGGCACCAATGCGATAACCGCTGCCGAAATGATACAGGAGCAGGTCAAGAGTGCTGTGCAGACAATGCTCGGGCTCACCGTTGCCAAGGTAAACGTAACGATCTGCGGCGTTCATTTCAGTGAGGACTGATACCTCTGTAGTAATGTATCAGAATAATTTTTGTTAGGAGTGTTTGTGTGGCAGGAAGACGAGAAGTAAGACAGGCTGCTTTTCTGCTGTCTTTTGAAAAAATGTTTTTGGACGATGATCTGGATAAGATATTTGAGAGTGCCGAGGAACTTGGCGAGTTCATACCTGTGAACGATGAAGTGAAGTCCCTTGTGCGTGCTATATTCGATAATCAGGAGGAGCTTGATTCCATAATATCGAAGTATTCCGACAAGCGCGCTGTCAGCCGTATCCCAAAGGTGGATCTTACCGCGCTGAGACTTGCTATCTACGAAGCGCTTTATGATGAAAAAGTACCTGTGAACGTAGCGATAAGCGAGGCTGTGGCTCTTACCGAGAAATACGCTCTCGAACCTGATATCGCTTTCGTTAACGGTCTCCTGGGTTCATTTGCAAAGGATATCAAAAAGGACGAGGACTGATGGGAATATACTTAGGTATAGACACCAGTAATTACAGGACGAGCTGTGCGCTGTATGACAGCGTAACGGGTGAAGTAAAGTCTTGCAGACAGCTTCTTCCCGTGAAAAAAGGCGAGCGTGGACTTAGGCAGTCTGACGCGGTGTTCCATCATACCAAACAGCTTCCTGCGCTTATGGAGGAGTTGTTTTCGGGCAAGCCGCGGCTTTCGGGCTGTGCCTATTCCTATGCCCCGAGAGAAGTTGAGGGCTCATATATGCCCTGTTTTCTTGTGGGTGAGAACGTGTGCCGATCAGTTTCCGCCGCCGCAGGTATAGAGCCTGAGCGTACCTCTCACCAGAAAGGTCATGTGCTGGCGGCTCTGTATTCCTGCAAAAAGCTTAGTCTTCTTGATAACGGCGAACCTTTTCTTGCGTTCCATGTCAGCGGCGGTACTACGGATATGCTGCTGTGCAGAGGGGACAAGGAAAAGGTCGTTTCTTTGACTGAGGCAGGTCATTCCGACGATCTCAAAGCGGGTCAGTGTATCGACAGGCTTGGCGTAAGGCTTGGGCTTAGTTTTCCCTGCGGTGAAGAGCTTGAAGAGCTTGCCCGCAAAAGTAATCGGGAATTCAGGATAAGACCCTCGGTGAAAGGGCTTGACTGCTCGTTATCGGGAGTGGAGAACAAGTGTGTTCAGATGCTTGAAAAAGGCGAATCTCCCGAGGATACTGCAAAGTTCTGTCTGGACTATATCTTTGAGACAATATCGGCGATGACAAAGGCGGGTCTTGAAAAGTACGGCGAAATGCCCGTTATCTACGCAGGGGGCGTCATGGCGGACAAGCTTATCGCTGATAAGCTTTCAAAGCAGTTTGACGCATATTTTGCTGCGCCCGAATTTTCGGGAGACAACTCAGTTGGCATAGCGATCTATGCCGCCATGAAAGGAAATGAGCCATGAGTGTTCTGACAGTCAGTCAGCTCAACAAACTGCTGGCATTCAAGATAAAGCAGGAGCTTAAATTCAAAGGTGCGGCGGTCAAGGGCGAGATATCAAATTTCAGCATACATTTCAAGACGGGTCACGCTTTTTTTACCATCAAGGACGAAGCAAGCTCTATAAAATGTATCATGTTTGCGGGACGGGTGAAAAAGCTGAAAGCCCTGCCTGAAAACGGCATGAGTGTCCTTGTTATGGGCGATGTTGAGGTATATGAGCGTGAGGGTTCTTGCCAGATAATCGCCACCGAGATAGCTGTTCTCGGCAGTACGGGCATAGCTTTTGCTAAGAACGAGCTGCTCAAAGACAAGCTGAAAAAGCTGGGTGTTTTTGATCAGTCAAAGAAAAAAGCCATACCCATGGTGCCGAAAAAGATCGCTGTTGTTACATCGGCAGACGGTGCAGCCTTGCAGGATATCTTAAATATTGTAGGCAGACGTTACCCTGTGTGCACGGTGGAAGTTTATCCAGCTACGGTGCAGGGAGATACAGCACCTGCTTCGGTTGCGGCGGCACTGAGGTCTGCGGATAAAAGCGGCGCGGATACCATAATACTTTCAAGGGGCGGAGGTTCTTCCGAAGACCTTGATGCTTTCAATTCCGAAACTGTTGTAATGGCGGTGTCGGATTGTTCCACCCCTGTGATATCCGCAGTGGGTCACGAGACGGATACGACTCTTGCAGACTATGCCGCTGATATGCGGGCACCTACCCCCTCGGCGGCGGCTGAACTTGCAACTCCCGATATCGTGGATATGTATGCTGCGGCAAATGTGATGAAAGCACGGCTGGATTCCGCTTTTGGTATGTACCTGCGGGGCAGGATGATAGAAATTGAAAAGCTGGATACAAGGCTCAGGGCTTCATCGCCGAAACGTCGGCTGAAAGAATCCGAAAAGCGCCTTGATGAAGCTGAGAGCAGACTTCGTATGCTTATGGAAAACAAGCTGAAAGTCTGCGAGCTGAACCTTGACAGGGCGGCGGCACAGCTGAGGACACTCAGCCCATTCAACGTGCTGGGCAGGGGATATGCTCTTGTGGAAAGCGGCGGTACAGCTTTGACCTCGGTGAAGGATATCAAAGAGGGCATGGAGATAAGCATACGCTTCGCCGACGGCACGGTTGCGGCTGTTACGACAAAGATAAATGACCGAAAGGCTGATATAAATGACATTTGAAGAAAATCTGCAAAGGCTTGAGGAGATTGTGGCTCAGCTTGAAAGCGATAAACTCCCCCTTGATAAGGCACTAGAGCTTTATAAAGAGGGTGTGGGTCTGACGGCGGACAGCAAAAAAGCACTGGAGAACGCCAAACTCACAGTAAAAACTATGAACGGAGAAAATACTGATGACTGATAGACATGAACAGCTGTTAAAGGCTTATGCCGAAAAAATAAATGAAGAGCTGTTGAGATTCACCGAAAATAAGCCCGAGCTCCAAAGCGCAGTACTTGAAGCAATGGAGTATTCACTGAGTGCTGGCGGCAAAAGGCTGAGACCTATCCTGATACTTGAATTCTACCGTATGTGCGGCGGTGATGATATAGACAAAATGGTGAAGCTCGCCTGTGCAGTTGAGCTTATCCACACCTATTCCCTTATCCATGATGATCTTCCATGTATGGATAATGACGACTTCCGCAGGGGCAAGCCCTCATGCCATAAAGCTTTTTCCGAGGAGATAGCATTGTTGGCAGGTGACGCGCTGAATACCCTGGCTTTCGAGGTCATCACCGACTGCGCGATGGATGGCACTATTTCCGCTGAAACAGCTGTAATGCTTGTTTCAGTACTTTCCAAGGCGATCGGTACCGACGGCATGATAGGCGGTCAGGTCATCGACCTCGAGACCGAGGACGAAGTTATCGATATTGAGACTCTTAATACTCTGCAATCCTATAAAACAGGGGCTCTTATCGAGGCTGCCTGCGTAATGGGAGTTATCATTTCGGGCAGGATGGAGTATATCCCTGCTGCCGCTGAGTACGCTCAGGCTATGGGCAGGGCTTTCCAGATAGTGGACGATATCCTTGATGTTACAGGCACTTTTGAAGAGTTAGGCAAGCCCATCGGCAGCGACAGCGAACAGCATAAGAACACATATGTATCTCTGCTGGGTCTGCAAAGGTCGAGACAGATAGCTGCTCAGCTTACCGTTACCGCCCTTGGTGCTCTGAAAAAATTTGATAATAACGAATTTATTTTTGAGCTGACACAGGAACTGCTCGGCAGACGCTCATGATCTCGGCGAAGGGAGTTTAAAAGATTATGGCAGATAAAAAAGCGGATCTTTTCAGTCTCGACCTGCCTGCAGATCTTAAAAGGCTGTCATACAACCAGTGTGATGAGCTTTGCAGGCAGATACGGGCACTTCTGATAAAGACAGTTTCCAAAAACGGCGGACACCTTGCATCAAATCTCGGTACGGTGGAGCTGACCGTTGCTCTCCACAGGGTATTTGAATCACCTGAGGATAAGATAGTCTGGGATGTGGGACATCAGGCATATACCCATAAGATACTTACAGGCAGGCGGGACAGTTTTTCTACTCTGCGAAAAGAGGGCGGTATCTCTGGCTTTTGCCGTCCCGATGAATCAGAGCATGACGCATTTATCAGCGGACATAGCTCAAATTCCATATCCGCGGCGCTGGGCATAGCCTATGCAAACAAGATCAAAGGCGACCCACATCATGCCATCGCAGTACTTGGTGACGGCGCTATGTCGGGCGGACTCAGCTTTGAGGGTCTTAACAACGCAGGCAAAAGCGAGACGAATATCATCGTTATCCTGAATTATAACGAAATGTCTATATCCCGCAACGTGGGCAGTATGGCGAAATACCTCTCCACATTGAGGACAAAGTCTTCATATAAAAGAACAAAATCAGCCGTTCAAAGGGTTCTGGACGCTACCCCTGTTGTGGGTCAGCCTGTGAAGAAAGTCGTCAAATCATCGAAGAACGCTTTCAAGTCCATGCTTCTGCACAGCACAATGTTTGAAGAGCTGGGATTCGAGTTCATCGGACCTCTGGACGGTCACAATATCGAAGAGCTGGAAGCAGGACTTCGCGCGGCAAAAGCATCGAAAAAGCCTGTTTTCGTTCATGTGAACACTGTCAAGGGAAAAGGCTATGCACCCGCAGAAGCCAATCCAGGCGAGTTCCACGGTGTGGGTTCGTTTGAGATATCCACAGGCAATCCGGATGTTGTCAGTGCTGACAGCTTCTCAACCGTTATGGGAAAGGAGCTTTGCAGGCTTGCAAGGGCTGATAAGCGCATCTGCGCAGTGACAGCTGCCATGAAGTACGGAACAGGTCTTCAATATTTTGCCAAAAATTTTCCTAACAGATTTTTTGATGTTGGCATAGCCGAAGAACACGCGGTAACATTCTGCGGAGGTCTTGCCGCCGCTGGTATGATACCTGTTTTCGCTGTGTATTCCACATTTTTGCAGAGAAGCTATGACCAGCTTATCCACGACCTTGCCATTGGCGGACTTCACGCAGTTATCTGTGTTGACCGTGCGGGCATTGTAGGAAGTGACGGCGAGACACATCAGGGCATTTTTGATATCTCATTCCTGACCGCCGTGCCTAATGTCACGATCTATTCTCCGTCGGATTATCAGGAACTCAGGCTTTGCCTTAAAAAAGCAGTTTTTGAAGAAAAGGGCATAGCGGTTGTTCGTTACCCCAGAGGGAAAGAAGTGTCAAGTTGTGGTCTTGACACTATCAGAACTACAAATTATCTTAGCAAAAACGGCGGAAATACTTTGCTTGTAAGCTATGGCAGACTTTACAATAACGTCTGCAAAGCCGCAAATATGCTAAAAGAAAAAGGCATTATATGTGATACTTTGAAACTTGTCAAGGTATTCCCCTTGGCAGACGATATCGCTGATATAGTCAGGGACTACGACAAGGTGCTTTTCTTTGAGGAAGCCTATACTGACGGTTCTATATCCGAAAAGTTTTCCGCCATGTGCGGGAATGTGGAAGCCTTTAATATCAAAGGCTTAGTACCTCACGGCGATCCCAATGCCCTGCTTGACGAACTTGGTCTGTCCGCTGAAAAAATAGCGCAGACAGCCGAAGAGAGGATTTAAGATGAGATTAGATGTCTACCTGACTGATAATGGCATTTCCAAAAGCAGAGAACGTGCCAAGACAATGATAAAGTCGGGCTGTGTTAAGCTTAACGGCGCTGTATGTACCAAACCCGCCGCAGAGGTGGCTGAGGGCGACAAAGTCGAGGCAGATGACAGCAGTTTCGATTATGTGGGCAGAGGTCTTATCAAGCTGGAAACCGCATTTCAAGCATTTGACCTTGACATCGCTGATCTTGTCTGCGCTGATATAGGCGCATCAACAGGCGGCTTTACTCAGTGTATGCTTAAACGTGGCGCAAAACTCGTTTATGCTGTTGATGTGGGGAGTGGTCAGCTTGACCCTGTACTGCTTAATGATGATCGTGTTGTAAATATGGAAGGTGTAAATGCACGCTACTTGACCCCTGCTGATTTTCCGGAAAGACCGCAGTTTATCAGCGTTGACCTCTCTTTCATATCCCTGACCCAGGTTATGCCCGCGTTGGTATCATGCTTGGATAACGGTGGCAAAATGGTGGTGCTTATTAAGCCCCAGTTTGAAGCGGGCAAGGCTGCACTGAATAAGAAAGGGATAGTCAGGGACAAAAAAAGACCATCTTCGCGTATTGCGGGATATGACCGCGTTTTTCACAAGCTGCGGGCTTTCCGTGGTGGGGATAGTGCCTTCCGGCATAACAGGCGGGGACGGCAATAGGGAATATCTTGCATATCTTATAAACGACGGACGGGCTGCCGCTGCATCTATCGATTTGAAAAAGCTCGTTGAAAACGCTTTTTTAGTGGGTGAGTAATATGAAAGTTTTTTTGTATCCCAATCTGGGTAAAAATCGCTGCGCCGAATACACGGTGGAAGCCTGCAACGTTCTTCGCAGCTGCGGCATAGGTTTCTCGGTCAGCGAGAAGTATAAGGACGTTTTTGCCGACGTAAACGGTATGGTTTTCGGCAGTACCGAGGAATGCATGGATAATGCCGACATAATCATCGCCATCGGCGGCGACGGCACTATCTTGAAATGTGCAGGCAGAGCTTCAAGGCTGAGAACACCTATCCTCGGCATAAACTGCGGCAGACTGGGCTTTATGGCTTCACTGGAACATTCCCAGCTTGATCTTCTGCGCAACCTCACCGAGGGCAAATACACAGTGAGCCGCCGCATGATGCTGGAAGCTTCTGCAAGCGGCGAAGAAGGCACTTATTCCGCCCTTAATGATGTTGTTGTTTCAAGGTCGGATGACTGCAAGATCTCTGATTTTGAAGTCGTTAAGGATGGTCAGATCGTTTCGCTGATACGTGCTAACGGTGTGATCTTCTCAACCGCTACAGGTGCTACAGCCTACTCACTTTCCGCAGGGGGAGCGATAATCGAACCCGAAATGGAATGTATTGAATTCACGCAGATATGCCCGCACACGCTGTTTGCACGGTCTATGATTTTCTCGGCTTCGAGCGAGATCAAAGTCAAGTGCCACACTGCTGACAATGCCCACGTCCACTTGAATGTTGACGGAAATATAGTTTACAGACTGTCCGACGGAGACGAGATAAATATCCGCCGCGCCAAGGAGAGCCTTGATATCATCGATATCTGCGGAGGTAGTTTCTTCTCGTCGGTAAACACTAAGCTTATGAGACCTCTAAAGGATACGGAGGGATGATTTATGAAGTCTGATCGTCACGAACTTATTCTCAAACTTGTTCAGGAAAGAGTTATCGATACTCAGGAAAGCCTGAGAGCGGCCCTTGAAGAGAACGGCATGACCGTCACACAGGCGACGCTTTCAAGGGATATCAAGGAGCTTTCGCTGATAAAAGTAAGCAGTGAGCTGGGAGTCAGCCGCTATGCTGTGCCTCGCCTAAGTAAAGAGGGGCTTGACCGCGGCAACAGCGATACTCTCAGACTTCTCCACAGCTCCGTAATATGTGTGGATCACGCTATGAACACGGTTGTAATCAAGTGCCATGTGGGTATGGCTCAGGCTGTCTGCGCAAAGCTCGATACCACCGATATCGAGAATTCCGTGGGCACTATTGCGGGCGATGACACCATCTTTATGCTTATGAGAACTCAGAAAGATGCTGAAAGACTGGTGCGTGAGCTCAATACCATTTTGTACAGCAAGGACGAAAAATAAATGTTAAGAGAGCTTTATATCGAAAATCTTGCGGTTATTGAAAAAGCATCCATAGGCTTTACCGAAAGTTTCAATGCTTTCACGGGCGAGACGGGTGCAGGTAAATCAATACTGATAAACGGAATAAATGCTATACTCGGTCAGCGTGTTACTAAGGATATTGTCCGAACAGGGGCTGATAAAGCTGTTATCTCAGGACTTTTCACCGATATCGGCGCTACTGTTCTGAAACAGCTTGAAGAAATGGGCGTTGACTGTGAGGATGGTCAGATCTCCCTGACCCGTGAGATACGCTCTGACGGCGGAAGTATCGCAAGGGTGAATCAGCGAGCGGTGAATGTATCTCTACTGCGTGATATCGGCGATCTGCTGGTGAATATCCACGGTCAGCACGATAACCAGATACTCATGTCCCCTGAAAAGCATATCGATATCCTTGACGGCTATGCGGGTTCGGAAGAACTTATCAGTGATTACAGGAGGTCTTTCCGTGAACTTCAGCACGTTGCAAAAAAGATAAACGACCTGCGTAAAGAAGCCGGCAGAAAGGAAATGCGCATCGCTGAGCTGGAAGATATCATAGCCGATATCCGCGCCCTTGACATCACCGACCCCGACGAAGAAAAGCAGATAGCCGCCGAACTTGAGGTTTCAAAGAACGCGGTTGCTATATCCGAGGCTGTATACGCCGCCCAGATGATGCTTTCCGGTGATGATGAGACCGAGGGTATATCCGAAATGGTCTCCGAGTGTTCCGATAAGATAGACGGCTACACCGATATCATGGCAGAGCTTGCGCCCATCAGTGAAAGGCTCAATTCTGCCATTATCGAACTTGATGATATTTCGGGAGAATTGTCTTCTGTCCTGGATAAGCTTGATGTTGACCCCAAGCGTTTTGACTGGCTGAATCAGCGTTCCGATGACCTGCGAAAGATATGCAAAAAGTATGGTCCGGAGCTGAGCGATGTAATATCCACCCTTGAAAAAAGTGAGGAAGAGCTGGAAATACTCAGCAGTTCTGAGCAGAATGTCAAGGAGCTTGAAGCCGAAAAAGACCGTCTGCTGGCTGAGGTCTCCCACAAGGCGAAGACCCTCTCAGATTTCCGCAGAGCCGCCGCTGAAAGATTCGTAAGTCAGGTAACAGGAGAGCTTGAATTCCTGAATATGCCCAGCGTAAAGCTTGTGGTGGGTCAGGAAACAGGCAAGCTGACACTGAACGGCATGGATAATATCGAGTTTCTGATATCCGCAAATATCGGTGAAGAACCCCGACCCATCGCGAAGATAGCATCGGGCGGTGAGCTTTCAAGAATTATGCTGGCTCTCAAAAGCGTTCTCGCCGAAAAGGATTCCATCGACACACTGATATTCGATGAGATAGACACAGGTGTCAGCGGAAGAGCCGCTCAGAAGATAGGCTTGAAACTCCGTGAGATATCAAGCCACAGACAGGTGCTCTGTGTTACTCACCTCGCCCAGATAGCGGTTATGGCGGATAATCATCTGCTTATCGAGAAAAATATCGTGGGTGACAGAACAGTCACCGCCGTTAGAACTCTCGCACACGAGGAAAGAAAATACGAGATAGCAAGGATAATGGGCGGTGATAATATCACCGAGCTTATGCTTGAAAATGCTGATGAACTTCTCTCGGCTGTAAAATAAGGTCTGTTTTCGGCGAAAAATTATGATATTTTATTCAAAGGCAGAGTTTATCTGCCTTTTTTCGTGGTCATTTTGTTAAATTTACGAATATTTGTTGACTTGAATCCAATTTAATGATATAATAAATATATCTATGAGATGAAAGGAAGATGTTTCATGAAAGTAATGCTTATCGCTCATACTCCCGAACCTGAAAAGATAATCGCCACTGCGGCAAAGCTCTGCTATTCAAGCAGCGATATCGGTTCTCTTAAAGATGGTCTTACCGAGGAGAAAACAGCTGAGTTCGTTAATATGCTGGCTTCCATCGGTCATGAGAGCGTTATGGAGCACGTAAGCTTTACTTTCGGTATCGAAGGCATCTCCCGCGCCTGTTCCCATCAGCTGGTGAGACACAGGATAGCTTCCTATTCACAGAAAAGCCAGCGATATGTCAACGAGGACGGTTTTGATTTCATAACACCTCCCGAGATAGAAGCTGTGCCCGAAGCTAAGGCTGAATTCGACCGCACTATGGAAGTTCTGGTGGAAAGCTATCACAAGATAGCCGAAATGCTTACCGAAAAACACACCGCTGATTTCATAGCACAGGGTCAGGATGAAAAGACAGCTGCACGCAACGCACGCAAAAAGGCTAATGAGGATGCAAGGTTCGTCCTTCCCAATGCCTGCGAGACTAAGATAGTCGTTACCATGAACGTCAGGAGCCTGTTCAATTTCTTTGAACACCGCTGCTGCAATCGCGCACAGTGGGAGATAAAGGCTGTTGCGGATGAAATGCTGAGACTCTGCCGTGAGGTAGCCCCCAATGTATTCAAAAATGCTGGACCTTCCTGCGTTAAAGAGGGCAAATGTCCCGAGGGCAAGATGACCTGCGGAAAGTTCGCAGAAGTTCGTGAAAAATATAAGGTGCTTTGATTATGAAATATAAACTGATAGTTCTCGAAGGTCTCGACGGCAGCGGAAAGTCCACACAGTTTGAAAAGCTTGCGGAGTATCTTGAAGCCAAGGGTGTTAAGCTGAAAGCCATAAGTTTTCCCGATTATGATGACCCGTCTTCCACACTGGTACAGATGTACCTGCGTGGCGATATAGCCGGAAGTGCAGAAGCTGTCAATGCTTATGCTGCATCAAGCTTTTATGCGGCTGACAGATATGTAAGCTATAAAAAATACTGGGAAGACGATTATAATGACGGCTGTCTTATCCTTGCGGCTAGGTACGTGACATCCAACTGCATCTACCAGATGACCAAGCTTCCCGAGGAAGAATGGGAAAACTATCTGACATGGCTGGAGGATTACGAGTACGGCAAACTGGGTCTGCCAAAGCCCGATAAGGTTATTTTCCTTGATATGCCCATCGATATCTCCCAGAAGCTGCTTTCCGCAAGATACGGCGGAGATGAGAGCAAAAAGGATATCCACGAAAAGAACATCGGTTTTCTGCGTATGTGCCGCAAGGCAGCGCTTTTTACCGCCGAAAAACAGGGCTGGGATATCGTTGAATGCGGCTGCGGCGATGAACCGCTGAGCATCGATACGATATTTGAAAAGCTCACGGGGATAATTGAATAATAAATGTTTGATTTCAGAAAAATTGAACTCACCGACCGCGACGAGATAAATGCAAGTCTTGCAGTGTCCGACCGCATGGGCTGTGAGTACAGCTTCGCGAATAATTTCGCGTGGCACAGGCTGAGCGATTCGCTGATATGTCTTCACGGTGACTTTTATATACTGATGAATTTCAGTGATGGAAAGCCGGTTTTGTCGTTCCCTACAGGTGCGGCGGATGATGCTCAGGGCTGGGAAAAGACCTTGTCTCTCCTTGCAGAGCTTGAAAAATATATTACGGATAAGGGCGATGTTTTCAGAGTCTGCTCCGTCACCGAATATGATCTTGAATGGCTCAAAGAAGTCTACGGCGACAGGATAAGCTTTTCCACTGATCGCGGAAGCTCCGATTATATTTACCTTTCCGAAAAGCTCATCACCCTTGAAGGCAAAAAATATCACGGCAAAAGGAACCACATCAACAGGTTTATGGAGAATGACTGGTCTTTTGATGAGATAAGACCCTGTGATATCGAGGATTGTTTCCGTTTCGCCGCCGATATTTATAATTCTGGCGATGATAATGACGGCTCGGCAGCTATCGAGCAGTACGCCATACACCGCTTTCTGATGAATATGGACTATCTCGGTCTTAAAGGCGGGATACTCCGCGCAAACGGCGAGATGGTGGGCTTTACCATTGGTGAACAGCTCAACAGCAATACATTTGTTGTGCATATCGAAAAGGCGAGAAGCGATATCAATGGTGCGTACCCAATGCTATGCAATCAGTTCGCAAAAAAATATGCTTCTCAGCTAAAATATATAAACAGGGAAGAGGATATGGGCATCGAGGGTCTAAGACGCTCAAAGCTCTCATATCACCCTGAATTTCTTTTGCATAAGTATACAGTAAGTTTTGAATGAACGGAGGATAATGCTATGGTATACGTATTTCTGGCAGATGGTTTTGAAGAGCTTGAAGCTCTGGCACCCATCGATATTTTAAGACGCGCAGGCGTTGAACTGGTAACAGTAGGCGTCAGCGGTGAAACTGTTGTCGGTGCCCACAAGGTGAGATTCACCCCAGATATTACCGTAGATAAGGTCGTTCTTGACGATAAAGTTGATATGATCGTCCTCCCGGGCGGTATGCCGGGCACTATAAATCTTGAAAATGATGACTACGTTCAGGCAGCTATAGATTTCTGCGCTAAGAACGATAAGTATATTGCAGCGATATGCGCTGCCCCCAGTATACTGGGTCATAAGGGCCTGCTGAAAGGCAAGCAGGCTATCTGCTTCCCCGGTTTTGAAATAGACCTTGAAGGCGCAGTTATTTCAGGTGAACCCGTTGCTGCTGACGGCAAGTTCATCACCGCAAAGGGCGCAGGCGTAGCCGTTGAGTTTGCCCTTACCCTTACTGCAAAGCTCGTTTCCGAAGCTAAGGCTGAGGAAATAAGAAAGGGCATACAATGCCGCGACTGACCAAGCAAGAGCTGAGAAAACATTTCAAAGCGCTCAGGCTTGCAAGAGACCCCGAGGAAAAACGCTCTGCTGACCGCGCGGTATGTAACGCTTTCATCGAAAGCGATGTTTATAAAAATTCCCGCGATATCCTCATCTATGTATCGGGGGATATGGAGATAGGTACAATTGACATTATCGAGAAAATTCTCGGTGATATAAATGGCGGTGCAGATAAGCGCCTGCTTTGTCCCAGATGTGTCAGTGAGACAAATGAAATGCATTTTTACCGCATTAACAGTCTTGATGACCTTGAAACGGGTCATTTTGGTATACTGGAACCTGCCACCGAATGCCAGCGCATAGATGACTATACACACGCATTATGTGTTGTGCCAGCCCTTAGTTTTGATACCAAAGGCTATCGGCTGGGTTTCGGCAAGGGTTTCTACGACAGATTCCTCACTGATTTCAAAGGCGTAACCGTTGGTCTGTGCTGCGAAAGCTGCCTGACAAAGGGTGAATTACCTCGCGATGAGCATGATGTTTCTGTTGACTGGATAATTACCGAGAAAGGCTGGATAAAAATTCCTGCGGATAATATAAAGGAAAGGAAGTCAAAATGAATGAGTGACAAAAATTTCGATATCGACGATATACTCGGCGGAAGCAAAGAGAACGTCGGCGATGCTTCGTTAAGCGCTGAAAAGCCGAAGAAAGCCGAAGTTGACGAGATAGATGAACTCCTTGCTGAACTGAAAAACAGACCAAGGAGAAGAAGACTTGCCGAGGCTGAGAACGATAACGGTGAGGAGAAAGTGAGCGCACCCGCTCCTGCATCTATCCCCGAAGCAAAAGAACCTGAAGCTGTGATAGCGGATGAAGAAGATGCTTCCGAGGAACCCAAAGAGGAAAAGGAAGCTGCTATTATCGGCAACGACGATATCAAGAAGCACTTCGGAAAAGATTCCGACATTGAAGACGAGTTCGACGAAGATGAGGACGAAGATGAGGACGAAGATGACGAGGAAGATATCCCCGTAAGAAAAGTTTCCAATTCCAGATCACGTTCTGCTGATGGCCGCAGCTCGGGCAAAAAGAGAAGCGGCAAGTCCTCTGGCAGAAGAAAGAAGAAAGGCATCGGCTTCAACGGCTCGATCTTCGGCGGTATAATCCTTGTTACCATAATCTTAACCGTATCACTGGTTCTGGCTGTTGCAGGACTGACACTTGGTATGGAATACTATGGCATAGGCAAGGACGATAACGAGATATCATTCAATATCCCTGAGGGTTCAACAAATGAGGATATAGCTGATCTTCTTGTGGAGAACGGCATCATTAAGAATAAGAAGCTGTTCCTATATACTTTAAAGATCATGAAGCCCAGCACGATATATCCGGGAGATATCAAGCTTCAGCCTTCCAAGCCTTACTCTGATATCATCGAAGAGCTTGAGAAGCAGAGAGAGTCCTATGAAACAGTAACTGTGACCTTCACCGAGGGCGAATACCTTATAGATATCGCCCAGAAGCTTGAAAAAAATAATGTCTGCGCTGCTGATGACTTCCTCTTTGAATTCAACAGAGATATGGGCTTCAAGTTTGAAAGCTACCTTACTGAGAACAAGAACGTATTCTATGCAAGAGAGGGCTATCTCTTCCCCGATACCTATGAGTTCTATGTAAATGATACTCCATATAATATCGCCAGAATACTCAGAGATCATTACGATTCAAAGATGAACGAAGCTATGTACAAGAAGATGAACGATCAGGGTCTTACTCTTAACGAGACCATCACTCTTGCTTCCATCGTTCAGCTTGAAGCTGCAAATGTTGATGAGATGCCTAAGGTTGCTTCGGTATTCCTCAACCGTCTGAGAGATTCGGATACTTTCCCGATGCTCCAGTCCGATACCACCTATAACTATATCAACAAAGTCATCAAGCCGAATACAAAGAACGATGACTTGGCTGAACATTATGTTGAGTATTACGATACCTACGCTATTGACGGTCTGCCTGCAGGACCTATCTGCAATCCGGGTATGGATGCTATCAAAGCAGTTCTGAACCCCGCAAAGACAGATTACTACTACTTCTGTAACGATATCGAAACAGGCGAGACCTTCTATGCGGAGACACTTGATGAGCACGAGAAGAACCTTGTTAAGGCTGGCAGAGGTGACCAGATAGTTGACGATACAGCAGATGACGGCGACGTAAGCGATGAAAAAAACGACGAAGAGAATTACAACGAATAATACAACGAGAATTGGTAGGGATAACTGATGTCCGATCTCCTTGAGATACTTTCGCCTGTAGGCGATATGGAAAGACTGCACGCTGCGCTGGATTTCGGCGCAGACGCTGTCTACCTTGGCGGTACAGCTTTCGGAATGAGAGCCGCTTCCGCAAAATTTACACCAGAGCTTCTTTCACAAGCTTGTGAACTTGCTCATTCACGCGGCAAAAGGGTCTTCCTGACCTGTAACACTCTGCCGCACAATAACGAGATACCTCACTTTGAGGGCTTTGTAAAAAATGCAGTAGATGCTGGCGTTGATGCGCTGATAGTTACCGATTTGGGTCTTTTGAGCCTTGCAAAGAAATTTGCATCTGATACCGAGATACATATTTCCACTCAGGCAGGCATCGTGAATTATGTCACAGCCAATGAATTTTATAACATGGGCGCGAAAAGGGTAGTCCTCGCCAGAGAGCTGACCCTTGAAGAGATAGCTGAGATACGAGCTAAGACCCCAGATGATCTTGATATCGAGTGTTTTGTACACGGCGCTATGTGCGTAAGCTTCTCGGGCCGATGTCTGCTGTCGCAGTACCTCACAGCCCGCGATGCCAACCGCGGCGAATGTGCTCAGCCATGCCGTTGGGGATATCACCTGATGGAAGAAAAGCGTACCAACGAGTTCTATCCCATATTTGAGGACGAGCGCGGAACGTTTATCCTCAATGCAAAGGATATGTGCCTTATCGAGCATATCGATAAGCTTGCCAAGGCAGGCGTGAACAGCTTCAAGATAGAAGGACGCGCAAAGTCTTCCTACTATGTATCCGTTATAACCAATGCTTACCGCAAGGCTATGGATATCTATAAGGCTGACCCCGATAACTATCGGCTGCCCCAGTGGCTGAAAGACGAGGTCTATAAGGTGAGCCACCGTGCTTACTGCCCCGGATTCCTCTTCGGCAACCCACGCGAGAGCCAGTATTACGAAAACAGCGGCTATGTCCGCGAGTACGACGTTGTTGCAGTTATCGAGGATTGCAGAGATGGCAGGATATATGCCGAACAGCGCAATAAGTTCAATAAGGGTGACGAAGTCGAAGTGCTTTCGCCTGAGGGTGAACCTGTGATACTCACAGCCAGCGAGCTCTTTGATGAAAAGGGTGAGCCTATTGATACTGCAAATCATGCGGCTATGAAGTTTTCTATGACTTGTGATTGTGTTTTTCCGAAGAATTCGATCATTCGAATCAAAAAATAACACGAAAAAGAGGGTGTTGCAACCGCAGCACCCTCTAACCATATCCGAATATCAGAGTAAAAAACATATTCATTTGTGAAATAAGCTTTTTTATTGCCCACATCCCCAATCCCTCCTCATAATAGAGGCCTTGGGGGTGTTTTGTTCTGCCGGTTTATATGCTGATTTCAGTTAAAAAGTGATATTCCAGGTCTGTTTTCAAATATCTCAGCAAAAGGGCTTCTTTATGTTGTGATCTCGGGAACTTACCACGGAAACTAAAAGCGTTATATGCTGGCGAATACTGCTGCAAATTCAATCGCAGTAAGCTTGGAAACAGTGCGTATTTAAGGCTATTGGCTGCTTTGGTGAAGTGATTTAGCTTGTTGTGTGTTAAGGGTATAACCATATTTCATAATATTATATTGAAATTTACAGGGAAATGTGATATAATATGTAACGGTAATTTGGTAAGACGTCAATTTTGCTTTGACGGAGGTCTGTCCGTGTCAGTAAAACGACTCAAAACATGAGGTGATATTTATGAATAAAAGACGATTTTTCGGTGTTATTACCGCGGCTGCAATGATGGTATCATCACTCTCGATATCGGCAGGTGATATTGATACTTCTATCGTTGCTTCAGCAGACGAATGGTATTGTGCCGGAAATACCTGCGACCCTCTGCATGATACTTCCCGTGATATACAGAAGGAAGGAGTCGGCAATCCCCTTGGCTTTGGGGAGAGGAATACTCCTGCAAACGCTTCTACGGCTGAGATACGCGCTATCAATCATAATATGTCAGTGCAGGAGGTAAAGTATGCTCTCTATAAAGAGATAGATGAGCACTGGGATCTTATCTCCACTCGTCTTGGACAGCCGGAGCGTGAAAAGGTGTATGCTTTGTTTCTTGGACTTGGTTCTCGTGAATCTACTCTGGGTGAAGGCAAGATAGGCTCAGACCATGAAACAGCTTATGAAGACGGCTGGGGTGTTAACTCTGCCCATGCATACGGTACTCTTCAGACCGCTGTTACTGCTTTTGCAGACTGCGACCCCAAGTTCATGCCCGAAGACAACGTTCCTGAGATGTTTCAGTATTCTTTCACGGAATCCAATTTCTATGATTGTATAATCTCAAATCACATGGGTATCAGAAAGATACTCCACTTTGCTGAGATCTGTATTAATGAGGAAGGAATGCACGGCTATCAGGTCATAAGGAACAGCCTGAAGGGCTTTAATACAGGCTGGTGCTATATGGCTGAGGACGACGGTGCATACAAGACCTATGCTGATGAGATCTGTTCTATGGCACAGTTTTATTATTACGAAGGACATCTTTACGACAATGTTTTTACCTGGACTTCGGCAGGCGGAAATATGGAGAAATACCGTACCGCTGACCGTTGGGACTGGTGGGGTGATACCGAACCGAGCATGGCTCCCGTAACAGAGAGCAATATTTCGGATATTCCAAAGGCAGTTTATGGTGATGCAAATTGCGACGGAAAAGTGGATATTTCTGATTTCATACTTATCAAGCAGACATTGTCAGCACCTTCAAAGTATAAACTGACTGAGCAGGGAAAAATAAACGCTGATTGTTCGGGCAGCGGCGATGGCATAACCGATGCAGATGCTATGGCTGTCAGAAAATATATTCTGGGAATGATAGATACTCTTCCTGAAGTATGATACAAATGACAGGAATCACCCTCAGCGGAACTGCATCGCAGGGCGAATAAATTTACAAGGCATTCATCGTTTGGTGAATGCCTTGTTTGTTTATAAAAGTATCAGGAAAGATCCTTGCGTATGTCGGACAGCCGATTATTGTTAGTCCGTATCGCTGCGGGAACGAGATACAATAATTATTGCACCATACATAAGGAGAAGTGCTGCGGCAAAGTAAACTGCCGCTCCTGCAAATTCGGAGATGACCGAGGGTCTGTCAGCAAAGACATCGTAAGTCCCGCTGCCGAATATCATAGTTTTAAGAGATAGCGAGTTTATGTAGATCGTGTTTCTCACAACACACAGCCGCACCAGCAGATTTTCGGCTGTGAGTATCAGCGCGGTTATCGGTACATAGGTATACAGCGCTTTCGATGAAGTTTTGCGGCTAACACCGTTTGCCTTGAAGAAGCCCAAAGCGGTATTTGCAAGAAGTGCCGCACATATCGCTGCGGCTATCAGCGATATGATCTCGAATTTTGCTGTGCTGCTGCGTTCAAAATTCAAACTTAGTTTCTCTGCCGCCTCAAACTTTGTCACCTGGGGATTGCCCATTGCATACCTAAACATATTCATCAGCGGAATTGCAAAGATCCCTGCAGTCAGAAACATTGTAACAGCACCGGTTACAGCTGTGAAAATTATACCGAATCTGGCTTTTAGGATAAAAGTAAGACTTTCTTTCATATTAACGAACACCTCTCTTTCTTTCTGCAGCAGGAACCCTAAGTATGAACACTGCATAAACCAGATAACCGATCATGAATACCATCAACGCAGTTGTCAGAAAAGCTATGACCGCTCCAAGGCAACTGCCGTACTGATCAGGTGCCATTGGGTCGGGGTGAAGTATCTCTCCGATATATACCATATTTTCTCTGAGCCCTGTCATCAGTTGTCCGCGAAGTGTTACCGAACCGTCGTAATCTATAAACAGATTGAAATAGCAGTACGCTGTTACCGCAGACGCGATCGATGCAACGAAAAGGTTTGTCCTTTGCTTTACTGCGAGGAATACCATCACAGCTGTATATCCCAGCATAACAAGCAGGAATATCTCGCTTATGCTGAAAAATATGAACCTCGGGTCATGTGCGAGCAGATCGTTCATGCCCTGCATTGACAACTGTTCACCGCCTGCCCAGGTATGGCGGTCATCACACATTATTATACAGTCGAGTCTCATGCCTGCAAGCCTGAAAATACCATCTGTTATAAGGTAGACAGCTTCTATCATTACAGAACTCAGCGCACCGAACGTGAGAGCTGCTGCACCGCTGCCTACAAGAATACTTACTCTTGAAGTGCCGTTATGCAGTGATATCTTTATAAGATCATAAAGTACTATCCCGAAAATGATACCTGCCGCCGCAGCACCTGCGCTTTCATAAATGTTTTTCCAGTCACTTCTGAAATTTACACTGATGATACCGGCAATGAGTAGAATGATATGAAACAGGAATAAAACTCCGAGACTAAGCCCGAAATATTTGAGATATCTCCTCAGGCCTTCTTTTCCACGAAATGAGTAAGAGAGAAATTCACCCATCCTGCACACCTCCTGTCATAGCTATCAGAAGCTGTTGAAGTGAAGGGTGTGAGACTTCCAGTCCATCAGGCACGTCCTTTACTTCGCCCTTGACACAGGCACTGCATAACGTGCCTATTATTGTCTTTTTCAGACATTGTTTGTCTTTTAGATATTCGGTGACATCCTTAGCTCTTCCTTCGATAAGGTACGCATTCGCCTGAAGCTCTTCACAATCTTCATCTGCGATAAGTTTTCCTTCTTCCAGAACAAAATAATGCTCAAAAAGACCAGCACATTCATCGATCAGATGTGTGGATATGATAAATGCGGCTTCTGTCTTGTCAAAGCGTTCGATGATCTGCTTATAAAGCTCTTCGCGGCAGTTGGCATCAATGCCCAGAACAGGTTCATCAAGGAAGATGAAGTCAGCACCGCTGGAAAGTGCCAGTATAACTTTGACAAGAGTACGCTGTCCAGTTGAAAGCTGAGAAAGACGTTTTTTCGGGTCAATGCCAAAAATATCACAGAGTTTCAGAGCATAGTCTTCATTGGTATCCTTGTAGAAATACGCCTGAGCCTTGACTGCGTCTTTCACTTTCATATGCTTGGGAAGAAGATCCTCGGCACTCATGCAGTAGATCTTACGCAGCAGCTTATCGTTCTCACTGACTGTTTCACCGTCAAGAGTAACCTCACCCGAATCAGGAAAAATACGTCCGCCTATCAAATCCACAAGTGTTGACTTCCCCGAACCGTTACGTCCTAAAAGCCCGTAAATCATACCCTTTTCAATACTTAGCGAAACGCCGTCCAGAGCAGTCTTTTTCTTATATTTTTTTGTAAGTGTCTTTATCTCTATCCTGCTCATCAGTCTTCATCTCCTTTCAGCATACCTATGATATCTTCACGGGTAATCCCCAGCCGCTCCGCTTCGTTCAACAGTGGGGCTACAAAGTCATCATAAAATTTGACACGTCTGTCATCTCTGACATTTTCATTCGCATTTTCAGCCACAAACATACCCATACCTCTCTTTTTATATACCAGTCCTTTGTCCACAAGGATATTGACACCTTTACGAACAGTTGCAGGATTGATATTTAAACTGTGCGAAAGCTCTGTTGTGCTTGGTATCTGTTCTCCCTCACCCAGCTGACCAGTGACTATCTTGTTTTCAAGCCACTGGGCTATCTGTATAAACAGGGGCTCAGTATCGTTGAAATGCGGATAATATACACCCATTTAGTCTCATTCTCCTTTCTTTTTCTCTACACAGTTGTTTGTTCATTTTTTTTGAATAGCTATTCAGAAGTAATTAGCCTAGCTGGTTAGTTACTTCTATAACTAACCATATCACATAAGATTTGGTTTGTCAATAGGGGCATAGTATTTTTAGTAAATTTCTACAACAGAAAATCTATTTTTTTGACAGAACTTAACATAAACTGTAATGAACATACCGTATTACAAATCAATAAACATTGTTGCTTTTGTTGTTTTAATCCAAAAAAACAGCCACACCCGAAGATGTGGCTGTAGAGCAGCTGTATCGTCTTTATATATTGTTTTGGGGTGAATAAATTACTTGTTCTATTCAGACAAAACTCTCTTCCTTGGCAGTAACGCAAGATTTTTTACTTCTTCTCACCCATGACCTTGACCATTACAGCCTTCTGCGCATGGAGTCTGTTCTCAGCTTCCTCAAAGATCTCATTAGCGTGAGCCTCGAATACCTTCTCGGTGATCTCTTCCTCGCGGTGTGCAGGCAGGCAGTGCTGTACCATTGCATCGGGCTTTGCAGCAGCCATGATCTCATCGTTGATCTGATAGCCTGCAAATGCGACCTTGCGCTTCTCTGTCTCAGCTTCCTCGCCCATGGAAGTCCAAACGTCTGTGAACAGAACATCAGCATCCTTAGCAGCTTCGATAGGCTTGTCGGTCATGAAGAACTTGTCGCCGTACTGCTTTGTGAATTCCAGTACCTCGGGATCGGGACGATAGCCCTCGGGGCAAGCGATGGATACGCTCATACCAACTTTCAGACCGCCTACGATCAGGGAGTTAGCCATGTTGTTGCCGTCACCGATGTAACACATCTTCAGACCCTCGAACTGACCCTTGAACTCACGGATAGTCATGAGATCGGCAAGCACCTGACAAGGGTGGCAGAAGTCTGTCAGACCGTTGATTATCGGAATAGAACCGTACTGAGCCAGATCCTCAACTTCCTTCTGCTCAAAAGTACGGATCATGATGCCGTCCAGATAGCGGGAGAGTACCCTTGCAGTATCCTGTACAGGCTCGCCGCGGCCTATCTGAAGATCGCGGTTGGAAAGGAACAGTGCCTGTCCTCCCAGCTGGTACATACCTGTCTCAAAAGAAACACGTGTACGTGTGGAAGACTTCTGGAATATCATACCAAGTGTCTTGCCCTTCAGCACCTTGTGCTCGATACCGTTCTTGTTTTCATATTTCAGCTGATCAGCCAGATTGAGTATGTCGATTATCTCCTCTTTTGAAAGATCAAGCATTTTGAGTAAGTGGTTCATATTGTAATACCTCCATTGTTTGAGATTATTTATTTACGTATCTATCCTTTTCATGTCCGAGAGCGCTTTGTTCCTGTAGCACAGATCAGTCCTCTGCGTGAATCCCGTCTTCTCCCAGAAAGTGTTGCCGCCGTCATTTTTCGAGAAGCACACCAGCGCTACTTTGTTTATGCCCTGTTCTTTGAGGGCATTCATTGCCGTATCCACAAGCTTTGTACCGATGTCCTGTCCTCTGTGTTCTGGTGAAACAGCAGTGTGGTAGATATATCCGCGCCTGCCGTCATGGCCTGAGATGATAACACCGATTATGTCATCATCGCACTCAGCTACAAAGCACGTTTCGGGATTTCTGTCCAAATATCTTGCTATGCCCACTCTCGAATCATCAAGGTCATTCAGTCCCATGCCCTTACAGGAAAGCCATAGGCTGTAAACTTTATCGTAGTCCGAAATAACCATTTTCCTTATCGTCATGGTATACCTCCGAACTTTTATTTTTCAAGGATATCCTTGAGTATAGCCAGACCCTTGTCTATCTCCTCGTAGCTGATGTTCAGCGGGGGCAGGAAACGCAGCTTTTCCTTAGCGGTGAGTATCAGCAGACCATTATCAAGACAAGCCTTGCATACATCGCCTGCGGTCTTTGTTTTCAGGCTTACACCCAGCATAAGACCCATGCCGCTGATGCCTGTTACCTCGGGAACGTCTTTCAGTTTCTCACGAATATAGTCGCCCTTCTTGATAACTTCATCAAGGAAGCCATCCTTTGTAACGTTGTTCAGTACAGCCATACCGCCTGCACATACAACAGGGTTGCCGCCGAAAGTGGAACCGTGTGTGCCTTTTGTCAGAACATCACAGCACTTCTCGTCAGCCAGACAAACGCCGATAGGAAGTCCGCCTGCCAGACCCTTTGCCATGGTAACGATATTGGGCTTTACGCCGTAGTTCATGCAAGCCAGGAACTTACCCGACCTGCCAACACCTGTCTGAACTTCGTCGCAGATAGTCAGGATATCGTTCTTCTCGGCAACATCGAATATAGCCTTTACAAAAGCTTCGTCCAGACCGACAACGCCGCCCTCGCCCTGAATGCATTCAAACATTATAGCGCAGACCTTGCCATCATTCTCGGCAAGAACCTTGTTCAGGTCATCGATATCGTTAGCCTTAACGTTTACGAATCCCGGCAGGAAAGGGAAGAAGTAGTTGTGGAAAACGTCCTGTCCTGTAGCGGAAAGTGTACCCATTGTCCTGCCGTGGAAGCTGTTCACCAATGTGATGATGATATTCCTCTCAGCTTCCTTGCCGTACTTGTCAAAGCTGTACTTCCTTGCCACCTTGATAGCGCACTCGTTAGCTTCAGCGCCCGAGTTGCCGAAGAACATCTTGCTGTAACCTGTGATGTCGCAAAGTTTCTGAGCAAAATCAGCCTGAACCTTTGTGTAGTAGTAGTTAGAGGTGTGCTGTATCTTCTTTACCTGTGCACATACTGCATCTACCCATTCCTCGTTGCAGTAGCCAAGGCTGTTTGTACCTATTCCTGAGCCGAAGTCGATGTACTGCTTGCCGTCCTCGCTGACAGCTGTCTGTTCAGCACCCTTGTCTAAAACCAGGTCATACCGTCCGTAGGTCGGCATAACGTGTTCGTTGAACTGTTCTATAGTATTCATTTTACATTATCCTTTCAAAGAATCATTTATGTAGTTTAGCCTAATTCTATTTCGATCTCCTTACCCATGTCATATATCAGTTTTTCAAATTCTGTGGCAGGGCAGGTGAAACCTTGTTTATCTATCGTGTACTTGTTACCCATAAAATAAAGGTTGTAGTAGTAGGGATTCTGAGTTACCCTCTCGATACCGTTGTAAGGGATATTTATGGTGTCAAAGTCGCGGGTGACCATTATCTTCTCGTCCGTGAAAACATATTTGAAAACCTTGGGCCCGCTTATAACCTCACCTGTGCCCGTACCATTGCCAAAAACTGACTTTACTATCATCTCCGATGGCAGATAGCCTATGGCAACGCATATAAGCAATACAGCGACACAAGTGCTGTAAGTTTGGAAAAGCCTTGGCAGCATAAGGACGTATATCACAATAAACAGCGGTATAGCGACTGCAAACGTAACTCCGTAGCGAAGTTTTTTCTTTCGTCTGTTGAGTTCGTTGTTCTCATGTATTATGTCATAATCCGATTTATTACTTTCGGTCTTTACAGTCGTGCTGTTCTGAAACAGTACTATCATCGTTTTTTCTCCTTTCAGAAAGGTTTTTATTCGGTAATAACTCTTACCCCTTTGTTCTTCATCAATTCAAGAAATTGCTCAGGCTCGCATTCAAAACCGTGGATGTCCATTCGGTATTTTTTATTATCTTGTATTATATTTTCAGTGTCCTGCATTATATATCCATTATCTTGTATTATATAATAATAGTCATCGCTAACAAGTATCTCAATGTCTTTGTAAAACATACGCCCGAATATATACCTTCCATCATAGAAAACACTCGTTTCCGTAAATCTGAAAGTATTTTTATACCTCAGATATTCATCGGGTTTGCGGATATTATATTGTTTGTACGGAGAGTATTGTGATTTTAGAGCACCATCGTACTTCACAAATCCTACCAACAAAGACATGATCGCAGTTACGATGATCGGTAAGCCAACAAAGGGGAGCACTTCTTTCAGATTTGCATGAAGAGGTTCATTCATGAGTATCTTTTTGAAATCAATTATAAGCGCAGATCCATAAGGGAGAAGCCAGAATAGATTTACTGATACAAAAATTGATATCGTCCAACTCCGGAACGTTTTCTTCCTGTAAGCTTCCATCTCGTCCCGCATCTTGTATCCTTCAGCAGAATCATCGTACTCTTCGGTGACATTCTTGATGTATGGCTTGTAATTTTTGTCCATCAGTTGAACTGTGTGCCAATGCCCTCATTTGTAAGCAGTTCTATAAGTATCGAGTGGGGAACTCTGCCGTCGATTATGGAGGTCCTCTTGACGCCGCGTCTGACAGCCTCCACACAGCAGTCTATCTTAGGTATCATACCGCCGCTGATAATTCCCGACTTTTTCAGGAAAGGCACTTCGCTGACATTTACCTGAGGTATCAGTGTGCTGTCATCGTCCTTGTCCTTCAGCAGACCAACTATATCGGTCATGAGTATCAGCTTTTCAGCCCTAAGGCAGGAAGCTATTCTCGAAGCCGCAGTATCAGCATTGATGTTGTAGCTCTGTCCGTCCTCACCAATACCAACAGTTGAGATTATCGGAACATAGCCGCCGTTCAGGGCGTCAAGTATCGGCTTTGTGGTGACTTTCTTTATCTCACCCACATAGCCGTAGTCCTCGCCGTCATCACGGTCGAGCTTTTCAGCTATTATCATTCTGCCGTCGCATCCGCAGAGACCCAGCGCATTTCCGCCGTGAAGCTGTAAAGCCGATACAAGCTCCTTGTTCAGCTTACCGCAGAGCACCATCTTGACTATATCCATAGTCTCCTTGTCGGTGTATCTAAGTCCGTTTATGAACTTGCTCTCAATGCCAACTCTTTTGAGCATAGCATTTATCTCGGGGCCGCCGCCGTGTACCAGCACGACCTTTATGCCAACCTCGCTCAGCAGAACGATATCGCTCATGACAGCCTCTTTGAGAGCCTCGTTAGTCATGGCGTTTCCGCCGTATTTTACAACAACTACCTTGTCGTGATACTTCTGTATGTAGGGCAAAGCGTCGCTGAGTATCTGACTTCTAATGCTGTTTGAAATATCCATTTTACATCTTCCTTTATATTATCCCTTGTGGGAAATTATTAGCTTTTTCTAATCGGGTGCCTGATGACTGTTTTAAGCTTGTCAGCCTCGGTCTTTCTCGGGTCTGAAAGATATATCTCGTGATGCTGTCTTTCTTCACCTATATCATTTACATATCCCTGCTCTTCCAGAAATCTCTCCATCATCTCAACAGATGCGGGCTCATCATCGTAAGAACCGATATGCATCATCTGCACACAAAGCCCCTCATTAAGTGTGAGGTATTCGACCATTGAACAGTCAAGCTTTTTCTTCTTCGCGGCAGTTTCCACCGCCCACTCAAAGTCAGCCTTTGTTATAAAGTCGGGCAGACGTATCATCGCCACCCATTCAAAGCCGTCTTTGCGTGAGTAATCAATGCTCTCCGAACCGTCCTGCTTCCAGAGACCTTCCAGCGGCGGTACGACATACTCGTAAAAGCCATCTATCCTGTGGTCGGTCTTGTAGCTCATTTTCAAGGTATATGCCACTGCATACAGCACCCCGACAGCCTGCTTGTATTCGCCGTCTTCTTCATTCGGGTCGCCTTTGCCTCTCACAGCGATGTATCTCATTTCGGGAACATCAACGATAACAGGCTTTTTGGACGGCATATAGAATTCCTTGTATTCTTTCTTGAAATCAAAAGCCATATTAACTCCTTATGCAAGCACTACCCATTTTATGATGCCAAGTATCAGCAGGTGTGCAGGGTAGAATATGTAGAAGAACCACTTGTTGAAAGCATTCTTCTTTCCGCCCTTGCCGTTGTAGCAGAAAATTATTATCAGCGGTACCATAAGAACGCCCGCCTGATGCCACCCGTCCATTATGAGAACCATCAGCATCATCGGCAGATATGCCAGCGTCACTGCGATATAGCGCTTCTTCTTGTCATCTCTGTAAATATACATAAACAGCGGCGCAAGAACGTCCATTATCGGCCAGTCTCCGATCACCGAAGCCAGACACAGCAAAAATATGAATATTATTTTCGCATCTTTTTCGTAATTCGGGCTGTCCCAGATCCTTATTGCTGTTATTCCGAGGAATAGTGTATAAATTACGCTCTGCTGTAGAAAATATACGGGAGATTCTATCAGTTTTTGAGGTCCGGGGTTTGCGAATATGAAAGGCAGCCATGATATAGCAGCAAATATCGCAAGCCTTTTCTGATACTTAGCTATATCCCGCGTGTACTTGGCGCCCTCTGCAAGAAAGAATGCCATGGTGGGACCTGTAAGTCTGCCTATGAACCTCATTATGTGGTATATGTTGGGGTCAATTGAACTTTCAAAAAGTTCACCTATGTGGTCTATCAGCATAGCCACGATAACTATGTATTTCAGCGCATTGCGGTTGATGAAACCGTGTTCCTCAGACGACACCGAAACATTGCTGATGGTGTTTTCCATATTCTTTTTTCCTTTCTTTTGTGCTGTATCTTTACAGAATCTTCTGTTTCTCTTAGCTTCTGTAGTCGCCGTTTATCTTTACGTAATCGTATGTAAGGTCGCATCCCCATGCAGTGGCACTGCCTTCGCCGTTACCCACGCATACATTTATGAAGATCTCATCTTCAAGCAGTATCTTCTTTGCTTCCTCTTCTGAGAAAGGCACGCCCGCACCGTTCTCGCAAACGTGTATCTCGCCCTGCTTTGAAGCGATCTTTACATCTACTTTGTTGATGTCGAATTCAGCTTCGGCATAACCTACCGCACAAAGTATGCGTCCCCAGTTAGCGTCCGCGCCGAACATAGCGCACTTGAAAAGGGGAGAGCAGATAACGCTCTTGGCGATGATGATAGCATCGTCCTGATCCTTTGCGCCGCATACGTTGCATTCCAGAAGCTTAGTAGCGCCCTCGCCGTCCTTAGCCAGCATCTTTGTGATGTTGCTCATTATGATGAACAGACCCTGCTTGAACTTGTCAAAATCAGCGCCCTCCGCAGTGATCTCAGCATTTCCTGCCAGACCGTTAGCCATAACAGCACAGGTGTCATTTGTGGACTGATCTCCGTCAACAGAAAGACAGTTGTAAGTTACCTTTACTATCTCGCTCAGAGCCTTTTTCAGCATATCAGAGCTAACTGCGCAGTCTGTTGTGATGACATTCAGAGTAGTAGCCATGTTAGGATGTATCATACCGCTGCCCTTGCCCATGCCGCCGATATGACAGGTCTTTCCGCCTATCTCAAACTCAACTGCTACTTCTTTCTTTACAGTGTCGGTGGTCATTATAGCGATGGCAGCCTTCTCGTTGCCGTCATAAGCAAGTCCGTTGTACAGGTCGTCCATAGCATTTTCAACAGGCTCGATAGGCATTATCTGACCGATAACACCTGTCTGTGCGATAAGCATTTCCTCAGTCTTGATGCCCAGTTTGTTTGCAGCCAGCTCGCACATTTTCAGAGCCTTAGCTTCGCCGTCAGCATTGCAGGTATTGGCGTTCTTGGAATTCAGTATAAATCCCTGTGCCTTGCCGCCTGTCTTTTCAAGATGCTTCTGTGAAACAGTTACAGGGGCGCCCTTGACCTTATTCTGTGTGAACACTGCTGCAGCACTGCACATAACGTCAGATGCTACCAGACAAAGATCGGGTTTTGTATTTGAAACGGGGCTCTCGTTTCCGTCAGGAGTTTCAGCTGCGTCCATAGCTTTCTTGATACCGCAGTACAGACCGTTTGCCTTGAAACCCTTGGCAGCACAAACGCCGCCCTCAATGTATTTGTAGCCGTCGTATACGACTTTGTTTATTTCTTTCATATCAATTTCTCCTTAGCTTTCCGATGAATCACTGTCTGTGTCCTTTGATGTGTCATCAGACTTCTGAGCATAATCATCAAAAAGATGGTTTTTAACTTTGAGCCAGAGTATCCTCTCAACGCTCTTATCTATTCTTGCTTCGCTTATCTTTCCGTCCTCTACAGCTTTCAGCACCGAGTCGTAAGCTTCGTCCAGGTCATAGGGCATCAGTATAATGTCAGCACCCGCGATGATGGCATTTACAGCAATTTCGCGCTTGACGTAGTTTTCTGTAATGCATTTGGCGGACATTGCATCTGTTATAACAACGCCTCTGAATTTCAGCTCATCTCTTATCTTGCCCTAGATTATCTGCTGTGACATCGAAGCGGGAAGACCGTCGTCACTGACTTCCGGCAGCATTATGTGCCCCACCATCAGCATATCTGTCTTTTCAAGTGCTTCAGTAAATGCAAGACCGTCGTCTTCCATTATCTCGTCCCAGGACATATCATTTACAGGAACATTGTTCTTATTGGTCACTGCATCACCGTATCCGGGGAAGTGCTTTACCGCCGACATAACTCCCGCTTCATGCAGACCCTCTATCTCAGCCACTGCCATGTCTGATACCATCATCGGGTCAGCTGCAAAACTGCTGGCTTTAACTTCTTCATCGTCTTCCGAAACATCAGCGATTGGAGCAAAATCAATGTTTATGCCGTAGCCCGCCAGATATTTTCCGATGGCTTTGCCGACTTTCTTGGCGTTTGCTGCTGTGGCAGTTTTACCGACTTCGTTCATATTGCCGAAGAGCGGCACATCGAAATTCATGTTGTTGGCGATAGGCGCCAGCTCACCGCCCAGTTCTTCAATACCTATAAACAAAGGATAATCCGAATTCGCTTGAAGATCGGAAGTCAGTTTTATCAACTTGTCTTCGTCCATGATGTTCTTTTCCATCAGGGCAACTCCGCCAACATGGTACTTTTCAAGGGCATCGATCATCATATCGTCAACATAGGTAACGCCGCCGATACTGTCGTCATTTACGACCTTGTTTTCGTATCCTGTTTCCAGAGCGTCAGCCCTTACAAAGAAAAGCTGTCCTATCTTTTCTTCGAGAGTCATATTCTCGACGGTCACTTTAACGAAATTTTCCGGATCATCCTCTATTGAGTATTCTGCGTTATCGCTGACCGAGCTTTCCTCGTCAGTTGAGAACATTTCATCAACAAGGCTTCTACGCGAAGAATTCTGATCCTCATTTGTTCTTTCGACCGTCTTGGGATCCGGTCTGCCGAAATTGCCGCACGATGCCATTGATATTGTTATTAGTAGTGCCAGTGCTGCAGCGAACGATTTTTTCATAAATTCACCTTAATAATCTATTCAAGACCGGTTGTTTCATCAATGCCCAGCATGATGTTCATATTCTGCATAGCAGCGCCGCTTGCGCCCTTGCCGAGATTGTCGAATCTCGAACACAGAAGTATCTGGTCATCGTTTCCGCAAACAAATATCTGCATATTGTTGGTATCAGCCAGAGTATTTGCAGCCAGGAAACCGTCAGCCAGTGTCTCAGTACCGCCAAGTTCCATAACTTTCACAAAATGCTGACCAGCATAGTGTGCAGTCATTATCTCGTGTATCTCAGCGGGAGTGTACTTTTTTGTCAGGCATCTTGTCACAAGAGGCACGCTCACTACCATACCGCTGTAATAGTCATCAACGATAGGATTGAACATAGGAGCATACTTCATGCCGCATATCTTCTGCATCTCAGGGATATGCTTGTGCTGCTGACCAAGAGCATACTGTCTGGGGGAGTTCATCTCAAAGGTCTTGTCAGCGCTCTCGATTACGTTGATCATCTTGTTGCCAGCACCGCTGTAACCTGATACCGCATGGCAGGTTACAGGATAATCCTCGGGCAGAACACCTGCCTGAATCAGAGGATATACCAGAGATATGAAACCGCTGGCATAGCAGCCCGGGTTAGCTACTCTCTTGGACTTACGTATGTTCTCCCTGTGCTTTTCCGAAAGCTCGGGGAAACCATAATCCCATGCAGGATCGGTTCTGTGTGCGGTAGAAGCATCGATTATCCTTGTCTCGGGATTTGTACACAGCGCTACAGCTTCCTTTGCAGCAGCATCGGGCAGGCAGAGAAATACTATATCCGCGCTGTTTATCATCTTGGCACGCTCTGCGCTGTCCTTACGCTTTTCCTCATCTATCAGCAGTATCTCGATATCGTCGCGCCTGCCAAGTCTTTCGTATATCTTAAGACCTGTAGTTCCTGCTTTACCATCTATAAAAACCTTGAATTTATTGCTCATAACGTTACACTTCCCAAAAGATCATTTCTTGTTTTTTTTGATATTATTATCATCTATTATCGAAGAATAAGGTTTGTCCTCACCGAGTTTTTTCAAGCGTCTGTTTTCACGGTAAGCTTTTACAGCTTCCTTGTCCGCAAAACATCCGCCCAGTCCGCATCCGAATAGCAGACAGAGTATGGTGAGGATAAGCATATTCGGGATTATCGCCCTGTAAGTACCCCATGCCGCGTACATAATAACATCAACTAATATGACTGCAACAGGGAAGTACCACATAACTCCGTGGCTTTTGCAAAGTCTGAAAAACATTACCAGACAACCTGTAGGATATATAAACCCGAAAGCCAGCATAAGGGTCAGTATGCTTGGTATAACTTTGTCCACCAGAATAACCAGCCCTATTCCGAAGACCAGCCACAGCAGAAAAACTGCCGCTGCGCTGAGCTCCTCGCTCTGCCTTATCTTATTAAATCCTTTCACGTACATACGCAATCTGTGCCTTTACCGATTCAGGTGCAGGTCCGCCTGCAGCCTTTCTCTGCATAACGCAGGTGTCAAGGCTTATTGCCTCATAAACGTCTTCGTCAAAATTCTCTGTGAGCTTCTTGTACTCTTCCATAGGCAGAGTTTCAAGAGTGCAGCCCAGCTCGATGCAGGTGTGTACCAGAGTACCTGTTATCTTGTAAGCATCTCTGAAAGGCATACCCTTCTTTACCAGATAATCTGCGCAGTCGGTAGCATTTATGAAACCTCTTGCAGCAGCATTTCTCATGTTATCTTTAAGAACAGTCATGGTATCCAGCATTGGTATGAATGTTTTCAGGCAAAGCTTAACGGTATCCACAGCATCAAAGATAGCTTCCTTGTCCTCCTGCATATCCTTGTTGTATGCAAGGGGAGTGCCCTTCATCATTACCAGCAGAGTGTTCAGGTCGCCGTAAACTCTTCCTGTCTTACCTCTGATAAGCTCGGTAACATCGGGGTTTTTCTTCTGGGGCATTATGGAAGAACCTGTTGCATAAGCGTCGTCAAGCTCAACGAACTTGAACTCCCATGAACACCAGAGTATTATCTCCTCCGAGAATCTTGAAAGATGCATCATCAGCATGGATATAGCCGAAGCCAGTTCAATGCAGAAATCTCTGTCCGAAACGCCGTCCAGTGAATTCTGAGTTATCTCGTCAAATCCCAGCAGGTCGCATACTCTCTGTCTGTTGATAGGATAAGTGGTTGAAGCCAGCGCACCACTGCCCAAAGGCATAATGTTGAGTCTCTTCTTGCAGTCCTCAAGTCTGCCCAGGTCTCTCAGCAGCATATTTGCATAAGCCATCAGATGATGCGCGAAAGTGATGGGCTGTGCCCTCTGTAAATGAGTATATCCGGGCATTACCGTGGTCAGGTGCTTTTCAGCCATATTGAGTATAGTCTGCTCCAGTTCCTTTACCAGCGCGATTATCTCGTCAGCCTCAACTTTCAGATTCATTCTTATATCCAGCGCTACCTGATCGTTTCTCGATCTCGCAGTGTGTAGTCTCTTGCCTGTGTCGCCAAGTCTTGAAGTCAGCTCAGCTTCCACGAACATATGGATATCTTCGGCAGTAGGGTCAAATTCAAGCTTGCCGCTTTCGATATCAGCAAGTATGCCCTTAAGACCCTCGATTATCTTCTTGCTCTCTTCGATATCGATTATACCGCATTCACCCAGCATAGTAGCGTGTGCGATAGAACCCTCGATATCCTGCTTGTACATTCTGTGGTCAAATGAGATAGATGAATTAAAATCGTTGACCCTCTCGTCTACCTCTTTAGTGAAACGTCCTGCCCACATTTTTCCAGCCATTTTACTTACCGTCCTTTTTATTTATTCATTCATAAGTTCTTCTGCTGTCTCAACGGCACTAGCGACCATCTTCGGGCAGAATTCCGTAAACATACCTTTTTCGCGAGCCTCAGCCTGCTGCTTCGGGTCTGAAAGATCATATCCGAGAAGCTCTCTGCAAAGAAATGAGCCATTCTTTTCCTTGAATCTTCTCAAAAATACCGAAGTAACAGCATTGTTCTTTTCTTTGCTGCCGATATCATCGGCTTTGAAAAATCTGTATTTCAGACCGATAGCCATCAGCGCTCCCGTGCAAGCACCGCAGACTTCACCGTTCCTCATACCGCCGCCGAAACTGCCGCTGACACTGAGAGCGAGTTCATCGCTCATGCCAAGTTCTTCTGCAAAAGCACCAAGAACAGCCTGAGAACAATGAAATCCCTGACTGAAAAGACTCAAAGCCTTGTCTTTGTGTGTCATGATACTTCTCCTTATTTATAATGATCATTTAGTCTGCTTATACAGACCGTCCTGCACAGGGCAGTCTGTATAAACAGGCATGGGCAAAATAACCCGAACCAAGGAGTTATTCTGCCCGAACACCTGCTAGCGTCCGCCAAACGGACGATCAATCCTTATCGTGCTGTTCCAGAAGCTTCTGGATGTCGATGCCGTTGATCTTCAGACCATCTATCTTGCAGTCGCTGATCTCAACACCTGTGAGGTCACAATGTATGAACTGAGAATTCTTCAGATCAGGATTCTTGAATTCAACATTGTTCATGATAGAACAGCCAAAACGTGAACCGCTTATGTTAACGCCAAGGAAACGGGAATTTACCATGTACATATCGGTGAATCTGGTGTTCTGCATACTGATGTTGTCAAAGATGGTGTCATCCATGTTGACATCTTCAAAATTTGAGCCTTTCAGATTAACATTGGTAAAAGTCGCACCGCCCAGATTAACGTCCTCGAAAGACGAATTGGGAAGATTATCGTAGGATATCTCTACTTTTTTGTCGAAGCCCGGTTCAAAGTAAGAATTCTTGTCTGACATACTATGACCTCCTAATAATAGATTTTTTACGGCGTAAGATTACTTATTGTTTCTCTTCTGCTCCAGCTTAGCGCGTACCTTGATAGGCAGACCGAACAGATTGATGAAGCCTGCGGAATCAGCCTGATTGTAAACATCATCCTCATCGAATGTAGCAACTTCCTCATCATACAGGGTGTAAGGAGAAGTAACGCCTGCATTGATAACGTTGCCCTTGTACAGCTTCAGCTTAACATCACCGGTAACATTCTTCTGTGTTTCGGTAACGAATGCGCTCAGAGCCTCTCTCAGAGGTGTGAACCACTGACCGTTGTAAACTATATCAGCGAACTTGATGCCGATGTAGCTCTTCATTCTAGCGGTCTCCTTGTCGATAGTGATGGTCTCCAGTATCTCGTGAGCCTTGTACAGGATAGTTCCGCCGGGAGTCTCGTATACGCCTCTGGACTTCATACCAACCAGTCTGTTCTCAACAAGGTCAGCCAGACCGATACCGTTAGCGCCGCCCAGTTCGTTCAGCTTTGCAACGAGATCCTTGCCGCCCATCTTTACGCCGTCAACAGCGGTGGGGATACCCTTTTCAAAGTGGATAGTAACATAAGTGGGCTTGTCGGGTGCCTGTATGGGAGATACACCCAGCTCCAGGAAACCGGGCTTCTCGTACTGAGGCTCGTTTGCGGGATCCTCAAGATCCAGACCCTCGTGAGAAAGGTGCCACAGGTTCTTATCCTTGGAGTAGTTGGTCTCTCTGTTTATCTTCAGAGGAATGTTGTGTGCCTCGGCATAATCGATCTCCTGATCTCTGGACTTGATATCCCAGATTCTCCAGGGAGCGATGATCTGCATATCGGGTGCAAATGCCTTGATAGCCAGCTCGAATCTTACCTGATCGTTGCCCTTACCTGTGCAGCCGTGGCAGATAGCGTCAGCGCCTTCCTTGATAGCGATCTCAGCAATTCTCTTTGCGATGATAGGTCTAGCAAAGGAAGTACCCAGCAGGTACTGATTCTCGTATACAGCGCCAGCCTGTACGGTGGGATAAACGTAATCAGTGATGAACTCTTCTGTCAGATCCTCGATGTAAAGCTTGGAAGCGCCTGTCTTGATAGCCTTCTCCTCCAGGCCGTCAAGCTCTGTGCCCTGTCCAACGTCGCCGGAAACTGCGATAACTTCACAGTTATTGTAGTTTTCCTTCAGCCACGGGATGATGATAGAAGTATCAAGTCCGCCCGAGTAAGCGAGTACAACTTTTTTGATTTCTTTAGCCATGATGTATTCCTCCAAAAATAAAAATTCAGGCATAAGGTGAATAGTATGTCAAACAATAATCATATTATACACCATTATTCGGATTTGTCAAGGGGTTTTACGCATAAAATTACACGAATATGCAAATTTTTGATGAATATTACGTATAAAATACAATAATATGCAGAATATCATGCATATTATGAAAAATCCTCAACACTGCATACAGATATCCCACGACAAAAACGCCCTACATATAGACTATTATAACACCAATTCTGTAAAAAAGCAATTACAAAACGGTTGCATTTTCATAAAATATGGAGTATAATAGTATCATGCTTGTATAAGCATAAATCTTACGCGAAAGGCGGAATGGAAAATGAGCATACTTACTGAGAAATACGGTTTTAAAGAGGTAGACCCCTCGGAACTGCATACAATGGGTTTTGATCCTTATAAGAAGATAGATAAGGACTGGTTCCTTGTTACCGCAGGTAACGAGAACGGCTGGAACACCATGACAGCTTCATGGGGCTTTGCAGGCATAATGTGGGGCAAGCAGACCTTCACCACCGTTATCAGACCCCAGAGATATACCAAGGAATTTCTTGACAAGGAGAATACCTTTACAATTAGTTTTTTTGATGAATCCGAGAGGAAAGCACTGGCCTTCTGCGGTTCTCACAGCGGCAGAGATTGCGATAAATCCGCCGAAACAGGGCTGGTTCCCGTTGTAGCAGACTGCTCCGTCACTTTTGAGCAGGCAAAGCTGGTTTTCGTATGTGAAAAAGCATACGTACAGTCAATGACTCCCGATAGCTTCATCAACAAAGATCTCATCGAAGCAAACTATGCAACAGGTGACTACCACGTGCAGTACATCGGCATAATCAAAAAGGTATATGTCAAGTGATTTTCTTGACATATAATCATTGAACGACAAGTTGGCTTGCTTGACCGGATCACTGTAATTTCTATCACTTTTCTGTCAGCAAAATTTTTTCTGTTATACGAATTTACCTATTGAAAAAATCGAAAAATTATGGTATAATTATGTTGCGGTAAAATTAATACCGCAGAAAGAAATATATATTTTCAGAACAGGAAAGGAGTTGATCTGTTTATGGCTACCACTTACATCATCGTTTGGGCAGTGGCTTTCGTATTCTTTGTGATCGTTGAGATCGCAAACGGCGCAGGATTGCTTAGCATCTGGTTCGCACTGGGCGCACTTGCGGCTATGTTCTGTGCTATCGCGAAGCTTTCATTCGTGTCGCAGTTTGCTGTGTTCGTTATCGCTTCGATAGTATTCCTTATAGCGACACGTCCTCTTGCAAAAAAGGTCAGAATGACCGCTGTTCCCACAAACTTTGAACTTGATGTCGGTAAGACAGCGCAGGTCATCGAGAGCATCGACAACAGCCTGAATAAAGGCAGGGTCAGACTGGACGGCACTGACTGGTCAGCTGTTTCCGAGGACGGGAGCACAATAGAGAAAGGCGCTACCGTAAGCGTAGTCGAGGTCTCAGGCGCAAAACTTGTTGTAACACAAAAGAATTGAATTCGGAGGTAAAGAAGAAATGAGTCCATTATTGATCGTACTGATACTTATCGCATTTATCGTGTTGGTTATAATCTCCAACATAAAGATAGTACCCCAGGCATATGTTTATGTCGTTGAAAGATTCGGTACATTCCACGCAGCATGGGGCACAGGTCTCCACGTTAAAGTTCCTTTTATCGACAGAGTTGCAAAGAAAGTATCCATCAAGGAGCAGGTAGTTGACTTCAAACCCCAGTCCGTTATCACCAAGGATAACGTTACCATGCAGATAGATACCGTCGTATTCTTCCAGATAACCAATGCTATGCAATTCACATACGGCGTTGAAAGACCTATCTCCGCTATCGAGAACCTCACCGCTACCACCCTGAGAAATATCGTCGGCGACCTGGATCTGGAAGCAACACTTACTTCCAGAGATATCATCAACACACGTATAACTGCTATACTCGATGAAGCTACCGACAGATGGGGCATCAAGGTTCAGCGTGTCGAGCTGAAGAACATCATCCCTCCCAGAGAGATCCAGGATGCAATGGAAAAGCAGATGAAGGCTGACCGCGAAAGACGTGAAAAAGTCATTCAGGCTGAGGCTGAAAAGAAGTCCCAGATACTCGTTGCAGAAGGTGAAAAGGAGTCCAAGATACTCCGCGCACAGGCTGACAAGGAATCTCAGATACTTGCCGCTGAGGCTGAAAAGCAGTCCATGATACTCCGTGCAGACGCTGTCAAGGAGCAGAAGATCCTGGAGGCAGAAGGTGAAGCGCAGGCTATCGACATGGTACAGCGCGCACTGGCTGACAGTATCGTTAAGCTGAATGCTGCTAATCCTAACGAAGCAGTTATCCAGCTCAAGAGCCTTGAAGCATTCAGCAAAGCAGCTGACGGCAAGGCAACCAAGATCATTATCCCAAGCGAGATTCAGAGTCTTGCAGGTCTTGCAACAGGTCTCAAGGAGATCGTTAAGGAAAACCAGTAATAATTTCAAGCCGCCTTCGGGCGGCTTTTTTGTGCATTCATACCCGTAAAGTAAAATAACTTGATGTAAATTTTCATCTGTTGTCTTTACATTTTTAAAATAATATGGTATGATATTTCGGGTGATAATTATGTTTACAGATGATATTTCAAAAGTCAGAGATCAGGATATGGAGATCAAGAACGCCGAATACGAGCGTGAGATCATTGCTTCCGAAGATATCAGTGGTTTTGAATTCTCCGAGGTAGTCTTCAAAGGCTGTCGCTTTATTCAGTGCGACCTAACCAAAGCCTGTTTCTATGGCTGTAAGTTCGATAAATGCGACCTTTCCAACTGCAAACTTGGTGACTGCTATTTTAAGGAATGTGAGTTCACGGGCTGTAAAGCAAACGGCGCAGAATTCGGAAGCGCTGTATTCAAGCAGTCTACGCTGAAAACAAGTTCCTTCACCTACGGACTTTTCTCCGAATCCACCTTCGATGCCTGCACCATCACCGACTGCGATATGTCGGGTGCGCTTCTTTCCCGAAGCGAATTTAAAAGAACGACCTTTAAAGATGTAAAGCTTGTCAGCGCTGAACTGTTCATGACAAAAATGCGTGGCACCGACTTCTCAAAATGTGATATATCGGGCATAGTCCTCTCCCGTGAACTTTCCGAACTCCGCGGCGTGACAGTAACATATGAACAGGCAGCTGACCTTGCAAAGCTGTTGGGATTAATTGTAAAGTGAGGTGTTACCATGCGCGGCAACGATAAAGAAATTCTCGTAAATATCTTCAATGACACTATTGAACAGTGCAGTAATAACAGCCTCCTGAAAGGTGCTTTCCAAAGCTCTGTTAATCGTCAGTATATTTTACTTGACAGTGAATCGATCGACCTTAAAGCCGAGCCTTACCTGACTCCGGCTAAAATATCCGTTACCCAAAAGCGTACCATAGAATCTGCTGAACAGTATAAAGACACCAAGGTATGCATACTGAATTTCGCATCCGCCAAAAATCCGGGCGGCGGTGTGGTAAACGGCGCAAAAGCTCAGGAAGAGTGCATATGCCGAATAACAACTCTCTTTCCATGTCTTTCGTCGTATAAGATAATGGAAGGCTTCTATATGCCCCACAGGACTATGTTCAGCGATCTTATCTATAACGATGATCTCATATTCACTCCAGATGTCTACTGCATCAAGACTGATACCGCATCACCTGTCCCAAGACCTGAAAAAGAGTGGTTCAAGGTAGATGTCATTACCTGTGCCTCTCCGAATCTCAGCGGCTACACCAGGATCTATGACGATACCCTCGCAAAGATACAGTATAAGCGCCTTGAAAGAGTTTTCATCACCGCCATAAATAACGGCGCTGAGACCTTTATCCTCGGTGCATTCGGCTGCGGTGCTTTCCGCAATCCCCCGAAAGTTGTGGCAAAGGTCATGAAAGATCTCACCGAAAAGTACCGATACTATTTCAAAAACATCGAATTCGCAGTATACTGTTCCCCTAAAAATCCCACAAATTACAATGTCTTCCGAGATACATTCGGAAAATGACAGCTTCAATTTAACATTCCGTGACCGCTTTACCAAATATGGCGGTCATTTTTTATACAAAAATTCAATTGATAATTTGTTCAAAATGGTATATAATCAAAGATATGATATATTCACTTTGTTATATTATCATAACATATTAATGATTTAAGGCTGTGATATAATGAAAAATTCGTCTACCTACAAAGCTACAGATATCATCGCAGGATTTGAATGCCGTCCCGGTATATATACCCTGAACGGCGCTTCTGCAATGCTCCATGCTGTTAATTTCACTATTCATTCCTCAAATGCCACAGGCTGTTCCGTAGTGCTTTTCAGGCGCGGCGAGACCGAGCCGTTTGCCATCATTCCTATCCCCGACAGCTACCGCATAGGCGATACATGGTCTATCATGATCTACGGTCTTGATATCTATGAGATCGAATACTGTTACCGCTTTTCGGGAGAATATGCCCCCGAAAAAGGTCTGCTTTTTGACGATAAAAAGAATATCCTCGACCCCTACGCAAGGGCTGTTACAGGACAGAGCGTCTGGGGCAAAAAAGCCCCGAGCGACGGCAGTTATCACGGCAGAGTAACCACTGATAAATTTGACTGGGGAAATTTCGTCAGCCATAATATACCTTTCAGCGACCTCGTTATCTACGAACTCCACGTAAGAGGATTCACCAACAGCCTGACTTCAGGTGTTCAGCACCCGGGTACGTTTGATGGTGTTATCGAGAAGATACCATACTTGAAAAAGCTGGGTGTCAACGCTATCGAACTTATGCCCGTCTTTGAATTTGACGAACTCTATGAGGAGCGTCACCACGAGGGCAATCTGCTGATGAATTACTGGGGCTACAACACAACTTGTTTCTTCGCTCCGAATACCAGCTATTCTTCAAAGGTCGAGTACAACCACGAGGGCGATGAGCTGAAAAATCTTATACGCACCTGTAATGAAAACGGCATACTTGTTTTCCTCGATGTTGTCTTCAACCATACATCCGAGGGCAACGAGGACGGCACAGTTTTCTCCTTCAAGGGCATAGACAACAGCGTCTACTATATGCTGACCCCCAACGGAAAGTATGTAAATTTCAGCGGATGCGGAAACACCATGAACTGCAATCACCCCATAGTTCAGCAGTTTATCATCGACTGCCTGCGCTACTGGGTCATAGAGTACCGCGTTGACGGTTTCCGCTTCGATCTTGCATCTATCCTTGGCAGAAGTGAGGACGGTACTCCCATGGAGAACCCGCCCCTTCTGAAAACCATCGCATATGACCCCATACTCAGCGGGTGTAAGCTTATAGCCGAAGCATGGGATGCAGGCGGACTTTATCAGGTCGGCAGCTTCCCCTCATGGAACAGATGGGCTGAATGGAACGGTCGTTTCCGTGATGACCTGCGTTGTTTCCTCAAAGGCGATAACGGCATGGCATGGGCTGCTATCCAGAGGATAACAGGTTCAGCCGACCTTTATCCCCCCGAACGCTGGCATAATGCTTCGGTAAACTTCCTCACCTGTCATGACGGCTTCACCATGTACGATCTCTACTCCTATAATACCAAGCACAACGAAGCCAACGGCTGGAACAATACCGACGGCGATAACAGTGTCACCAGCTGGAACTGTGGATTTGAGGGCGATACCGACGACCGCGAGGTAATTGGTCTGCGAATGAGAATGATAAAGAACGCTTTTGCAACACTGCTTTTCAGCAGGGGAGCAGTTATGTTCTACGCGGGCGATGAATTCTGCAACACCCAGTTCGGCAATAACAATGCATACTGTCAGGATAACGAAGTCTCATGGCTTGACTGGTCCAGGCTTAAAAAATTCCGCGAGATACATGATTTCGTCCGTGATATGATAGCTTTCCGCAAAAAGCATGAGGTCATAAGGCACGCCACCAACGAGGGAGCATTCGGTTTTCCCGATACCAGCATACACAATACCACCGCATGGAACAAAAACACAAACGACCACGACCACGTTATCGGCGTTATGTTCGCAGGCAAGGATAAAAAGGGCAATGACGATGCCGTGTTCATAGGCATCAACGCTTACTGGGAGGATTGTTCCATCGAACTTCCCGCTCTCCCCGAGGGTTACGACTGGAACGTTGATTTTTATACCTTTGTTCCCTACAAAAAGGGTACGGATTTCAATGCCCTTATCTACCGTAACGGCAATACATACAGCCTGAAACCCAGAAGCGTTATCGTCGCATCCGCAATAAAGAAACTTGGTCTTTACAGGTGATCTGATGGATATAAAAAAAGTCATCTCCGCCCCGGAGTACAGTTTTCTTAAAACCGACCCATTTCTTGGCAATCGCATTGCATTGCTGACTTTCGGCGGAAGCATATCCTATGGGCTTAACACTCCCGAATCTGATATTGATATCCGCGGCATAGTAATGCCCGAACCTTCCGATCTTCTGGGCTGCGGGTTTCTGAAAGATGAAAATTCCACCCAAAACGAACACTACATTTACGGCGCAAACGGATTTGAACAGTACATCGACCGTCCCACCGATACCACATTTTACGTCCTGGGCAAGATAGTTGCACTGTTCTATAAATGCAATCCCAACACCATCGAAATGCTTGGGTGCAGACCCGAACACTACGCCATGGTCAGCGACTATGGAAAACTCCTGCTGGATAATCGTGAGATATTCCTGAGCAAACTCGCCTACGGTTCATTTGCAGGCTATGCCAGAGGTCAGTTCCAGCGTCTGAAAAATGCCATCGGCAAGGATAACGGCTCAAACGTCTTCAAAAGCATATCCCTTGCCGATTCCATCGAGCGAATACAGCGCCATCTCGAAGAGGAGTGCAAGCACTATAAACGCGAATGCCTGAAAATGCACGTTACCGACCAAAGCGGTAATAAGATTACCGTAAACGGCACTCCCGTTGATGCCTACGATGTTGGCGTGCTTTTCAATGATACAATCACCGAGATTAAGGTAAACGGCAAGCCAATAACCGATGAAGAAGTACTGCTGTGCTTCTCTCTTGATATGGATATGCTCCCCGCAAATGAATTCAGCATTGTAGCCAACGAGATAACTTCCTGCGTCAAGGAATTTAATAAGCATCTGGGACACCGCAACCACAAAAAGGATACCTACCACCTGAATAAACACGCTATGCATCTGCTGAGACTTTATTTCATGGCTGAGGATATCCTATCCCGCGGCGAGATAATAACATACCGCGAAAAGGAACATGACCTTCTCATGAGCATCAAAACAGGGGAGTATTTCAACACTGAGCAGAACACCCTTTCATCCGAGTTCTTCGATATAGTAAACCAAATGGATAAAAAGCTCCTGACTGCTTATGAAAACAGCAAGCTCCCCGAAAGACCGGATAAAATAAAAGTCAGCCGACTTCTCACAGATATCCACATGAGATATCTCCGATCATCAAAATCTTAAGGAGGAAACAACCATGCCTTATTCCAAGGGCGATAAACGTGTCTCGGATTCCATCACCGAGATAACCAAGCTTATACAGTACCGTGATATCAACGGTGAAAACCGTCTTTTCGGCGGCAGACTGATGGAATGGATAGACGAAGCCGCAGGTGTAGCCGCCATGCGCCACTGCGGAGGAAATGCCGTCACGCTTATGGTGGACAGCCTGAAATTCAAGCACGCCGCGTTCATAAACGATATAGTCGTACTCATCGCAAAGGTCACTTACGTCGGCAAAACTTCAATGGAAGTCCGCGTTGATTCCTATGTTGAAGATAAAGGCTCAGGTATCCGCAGAGCCATAAACCACGCCTATCTCACCTGTGTACACGTAGATGAAAACGGCAGACCAAAGCCCATAGACTACGGTATAATTCCCGAGGGCATAACCGAACAGGCTGAATACGAAGGCGCCCGCAAGCGCATAGCTATCCGCAAACAAAGAACAGCCGAAGGCTACTAATACCAGAATATAAAAACAAATACCGCCTCAGCCCATGTAAAAGCCGAGGTGGTATTTGTTTTACATTTAAAAAGGGGATCGCGAAGATCACTTGCCCTGATCCGCGCCAACAGCCGACAGCTCAGAGGGTCCTGCCGGCTGAAAGCAAAAGATCGGGTGTTACTTTTGTATTTCATAAATTCCGCTTTATTTTCGGAATTTACTGATACCTTTAGGTTCTTTCGGCTGATTATACCAGAATATGCAGGCCTGTTTGTTGGTACGAACACCAACTTTCAGTGCCAGGGATGCCAAAGCTGTGCTGCACTTAACAATTGGTTTTTTCAAAGTTTTCATAGAATTCCACTCCTTTTAAAATAATATTTATAACCCCGACAACTGCGGCTGCAAATTACCAAACAGCCGCGCTTCCATACTGCCGGGAATTAATACCATAGCCTGTCCATATTCCGTCCGACTAAGACTTTATTTACGATCTCAGTTCAAGATCTATCCCTTTTGAATCAAGAATCATCTTTATGTTTTTCCTGTCCTTGGGGAACTGTGTCTTGACCAGAGTCATATTCTTAGACTGTATCTTTTTTAGTGTGCTTAAACTTATATTTGATGTCACTCTCAGCCTGTTGAGTGTATCATCGCTCATTCTTACGTGCTTTATACTCTTCCAGAAAGGCAGATCCTTTCTCTTTCCCGAAAATTTCAGCGTACTGCTGAAAAGCTTGTCATCTGAATAACGTCCTTCTTCGGGAGTGCTGTTAAGTATATGCTCTTCAAGATGCTCGAACATATCGTCCAGCTTTTTATTCACAAGTATTCTTCTCAGTATCCCGAGAGGTATCTTGTGCAGATATTCAATGTTAGTATCCGTATCGTCAACATTCAGCGAGGTGTAATAATAATCCCTCTCATAAATCAGTATCACAGAAAGTGAAAGTGCCTGATAGTCATAAGCGTCAAAATAAACGTGAACATAAACGCCGTTGTAAGTAAACCGATATTTCGTGAAAGTATCATCCGTATGATAACTCAGATCGTTGTAATCATTTATCAGTTTGTCTTTTACCATGTTTTTCATCCTATTTTCTCCTTAAGTTTGAATTTCTCGGCTATCATTGCCAAAGCTATCGTAAATACTCCCGATGCCGCATAAAAGCAGTAACGCACATCGATGATCAAAAATACTATGCAGAACACCGTCCATATACCCGCCCAAATTACTGATTTGTTCCTGAGTCTGATCTTCATATCATCATCAATAGGTTTGTTAGGGTGTTCCACAGGTGAAAGCATTATGATCAGTATGTTTGAAAGCATCAGCATTAACAATGAACTATAGAACATAGCCGTTACTGAAATATTCTTCTCGGCAAATATAAACACAAGCATCACCGATACCAATGTCATCGTGCAGCCAAGATGAGTATCAGCGTGATAACCTCCTGCATTTACCCGAAGTGTCAGGAAAGCAGTCAGATTCACAAGACAGGGAATAAAAGACTTTGTCAACAATGCGATTGCTATCGCAACAGCAAAGTTAACCACCGTCGACAGAAGCAGTTCCATGCCGTAGGAATATACTTCCTTGTCTTCCTCTTCGATTATCTTGTTGTCAACAAAAAAACACGCTGTACTTTTTGCAAGTCTGGTAATCATTTCATTTTCACCGCCTGCAATCAGTATAGCGTGTTTTATTCATTTTTTCAATTAGTTTTACATGAAGTACGATTAATCGTGCATGAAGTGCAGTTTAGTTAATATTTTATTATTATATCAGCCGAAAAGATTTCACATTCGCACTTAAAGGTGATTATTCCGTTAAGTTGTTCAACAGCTTTTTTGATGCTCTTAACTCCCAAACCATGAGCAGAAAGATCACTTTTCTCCGTCCTCAGATCATCTACGTCCACCTGATTCGAGGAGTTTGAAATACTTATATGCAGATTTCCATTTATCTGGCTTATCCTGATGCTGATAAATTTGTTGTCACCGCTGTACCGCTCGCATCCCTCGATGGCATTGTCCAACAGATTGGCAAATATCCTGCAAAGCAGAAGATCGTCAAGTTCTATCTTGTCGCTGACAGTTATCTGGGTAACATACTCGATATCATGCTTCAAAGCTTCCTGCCATTTCAGATTGACTATGGAGTCCACCGAGGAAATACCGGTATAGCATACACCGCTTGTTTCCGAAAGCTTGTCCTGCAAATCGTTCAGATGCTTTATTGCCTCGCTTGTAAGCCCTTTCTCAAACATATCGTTTGCTACCGCTATCTGGTTTTTAAAATCATGTCTAAGGGTGCGTATCTCGTTGTACTTGTCTTCGATAAGCTTGTAATTGTCCTCATCATTTTTCAACTGCTGTTCCATCAGTGCCATTTTCAGCTGATTGGCGTACACATCAAAAAAGTCGAATACAAAGAGATTCACCGCCAGCAGACCAACCGCCGATGATATAAAGATCACCGTGTCCTTTCTGTCAACTCTGTTTGGATCGAACATACAGTACAGTATAAATATGCTGAAAAATGGTGTGAGAAAGATAGCCATCCAGTTTCTGAGTGGGATCGAGCGGGTCTTGTTTTTAAGGTATTCAATGATATATACCGATATCCAGAACATGAATATCTTCGACAGTATCATTCCGATATACCGCCCTCTTCCTGAAGACAGCTGATCTATCGGAGTTCCCATATCAAGCATATATATCACCGTCATCGGCAGAAATTCCGACACCAGCGCAATAACAACAAACATCACTGAGTAAAACAATCGTTCTATCATACTGACGTTGAACCAGATATGGGAAGTCAGCACCAGTATAAGCAGAGTTGCTCCGAGATTCAGCAAAGGCACAGGCGTAAAGAATGATAGCGCCGAAAATACCGATATTGATATCACAGTCATCAGTGCTATGCCCCTGGAACCATGATAGTATCTCTCCTTGAATATGTTGTACAGAAAGAAAACTATTATCAGTGATTCCGCTGCATTGTTCAGCAGTTCAGCAATTATTTCCGTCCTGTTCATCAGATGCACCTGCTTTTTGTGTACTCAACAAAAGTATCGACGATCTCCTTGTAATGCTTTCGGCTTATGTAAAGATGTTCGCCGTTTTTCAAAAGCAGCCTGTCCTTTTCCACAAAATCGATGTTCGCCGCATTTACAAGATGGCTCTTGTCAGGCTTGGCAAAATACATTCCCTTGAAATTGTTCTCGTAGTCTTTCAGCTTGCCCGTTGTCCTGTGGCACTTATCCGCCAGATGGATTATGATCTCCCGAGAGTATACCTCTATGTAGTATATATCATCTATCATCAGTTTCTGCAGAACATCATTCAGATATATGGTTATGTACTTGAACTTTCTGCTGTATTCATCGATGGTGTCTTTTATCTGCTTTAGATATATAGGACGCGCCTGATCTTTCAGTATATATCGGAAAGCATTCACCTCGTAGCCCGAATATACGAACTTATCGTAATTTGTAAGAAATGCGAGTATAACATTGCGGTCTATGGAACGTATATATTCCGCAGTTTTAAGACCGTCCAGCTCTTTCATTTCAATGTCCATGAAGATAATATCAAACTCACCTCTGGTAAAATTTGAAATAATATCCTCACCACTGTTGAATGACCTGAAATGAAAGCCGCTGTTCTCTCCGTAGATCTCAGCAATGTCATTCAGCAGTGTATCAACATAGTTTTTTTCATCATCACAGATCGCGATATTAACCAAGGCTGTCACCTTCCTTTGCAGTACTCTGATATTTTAGTATATCATTCATTCTTACATTAATCAAGTATTGATATGATAATTTTCTTATCTTGTACATACTTTCGATGATATTTTCCGCGATAAATCTGTAACTCAGTCGAATGTCAATTTTTTGTGAACAAAAATTACGAGTCTGTACTCAAAATAACGCAGAAGAATTGACTATCTTATTCAAAAAAGCATGATATGAATAAAAAATATCTAAACTAATATAACTATATTAACAAATACGCATCTTGTGCGCATAAATCAGCACTTCGTGTGCAAACTGTTGAAATATAAATTTAATATGCTATACTTATATTAGTTCATCGGACAGATATCAAAACCTGAAACACTCATTATATGAAATACCGATATGTATGTATATGAGCTTGAGATCTATGTTTTCAGAGACGATGAGCAGACTCGTGTTCCTGGTACAGGCAAGGATATCTGTGTGGGACAGAGCGAAGAACTGGATGTGGGTCAGTACGGCATTGAAGAAGGCGAGCTGTTCACAGCGTATTGCAATGTCAAGCTGGGCAAAGATGTATACGGAAATAAGTGGGTCACATATGATCCTAACGTAAACAGAAGAGCAAATTATGAATCTACAGGCACTACGCTCAGCGATTCCTGCAACTTCCTTGGTACAACAGCGAGAGAGTAACAAACTCATATTTATATCCACGGTTTGACCGTGGACTAGCTCCATCGCAGAGGCCTATCCGCAAGGGTGGGCTTTTTGCATTTTGCTGCAGAAATCTCGTGTTCTCAGAAAAGTTGACTTCTCCCCGCGAATGTTGTATAATCAGTTATAACGAACGTTTCGCAATGATATGGAGATGAAAAAATGAAAAAAGCCTATTATGATGACTGCCCTGATTACCTTGCAGATTATCTCACATATATGCAGCTTGTAAAAGGCAGAGGTGACAGGACAGTTGAAGCCTACTACATCGACCTCAGGACATTCCTGCGCTATATGCGCATCCTTCATAATGAAGTTGATACAAACAAGATCCCATTTGAGGAAATTCCCATAGGGGGAGTGCCCTTTGAGTATGTCCGAAAACTCAGGCTTATAGATGCTTACGATTACCTGAAATGGCTGGCTGAAGACCGTGCAAATTCTCTGAAGACCCGCGCACGCAAGACCTCAGCATTAAAACAGTTTTACTCCTATCTTCACCTGAAAAAGAACCTTATCCCATCCGATCCACTAACTCAGCTGGAGATACCCAAACTTCCCAAAACTCTCCCCAAATATCTCTCCTTAGAGGACGCACAGCGCCTGCTTTCTTCCATAGAATCCGACCACTTCGAGCGGGATTACTGCATGATAACTCTGTTCCTGAATTGCGGTATGCGTCTGTCGGAGCTCTGCGGGTTAAATCTCAGCGATTTCAGTTTCGAGAGTGAAACTCTCCGACTTTTCGGTAAGGGTCAGAAAGAAAGGATAGTCTACATAAATCAAGCGTGTATCAGTGCCCTGAAAGCCTATCTGCCTATCCGTCTTTCTGTCCAGACTCAGGAGAAAGCTCTTTTCCTCTCCAACCGAAATACGCGAATTTCCCGCCGCCGCACTCAGGAGATAGTGGAAGAAAGCCTGAAAAAAGCGGGGCTGGGAAACCTCGGCATAACCACCCATAAACTCCGCCATACTGCCGCGACCCTGATGTATCAGTACGGCAACGTGGATACCTTGGTCATCAAGGATATCCTCGGTCACGAAAGCCTTGCCACCACTGAGATATACACTCACCTCAGCAACGAGAATCTCCGTCAGGCGGCAAACGCCAACCCTCTGGCGGGAAACAAAGCACCAAAGCATAAAAAGAAGACAGATAAGGAGGACAACGATGAGTGAAATAATCAGAAAAGATGTGAATGAACAATGGTGCCATTCTGGCATAATCAAAGCAGGGGATTACTGCTTCATAAACTACTGCGCAGGCAACGTAGGCGGTACTGTTGAAGAACAGATAAACGGCGCTTTCGATGAAATGGAAAAACGTCTCGCCCTTTTTGACCTTACTCTTGAAAACGTAGTACAGATGGACTGCCTTTTCCGCGATGTATGGAATATCCCCATAATGGAAAAAGTAATAAAAGAACGCTTCAACGGCAGATACCCCGTCCGCAAATCCATACAGACCGAGTTTGCCCACATCGGCGGAGAAAACGGCTTGCAGTTCCAGGCGGATGCCATCGCATACTGTGGCAAACCAGAAGATGCGAACGCATAGTTTGGAGGTAAAACATGAGTTTGGTAACTTTTGATGATATAAAAAATGATCCAGGTTTCAGAACAGTCAACGGAACACTTGAACATCAATTAGAAGATTGCAATTCAAGGATTATGAATGAAAGTATTACTTTTGGAGATAAGATCATAGAACTTGTCAAAAAATATGGCGAATTTTATATTGACAGAATAGAGCATGATTCCGGTGACAGATTACGTTTTTATTTTGAACCACTATTTAATCCAACTAAATACTGGTCTGAATTTGATCAATATGCAGTGTTTATAGGATCAATCATAAACTCTGATTGTAAATATTATAACGGAGATCCAAGTCCAATCGAGAGTGCATATCTTCTTAATGACGGCTGTTATTATAATCAGTCCAAAAAGAAAATAGCCGACAGTATTGAGGAGCTTTTTGATTATTTTATGAAGGTCGAATACGATTATCATGCTCCTATTTCTCAAAAAACTTACGATAGCCTTAAAAAATGTGGCTGGTATGAAGGCAGGAAAGTTGATATTTCCGGTCTGATTGAAGAGTGTGAAGAAAACGGCATAACCTTGACTGATAAACAGAAATCATTCTTTGAAGAATTTTCGGGAATTTCTAACAGATCTTATGACGGGTCGGAACCTGATATGTTCATTCTCTCGGAAGGAATATTTCAGGATATTGATGATTTTGAAAAAAAATGGATTTATGATCATTATGATGAAAATGCCGTATTTGTAGGGTATTGTTATCTCGAAGAAGGAACGATCTGGCTCACAAGTGATGGACAGATGTTACTGACCAACATATCTGGTATGCTTAACGATGAAAACTGGGTCAGCCCTATTGGCAGAACCATTATGAATGGATTCAATGTGCTGTTAAGCTGATATCAAAACTGCCGACAATAAACATAAAAAGACCCGGAAACATTTAGCTTCCGGGTCATATTTATCTGTGTAAATTATTCGTACAGAGGATACTTCTTGCAGATGCCTGTTACCATCTCTCTTACCTTGTCAGCATTAGCGTCAAAGTCAGATGCAGTCAGGTAGATGCACTCAGCAATAACGTCCATGTCCTCCTCAACAAGACCTCTTGTGGTAACTGCGGGAGTACCGATACGAACACCGCTTGTTACGAAGGGGCTCTCAGGGTCATTGGGGATAGCGTTCTTGTTAACGGTGATGTAAACCTCATCCAGATCATTCTGCAGCTTCTTGCCTGTGATGCTGAAAGGACGAAGGTCAGCCAGCATAAGGTGATTGTCAGTGCCTCCGGATACCAGTGCAAAGCCCTTGTCAACCAGACCCTTAGCCAGTCTCTGTGCGTTCTTTACGATCTGCTCACCGTAAGCCTTGAACTCAGGCTTCAGAGCCTCACCGAAGCATACAGCCTTGCCTGCGATAACGTGCATCAGAGGACCGCCCTGTGTGCCGGGGAAGATAGCGCTGTTGAACTTCTTAGCCAGAGCTTCGTCATTTGTCAGTATCAGACCGCCTCTGGGACCTCTCAGGGTCTTGTGAGTTGTAGTGGTTGTAACATCAGCAAAAGGAACAGGAGAGGGGTGCATACCCGCAGCAACAAGACCTGCGATATGAGCCATATCTACCATGAAGTAAGCGCCTACAGACTTAGCGATCTGAGAGATGCGCTCGAAGTCGATTATCCTGGGGTAAGCAGAAGCACCTGCTACTATCATCTTGGGCTTAACTTCCTTAGCCTGCTTCTCCATAGCGTCGTAATCGATGAAACCTTCATCGTTAACGCCGTAAGGAACGAAGTTGAAATACTTACCCGAAATGTTAACGGGTGAACCGTGTGTGAGGTGACCGCCGTTGTCAAGGCTCATGCCCATAACGGTGTCGCCGGGCTGAAGCAGTGCGAAGTATACAGCAGTGTTAGCCTGTGCACCGGAGTGGGGCTGAACATTAGCGAACTTTGCGCCGAACAGCTTGCAGGCTCTGTCGATAGCGATCTGTTCAACGATATCAACGTCCTCGCATCCGCCGTAGTATCTCTTTCCGGGATAGCCCTCAGCGTACTTGTTTGTCAGCACACTGCCCATAGCTGCCATAACAGCAGGCGATACGATGTTCTCGCTGGCGATGAGCTCCAGATTTCTTCTCTGACGAGCCAGCTCCAGGTTCATAGCCTCGCCGACTTCCTTGTCAAATCCGGTAACAAAACCGATTGAATCAAGCATCTTCATAGTTTAACTCTCCTTGTCAATAAATTTAAATAAAAATCAACATAGAGTTATTATACAATATTTTTCAGAAAATAGCAAGAGGTTTTTTCAAATTTTTTCTATATTTCTTAACTATCCTTATCTATAAGCAATATTTCATGTCCGCTGTGCCTCGAAGTGTCAATTTTGTTTTGAAAACTTGACAATATCCTGCTTATATGGTATAATAAGTGCAATAAGGGAGGGCGGCACTATGATCGCATTTGAAGTCATGTACAATAATATAGTCATGTCGGGCTGTGCGGGACGAGCCGTTTTCGGATAACTGCTATGGCTTTTTTACCGTGGCTGAGTTTGAAACTTCGGTGCGTCTGTTGAACGGGCGCACCTTTTATTTTGTGATTTTGATTCGGGGGAGGATGAGCCATGAAACTGTACAGACCTGTCGGCACGGCAGAACTAAAGCTTATAGAACAAAGCGGATACAAAGCCTTTCCGCCCAGACTGCCGGAACAGCCGATATTCTACCCTGTGCTTAATGAAAAGTACGCTCGTGAAATAGCAGAAAGATGGAATGTGAAAGATACATCAGACCATAAAGGTTATGTAACAGAATTTGAAGTTGATGACGATTACTGCTCAAAATTTCAGGTTCAGACCGTGGGAAGAAGCTATCATCAGGAACTGTGGGTACCCGCCGATGAATTGGAGAATTTCAACCGTCACATTATCGGTACGATAAAAGTCATCACCGAGTTTTCGGGTGATGATACTGATATCAAGGAGATGTAAAAATGCCGAATACTGTTCGTCTTGCAGAGGAAAAAGATATCCCCGCTGTTATGGAATTGCTGAAACAGGTCAACCGTGTCCATCATGAGGGTCGTCCCGATCTGTTTAAACTTGCCACGAAGTACACAGAAGAGGAACTTCGATCCATAATCAATAACGATGATACACCCGTATTTGTCTGCACCGACAGCGACGACAAAGTACTGGGTCATGGATTCTGTGTTTTACAGCGACCGCAAAATACCAGACTTCTGACTGATATAACTACCCTTTATATCGATGATATCTGCGTTGATGAAACATCCCGTGGTCAGCAAGTTGGCAGAATGATCTACGAACATATCGTGGCTTATGCCCGCGAATGCGGCTGCTATAATGTTACCCTGAATGTCTGGACCTGCAATCCCGGTGCTATGAAGTTTTATGAAAAGCTGGGATTAGTGCCATACAAGATCGGCATGGAAAAGATACTTTAAATTGACCCTTTTGCAGTTCCGTGGAGGTATCATAATGAAAGAACTGTTTTCAACAGAAAGACTGATCGTCAGGAAATTTACCCCCGAAGATCATAATGATATTGCAGATATTCTGACAGATGCTGAAGTGACTTATTTTGAACCTTACGAAACTTTTACAAGGGAAGCTTGCGTTCAGGAAGCAATAAACTTTTCAAACAGCGATGAATTCTATGCCGTGGTTTTAGATGATAAAGTCATCGGTAAAATTTATTTTTCCGACAAAGGTTTCGGCAGTTATGAGATAGGATATACCTTCAACCGAAATTATCAGGGCAAAGGATATGCCTGCGAAAGTATCGTCGGGATGATGAGATATGCTTTCACAACTCTGGGCGTTCGCCGCATTTTTGCCGAAATAGACACAAGAAATCAAAAGTCAATAAGACTGGTCGAAAGGGCAGGAATGCGCAAAGAGGCTGAACATAAAGAACTGTTCCCCCGCAAAGGCGAAAATGATGTCTATAATGATTTTCTGATATATGCGATCCTCAAAAAGGAATTTATGAAATAGATACTGTATTGTTTTGCAGAGTGGAATTTAGAAAGGTCATTTATGCAGTGGATTTTCTTGATAGGTGATGATTCATTATCATTGGAACGTTTCTCCAAAATGAATTTTACAGACAGCAAAAAAAATATCGAATGGCCATCAAATTGAGGTCATATACAATGATAATGACTATGCTGTTTTCTGTAAAGAAGAAAATTCAGATAATATGGCAGGTAGTTTTGAACCCTCCGGGTTTGAGAAATACTTGCAAAAACTACCTTTCGATGACCCGAGATGGATAATGGTGAAATTTAATAATGCCAAGATACTGAAAAAATATTAAGCGAAAAGGGATTTCCGACAGATACTATAATAGACTGTGACGGTCTTGATCTTGGATTAGAAGAAGTATTTGATAAAAACAGGATAATTGAGACAGGTCCATCATAAATTCCCTGTTACAAAAGTAATATATCAAGCTGAAAAATTATCTTCCGAACACTGCGAACCAAATAAAGCTTTCGGTAGGGTAATGGAAAATTTCGGGCTATGGACTATACAACATAAGGAGGCAATGACATGAGCATACTTGACACTTTTGACGGCGATGGCGAGGAGATACTCCGGCCTGATATGATCTTCGAGCACACAGAAGATATACCCAAAAAGCTGATATCGGTATTCAATATCAATTCAGTAAATTCTCTTCTTGATCGCTACGACTGTGCAAAGTGTTCGGCGCGAATGTCAGCAGGTCAGAATATACCGATATACAGCCTTGAATATAAAGGCGAAAAGATAGGTTTCTACCTTTCACCCATCGGCAGTGCCGCTTCCGTGGGTATCATGGAGGAAATAGCTTTCCGCAAAGATAAGAAGCTGCTTTTCTTTGGTTCCTGCGGTTCTCTCGATAAGGATATCTCTTCCGGTAAACTTCTTATCCCCGCCGAAGCCTACCGCGATGAGGGCACAAGCTACCACTATGCTCCGCCCTCGGATTATATCAAGATTAAATCAGCCGACAGACTTGCAGAAGTTTTCGATGAGATAAACGTTCCATACTGCAAGACAAAGATATGGACAACTGACGCTTTCTACCGCGAGACCAAAAGAAATATGCTTGCCCGTAAAGCCGAAGGCTGTTCAGCAGTTGATATGGAATGTTCAGCGCTTATGGCTTGTGCGCAGTTTAGGGGCTATGAGGTCTATGAGTTCGTTTATGCCGCTGATTGTCTTGACGGCGACGAGTGGGATATGCGTATACTCGGCAACGGCGAAAAAGACCTCTGCGATATGATGACCGATATCGCGCTTGAAACTATAATCAGATTGTAATAATAAAATGGGGTGATACCATGATAAAGCTTAAGTTTGAACAGATGTCCGCAGAAACAATGGAAAAACTCACCGCCGATATCCCCGAAGCAAAACAGCTCGAAGATATCGTAAGGGAACATAAAGGCGTAGTCTTCGCCCTTAATGACGGCGAAAAATATACCGCCGCATCTGCTATGATGTTTGAGATGAATGACGAAACACTCACCGTCGCTCTGAGAAAACTCTATCTCTCGGCACTGCTTGTGAGCGATAATGCAGACAGCGGCATCGACGGCATGATGCTGGAATATACAGCCGACAAAGCAAAATTCATGGGATATGATCTTGTCACCACTAAAGTAAGCACCGAGGACGTAAGAGCTATAAAGTTCTATGCGTCCCACGGCTTTGATAAGATCGTTAAAGCAAATATAACCGGAAAATATCTGATACTGCAGCGGGACGTAAAAATAAAAGTAAGCTGCTGCGGTTTTTACGCATAGGAGGAGAAAAAATGGAGGGACTTAACCTTATCGGATCACAGCCCTTTGATACCAAAAGGCTGAAGATCAGACCTTTCAATATAAAAGACGCTCAGTTTATGTACAAAAACTGGGCTAACAGCGATAACGTAACCAAATACCTTGTATGGAACACCCACAAGAGCGTTGAAGAAAGCATTGAGTACTGCAATTCCGTTGTAAAAGAATCTCAGGCGCTGGATTATTTTCACTGGATAATCGAGCTCAGCGAGATAAAAGAACCCATAGGTTCTATCGGAGTTTCCGAGATCGATAAAGATAAGCGTGAAGCTAAGATAGGCTACGTCCTTGGCGAAAAATGGTGGAATCAGGGATATATGACAGAAGCTCTGGAAGCTGTACTTGCCTATCTGATATTTGTTATCGGTTTTGATAAGATCACCATTGAACATTTCACCGAAAACAAAGCCAGCGGCAGGGTCATGCAAAAGTGCGGACTTAGTCACAGCGGAACTTCTAAGTGCGTCCTCGAACAGAAGGGCGGCAGGGAAGTCACCAACGAGGTTTACACTATCACAAAACAAGAATGGTTCGCTAAAAATATCAGGATTTAAAGGTGGGAAAATAATGCCTATAAAAATACCTAACGATCTGCCTGCTTTTAAGGCACTTGAAAAAGAAAGGATATTCGTCATACCCAACGACAGGGCTATGCACCAGGATATCCGAGCACTTAAAATAGCCATACTGAATCTCATGCCCGATAAGATAACCACAGAGACCCAGCTGCTCCGCCTGCTGAGCAACACACCTCTCCATGTGGATATCGAGCTTATACAAATGAGCAGCCACGTTTCCAAAAACACCTCTCAGGAGCATATGCTGGCTTTCTATAAGCCCTTTAGCGAGGTGAAAGATAACCGCTATGACGGACTTATCATAACAGGCGCACCCATCGAACAGCTGGATTACGAACAGGTGGATTACTGGGATGAGTTCTGTCAGGTTCTTGAATGGTCGAAGACTAACGTTTACTCTACAATCCACATATGCTGGGGCGCACAGGCGGCGCTGTATTATCACTACGGTGTGCCGAAGTACCCTCTTGATGACAAGATGTTCGGTAACTTCAAACACCATATCGAACACCCGGAATGTATGATACTTAAAGGTTTCGGCGATGTTTTCCACTGTCCCCATTCCAGACATACCGAGGTCAGACACGAGGATGTTATCAAAGTTCCTGAGCTGACTGTCCTCGCCGAATCCTATGAAGCAGGACTTCAGCTTATATGCGATAACAGCGAAAGACTCTTCTTCCAGCTTGGTCACTGGGAATATGACCGCGAGACACTCGCTAAGGAGTATTTCCGCGATGTACGCAAGGGTCTGGATATTCAGGTGCCCTACAATTATTTCCCGGGAAATGACTCCGACCAGCAGCCCATATTCAACTGGAGCTGTTCAGCCAATCTGCTCTATTCCAACTGGCTGAACTACTGCGTATACCAGAAGACCCCCTACGCACTGGAAGACCTTACTCCCGTTCCCGTTGAGGGCAGGAATAAAAGATGAGCAAAACAAGGCATATTGCGGAAAATTTCAAGGTTGGCGCCTTGCTGACCCTTGTGGGCGGATATCTCGATACCTATACCTATATCAGCCGCGGCGGCGTTTTCGCCAATGCCCAGACAGGCAATATCGTTCTGATGGGTCTCAAACTCAAAGGCGGAGAATTTGCCGAAGCCGTTCACTACTTTATACCCATACTTTCATTTGTGGCGGGCGTGCTTCTGGTAGAACTCGTTAAATCCAGATTCAATGACGACCCGAAAGTCCACTGGCACCAGCTGACTCTCGCACTTGAGATGCTGATAGTAGTTGCTGTGGCATTTATCCCGGAGAGCCACAATAATATCGCCAACGTACTTGTTTCTCTGACCTGTGCTATGCAGGTCGAAGGATTTCGCCGTCTGAACGGCAATGCCTACGCCACTACCATGTGTACAGGCAATCTCCGCAGCGGCAGCGAGAGCCTTTTCGCTTACCTGAAAACCAAGGATGCCGCTCAGGGAAAAAAAGCTTTGCAATATTACAGCATTATACTGATATTCATAGCAGGTGCAGTAATAGGCGCTGTCCTTACTGGACTGATAGGCATTAAAGCCGTGCTTTTCTGCCTTGCTGGACAGGCAGGCGCACTTCTTGTACTGAGAACTTATAAGACCCCCGATGATAAGGCAGCAGAATGAACTTCTGTTGCCTTTAAATTTTTTATTCCTGTTTTTGTGGAATTTCACAAAAATCTACAAAAATCGTAAAATAATGGTTTAAATTATATAAATATCTATTGACATTAACGAATTAATTTGCTATAATTTATATAGTAAATTTGAACGTGGCTTGTGAGAATTAATCTCGCATGAATAAATCATTAATAAAATGGAGGCAAACATGAGAAGACTTGTTACAAGAAGTGACTTTGACGGCTTGGTTTGCGCTATGCTGCTCAAGGAAATTGAGATCATTGATGAAATCAAATTCGTTCACCCAAAAGATGTTCAGGACGGCAAGATTGAGCTCTCCGAAAATGATATCACCACTAACCTGCCCTTTGATAAGCGCGTAGGCCTGGCTTTCGATCATCATGAAAGTGAGCTCATAAGAAATAAGATTGAGGATTATCTCGGCAAATATATCATCGACGGCAATGCTAAATCCGCAGCAAGAGTAGTTTATGACTACTACGGTGGTGAACTTGTTTTCCACGATGTTTCCGAGGAGATAATGGAAGCAGTTGATAAAGGCGACAGTGCCGACTTCACAGAGGACGAGATCCTTAACCCCACAGGCTGGGTGCTTATGAACTTCCTCATGGATGCAAGAACCGGTCTGGGCAGATTCCATAACTTCCGTATCTCCAATTATGACCTGATGATGAAGCTGATAGATTTCTGCGTCGATCACTCCATCGAGGATGTGCTCAAGCTTCCCGATGTCAAGGAGCGTGTTGATCTGTATTTTGAACAGCAGGAAATGTTCAAGGAACAGCTGAAGCGTATCACCGAGATACATGATAAGGTAGCAGTCATTGACCTTAGAAAAGAAGATACCATTTATGCTGGCAACCGCTTCATGGTATACGCTATGTGGCCGGAGGTTGAGCTATCCGTCCATGTTGCATGGGGCTTCAAAAAGCAGAATACAGCTGTTATGATAGGCAAGTCCATCATCAACAGAAGTTCGCCTTTCGATATCGGCTCTCTGTGCTTGTCCTACGGCGGAGGCGGTCATGCAAATGCAGGCACCTGCCAGCTGAGCAATGAGGTTATCGATTCCGAACTTCCTCTCATTATAGATAAGTTAAACGGTAAGATCCCTGTGTGATAATATTGGCTTATAATAGGTAAATATTTGACCGTCGGTTCGTCCCGACGGTCTTTTTGTTGCGAAAACCCCATAATTAGCGTGATTTGTTTGTGCAGGCTTGCAATTGCTTTTTTCTTATTAGTATGATATAATTAATGCGATATGTAAAATTTATCACATTGCGGGCATTTGATGCTCGCTTCTTGGGGGAAAAGAATATGACAAAAACAGAGGCACAGGAAGTATTGTCCTTCCATTCATGCCGTAACACTAACGTGAACGATCCCAGATGGGAATACGGTTTTGTAGGAAGGCTCCGTCCTTCCAGCGGAGAACTCAATGAGGATAACTTCATCCAGATAATGGAGAGTATCCGTATACTCAAACATGATCTATCAGCAGAGACCATCGACAAAAATCTTGTCTATGATATCATAAGCATAATCCGCCTGACCAGAACATGGTGCGTATCACCGGGCGGTCTCAACAATAACCTCACCGACCACGACCAGGACAAGCTCCTGACATGGGTCGGTATAATCGAAAAGACCCTTTTCTATCTGCTTGACGGCGCAGATGAAGAGATAGCCTTTCAGGATTACGAATGCTATCTCCAGGACAGCAGTGATCAGCTGTTGAAAGCCGAACTGCTCAGAGTTATCTGAACCATATCCAATATCGGCGGTTTCCGCTGAATGTGAGGAGTGTTAATATTGAAATGTCCTAAATGCGGAGAAATTGTGGGGGATCACGACAAGCTTTGTCCCCACTGCAACGCCGAACTTTTTATAGATACCCAGCTTGCCGAGCGCCTTTTCAAGAAAAAGGAAGACCCTCTTCCCGATGAGGGAGATAATTTTTTCAAACCCGGCAAGAAAGCTAAAGATAATAGCGGTCAGAAAAAGCCGAAGATGAAGATAGATATCCACAATCTAAAACTCATCGCGATTGTTGTACTTTCGCTTCTCATAATCATCCTTGCTATAGTTCTTGTTGTTACTTCAATGAGCTCAAAGGGTGAGAAGTATGCTAAAAAAGCCGCTGATTATATCGGAGCTGATTATGAGATAGCTTCAAAGAAATTTGATTTTAAGATCAAGCAGGAATCGGGCTACAAAGGACTTACCGCAGTTATCGATTATAATTATGTGGCCGAGTCCGATACTGAAGTACGCATAGACGGAGTTACCTACCCGGAGTGGGCTGTTATTATAAATACCGATGATGAAAACCGCATCACCGAGGTACGCTACTGCAATTTCAAGAGCATTAAGAGTGATATCAAGGGTGTTAAGAAAGAACACAATATCAATCTCGATAAATTCAACCCGGGTACGGACAAGTCTACTGTGGATAAAGAGCTTGATATGGACTACTACAGCGTATCCTACACCAAGGACGGTGAAGCCTATATCTACCGTTATTGGTACGAAAACGACAGCGGCGATGAACAGCCGGTGGTGCTCACCGTTTACTACGATACCAAGGGTAAGCTCAAGGTCTATACTCCCCAGATGCTGTACCACCAGTTCATGTAAATCAGCCCCGAACTATTCGGATGCTAAAAATACATATTTAAGGCACTTTTGTCTCTTCACTGACAGAAGTGCCTTTTTTATTCCATCGACTTACTTTGACAAAAAATTGTTAATCCGATATATTATCTTCTTTTTTCTATCTTTTGTTACAGAAAATATTTATAAAAAATATGCAAAAGGACTTGACAATTGTGAGAAGATTTGTTATAATATGCTTGACGAAGGGCAATAGTTCTTCGTATGCCTGCCGTAAGCACGGCGAAAATAACATCTTAAAGACGCCATCAGGTGCCTTTTGATTCGGCTGGCTCATCACGATGTTTAAGGCTTTTTGATGAGCAGGGAAGTGATTTATTCGGATAGCGTCCGAAAGAATCATATACTGCCCTCTGGGTTGGGGGCAGACCAGGGAGCAGAGGCGTGTCAGCCATAAGCTCTTACCATGTTTATGTTGATAGCCTGTCTGCTTATGCCGACAGGCTGTTTTACTTGAAAGGAACTGACAATAAATGGATATCAGGAAAAATATCGCGCTGCTTACGGCTATTGTATGTGTGCTGAGTATGGGCAGCTGTTCAAATAAAAAGACCGATAACAAAAAGAATTCCGCATCGCAATCCGCGGGAACAATAGATGATGGTAAGCTGGACGAAACCATCGGCGCTGTTGATTTCAGTCTTGAAAGCGGATTCTACGACACCGACCAGCAGCTTGAACTGTCAGCACAAGGCGAGGGCATCACAATAAGGTATACCACCGACGGAAGTATACCAAACGAGTCTTCACCCGAGTATACCGAAGCACTGACCCTCACCGACCGCGCCAACGATTTTTCCACTCTGGCGGAACACACGGATATCACAGCCAGCCATGACTATAAAGCGCCAATGTCAGTGGATAAAGGCAACGTCATCAGGGCGGCGGCTTTCAAGTCCGATGGAACCCACGGTGCAGTAACTTCCCGAACCATTTTTGTCGGAATTGACCGCGCGAAAAAGTACGGTGATGTTCCTGTTATATCTCTGATGATGGATCAGGCTGATCTCTTCGATTATGAAAGAGGCATCTACGTTCTTGGTAAAGTTCATGATGACTGGCTGGCGGAAGACTCCAAAAACAAATCTGTTGATGTCTGGAAGCAGGAAGCCAACTTTACTCAGCGGGGTAAAGAATGGGAGCGTCCTGTCTACGCTGAGTATATCCTTTCTGACGGCACTACGGCTTTCACCCAGAATCTCGGCATCAGGATAATGGGAGCCGCTTCACGTAACGAACACCAGAAAAGTCTCCGTCTTTCCGCGCGCAAGGACTACGGTGCGAAGAACGTAAAATACGAACTTATTCCTGCTAACACCCGTTCCGACGGTCAGGGAAATGTGGATAAGTACAAATCTTTCGTTCTGCGAAACGGAGGAAATGACTGTAATTTTGCTAAGATACGTGACCCGCTTCTTCAATCCATGGTAAGCGATAAAAGCTTTGAAACTATCCAGTCCACGCCTGTTGTAGCTTTCATTGACGGCGAATACTGGGGAATGTACACCCTCACCGAGGATTACAGCGATAACTATATTGCCAATAATTACGATATCGATAATAACAACGTTGTCATACTTAAAGTCGGCGAGATAGAAGAAGGCAACGACGAGGATATCAAGCTATACAGTGATATGTACGAATTCATCACAGGCAATGATATGTCTGATGCAGACAATTATACCAAGGCTTGCGAGATGCTGGATATGCAGACTTTCTCAGATTACATGGCATTCAACATCTACATTGCCAACGAGGACAGCATTATTCAGGGCAATAACTGGCGTATGTGGAGAGTCCGCGATGCGGATAATGTTACTTCCGTATCAGATGGCAAATGGCGCATGATGGCTTATGATACAGACTATTCCAGCGGCATTTACACAGGCGGACAGAACTACGATGACAACTTCATAAAGAAAGCCATAGACGGCACCAAGACTTTCAAAGACCTTGACCAGCCTCCCGCGGAGATATTCCGCGCATTGCTGGATAACGAGGATTTCAAGCAGATGTTCATTCTCTCCCTATGCGATATGAGGAATATAAGCTTTGAGAAAAGTAAAGTCGATGCCGCATACAAGGAAATTGTGAATGTTTATTCCGACCTTGTAAAAGACACCTTTAAGCGTTTCGGTCCCGACTATGCGAAAGATGGTTTTGAGTGGAATGCCAATGGTCTGAAACAGTTTCTCGATGGCAGAAACAAGGTCTTCATGACCCATATCACCGACGTTTTCAAGCCCGGTGAAAAAGTCTCCGTGACAGTAAAGACTTCCGACAGCGCCAAGGGCGGAGTAATCCTCAATACCACAGCACTCGACCTTTCAGGCAAGGATTTTTCGGGTGAATATTACACCGCATATCCCATAACCGTCACTGCAGACCCTGCATCGGGAAAGTTTGTCAAATGGGAAGCCACTGGCTGTACTCTCTCTGATGCAAATTCTGCCACCGCAACCGTCACCATCAAAGGCGACTGCGAGATAAAGGCTATATACCAATGATATAAAAAAAGGCAGGGCGATCCTGCCTTATATCTTTCTCAAAATTTCTCCAAAAGGAAACCGACAACGAAAACACTTATCTTCAACGGTTCGCCGCAATTATCCTAAGTATTACAAAATCAACCGTCTGCACACAGTGGCATACTGTGGCAGACGGTTGTATTTTTTATATTCAGTTTCGGTCAGCTGAGCACCCATATCATGTAATGATTGTCGGGCTCGTATGAAGCTGTAGTCAGCTTGCCGCCCTTGGCTGTCAGATACTTTTTAAAATCGCTTTCTTCGGTACTGATAACAAATCTGCGGTTGCCAAGAGCTTCAGCCCTGAACTGTGCAGCCTTGCCGTCGATCTTCAGATAATCGTATCCGTTGCACTTTTTGTTGATATATCCGCCGCTTATGGCTCTCAGTCCGAAAGTGCCTGTCTCACTGAGTTTTACGCGCAGCTTCTGATCCTTATCCTTGTCGGCTTCATCAACGGAGATGCTCTTTTCTGTAGTAGTCAGCAGAAGACCTGTTGCTTCGTTCTTAAAAGTGTACATCTTGTCGTTGCATACAAAGTTGCCGCTGTCGGTATTGCAGTCGTTGAAGAATTTCAACAGAACAGCCATAACGTGCTGTTCGGTAACAGGGATAGTATTCTTAGCGGTGTCATCAAATGCGCGGGGGTCGAGGTGAAGTATGGTATCAACGAATTTACCTGCATATTTTATCAGCTTGTTGAAAGCGTCACCGGGGTCGGCTTTTTCGTAGTACTTCGTAAGGCGCTTGTCGAAGCTGTCAGCCTTGAAACCTGTGTAGCTGTTCTTTACCTGCTTTTCGAATGCGTTATGGACATTGCTTGCTTTGATGCCGCTGGTCATATTCGCAACATGGGGAGTACAGCCCATATCGGAAACGAAGTGGATAGCTCTGCCAAGATAAATCATAGCTTCCTTGGTCTTTCCACTCTTGTAAAGGGACACCGCAGAGGTATAATTTGCGCGGAAAAGTGTTCTTGCGCTGGGGGCGAAATCTCCCAGTCTGTTGCGGTAGAAGCCGCTTGATTCATCAAGCTCCTTGCCCTTTGCGTTCATGCAGGAATAATAGTGCATTCCGGGACCTTCGTCTATATCACCCGATTTATCGGGCGCAACAGCACCCTGCTTTATCTCTTCATGCCAGTCTTTATAAAATGCAGCGGGACGGAGCTTTTTCTCAATTGTAAGAAGCTCCAGCGCCTTTTCTGCGATATAGCTGTGTACGTCAGAAGTCCATGCATAAGCAGTTTTAGCCCTGACCTTGCTACATATAAATGCGGAGGCTGTGGTAGTTATGTTTTTCTTCATCATTCTCTAATTCCTCTTTCGTATATTTATATAAAGCTGAATATCTGTCCTTGAAGGGACATGGTTTTCAGCGTTTTTTCTCATTACGCTTTTTGTTTTTCCTTACGGAATAACCGAAGCTGCCCAGCTGTTTTCCCAGCTCGAAATATCCGCCGTGGGCATAAGCCAGAAGTCCTGCTTTTTCAAGGCAGAGCTTTCCGCTTTCATCAAGAAGTTCCTTGGCGGCATTTATTCCCACGATATCAGCAATGAACATATCATGGCTGCCTAAGGGTACTATCTCTTTCACCTTACATTCTATGCTGACAGGACATTCAGCGATCATTGGCACAGATACATTTACGCACTCTTCGATATGAAGTCCGCAGTCGGCAAATTTATCAAGTTTAGCACCTGTTTTTACACCGCAGCGATCAACCGCTCTTACAAGTTCTTTAGTAGGCAGATTGATAACGAACTCGCCGCTGTTTTTTATTATGTCATAAGAATATCTTTCCGGTCTGACAGAGATATAAGTCACGGGAGGGCGGGTGCAGAGTATGCCTGTCCACGCAATAGTCAGCACATTTATCTTTCCTTCAAATGCGCAGGTAACAAGAGTGGGCGGCAGGGGAGAAGTGATAACACTGCCTTTCCAGTGCTCTTTATGATATGTCATTTCAAGTCCTCCTGGGAAAAGCCGTGAACCTTTTTATAAATTGCATCATAGTCTTTGTAAAGCAGCTGTACTGTATTTTCGAGAAAAAAGTAATGCTTGATATATGGCAGAAGTAAACCCATAAGGAGTGCCGCTAAAGGTATCAGCGTAAGCTTGTCATAGATAGCAACAGCAAGTATGGTTATAACTGTACATAGCGCGAAAAGTACCAGCACTATAAGATGTATGAATCTTTCGTGCTGAAAATGACTGAGCTTCTCGCTGTGATAATCTAAGAGTTTCGCGAAGTCACAGTTTTCATTTTCAAGACATTCAAGGATATATTTCCTGTATTTTGTCAGATATTCAGTCATTGCTGCTCTCCGTTTTTTCTTCTGAAATATCAGAAAGATCTATCGGTTCGGCGACGATTATATTCAGGTCGCGGAGCTTCTTGTTCTTGAATTCCTGTTCCAGGGCACGGCGCTTTTCATCTTCTGCAGCTTCCTTGGCAACAGTCATCACAAGCAGCTTGTCGATGGAACTGTAATATTTGCCGATTCGCTGAAAAAAGTTTGGTTTGCCTTTTTTCTTTTTTGACGATATCGTCAGTATAGCCAGCGCGGTTGATATAGCGGCAGTCATTATACCTTTCTCGGTTTTTGTATTGAGAGAAATATTGACTTTTTTGCTGATATCCTTGATATCCATTTGAATCGACCTGCCTTTCCCGATAAAAGTTTTACACTTTATTATACACTATTTTTTCATCGATTGCAAGTAGCAAGAGCTAAAATCAGTAAAAAATTATTATTTTAGCTTAAAATACATTGTTATTCGGTTATCAAGATACTGTCCCGTTACAGTATGACACGTCATTTTTTGTGCCGTAGTCACAGCAAATGTCAGCCTGCCATCGTGCGCATCGGGACTTTATGTAAACGGCATATTTTTGAAAAATGCCTGGATAGTCTTTTTACTATCAGCGATTTTAGCTGAAAAGTTGTACGTTTTTGTACAACTCTTGCAGAAATATGTCCGAGTAAAATGAAAAAACAGTTGTTTGCACAATGTTTTCGGGCAGTATGTGTGCAAGTCTTATAAGGCACTAATCATTTCAGTCGATCTTTTGGAGTCCGGTAAGCCCTTGACAAAATACGTTTTTTATAGTATCATAAATTAGATATTGCATGACCGATCTCGGGCTGTTTTTGATGGTCGGGGATCTGGTTTTATGATTTTGAACGGAGAAGATTACTATGGTATACAATAATGTGCTTGAAGCTCTGGGTCACACTCCCATGATAAGACTCAACCGAATGAACAAGCCCGGAAACGCTGAGGTGCTTGTAAAGTTCGAGGGCTTGAATGTGGGCGGTTCGATAAAAACGAGAACTGCTTATAACATGATAAAGAACGCCGAAAAGGAAGGTCTTATAAAAGAGGACACTATAATCGTTGAGCCTACTAGTGGCAACCAGGGCATTGGTCTGGCACTTGTTGGTGCAGTGAGAGGTTATAAGACTGTCATAATAATGCCGGATTCCGTAAGTGAGGAAAGGCGCAAGCTGGTTGAACATTACGGTGCACAGGTTATACTTGTTCATGATGACGGTGATATCGGTGCCTGCATACAGGAATGCCTTGATACTGCGCTTCGTATGGCTGAGAATGACCCAAAGGTCTTCGTGCCCCAGCAGTTTGCTAACCCAAACAATGTTTATGCTCACAAGTATCATACTGCTCTGGAGATAATGGAGCAGGTGGCAGGCAAGATAGATGGTTTCTGCTCGGGTATAGGTACAGGGGGAACTATTACAGGTATCGGTGAGGCTCTCCGCTGCCAGTATCCCGAACTTGAAATATGGGCTGTTGAGCCTGAAAACGCTGCAATTCTGGCTGGCGGTACTATCGGCACACACTTGCAGATGGGCATCGGTGACGGTATAATTCCCGACATACTGAACCAGAATATCTATGATGAGATCTACATAGTCAGCGATGAGGAAGCTATTCAGACTGCTAAGGATCTTGCTTCAAAAGAGGGCATAATGTGCGGAATATCAAGCGGCACTAATGTGGCTGCGGCTCTGAAGCTGGCTGAAAAGCTGGGCGAGGGCAAGACTGTTGTTACTATCCTGCCCGATACAGCGGAGAGATATTTCTCTACGCCGCTGTTTGAGTGATGTATAATAATTATTGTTTTGAAACGGACGGTGCATGGGAGTTATGCGCTGTCCGTTCTTATCTTGAAGACAAAGGGCTTGTGACAGAAGAAGGTTACAGCTATGACAGCAAATCGGCGTTTTGGAGCATATCTTTGCTGCATCTGAAAGGCAGCAGAGACTGGAATTCCGAAGGAGACAGAGATTCACGGTTCTGCATTATATCCCCATAGTTACTTCTGATATCAGTGATGGAGATGCTTTTGTCAGGGAAGTTCTTGAAAGTCTTTCTCGGGTGCTTGGTGATGAACAAAAAGAGGAATGGTGAAAAAATCCGTTAAAACTCTTGACAAGCGCGGGTATTTCGTATATAATAGATGTATATGTAAATGCTGTGACGGAATTATCCGCAGGCGAGGACTTCAGAGAGGGAGCGGTCGGTGTAAGCTCCTGTCCGGATGGCGGTGGCTGACCTGAGCTTGTGCTGTGAAAACAGTGACGTATCATCTGCGTTAAAGATGTCGAGTGGGCGTGTGCTATAGTATGCGTCAATTTGGGTGGTAACACGGAGTATCAGCTTCGTCCCATGTGCAGGGGCGGGGCTGTTTTTTATAGATATTGCGGCATTTACCATTGACAGAGAAAAAGAACTAATGGAGATATACATAACGGGAGGTGCTTCACGGTGAGCGTAAGATTATCAAAGGAAGAATCGGAAAAGCGTCTTGACCTCAGGAAAGATACGGTAAAGAAAGTCTGTCTTGCAAAGGCGGATATTATGAGCCATCTGATATCAAGAGTGGCTGTGGTGCTGGATGTATCCGGCTCTATGCAGAACTCTTTCAAGAGCGGCATGGTTCAGGCAACCCTGGAAAGACTGCTTCCGCTGGCTATGGCTTTTGATGATGACGGCTCCATGGAGGTCTGGACTTTTGATCACGAGTTCAAGCGGTATCCGCCCATAACAAGGACGAATTTCTACAACTACATCACGGATAATAAGATATCTGCCAGGGGCGGTACAATGTATGCTCCTGTGCTTTGCGATGTGGGCAAGTATTTCGCTGAAGAAGAGCCTGCAAAGATACCTACCTATGTTATATTCATTACCGATGGCGACAATGCCGATGGCCCTGATACGGACAAGGCTATAAAGGCTCTTTCTCACTTCCCGATATTCTTCCAGTTTGTGGGAATAAGCGGGTTTGGCACGAATGGTTTCAGGTATCTGGCAGAGCTTGACGAGATGGACGGCAGATATGTTGATAATGCGAATTTCTTTGCTATAGAAAATCTTGCCGATATTGATGTCATAGACGATGCATCCCTCTACACAAAGCTTATGGATGAATATCCGAAATGGCTGGCTTACCCTCAGGTCAGGGAAATGATCGAGAGGGGCGATATCATGGACAAGCAGAAGAAAAAGCTTCTAAAAAAACTCAAAAGACGCAACGGCGGTACAGAGTCTAATGCCGGCGACATTCTGGGTGCAATTATTGATATTATACTTGAATTTTTAACGTAAATTATTTTTTGAAAGGAAAGATATATAATGGAATGGACTAGTCTTAATGATCTGAGAGAATCCTATCTGAAATTTTTTGAAAGCAAGGGCTGTCTGAGGCACAAGAGTTATCCTCTGGTACCCCAGAACGACAAGAGCCTGCTGCTGATCGTTGCAGGTATGGCTCCTCTGAAGCCTTATTTCACAGGTCAGGAGGTTCCTCCAAGAGTGAGGATGACTACATGTCAGAAGTGTATCAGAACAGGCGACATCGAGAACGTTGGTAAGACCGCAAGACACGGCACTTATTTCGAGATGCTTGGTAACTTCTCATTTGGCGATTACTTCAAGAAAGAGGCTATCGCTTGGGCTTGGGAGTATGTTACAGAAGTTCTGAAACTGCCCCTTGACAGACTGCACGTATCTGTATACGAGGACGATGATGAGGCTGAAAAGATCTGGCACGAAGAGATCGGTGTGCCTATGGATCACATTGTCCGCATGGGCAAGGAGGATAACTTCTGGGAGGCTGGTACTGACGGTCCCTGCGGTCCTTGCTCTGAGATATACTTCGACCGCGGCGAGAAGTACGGCTGCGGCAAGCCTGATTGTAAGGTAGGCTGCGACTGCGACAGATTCATGGAGTTCTGGAATCTGGTATTCACCCAGTTTGAAAGACACGAGGACGGTACCTACACTCCTCTGGCACAGAAGAACATCGACACAGGTATGGGTCTTGAAAGACTTGCTGCACTGATGCAGGGCGTTGATTCCATATTCGATGTTGATACAGTTAAGGCTATCAGAGACCACATCTGCAAGATAGCAGGCTGCGAGTACGGCGCTGAGTATAAGAAAGACGTTTCTATCCGCGTTATTACCGACCATATCCGTGCGGTAACATTCCTTGCTTCCGACGGTGTTCTTCCTTCAAACGAGGGCAGGGGCTATGTTATGAGAAGACTTCTCAGACGTGCTGTTCGTCACGGCAAACTGCTGGGCATCAATGGTCTGTTCCTTAAAGACCTTGTTAAGACTGTTGTTGACTGCAACAAGTGCGAGTACAATGAGCTTGAAGAAAAGTTCGATTACATCGTAAAGGTACTGACTACTGAGGAGCAGAACTTCAACTCCACTATCGACAGAGGTATGAAGATCCTCGATGAATACATCGAGAAGCTTCAGGCTGAGGGCAAGACAATGCTGGACGGCGAAAGCTGCTTCAAGCTTTCGGATACATACGGTTTCCCTCTCGATCTGACCAGAGAGATACTGGAAGAAAAGGGACTTTCTGCCGATGAAGAGGGCTATGCAGTATGCATGGAGAAGCAGAGAGAGACCGCAAGAGGAGCAAGAGAATCTCAGGGCTACATGGGCGCTGAGGAGACCGTATTCCACAAGATAGACAAGAACGTTTCCACTAAGTTCACAGGCTATGACAAGACCGAGGACACAGGCGTTATCTCATATCTGGCTAACGATGAAGACCTCATCGAGAATGCAGGTGTTGAGGACGTTGTATACATCGTTCCCGACCAGACCTGTTTCTATGCTGAGAGCGGCGGACAGTCAGGCGACACTGGTGTTGTTGAGACTGCTACCGGCAAGGCAGAAGTTCTTGATACACAGAAGGCTGTTGGCGGAAAGTTCGCGCTGAAAGTAAAGGTAACAGAGGGCGCACTTACTGTTGGTCAGAAGATCACATTCAAGGTTGACAAGGCTAAGCGTCTGGCTACCATGAGAAACCACAGCTGTGCACATCTGCTGCAGGCTGCGCTGAGAACGGTTCTGGGTGACCACGTTCATCAGGCAGGTCAGCTGGTCGACAGCCAGAGACTGCGTTTTGACTTCTCTCACTTTGAGGCTATGACCAACGAGGAAAAGGCTAAGGTGGAGGCTCTGGTAAACAAGTACATCTTTGATGCACTGGATATCACCATGGAGGAAATGCCTATTGCTGAGGCTCAGAAGCTGGGCGCTATGGCACTCTTCGGCGAGAAGTACGGCGAGACTGTTAGAGTTGTTACCATGGGTGACAAAGCTGATGCCGCTTCCATCGAATTCTGCGGCGGTACTCATCTTAACAACACTTCTAAGATCGGTCTTTTCAAGATAATTTCCGAGAACTCCGTAGCTTCGGGTGTTAGAAGAATCGAGGCTGTTACAGGTACAGGTGTTCTTGAACTGCTCAATTCCAATATCGATACTATCAACAAGGCATCTGAGACACTGAAACTCAACAACCCTGCTGAACTGGTTTCACGCTGCGGCGCTGTAATGCAGGAGATAAAGGGTCTGGAGAAGGAGAGAGATTCTCTGGAGACTGCAATGGCTAACATGAGAGCAAAGTCGGTTCTGGAAAATGCTGTTGATGTTAACGGTGTTTCTGTGGCAACTGCTCAGTTGACAAATATTAAGCCCGATGTACTGAGAAAGATGGCTGACGAGCTCAAGGCTGCAAACGACAACGTTCTGGTTATCATGACAACCGTAAACGGCGACAAGGGCAACATCGTTGCTGCTTGTGGCAAGGACGCTGTTGCTAAGGGTGCTCATGCAGGCAAGATTGCTGGCAAGATAGCTGCGCTGACTAACGGCAAGGGCGGCGGACGTCCTGATTCGGCTATGGCAGGTGTTGGCGATATCGCGCTTATCGGTGCTGCACTTGAAAAGGCTGCTGAAGTTGCAGGCGAGTTCATAAAGTAACATAAAATATCAATCTGCGGCGGCGCAAAATCATCTGCGCCGCTGGCAGATATTCTTCATATGTATCGGAGGAAAGGCTGATGGGCAAGACTGTGATCGTTGAGCCTTACAACGAGGCTTGGACGTCTGATTTTCAGGCTATAAGAGATGAACTGGCGGATGCGCTGGGAAGTCTGGCACTGAGGATAGAGCACGTCGGCAGCACTTCTGTAAAGGGGCTTTCGGCTAAGCCTATTATAGATATCGATGTGGTGATAGGCGATTTAAGTCTGCTTGGCGATGTTATTAAAGCGCTTGGTAAGGCAGGATATCATCACGAGGGCGACCTTGGCATAAAGGGGCGCGAGGCTTTTAAGTACGAGGGCAAGGAACATCTACGCAAGCATCATCTTTATGTTTGTGCGGAAGATTCAGCTGAACTTAAAAGACACATCACGTTCAGGGACTATCTGCGTTCACATCCGGAAGCTGTGATGGAATACAGCCGAATTAAGGAAGAGGGAGCGGCACTTTTCCACGATGATATGGGAAAATACATTGAATATAAATCGCCGTTCATCGAGAAGATATACGGTGAGTTGGGAATATAAATTATTTGATCTGGAGGTATGAAAAATGTCTGATTGTTTATTCTGCAAGATAATCGCTGGGGAGATACCCTCAAAGAAGGTTTACGAGGACGAACTTGTTTATGCGTTCGAGGATATCGCACCTACTGCGCCTGTTCATTTTCTTGTTATTCCTAAACAGCATATCTCAAAGCTTAGCGAGGTTACTGAGGAGAACAGTGCTGTTATCGCGCATATCTACGAGGTCATCGCGAAGATCGCTAAGGAAAACGAGGCTATGAAGGACGGCTACCGCGTTGTTTCGAACTGCGGCGAAAGCGCAGGACAGAGCGTTTTCCATATTCATTTCCATGTTCTTGCGGGCAGACCGCTTACCTGGCCTGCGGGTTAAGATTAGGTTTTGTGGCTGTCGGAAAGGAATTTTCGGCAGCCTTATAAGTATGGTGATAATATGACCAGAAAAGCAGCTTGGGCGGGTATTTCGTTCTGGGCAGCACTGCTGTTCGGAGCTGTATCTCGCAGTGAAAAGAATGTAATGTTCCTGCTGACAGCCCTTGGGTTGGCGGTGATAGTATTTTCTGCGCTAAAAAATTATCGTCGCCATGCGGTGGTATGTTTTATAGCTTTCGCGGCGGGCATCGCCGTGAATTCGGTCTACACTCATTTCGTTTATGACAGGCTTACGGCGATGGACGGAAAAGAAGTCACAATGAGGGGCTATGTTAAGGACTTCTCACAAATCGACGGCAATTATGACAGAGTTGTGGTCTGCGGTGAGGTTGACGGCATACGCACGGAGATAAGCTATGTTCTGCCATATGGAGATATGCATTATTATGATGAGATATCCGTGACGGATACTGTCAGCGTTATCGAAGACGGTGTTCGTTTTGACAGCGGGAGCTACAACTTTTCAAAGAGCGTGTTTTTGCAGGGCGGGTATGCCACGGGAAGCTATGAGCTTACGGGGCGTTCGGTGAACCCTGTTTTCAGCGGGATACGAGAATACCGTGACAGACTGTTTGAGAAGATAACTTCGGTCCGTCCGAAACGCGAGGGTGCTTTCCTTGGTGCGATGCTTTGCGGAGACAAGAGCGAGATGACTCCTGCGATGAAGACAGAGCTTTACAGGAGCGGTCTTGGGCATATATTTGCTGTATCGGGAATACATCTTGTTATTGCTGCTGCATTCTTTGGATACGCTGTTGGAAAAATCGTCAAGGCAAAGCGGGCTGTCTACTGGCTGACTCTTGCTGAGATATGGGGCTTTGCGGTATTTGCAGGTCTGTCGGAGAGTGTAGTGAGAGCTGCGGTGATGATGACTGTCACGCGGAGCGGTTACTATTTCGGCAGAAAGAGCGACGGACTGAATTCACTTGGACTTTGTGCTGTGTTACTTACGGTGGCTAAACCTTACACGGCGATATCGCCTTCATTTTTGCTTTCATTCCTGGCGGTTGCGGCTATAGAGTTTGTCACACTTTCAAAACACGAAGAAGACGGCAAAGCCGGGAGCACGCTTAGACTTTCAGCGGCTGTGCTTTTTATGACAGCGCCTGCATCTGCAGTGCTGTTTGGCGGGGTTTCAGCTGCATCGGTTGTTACTAATCTTCTGCTGGAACTGCTGTGCACGATATCTTTGCAGATATGTTTTATTGTGCTGTTTACAGGCGGTAGCGCTCTGGCTACACCTTTGCTTATAGCGACGGCTGTACCTGTGAAGTTCGTACTTTACTGTTCGGATATACTGGCGAGGTATGATTTCAGCTATGTTTTTGCATCATCGAATGTTTTGCTTTTTTTAGTTATCGGGACTTCCGTTTTGATGACTTATGGATGTGTGCGCATCAGGGACAGCAGGAAAGACGCGTTGTGTACTGCGGCTGTGCTTGCTGTATGGTGTGCCTGCGGAAAGGTCGCGCGAGTGATTAATGATGATATCAGGGTGACTGTTCTGCCCAACGGCAAGAAATCGGCTTACATTGTTTCAACAGGCGGCAGGGCTGTTATCTTTGATGTTGGCTGCAAGGGCAAAATGGACAGCGCTTTGCAGCACCGGATGGACAAGCTTGGTATCCGTGAGATGCCATACGCATTTATCCTTGATGATGGCGTGGTGACGGCTGCGGGTTACGAGGACGATTTCTTTTTGCAGCCGGATATCGTGTTTGTCTGCGATGATCTTATCTCGGCTGATGGACGGACGGTCTATCTTAAAAGCGGTGATACGGCTGATATCGGAGATATGCAGGTGAAGTCAGCGGAGAGCGGATTTATTGTCAGCTATGAAGACTGTGAGCTTTTCCTCGGCAAAGGTAAGATGGAGATAAATGGCGATGTGATCGATATCTCAGACGAAAAACTTGCTCTGGAGTTTGACGGGCATGAACTTAGTCGGCTTTGATGTGGCTGTGTTTTTGTAAGTCCGCTTTTACTCAACAAGATATTTCTGGATTCAGGAAGGCGGTATAGCATGAAAAAGACCGGTGTTAAACTTATACTTTCGTTTATGGCATTTTTATCCGTAAATCTTTATTTTATGTTTAAGGGTGCTGCGAAAGGTGCTGAATTTTTCATATCTCCTGCTGTAGAGGAAACTATTTTCTTTATCTTTTTACAGCTGTCCGTCATTGTTGTTTACTTTGTTCGTCCACTTACAGTAAAAAAATCAAAAATAATCTATTGGTGTGTTTCCGAGTTGTTTGTTCTTGTAACGGTTTACTTTTGGGGCATATTTATAGTCGGACCTATATGGTTTCAATAATATAAATTCTGATCTATATCAGGATAATTTTAGCATAAAATTAGTCAGGGAGGCTGTGTTATGGCTGTCAGCAATACTTCAAATATTACTAAAGATATCAAAAATGGTGAGGCGGCAAGCCTTTACTATTTTTACGGTCATGATACGGCTTCAATTGAAAGCTTTACAAAATGGCTGATAAACAAGCTTTGTCCGAAGGATGCTCAGTTCATGAATTTTCATAAGTTTGAGGGCAAGGGTCTGGATATACCTGCGCTGGTTGATGCCTGCGAGGCTTTGCCTATGTTCGCAGAACGTGTTGTTATCGCTATAAACGATCTTCGCATGGAGGACATAAGCAAAGAGGACGGCGATGCCCTGAGGAAGATAGTATCCAATCTTTCGGAGACCACCACGGTAATAATTTATTCTACCGGTGTTGACCTTTACAAGAACAAGAGGAATCTCACGGACAAGAATAAGAGGTTCTGTGACCACTGCGCTAAGTACGGCGAGGTGGTGGACTTTGCTTATAAGTCGGCAGGTGAGCTTGGTCGCTCCATCGCGGCGGCTTTGCAGAAGAACGGCTGCTCCATTGATAAGAGGACAGCTGAATATCTGGCGGAGTGTTGCGGCTGCGATTCGGCTTATATTAAGCAGGAGATCGACAAGCTTTCGGCTTATGCACAGGGGCGGTCGGTGACGAAAGAGGATATCGACACCATATGCGTAAAGCACATTGAATCAGATGGTTACGAGCTGGCTGTGAATATCCTCAACAACAATGCAAAATACGTATACAATCGACTTTCCGAGCTTGCAAAGCAGGATTATGATGCTTATGAGATAGTGAGCATAATCGGATTTTCACTGACGGATATATATCGTGCTAAGCTTGCAAGGTCATCGGGGCTGTCAGCAGCTGATGCCTGCAAGGATTTCGGGTATGCGAAGAACAGGGAATTCGCGGTGAAAAAAGCTTTTCAGATTTGCGGAAGTATTTCCCTTACCAAGATAAGAGAGGTACTGAAGATAATGTCTCAGACCGATCTTACTATGAAGACCACATCGCTGGATAAAAAAGGCGCTATGTTGGTGCTAGAACAGCGTGTGGCAGAATGTTTCATGGCAGGAAACGGCAGGGTTTAATGATGGAAAAGATCAAAGTCAAGCAGGCGGTCGTTGTTGAGGGAAAGTACGACAAGATCGCTTTAAAAAATGTTATAGACGGAGTGATAATCACCACTGACGGTTTCGGAGTTTACAGGAGTGAGGACAAAATAAAACTCATTCAGATGTACGCGAAAAGTGTAGGGCTTATCATTCTGACGGATTCGGATACTGCGGGTCAGCAGATACGCGGACGGATAAAAAGTCTTGTGGGTGATGCACAGATCATCAATGTGTATTGCCCTGTGATATTCGGCAAGGAGCGCAGGAAAGATCATGCTTCAAAAGAGGGAAAACTAGGAGTTGAAGGCATGAGCGTCGAAGTGCTGAGAGAGGCTTTTGAAAAGGCGGGACTTGCTGGAGATGCGGAGATAGTCCGTGAACCTGTGACAAAACAGGATATGATCGCTCTGGGTCTGAACGGTTCACCTAACAGTTCGCTTTTGCGTGAAAAGGCGGCGGAATCCCTTGGATTACCTGCTAAACTTTCTTCAAACGCTCTGCGTGATGCAGTAAGCACCATGATGGGCAGAGATGCATTTATAGAATTTATCAATAAAATGAAAGGGGCGGAAAAATGAGCGATATCAGCTTTTTATATTTTTTTCTGCCCGTTTTTACGGGTCTTTATCTGATAACGCCCAAGGTGTTGAAAAGGCTGCTGGTGATACTGGCGGGTGCGGGTGTTATCCTTTGGGCGGACCCTATGGGGCTGATACCTATGGGAGTCTGCATACTGAGCGGATATCTGTTCGGTATATTCATACATAATTTCAGGGAGAAAGTCTGGGGTAAGGTCTTCCTCGGTCTGGAAATAGCCGTCAATGCTGCAGTGTTACTGCTGTTTCATCGGACGGCATTTGACGGTACTGACTTTATGACTCTCATTGGGCAGAGATCCCTGATAAAAAGCGCTGCTGCCGTCGGTGCCGCAGTGATGCCATTGCATTCGGTGGCATACTGCATAGACGTTTACAAGAAAAAGTATGTCTGCGAGCACAGGTTCACAACAGTTGCTGAGTATATCGCTTTTTTTCCGACATTCGGTGCAGGGCCCATACTCAGCTTTGACAAGATGAAGTCTCAGTTTGAAGATCCAAAACCAAGCTTTTCAAAATGTGCTGTGGGTGTCAGGATGCTGATGCTTGGTCTTATAATGAAGCTTTTTTTATCAAACGCCATGAATGATATGTGGCACGATGTGACTGACATCCCTTTGAAAAGTATGCCTGCGACTACTGCGTGGATGGGTGCATTGGCATTTGCTATGTTCTTCTATTTTGAAGTCTGTGCTTTCTGCTGTATGGCCTGTGGAATGGCTTCTCTTATGGGGATAGAGCTGAATTACAGTCTGCCGGTAGGGATACACTCCAAGAGTTTCAGAGCGTTGTGCAGACGTGCTAATCCGTCGCTGTATCACTGGTCAAGAAACTATATTTACAGGAACATAAAGGGTGACGGCAATGGCTTTTCGGAATTTCTTGCAATAATATTCTCGGTTATGCTGGCAGTGCTGTGGTACGGCGTTTCCATGAGATCCGTGATGTTCGGGGCGGCATTGATAGTAGTGCTGTGTTTTGAAAAGATACTGGAATCTCCGCTGAAAAAGCTGCCGGTCTTTGTCAGATACATTATACTGTTTTTTGTGATGCTGGTAATAATGCCTTTCATGGCTTTTTCTGAGCCTGCTGAGGCACTGCAGTACATCTCGGCAATGTTCGGCAGCGGCAACAATACTCTTGATACCGCATCCAGCTATCTGCTGGGAAGCTACAGCTGTCCGATGATAACAGCGATAATAGTATCATTCGGTGCTTTTGGATATCTGAAGAGGAAAAAGGTCTTCAACAACGAATATCTGACGACCATAATTCAGCCCGTATGGGTCATAGCTCTGCTGATAATATGCACAGCTTTTCTGGTTTCGGGCGAAAACTGCATATATATGTTTTAGGAGGTGTGCTGAGTGAAAAAGTTTTCAGATGCGATAACTGTTGTTGCTTTCTTTGCGATACTGCTGATGTTTGCTGTCAGCACACTTTTCTTCCAGGGCAAGGTATCTTTTGATGATATATCCAGGAACAGTGGTACGACAAAAGAAGCCTGTTCGGAATACGTGGTTCAGAATTTTCCCATGAATTCAAACTGGCATTCCATGTTCGGAAATCTTATGGGATTTGTGGGGAGAAAGCGTTTCGGTGATACTTTCATTGCCGGAGAACGACTTGTAAAGGTATCGGATTTTCACGGCGGGGATAATACCATCGAGAATGTGGCATACATAAACGAGCTTGCCGCTAATACGGAAAGTCCGATATACATGATGCTTGCACCTACCGCAGGGGGAGTTTACAGCGCAGATATCCCCGATCTGCTTGGCTGTGGAGGTCAGCGAGAGCGTATAAACGAAGCTTATATGCAGCTGGACAGGAGGATAATTTCCATCGATGCCTTTTATCCGTTGTATTCTGCGCGTGATGAGTATGTCTATTATCGGACTGAAGATCTGTGGACCAGCTTCGGGGCATATTACGCTTATACCGAATCCGTCGGACAGCTTGGTTTTAATGCGGTATCCCTTGATAATTACGATCAGGAGTACGCCGATGCTAACTTTATGGGAAGTCTCTACAACAAGGCGATGGTGGGAAGTATCAAACCTGACAGGATAAATATTTTCAGGTCAAAGTACCAGAGCCCTGTAACTAAAGTAAAAATGTACAGCAATGATGACGAAAAGGAAGCGGAGTCGGTATATTTCCGATCGGCGCTCAAAAGCGGTAAAAAGACGGATATATTCCTGCTGGGCAACAGATATATAAAGACAGATGTTTTCACGGAACTGAAAGATAATCCGAAGCTCCTTATAATCAAGGGCAGTTATGCGAATACGATAGTGCCTTTCTACACCGCCCATTACAGCAAGATAACCATGGTAGACCCCAACAGGCTGAAGCAGGCTGATATGAAGCTTTCGGACGTTGTTGACCCCGATGATTACGATCAGATATTGGTCATCTTTGATATCGATAGTTTTTCAAGGGCATCGTTCTTTGATACACTTACATAATGTCATCGGGCGGACAGCTCGATACGTTACTACATGGTTTGAGCATGAGGTCGCTTCTCGGCGGCAATTGTTTTATATCTTATGACAGCTCGGCTTGTTTCACATCCGAAACAGGCCGAGAATTTTTTGATGGTGTCTTTACTTTTCTGACAAGATGTGTTATAATATAACAGTATGATGTTTTAAGGGTATGTTTAGTGCTGAAAGGAAGTTTATTTATGGCAAATCTTTATAACAACCTCAACCTTATCGACCTTAATGATTATTCCGTTAGCTGGTGGGAAAAACTGCTGGACAGAGCTCACGAGATAATGGCTGACCCCTCAGCTTATGTTGAGAGCTGCAAAGGCAAGATAATGGGTACGCTGTTCTATGAACCGTCTACAAGGACACAGATGTCTTTTCAGACGGCTATGCTCAGGCTGGGCGGAACGATAATCGGCTTTGACAACCCTGCGACTTCTTCGGTCGCTAAAGGCGAGAACATCAAGGATACCACTAAGATAGTTTCGGGCTATGCAGATATAATGGTAATGAGACACCCTGTTGCGGGATCCGTGAAAGCGGCTGCGCTGACTGCCGATTGTCCTGTTATAAATGCGGGCGACGGAGGACATCTTCATCCGACCCAGACACTTACCGATCTTCTGACCCTGAAAGAGGAAAAAGGTTCACTGGAGGGTCTGTGCATTGGTCTTTGCGGCGACCTTAAAAATGGAAGAACGGTACATTCGCTGATAAAGGCAATGTCCTGCTTCAAGGGTACCAGTTTTGTGCTGATCTCAACTCCCGAACTGGCGCTGCCTGCTTACATCAAAGATGTGCTTTCCGCAGGCGGACACCCTTACAAGGAAGTATCATCACTTGATGATGCGGTGGGAATGCTTGATGTTCTGTACATGACCAGAATTCAGCGGGAAAGATTTGCTAGTCCCGAGGAATATGAAAAGCAGAAAGGTCATTACATACTGGATAAAAAGAAGATGGCTAAGGCTAAGGAAAGCATGATAGTTCTTCACCCGCTGCCGAGAGTTGATGAGATAGCTATCGAAGTCGATGACGACCCAAGAGCTATGTATTTCAAACAGGCTAAGTACGGTATGTATATCAGAATGGCGCTGATACTCACGATGCTTGAAGAGAACAGTCTGAAAGTGCCCCTCATAACAGGCAAGGTGCATAATCATCAGAAATGCTCGAATCCATTGTGCATAACCCACAAGGAGACCTATCTGCCCCATTATTTCAGGGGCGACGGCACAATGCTTGAATGTGAGTACTGCGACGAAAGAACGCTGGTGGAATGATCAGTTTTCCGCCGATAACGGGGAGCGATATCCATGTATAAAATGTCAGATGAAGAATTTTATCAGGTATACGGCCGTATGCCTCGTAAAAATAAAAACAAGAAGAAAAAGGTCAAGGTCTACTGGGGCAGGATAAGCATTGCGCTGGTGGCAATCATCCTCATAATTGTTGTTATCGTCAAGATCGTCGGCGCTGTTTCGGGAAAGTCACAGAAAGGCAAAGGCGAAAAGGCAGGTGTCACATCTTCGACTGAAAATAAGGGCGATGATTACTACGCAGCTCCCGAAAACAAGGAGAACGATGTTGTTTATGACGGCATAGAGCTTACTGTCTGCATAGATGCCGCCCACGGCGGTTTTGACAAGGGCACTATAGGCGAGGACAACAGGTTTGAAAAGAACGACACCCTGAAGATAGCCGAGGCTGTGAGAGATTATCTTGAAAGTTGCGGAGTAAAGGTCATTATGACCAGGACTGACGACAGATATATCAGTGTTGAGGAAAGATGCAATATCGCCAATGATAACGGCGCTGATCTGTTTGTTTCGATACATCGAAGCAGTAACGAGATAGAGGGCAGTGATACCCACGGCTTTGAAGCTTGGATACATACTTCAAAGCCCGAATCAGACAAGCTTTTCGCTGAGAAGATAATGGCAAAGCTGCAGGATATAGGCATATCGGAAAACAGGGGAGTACGCGCGGGATATCCCAATGACAACTCCGTTAACTACAAAATAAACCAGTTGACGGTCATGCCCAGCGTTCTGCTGGATATGGGTTATCTTACCAGCGACATCGACAATCAGCTTTTGGAAGCCAGCCTTGAACCCTATGCAAGAGCTATCGGCAATGCGATAATCAGCGGAGCGAATGAGTTGGGGGTTATCGACGATGACGGTGCAAGGCTGTTGAACGGTCAGCTTTTATCGAATAAGCCCGCCCCCGCAGAAACGCCTGTGGAGACTGAAAGCAAGCCCGACGAGAGCTCGGAAATCGATGAAGGCAGCAGTCAGACCGAGGAAGACGGATACAGCTATGACGGTGGCTACGATGACGGTTATGGATATGATGACTATGATGATACTCAGGCTGAATCCGAACCGGAAACCGTTTATACCGATGACGGCATGGGTTACTACACTGACCCAATGATGACAGAATAATAATTAGGGATTTTTCCTGTAAAGGCAGATACTTCGGCTGAGGTATCTGCCTTGAATTTTTACGCAGACAGATTTTTGCTGTCTGTATTTTTTATAGTCGAATCGAACAAATTTTCGTAAAACTATTGACAATCGAACAAATGTATGATAGAATATATACAAACAAACGTGCGAAAGGCGGTGACTTATGGACAGGATATATGTGGCGATCGATCTTAAATCCTTTTATGCATCGGTGGAATGTGTTCAACTTGGGCGTGACCCTCTGGATACTAATCTGGTTGTGGCTGACCCTTCGCGTACTGAGAAAACTATCTGTCTGGCTGTCACGCCTGCGCTGAAAGCTCATGGGATATCGGGCAGGGCCAGGCTTTTTGAAGTTGTGGAAAAGGTCAAGGAGATAAACAGTATCCGCAGGAGCAAGCTTCACGGCAGGGGATTTTCGGGAAACTCGGATTCGGATAAGGCGCTGAAAGCCGATCCTACACTGGAACTCAGCTATATAACAGCAACGCCGCAGATGTCGAAGTATATGGAGGTCAGCGCAAAGATATACGGGATATATCTCAGGTATGTTGCACCTGAGGATATTTTTGCATATTCGATAGATGAGGTTTTCATAGATGCTACGAGCTATCTGACGACCTATGGGGTATCGCCCTGTGAATTTGCCGCTATGCTGGTTCGTGATGTACTTTCAGAAACAAAGATAACCGCAACGGCAGGCATCGGCACTAATATGTACCTTTGCAAGATAGCGATGGATATAGTTGCGAAGCATATCCCTGCGGATAAGTACGGAGTGCGTATAGCTTATCTTGACGAAAGGCTTTACCGCGAAAAGCTGTGGGAGCACACCCCGATCACTGATTTCTGGCGGGTGGGCGGAGGTATCGCAAAGCGTCTTGAGAAGCTTGGGATACGGACTATGGGCGATATTGCAAGGCATTCACTGGATAGGTGGCGGATAGGCAATATTTACAGGGAGCTTGGAAAAAATGCGGAACTTCTGATTGACCATGCATGGGGGATCGAGCCTACTACTATGGCTGATGTCAAGGCATACCGTCCCGAAACTAAAAGTCTGTCATCGGGGCAGGTACTGCAAAAGCCTACGGAATACAAGGATGTTCACATAATAATACGCGAGATGGCTGATGCGCTTTCCCTTGATCTGGCAGAAAAGGGCTTGGTTACAGATCAGCTGGTGCTGATGCTTGGGTATGACAGAGAAAGTCTTTCAGGCAGGAATTACGATGGCGAAGTAGTGCGAGATCATTATGGCAGGTCGATACCGAAACATTCCAGAGGTACTGTAAATCTCAGGCGGCACACGGCATCTTCAAAGGAGATAACTGCGGCAGTGACCGAAGTTTTTGAGCGGATAGCTGACAGCAGACTGCTTTTCCGCAGGCTGAACATCGCCGCTTGCAATCTGATATATGAGGAAGAAGCATCTGAATATGATATGTGCGAACAGCTGGATATATTCACGATAGCTTCATCCCAGCAGGAGAGTGAGGAACGTGAAAAGGCTTACCACAAGGAAAAAGCCATACAGCAGGCGATGCTGAAGATCAAGCACCGATACGGAAAAAATGCGGTGCTCAAGGGTTTTAACTATCTTGAGGGTGGCACTGCCCGCGAGAGAAACGGAACTATCGGCGGACACAAGGCTTGAGGAGTGAGGATATGTTTCATGATTACAGCGATATAAAAGAAATGAGCCGTCCCTATTATGACGATCTTCCGCCTATGTCACGACATGACCGTGCGGCACAGTTCGCGCCATTTGCGGCTTTGACAGGTTATGATGACGCGGTCTGTGAGACTGCGCGGTACACTGACTGTAAGCGAGAACTTGACGAAGACGGTATAAACAGGCTGAATTCTCAGCTTTGCAGGCTGATGGAGAATATCGCGGAAAGACCTGAGATACTGGCTGTGTATTTTCTGCCGGACGTAAAGAAATCAGGCGGAAGTTACAATGTAAAAAAAGGAGCTGTGCGCATCATTGACAGTTATGAGAATTCTCTGGTTTTTGCTGACGGTGCGCGCATACCGATAGATGATCTTTGCAGTTTGGAATTCGTAGGAATAGAAAACGGAGCGTTCGTTTGAGAAACGCTCCGTTTTTTCAGTATGTCTTAGCAGAAAGCCTATTCCGAAAAGCATCGGTAAAAAGAGGCTTATCATAAAAATATCCCTGTATCCGATGGCAGTGCATATCTGTCAGATTGCTGCGCTGTTCATCGGTCTCAACGCCCTCGGCAACTATCTCTACACCCAATTCCTCTGCCATATTTATTATATGGCGAAGAATGATATTTTCGCGTTTTTCCGCGTCACCTGTAAGTTCGGCAATGAAAGCTTTATCGATCTTCAGAACATCCACCGATATGTTTTGCAGCATAAGCAGTGATGAATAGCCGATACCGAAATCATCTATCGCCACGGTGAAGCCGTTCTTGTGAAGTCCATTGACATAAGTGAGAAGACGATTGATCTCGTAGACATCTACGGTTTCCGTCATCTCTATCTCGATAAGGTGATGGTCGATGCCGTATTTATCGACTATCGCGATGATACGTTCAACAAGTTCATCATCGCCGAGATGGTCGTTGGAAAAGTTTACGGACACGGTTACAGGTTCAAGACCATTATCCACCCAGCTGCGGAGATCGCGGCAGGTCTGTTCCAGAACGTAGAAATCAAGATCGGATATAAGATGCTCTCTTTCAAATATCTCAACGAAATCCCCGGGATATATCACCTTGCCATCGTTGTTCCATCTGACGAGAGCTTCAGCACCGTAAAGAGTGTTGTTTTTTGTATATACCTTAGGCTGATATAGCACATAGAATTCGTTCTTATCTATGGCGTTCTTGAACTTCTGGCAGAACTCCTTATGTTCAATCACCTTGTGTTCAACGTCTTTGGTGTAGTAGACAACGTTTGTCCGCGAGTAGCTTTTGGCGTAGTTGAGGCTGGTAGAAAGATACGATACGACCTTGTCAAAAGTCTGGTCGGGAGTACCTACCATGTAAATACCAGCCCTGGCAGTGAGGTTGAATCTCAAAGTTGCGGAGTTTACTCTTGCCTTTACTTCGATACCTTTGAGCAGCTTGTTGATCTTGTCGATATTCTCCTTTTTGAATATGATGATAAAATTATCTCCGCCGGGACGAGCAACAAGTTCATCAGCACCGAACATATCTTTCAGCTTTGATGCATACTGTTTAATGACCTTTGTTCCTGTTCGGAATCCGGCCTTTTTATTTACATAGCTGAAACCGATTATATCCAGAAGTGCGCAGCCGTATTGATCAAAGATACCTCGTCTTATCAGTTTGCTGACAAATCTGCCAAGACCGTTGTTATTGCTTACGCCTGTGACGGTATCGATATAATAGTAGCTGTTTGCCATGGCATCCAGCCGTAACTTTTCGGACAGCGTGCAAGCCGTCGTACTGATAAAATCCAGGTCTTCAAGATCTTCAGCGTCCCATACAGTGCCGCTGCTGATCCATGTGATGACGGTTCTTACGCCTGCCCTGCGCCTGCCTTCATAGGTAAATATCTGTTTGCCGACTATATCAACAGAATTATCGCCGTAGAGATAGTATAGCTGTTTGGTGTTTGACCTGAAAGGGATCTCCAGTATAATTGCTGCAGCGCCGTATGCTTCTGCTATAGGCTTTACAGATTCACGGATGACCTCCTCATCGAAAACAGACAGACCCTCCAGCATCTTGAAGGACTGTTTTATAAGTTTAAATTTATCGTTCAAATTACCACCCCGATATCAATATCAAAATAATACTTTATCGGTAACAAACCCAATCTTTAATACCATTATACAGGAAAGTTTGTAAAAATCAAGTGATATGTTAAAAGTTCTAAGAATATCACAATACAGAGCATAAATTAAGCAAACTATTTTACTGTTCAAACAAAGAAATATCATTGAAATTGACTAATATTGGCAGATATATAAATTTAGAAATTGATTAATACAGATTAAATTCAGTTAATTATTTCTAAAATAAAGCACAAGATAAGCTTTTCTAAGAAATTTCAGTTTACAGAATGTTAAATTATGGAATTCAATAATCTGCACAATTGACTTGAAATTGAAAAGTAAATATGCTATAATAATTAACGAAGAATGAACCAGATATCTATGGATGGTGATATAATTGTCAGTTAAGATAAAAATTTGCGGACTTGTATCTGCCGAGGACGCTGTGAATGTCTCGGAAAGCGGAGCGGATATGGCAGGAATGGTGCTGTTTTTCCCTAAAAGCAAAAGGAATGTCAGCATCTCTCAGGCAAAGGAAATAATGAGCGCGCTTTCGGATAATGTGAAAAAATGTGCGGTGACGGTGTCGCCCGATGCTGAACAGGTCAGGGAGATAAGCGGGGCAGGGTTCGATATCCTGCAGGTGCACGGTGAACTTTTCGATGAAGCTTATGAGGCTTCCGCTATACCCATAGTCAAAGCATTCAATGTAACGGACATCGGAAGCTTAGAGAAATACGCTAAGCTTGACAAGGTCTGCGGTTATGTTTTTGATGCTGCTGAGTATGGAAGCGGAAAATGTTTTGACTGGAAGCTTCTTGACGACATTCCCCGTGACGGTAAAATGTTCATACTGGCTGGAGGACTTCATCCCGAAAACGTTTTTGATGCTGTAAAACGTGTCAGACCCGACTGTGTCGATGTATCATCGGGAGTAGAGAAAGAAGAGGGAATCGGAAAGGACAGAAACAAGATATTTGCCTTTGTAAAAAATGCACGAATGGCATAATTGTGTTTTGTAAAATGTTAATATCATGTTTCTGACAATTATTAAAATATTCCACCGAGAAAAATATTAAAATATTGTAGAGATTTTCGACAAATTGTATTGACATTTTAATTCAAATATTGTATAATATACAAGAGCGATAAAAACGGTGTCTGTTGCATTTGCAAAGAGCTGTTTTCAGCTTGATACCGGAATATGCATGGAAGGATTGATTAATTTGGCTAAGAAGAAGGAAGAAAGCACTAATGAAAAGATCGTTCGTTTGTATAAAGAGGGGTATAGTTTTGATGAAATTTCAAGATCTATGAATAATATCCCTAAAGCGAACGTTATTGGTATAGTAGAGAAGTATTTTCCTGAGTATAAAAGCTATGTTCAGCCCAAGGTAGATCATTCTATCACAGAGGAGAACGAAAAGGGTCAGAAGGCTAAGTTCCCGGGTGTGGGCTTCCTGAAAAGAAACTCCAAGAGTGACGATCATCCCGTCAAGATAACAGTAAACCTTGATATGGACGACGAGGGATTTCTCGATAAGCATACAGAGGGCATCGCAAAGATGCTGAAAGACGGCAGAAGTGTAAACGATATCGCAGAATTTTTTAACAAGGATAAGGCTGATATTCTGGCTGTTCGTGACGTTATGGACGAACATTTCAGAAGAGTTGAAGCATGCAAGAAAGCTGAGCCTGCTCCTGCTAAGTCTTCCGGAACCGAGGATAAGGATAATAAGTTCAGCAACTTTGCAACAGGTCTTGAGGGCGATCAGATCGCAAAGCCCGTAAGACCCAAGTATACACCTCCTACGTATTCAAAGCATGATGACCCCAAGCCTGTTTCGGCTTCTTACGGTCTTGCAAGCAATGAGCCTGCAGCTGAAGAAAAGCCTGTGGAAGAGCCTGTGGTTGAAGAGACAGTAAAGGCTGAGACTTCTGCCGATACTATTGATGAGGCAGAGCTTCTCAGAAAGGCTGTTGAGGAAGCAAATCTTCCTCCTATCATCGAGAAAGAGGAAGTTGAGGAGCACAAAGTCAGCCTGCTGCCCAGTGATGATGATAACGGAAACGGCGAACCTGCTGAAGATCACAAGGTAAGCCTCATAGATGATGTGCCTGAGGATCCTGCTATGGATGAGATCCTCGAGATCCCATCTATCGAATCGGTAAGTCCCGAAGAGCTTGAAAAGGAACTTACCAAGGCACCTGAGCCAGTTGAAGATATCCCTGAGATCGGATATGAAAATAATACCGAGGAAGTAGTTTCCACGGAAGTGAAGGAGGTTTATCCGGGCATGAGCGCTTTGGAAAAAATGAAGCAGTTTGCTCAGGAGCAGATTGCGGCTAATAACAAGAAAATCGAGGAGCTGAAGTCCAAGAAGACTGATGCAGAAAACGATGCATTCGACTGCAACACCAAGGTTGAGATGATGAAGAAGGAGATCGAGGAAATGCAGGCTAAGCTGCTTATCCTTATTGACGAAAAGGATAAGGCAGGCAAGGTAGTCAGCGATATCAACGAAGAGATCGAGGCCATCAACAAGGAGAATGCTGATTACGGTACATATCTGTAATATAAAGTGTTCTTATTGAATGATATAGAATGTTCTACATCCGCATACTGTAATATGCGGGGCAGGATATACTATAATTGTTGTACTATCAAAGCTCCGTCCGAAAAGGCGGAGCTTTTTGCTGAGGTGATATTATGCTTGCATCAAAACCAGTCTACAAATATCTTGCGGATATCGTTTTTCCCAACACCTGTGCATTTTGCGGAAATGTGATAAAGTGGGATAATATTTTGTGCGAAAAATGTGCAGAAGATATACCCGATACTTTTGAGGGTCTTATACGCATTGAAAACACTGACGGTGCGGTGGGCGTGTTTTATTACGAGAGCGATATCATCGGGCTTATCTATAAACTGAAACACGGTGATGCTGTATTCAATTTTGCTGAGCTCAGTGCGGGTATGATAGCAGAGCGGCTTCTGGCGCGGAAAATAGCAGACAGCATAGACATTGTAACTGCTGTACCCATGCATATTTCAAAGAAAATAATTAGGGGCAGAGATCAGGCGGAGCTGCTAGGGCGTTTTGTGGCGGATAAGCTTGGCAAGCCAACGAATTTTCACTTGCTTGGCAGGAAAAAGGACAGCACCGAACAGCACAAACTGGAGCGTGAGGAACGTCAGAGCCACGCAGAGGAGGTTTATACTGCGCTGCCAAAGCATCGTGATATCTCAGGAAAGACCGTACTGATTTGCGATGATGTTATCACGACAGGCTCAACCATAAGGGCTTGCGCTGCACAGCTGAAGTCCATGGGTGCTAAGAAAGTTTATGCTTGCAGTGCGGCTGTTTCGGCTGTTTACAAAGATCGCGGGGATGATATTTTGCCATGAGCTTTTGCAGTTTCCGTAAGTTTGGTTTGTTGTCAAAAAATGCCACAGTTCTTCCGATGAACTGTGGCATGATTTTATTTGTTTTTAAACTCCTGCGCCGAAGTATACATCGTACCAGATAAGGAATGTGAATACTGTCCAGATCTTTCTGGAGTAGTCATATTTCATATCACGGTGGTCATCCAGCAGGGCTACAAGCTCGGATGTATTGAAGAATTTTTCTGCGGCAGGAGAAGTGAAGCAATCCTTTACTATGCCGTAGTATTTATCTTCTCTGAGCCATACTCTTGTAGGAACAGGGAAACCAAGCTTTTTCTTATTTGCTGTCTGAGGTGGGCAGGCTTTGAGTGCTGCTATCCTCATGGCGTACTTGGTATTCTCTTTGGTCACGCGGTATTTTGCGGGTATCTTCTCGGCAAGTTCCATAACTTTTCTGTCGAGGAAAGGTACACGGAGTTCAAGGGAATGAGCCATTGACATTTTATCGGCTTTCAGCAGTATATCTCCAGCCATCCAGAGGTGGAGGTCGAGGTACTGCATCTGTGTGACCTGATCCTGATCGCGGACTTTATCGTAGTATGGTTTGGTGACAGCCATAGCATCAGGTGCGTTTGTTTTAATCTTCAGTATCTTTTTGCGTTCTTTTTCAGAGAAAATATAGGCATTACCGATGAAGCGCTCGTCCAGGTCTTTTGAACCTCTTATAAGATAATTTACGCCATGCTTGTGTGGAAGTTTTTCAGCGATCGCGCCCACACCTTTTCTCAGCGGCTTGGGAATCTTGAAATATGCTGCCATATCTGCGGGGTTGTGGTATATATTATATCCGCCGAAAATTTCATCAGCGCCCTCACCTGAAAGCACAGCCTTTACCTGCTTTGAAGCAAGCTGGCACACAAAGAACAGTGCGATAGCCGCAGGGTCAGCAAGAGGTTCGTCCATATGATACTGTATCTTTTTGAGATTATCCCAATATTCTTCGGGAGTGATTACCTTTGAGAAATTCTCTTTGCCGATGTACTTTGAGAATTCCTTAGCATAGCCTATCTCGTTGTACTTCTCATCCTCGCCGAAACCTACAGTAAAGGTCTTGTCAACGTCAGCAACTGCTGCAACGTAGCTTGAATCCACACCGCTGGAAAGGAATGAACCCACCTCAACATCTGCGAATTTATGTGCATCAACAGAATTCTTGAAAGTATCGGATATCTTCTCGACCCAGTTTTCAAGATCGGGACCGTTATCTGCATTGAACTTTACTTCCCAGTAACGGCGGATATTCAGCTTGCCGTCCTTGTAGGTGAAGCAGTGGGCAGGCAGGAGCTTTTTGACATTTTTAAAGAAAGTATCCTCAGTAGGGGAGTACTGGAAGGTCAGGTAAGTTTCAAGAACGTCTGTGTTCAGCTCCTTAGTGAAATCGGGGTGGTCGAGAAAGCTCTTGATCTCACTGCCCCACATGAAAGTCCCGTTCATCTGTGCATAGTAGAAAGGCTTGATGCCAAAGAAATCTCTTGCACCGAAAAGCTCACCTGTATTTTTATTGTATATAACGAAAGCGAACATACCACGCAGTCTGTCCAGAAGCTTTTCGCCCCACTCCTCATAACCGTGGATGAGCACCTCGGAGTCGGTCTTGGTGTAGAAGCTGTGACCAGCAGCAATAAGTTCATCTCTGAGTTCTTTGAAATTATATATTTCACCGTTGAAAGTCAGCACCAGCGACTTATCCTCATTGAAGATAGGCTGACTGCCCACATCACTGAGGTCGATGATAGAAAGTCTGCGGAATCCCATGGCAACACCGTCATCGATATACTTTCCGTCAGAATCGGGACCGCGGTGTTTAATCCTGTCCATCATTCTGCCGAGAACATCGGACGCATTGTCAATTTTGTTTGTGAATCCTACGATACCACACATAAATACCCTCGTTTCCCAGAATAAATCTGAATGATCATAAAAGCGGATAGTATCTCCGCTGCAAATACAACTTATATTATACACCGCCTTGAATGTATTTGCAATAGGTATTTTGTAAAAATAAACAAAGTCATATGCAAAAAATTGTCTAAATAGCAATCAATATCTGATTTTTAGTGCCTTTTTGAATAATTTGATTTACCCCCTTGCAAAATATTAAAAGATAGTGTATAATAAATAATGTAATTACTACCATTAAGATCTTCAAAGGGGGAGAGTGGCATGAAGGAGAAAAAGAAGAAGCGTTTCAGACTGGATATCGCACTGCTTATAGGACTGCTCGCCATGCTCGTATCTTTTGGTGCTTATATGGTAAACACCAGTCTTGAAGAAGTGCTTGAAAAGGAATACGGTGCGCCTGTGGTAACTCATGATTACAGCAGCGAAAAGTAAATATTCCTTGATTTGATTTCTGATATGCACCTTTGCTGTCATGGTAAAGGTGCTTTTTTATGAATTGAAACGAATATTAGTACTGACAAGCAATATCACTTGTCAATTTGAAAAGGTTACAAATTGTAACCTTTTGGCGCGAAGTTGTATTCCGGATAGCATATGTAATTCTGGGTGTAAAGCTTTTTACTTCACAAAAAAGCCGTAAAAGTCCATTGAAACCGACAAGTAAATGTGCTTGTCATGGTTAGTTGATGTATAAATTGACAGGTCAGCGGGATATATTTGTCTTGTTTTGATTTTCCAAAATGTAATTGTTTTGCACAAGAAACCAATTGCTGCGTTGTGCAATGTACACAAATATGTGTGATACTTTTTGGCAGGTCCCCGCCTTGACTTTGGAATGATATTACTATATACTAGAATACGAACGCATTTTGAATACTAGATATGGTGGTTGAATGCAGTTCAACACTTTATTACAATAAAGTATGGAGGAAGTACCATGATCGTAAAAATAAAGAAGAGGGACGGTCGTACCGTTACTTTCAATATTGAAAAGATAGCACAGGCTATCTATAAGGCAGCTCAGTCTGTCGGCGGAAGCGACTATGAGACCGCGCTTGAACTTTCGGGCAGGGTAGTTGATATGCTGATGGTAAATAATATCTCGACACCTACCGTTGAAGAGATCCAGGACTGCGTTGAAAAAGTGCTTATCGAAGAGGGTCATGCGGCTACTGCAAAATCCTATATTCTTTATCGATCCGAGAGAACTAAAGCTCGTGAGATGGATACCCGTCTTATGAAGGTGTATGAAGACCTTACTTTCAAGTCTGCTGAGGACAGCGACCTGAAGCGCGAGAACGCAAATATCGACGGCGATACCGCAATGGGTACCATGCTGAAATACGGCTCTGTTGGTGCTAAGGAATTCTATGAGATGTACGTTCTTGAAGAGGAGCACGCAGAGGCTCACGAAAACGGCGATATCCACATCCATGATATGGACTTCTATACTCTCACAACTACCTGCACCCAGATAGACCTCACCAAGCTTTTCACTGGCGGTTTCTCCACAGGTCACGGATACTTGAGGACACCTAATGATATAACCAGCTATGCCGCTCTTGCCTGCATAGCTATACAGTCCAACCAGAACGACCAGCACGGCGGTCAGTCTATCCCTAAGTTTGATTATGACATGGCTGAGGGCGTCAAGAAGACATTCCGCCACCGTTACAGAGATAATATCCGCAGAGGTCTCTCTCTGCTGGCTGATGTTCCCGATAATCCCGATATAGCTCAGAGATGTGCTGATTTTCTGGCTAAGAGGGGACTTACTCCCACACTTGCAAATGATAACGGCTACATGGAAGAGGAAGCTCAGCTGCTGTCTTCCTATGCTGATGCAAAGGTCGTTAAGAAGATACAGAATTTCGCATTCAAGAGTGCTGTAAAGGAGACTGACAGGGCTACCTATCAGGCTATGGAAGCTTTGATACACAACCTTAATACCATGAATTCCAGAGCAGGCGCTCAGACACCTTTCAGTTCGATAAACTATGGTACTGATACCTCTATTGAGGGTAGGATGGTAATCAAGAATATCCTGCTGGCTGAGGAGGCTGGTCTCGGAAACGGCGAGACACCTATATTCCCAATACACATTTTCAAGGTCAAGGAGGGTATTAACGTCAATCCGGAAGACCCGAACTACGACCTGTTCAAACTGGCGTGCAGAGTTTCGGCTAAGAGACTTTTCCCGAACTTCTCGTTTATTGATGCGCCTTTCAATCTTCAGTACTACAAAGAGGGCGACCCCAATACCGAGATCGCTTACATGGGCTGCCGTACACGAGTTATCGGCAATGCTTACGACCCCGAAAGAGAGATCGTTACAGGCAGAGGAAACCTCAGTTTCACAACTATCAACCTGCCGAGACTTGGTATCAAGGCTCATTACAATATCGACCTTTTCTATCAGTTGCTTGACGAAAAGCTCCAGCTTTGTATCGATCAGCTGATGCACAGATACAGGATACAGGCTAGCAAGAGAGTCAAGAACTATCCTTTCCTTATGGGACAGGGCGTTTGGATGGATTCTGAAAAGCTCTCGTACAATGACAGCGTAGAAGAAGTGCTCAAGCACGGTACACTTTCTGTAGGCTTCATCGGTCTGGCTGAGTGTCTTAAAGTTCTGACAGGCAAGCACCACGGCGAATCTGAGGAATCAAGAAAGCTGGGACTTGAGATCATCAAGCATATGCGTGAGCGTATGGATAAGGAGACCGCTGCTACCGGTATGAATTACTCTCTGCTGGCTACACCTGCTGAGGGTCTTTCTGGACGTTTTGTTAAGATGGACAAGGAGCTTTTCGGCGACATCCCCGGCGTTACCGACAGAGATTACTATACCAACTCGTTCCACGTGCCTGTATACTACAAGATCAATGCTTTTGAAAAGCTAGCTATCGAGGCACCTTATCATGAGCTGACCAATGCAGGTCACATCAGCTATGTTGAGCTTGACGGCGATCCTCTGGGCAACCTGAGCGCCTTTGAAAAGATCGTAAGATACATGAAAGAGGTTGGCATAGGCTATGGCTCTATCAACCACCCTGTTGACAGAGACCCCGAGTGCGGATACACAGGTATCATCGGTGACCGCTGTCCGAGATGTGGCAGATCTGAAGCTGAGCACCGTAAGTCCACTCACGAGAGGATACCTCGTATCAAGATCGATGCTGTTCCTGCTGATACGGCTGAAAAGAAGCCTGCAAAGAGCAAGAAAAAATAACCATACCATTATCTCCTGTCCATCTGTTTTGTACAGGAGATAATTTTGCGCAAATATCGGAGGTTTATTATGGAGATCAGGATAGCCGGTCTGGCTGAAGAATCTATAGTTGACGGCCCGGGTTTCAGGTTCACCGTGTTCACCCAGGGCTGCCCCCATCACTGCAAGGGCTGTCAAAACCCTCAGACCCACGACTTCAATGGCGGCAGGATAGATGACACCGATCGTATTTTTGAGATGATAATAAAAGACCCCTTGCTTGACGGCGTAACTTTCAGCGGGGGCGAGCCGTTTTGTCAGTGTGCTGCGCTGCTTTCATTGGCTGACAAAATACGTGATTTCAAGGAGCGCAGGCTGAATATCATCAGCTTTACGGGCTACACCTTTGAACAGCTCATCGAGCGCGGCAAAACCGAACCCGACTGCAAGGCTTTGCTTGAAAAGCTTGATTATCTGGTTGACGGAAGATATGAAGAAGACAAACGCTCCCTGGAGCTGAAATTCCGCGGAAGCTCAAATCAGCGTTTTATCGATGTTCAGCGTTCTCTGAAAGAGGGAAAAGCAGTTGAGGTCGATGACGAGCTGCTCTGAATCTGATTTTTAAATTGCTGTAATGATCAAGAAGTTTTAAGCCATAGTACTTCTGAAATTATTCAGTGGTACTGTGGCTTTTTAATTTACGATCTGACAGCTGGATGATATAATTTTAAATAACAAAACGGGAAAGCGGTGAACGGTATGAATAAAGAATGGTCTGGGATGAATAAGCTTATGCAAATGCAGATAAAAAAGAGGGATTCATTTTCTGAGGGTATAAACACATTGCTTGAACTACGCAGCAATTTGATGCGCACTCTTATATCTTTCAAAAACGAGCTTTCAGCAGACGATTTTTCTGAAATGCCTTTCATGAATGCGGAGGGCTATCACAGTAAGACCATCGCTTATTCATTGTGGCACATTTTCAGGATCGAAGACATAGTTGCACACACTTTGATAAATGGTGATGAGCAAGTTTTCTTTTCGGGAAAATATAAAGAGAGGATCAATTCACCTATAATTTCTACAGGCAACGAGCTTGTAAAAAATGAGATCTCGGAGTTTTCAAGGCAGTTAGATATAAACGAATTATATACATATATTTTTGAAGTCAAAGACAGCACAGAAAAAATCCTGCGTGAAATGCCTTACGAAAAACTTAAAGAAAAAATATCTGAAGAGCGCAGAGAGATACTGCAAAACTTGAATGTTGTCAGCATTGACGATAATGCTGTATGGCTGATTGATTATTGGTGCGGAAAAGATATTCGCGGTCTGATACAAATGCCATTTTCGCGGCACTGGATAATGCATACAGAGGCAAGTATAAGAATCGCAAATAAGATACACAAATAACTGAACTCGATGCCCCGAAGTGTTTAACGAAGAACGCTTAGGGGCAAAACCTTATTTTAAATTTTCTCATGGGTTGATTCTATGCTGTCACTTTTAGACGGATATCTACATCGTATGCAGTTAGAATAATTATTTTAGAATAGTATTGCGTTGCAGTTTTCCAGATTGTGGGATATGTTGATACATTAGCTTTAATATTATTAAAATTTTAAATAAACAGACATGATATGTATTCCCCGAAGTCTTTACTTTTGTTAAATAATGTGATATAATAAATACGAAAATAGTGCGATACGGAAAAGGTTGGGTATTATATTATGAAATTTATATCATGGAATGTAAACGGTTTCAGGGCTTGCCTGCAAAAAGGATTCGGGGATTTTTTCACCGAAGCGGATGCCGATATCTTCTGTATGCAGGAGACTAAGATGCAGCCGGATCAGGCAGATTTTTCGCCCGATGGCTATCACAAGTATTTCCACAGTGCGATAAAGAAAGGCTATTCGGGTACTGCTGTTTATACAAAGAAAGAACCGCTGGATGTAAAATTCGGGCTGAACGGCACTCACACAGACGAGGGCAGGGTGATAACCTGCGAGTATGATGATTTCTATTTTGTATGCTGCTATGTCCCGAATGCGCAGAACGAGCTCAAGCGCATAGATTACCGCATGGAGTTTGAAGACGATATGAGGGCTTATCTTTCGGAGCTTGACAAGAAGAAGCCTGTTATTTACTGCGGCGACCTGAATGTTGCACATGAGGAGATAGACCTTAAAAATCCCAAGAGCAATGCAGGCAACGCAGGATTTTCAGATCAGGAGCGCGGCAAGTTCACGGAGCTCCTGGCGGCGGGATTTGCTGATACTTTCCGCAGACTATATCCCGATGTGACAGGGGCCTACTCATGGTGGTCATACAGGTTCAACGCAAGAAAGAACAACGCGGGATGGCGCATCGACTACTTTGTAGTTTCGGAAAGACTTATGGATAAGGTCAAGGATTCAAAGATACTTAAAGATATAGAAGGCAGCGATCACTGTCCTGTTGAATTGGATATAGAGTTTTAAGTTTTTAGATTTTTCGGGGGGAGAAAAATGATACTTGTTACGGGTGATATCCATGGGTGCACGGATATTGGCAAGCTATCCGCCAAGGCGAACCCTGCCCAGAAACTGATGACTAAGGATGATTTCCTTATCATCGCGGGGGATTTCGGGCTGGTTTGGAATAACGACGCGGAAGATCTCTGGTGGCGCAAATGGCTTGATATGAAGCCTTATACCACGCTTTTCATCGATGGCAATCACGAGAATTTCGATTTGCTGGAAACCTTTGAAGAGGTGGAGTTCTGCGGCGGAAAGGCGCATAAGATAGGCAACAGCATCTATCATCTGATGCGTGGAGAAATGTTTGAACTGCAGGGGAAAAAGTTTTTCACCATGGGCGGTGCCGAATCTCATGACAAGGAGTTCCGCGAGATAGGTTCATCGTTATGGGAGCAGGAGCTTCCCAGCGAGGCTGAGTATGCTCACGCTCTGGAGACCCTTGAAAAGAATGGCTGGAAAACGGATTATATCCTGACCCACTGTGCGCCGTCATCTGTTCAGCATGAGATAGCAGTGAAGCTTGGTCTGGAGAATGAATACCCCGACAACAAGCTGAATGAATTTCTTGAAGAGATAGGTCATAAACTAGATTACAAGTCCTGGTTCTCAGGTCATTATCACACGGATATGGCAAGCGAGACCGAACCAAGGTTCAATGTGCTATTTAATAGTATAGTTGAGATCTGAATATAACAAACAAGGCTCGTTCCCGAAAAGGAACGAGCCTTTATATTTATTACTATGGATTCAGTCTGTTAGGACCGCGGAAGATGAACATAGCTTCCTTGATGTGCAGACCCAGAAGCAGCATTGTCAGTCTGTCAACGCCGATACCGAAACCGCCGTGAGGAGGACAGCCGTACTTGAAGAATTCAAGATAGAATTTTACGTCCTCATCCAGACCCTTTTCAGCAGCCTGTTTTTTCAGAACTTCGTATCTGTGCTCTCTCTGTGCGCCTGTGGTGATTTCAACACCTCTCCAGATGAGGTCGTAACCCATGGGCACGCCCTTTTCATCTCTCATGTGATAGAATGCACGCTTCTCAGCATCAAAATCGGTAACAAAGAGGAACTCGTGGTTGTAGTGCTTCTTAACCCACTCATAGCTGAGCTTTTCAGCATCGGTGGTGAGGTCACCCTTTTCTTCCTCGGGAACCTTGTAGCCGAACTCTTCTTCAAGTGCTTTGTAGAGGTCAGCCAGCTTAACAACAGGGAAGGGAGTTTCAGGTACGATTATATCCTGACCGAAGAGCTCTTTGATCTCATCGCCGTACTTTTCCTTAACAGCGGAAAGACCTGCCTTTAACAGCTGCTCTTCCATAGCCATAACATCTCTGTAATCGTTGATGTAGCTGAACTCAAGGTCGAAACCTGTGAACTCGGTGGTGTGCTTGCTGGTGTAGCTCTTTTCTGCTCTGAATACGGGTCCTACTTCAAAGATACGCTCAAAGCCGCTTGCCATAGCCATCTGCTTGTAGAACTGAGGGCTCTGTGCAAGATATGCGTTTCTGTCAAAATACTTTACCTCGAAAACGCTGGAGCCGCTCTCGGAAGCTGCGCCTATCAGCTTAGGGGTGTGTATCTCGATGAAGTTCTCACCCAGCAGGAAATTTCTCATAGCATTAACCATAACAGTCTGTGCCTTGAACATCAGCTGGTTCTCATCGGTACGCAGGTCAATCCAACGGTAGTCGATACGCTGATCGATGCTTGAACGCTCAACTGCCTTTTTCTTCTTGGTTGCTGCGATCTCTTTTCTTGCGATCGGGATAGCATCAGCAATGCTCTCGGGTATGATATCCTCGGGTATCATTTCCAGACCGCCCAGCTTAACGTAGTCATTCTCGAATACCTGACCGATAACGGTAACAACGGAATCGCCTGTCAGTGCGTCAAGTTTCTCGTTGAGCTCAGGGTGCTTTTCCTTTTCAACAGTTACCTGTAATTTGCCTGTAATGTCCTTAACGACGATAAAAGCCATAGCGCGGGCATTTCTGTAGTTCTCAACAAAGCCCTGTACCTTGATGGTCTCGCCAAGATGCTCTTTAACGTCTTTTATGTATGTTCTGTTCATATAATAACTTCCTCCCGTTTCGGATAAGATTTTACATACTTATATATTATAACGCTTTTCGGAAAAATTGTCAACAGCGATATAAATATATTTTATTTCAAAAATCAAATCTTTTTTGCTAAGGAAAAATCTCTGTTCTAAAATGTCACCCGAACACTTGACATTTCGGTTTATCGGTGTTATCCTATACATAATATAGACATAGGGAGGTAACATAATGAATATAAAAACACTTGCGCTCTTATCGGCTTTGACGATTACTTTGTTTTCGGGGTGCTCTAAGGGTGAAAACGAATCAAACGGAGATAATACTTCTTCTGAGGATAGCAAAGTGACTGTTTCGGATACTCAGGGATCGGCAGAAGAAAAACCTGAAAGCACCATTGAAACGCAGGAAGAATCTTCCAAAGCCACAGAAGAAATTTTCACCGAAAGCGTTGAAGATCTTTATCTCGCAGTTGATAAAAGAGAGATCGAGATAGGTGCGGAAGACAGTGTGGTCATCTTTGTTGCCCGTGATATCATAGAACCACAGAAAGTTCAGCTTATAGATGCAGATACAGGTGAGGTCATAGGCGAGATGCTTGATGATGCCGAGTTTGAAAAATCAGGGGACGATATATCGGGCGACTGCTGGTACAGCCTGCGCTATAAGTTAGATGATACTTTTCCCACTGATCCCGATGTATCAGAGGATAGGAAATACCGCTTTTACGCTCGCTACATCGATGGTGATACTGAGCACCGTTCAGCAGTTACTGAGATAACCGTCTATGAAAATTTCACCGACAAGGAACTTGATAAGATGGAAGAAGCAAGTAACAGAATAAAAGATATGATGGTTACTGAAGAATATAAAAACCTTGACACCGCAGGCAAAAAAGACAAGCTGGTGGAATTACTCCATGAACTTGAAGATGAGGGTTTGGTCGATAAGGACAGCATTTATGCTAATGATGAAAATGTTACATATTCCTGCTGTGATATACCCTCGATAATAATGCTTGAACCTATGCCCTGGGAAAAATACGGAAATTCCGACCCCGAGCAAAGTATAAACTGATAAAACAAGGCATGAGCGTTAAAACTCATGCCTTTATTTTGTCTATATTTTGTTTCCGCAGATGGTACAGAATTTAGCATCTGCTGACAGCCTGTTTCCGCACTCGGTGCAGAAACTTGCTTTTTCCGGTTGCTGAACCTGTGCCTGAGTCTGGGTTGGTGTATATGTCTGATGCACTGACTGATTCGGCGTGTATGTCGGACTGACAGGTTCAATGCCGGGAACGTAGGTATCGCTGTTCCGGGACTGATATGCATTCTGCTGTGGCTGATATGTATTTTCAGCGGGATAGCCGCCGTACTGTCCCTGACTGTAAGGATTGACATTTCCGGGCTGCTGATATGTGTTGTGGGGCTGATAGTTGTTTTGAGGCTGATATCCGTACTGACCGTTCTGTGCATTTCCGTAAGGATAGCCACCCGACTGTTGATCGGTGTTATTATTCGGAATGCTGCCGTACTGCCATACAACAGGCTGACCTGCCATTGTATTCGGTTGGCTGCCATACGCATTTGTGACAAAGTTTTGTACGTTGTCAGGATTTACAAGTACAATACCATTCTCGTTTGTTTTGCCGACCATATCCTGGAAGTGACCGTTCAGGTGCTGGTAGTAATATTCGTTGTAGATCATCAGATCTTCTTTGCTTGCTTTATTGATGATCTTATACATCAACACATAGACAAGTATCATTATACCGATAACTCCGGCGATAGATACATACACAAAACCTTCAGGAGCATCGGTTGCATTAGAAGCAATAGCAAGAAAATCATAAAGACCATGAACCGCGACCGAGAGAATAAAAGCAAGACGCTGAGGATTTTTATTATGCACTGCATTTATTACATTATTATACTTTATATATTTGGAGATTCCGAATTTGTAGCCCATTAGAATTCCTGTGAATGCATGGAGCGGAACTGAAAGTACAGCCCTTAGAATTCCGGTATAAGCACCCATTAAAGCGCCGGATTGCGAGCTATTTCCCAATACATATAATATATTCTCAAGTGTCGCAAAGCCTAGAGCAGCAGCAGCGCCGTAAATAACACCATCATAGGTATGGTCGAAATCTCTGTTTTTAAAGATAGTAAGTTTAAATGTGAAATACTTGCAGATTTCCTCTGATGGGCCAATGATAAACAAACATAGTGCAAATATTCCGGACATACTCATTATTCCTTTTACGTCGGATTTATAAATATTTGCCAATATAATCATACCTATTAATTCTAATATAATGGCTACTATCGTAGAAAGAGCACTCACAATAAATACTTTAGCAACTCGTTTAAAAGGTTCTTTTTTTACAGCGGGTGTCTTTTTCAGCACCGCAGAAAAAATGATTATGGTAGGTACCAATGCGATACCTATAAGAACAAAATTCACTGTTTTTTCCTCCCTTTATTTAATGGAAGCAGCTGCTTCCTCAGAAGTTCTTATGTAATGGAAAAGATATTGCTGTGCTATGCCCTCGCATCCTCTGGTACATTCAGGCAAACCATTGGGATACCAGTTAGCCATGACCCGCTTGACCCATACATCTATAGGGAAAGCTTCTGTACGGTAAAATCCGAAAAGAAGAGCACATTCTGCCACCTTAGGACCTACGCCTTTTATGGTCTGCAAAAGTTTGCGGGCGCTTTCAATATCCATACTTCGTATCTTTTCAAGATTTATGGCACCGCTTTGTATCTTCTGCACAGCGTCCACCAGGTATTTCGCTCTGAATCCCGCACGGAGATAAGCAAGGCTTTCCTCGGTCTCCCCGGTGAGTTCCTGCCATGCGGGATAGCCGCCGCAGTGTTCGCAAAGCCGCCCGATAATGCCTTTTATTCGCGGGATATTATTGTTCTGGCTGATTATGAAAGAGGAAAGCGCCTCCCAGCTGTCCTGACGAAGTATGCGTATACCACTTGCGTATTTACAGGCTTTTGAGAGAGTTTCATCCTCGGAAAAACGCTTTTTGAGTTCGCTGTAATCTGTGGCTAGGTCGAAATAATCCGCCCACACCGAAAGAAAATCTTCCTCTGTGGTATCATGCAGTCTGAAAACGTCTTTGCCGTTCTCACAGCTTATATCCAGCTTTTTATTGAGAAATGCTCCGCTGTAGGTGTTATCGGCTGTCTTTTCCCACCTGAAAGCCTGACCGCAATCAAGGGTCTGGTCGAGATCAAAGTCCGCCTGACAGAGCAGTATATCTTTGCCGTCTGTTTTGTAGTCCATTTTGTTCACACTCCGTCCTGCCAGTCTATACAGTCGGGCAGGTTATAATTTTTGCAGAATTGCCTTATACAGGCAACAGCACTTTCTATTGAAATTACAGCGTCCGCAGGCGCAGTCCATTCCGTGCCGCCGGGTTTAAAGGTGATTTGTGCATTTCCATCGCCCCGTGACATATACATATCGCCCTCGTCATTCCCGAAATAGTTCAGACAGGTGTATCTGCCGTTGACAAGTATCGCCAGAGCAGGGTAGAGTTTGCCGTCTTCGCTTAACCATATTTCGTTTATGCCCTTTTCGGCAAGACATAATATCAGCGAGATGACTTCTTCGTTATCGGTGATAGTGATGTCACCGTTTTCGTAACTTACGCGCATAGTATTCACCTTTTGTAAGACACTTGCAAATTTCATTAAAATACATTATACTATATAATGAAACATTTTTCAATATATATTTTGCCTATATACGAAAGGAAGTTTGTACATGAGAGAAAGCATTCTTACAATTCCCGTTACCGAAATTTTCGAGCCGAAATGCGGATGTCCGATATGCAGGCTGCGGGATACCCTTGAACAGCGCACAATTGATTATATAATGGGTGCTGCCATGATGGAGCCTGATGTACGTATTGAGACAAACAAACAGGGATTCTGCAAGATCCATTTTGAGCAGATGCGTGCCTGCAAGAACCGTCTTTCGCTGGCGCTGATGCTATCGACCCACTTGCAGTCTTTACAGAAAAACGTTCTGAAAAGGCAGAGCATCTTTGAGGGCAAATCAGCCAAGCAGAAGAGGGTATCTTCGGTGAATAACGACTGTTTTGTATGTAACAAGATTGAATGGGGTATGTCACGAATAATGGTGACGCTTTTTGAGCTTTACGAACAACAGAGTGAGTTTCGTCAGCTCTTTGCCGAGCAGGAAATGCTTTGTCTGCCACATTATGATATGCTTGTTTCCGCCTGCGAGGATAAAATGAATAAAAAGATGCAGGGCGGTTTCAAGGAAACCTGCGCAGCGTTGACAGAGAAATATCTGGCTGAACTGGAAAAAGACGTGACCCATTACTGTGATATGTATGACTATCGCAACAACGGAAGTGATGCCGACTGGGGCAATTCAAAGGATTCCATCGAGAGAGCGATAAAGTTTCTGACAACACGATAATTTCGTAACAGAATGTAATTTTTCTTTTGGCTTTCGTCTGAATAAAAATACATAATATTGTACAGACTTTCAGAGATGAGCGTTATTTGTCCCGTAGAGCAGAACGAGTACATTTTTATAGATATTTGACTTCATAAAGCGCCTAACAAATTAACACTCGCTGTGAATCCCGAGAACTTCGGGGATACCATCCGACTAGAGCCTGAAATATTTCAGCGTTAATGATTCCGTAACAGATTTTGCCACTTAAAAGACTTTCTGAGGTTATCAGTTTTCACCTGATGTACATATTTTTGTCCTTAGATATATTTTTCAACAAAATTAACCAATGTTGAAAACATAGGAATTCTACGTGATTTTCAACCTTTTCAACAGGTTTTTCAACACTTTTGATTTGAAAATGTTGGTTTCTGAAATGAGTTTTCAACTTTTCAACAGTAAATTGTTGAGAAGTACATTCTAACGGACTTTAATGTGAAAATCAATGACAAGGAGATGTCTGAAAGGTGATAAAAGGCGTGAACAAGCAAATTATTGAAATTAAATGTACAAACAGTGAATATTTCGAAAGGGCACTTTTGTTCGTGAATTCAAACTGCGAACTGTTTTCGGAAAACGATCCTCATATTGTAGCGGGGGAGTATCTTCAAAAGTTGACTGATGAAATGGAAGGTGTTGAAAGAGACGAAAAAAACTTTCATGATAAAACTCTGAGATCTCTTCTTACCGTGCTATTCGGAGCGATAGTGACTTCGGTGCTTGTAGTTGTGCTGATTGCTTTATGATAGCGCACATATTTTCTAAAAATCGTATATCCTATTTGTTTAAATTGCAAAAATTCCTCGGAAGCTCTTGGCTTTTGAGGATTTTTGTGCTATAATACCTAATAACTGTTGTTTGAAAAAGGATTTTTGATTATGAATAAAGACAGAAATAACACTACCGAAAACAAGCGTGATGAAGAGCTTATCCTGGGAAGAAATCCCGTTATCGAGGCACTTAAAGCCGATAAGCTTATAGATATGATCTTTGTGAATCCCGAGGCTAAGGGTTCGATCTCGCTGATACTGAAACTTGCCAAGGAAAGGGATATTCCCGTAAAGCAGGTCAGGGAAGTCAAGCTTGACTATATGGCAGGCGGTGCGGCACATCAAGGCGTTATAGCTGTAGGTGCCTGTGCAGAGTATGTTGAGGTCGAGGATATTCTCGCTATCGCTGAAAAGAAAGGTGAAGATCCTTTCATAATAATATGTGACGAGATCGAGGATCCACATAATCTCGGTGCAATAATACGTACCGCTGAGGCTGCGGGTGCTCATGGTATCATAATCCCCAAGAGAAGGAGCGCTTCGCTGAATCACACCGTATTCAAGACATCTGCGGGAGCCGCAAGCTGGCTGCCTGTGGCGAGAGTACCAAATCTTGCAGCGGCGGTTGACGAACTGAAAAAGCAGGGCGTTTGGATATACGGTACAGACGGCGCAGGTGAAAACTATTCGGGCGCCGACCTCCGCGGTCCTATCGGACTTGTAGTAGGTTCTGAGGGCTTCGGTATGGGAAGACTTATGAAAGAAAAATGCGATATGCTTCTCAGCCTGCCGATGGCGGGCAAGATAACCTCGCTTAATGCTTCTGTTGCTGCGGGAATCTTTATGTATGAGATAGTGCGCCAACGCGCCATCAAGTAGATTTGGAGTGATATGGATTGGCTGATAAATATTCCATCGACGAAATTTTGTCGGAATACAGCAATAAATACAAAACAAATAACAGACCCGAGGCGGACAAACCTGATGATTTCGATATAAGCTTTGAAAAATCCCGGGAAGCTCGTACTGCACCGGTGATACCAGATATCCCGATGGAAAACGCTGACGAGAAGAATGAGGATATTGCAAAAGCTGTTTCGGCTGCCGAAGACAAGGCTGAGACTGTCATAAAAAGTGATGCTACGTCTGATGCAAAAGCTGACGGCTTCCTGCTTGCAGAAGATCTTCTTCTCAAAAACGATACTCCGGTAGATGAGGAGATCGCTATGATGACTGCTCGCAAAATCAGCAGACTTTCATCCCATGGCGGAAGACGCAGGCGCGATGACGAACTGTCACCTGAACCGGTAAGACGTACAAGCCTCAAGGACATGAAGCTTGGTCTTGAGGGCAAGATAATCCCTCAGAGCCAATATCTTACCGATCCGGATGAAGAAGAGGATACTGCCGAAAGCGAAAGCATGGACGAGTATGACAGGCGTTCTGCGGCATTGGAAAGACACAGAAAATCGAAGGTCGATAGCTTTGTGCTTGACAGCATGGATGAGGACGACGGTGTTGAGCACAGCAAAGCCAAAAAGATATCCTACGGTCAGAATGAGTTTGAAAACTATGATGAAGCGCCTAAGGTGCTGAATGATATTATGCAGATCAAAAGCAATCTGTTCCTCAGGCTCTGTGTACTTCTTTTTACCGGACTTTCAAGTTTGCTGATTACAATTGCGAACGACCTTGAACTTCCTGTTATAAAGATATTTGACAGGTCGGTATCACCGTCGGCTTTCCTGTTTTCAAACACGATAATGGGTCTGCTGGCGCTGGGTGTTTCTTATTCTGTTATGACAGCCGGTCTGAAAAATATGTTCCTGCGCAAGCCTGATAATGATTCTATCGCGGCTGTGGGCATATTTGTTTCAGTAATCGCAGGGATCGCGACCCTGTTTGAACCCGATTCTATCCGCGACGGCTATTACCATGTGTATGTTTCAGCTGCCATCGTAGGACTGATTTTCAATACCCTGGGCAAGATGATGACGGTTCAGCGCACTGAAAAGAACTTCAGATACATTGCCGGAGATTTTGACAGATACGCTGTGAAGAGCGTTGACGGAAGCACTGCTGTGAATCTTGGCAGGGGAGCAGTTCCCGTAAATGCCAATATGGCCGCAATGCGCAAGACAGGATTTGTCGAGGATTTTATCAAAAACTCCTATGCTCCAGATGTTTCTGACAGATTTGCGAAGTATTCAGCACCGATGATACTTATCGCCGGATTCATAACAGGTCTTCTTTCATTTATCTGCGACAAGCATGCGAGCTCAAGCGTTGAAAAGATATACGTGGCACTTGCAGCATTTTCAGGTACGGTTACAATGTGTTCGTCACTTTCACTGATACTAGCTGTTAATCTGCCCATAAGTAAGGCTACTAACAAATATCTTCAGTATTCTTCTGTAATACTTGGTTACAGTGCAGTTGAGGAATATTCGGATACCAATTCGGTAATGGTGGATGCTGCTCAGCTTTTCCCGAAGGACAGCGTTGATCTTATAAACCTGAAACTGCTTTCCACCGAACCGTTGGACGAATGCATCCTTCTGGCTTCAAGCCTTGTTTTCCGTTCGGACAGTGTTTTGAAAAACTCGTTCTACAAGATACTCAAAGGCAAGCTTGATATGCTTTATCCCGTAGAAAGTTACATCTACGAGGATGAAAGAGGATTATCGGGCTGGATAGACAATAAGCGCGTGCTTCTCGGCACAAGACAGCATATGGAAGATCATTCCATTGACGGTCTGCCACCCGCTTCAAAGGAAGCTGAGTACGGTAAGGGCAATGTGATACTTTATCTCTCCATATCAGGTGTGATATGCACAATGTTCGTGCTGAAAGTAACTCCTTCCATGTCAGTGACCAAATGGATGCAGGCACTTGAAAGAGAGGGCGTTGTCACCGTTGTCAGAAATGTTGATGGTTTCCTTACAGAAGAATTCCTTGAATGTCTTTTCGACCTTGACAGAGGTTCGGTAAAGATGCTGCCTTTCAGGTATCACAAGGAATATGAAAACGAAGTGGACTATAACGAGCGCGAATCTTCTCCGATGATGTGCAGCGGAAGTTTTCCGTCATTTGCCATGTTGATTACAGGTGTAAAAAGGATAAAATCCGCGGCTCAGCTTGGTATCGCAATACAGGCGGGTTCTGTGGCTCTTGGAGCTGCTATATGCCTTATCTCTATGCTGCTTGGAACATTCGCACAGATAACACCAACGCTTATAATTGTTTATCACCTTGTATTTGCGGGTATAATGCTGGCAATGCTTGGCAGTAAAAAAGTCTGATATCAATACCGTCGGTTCGCCGGCGGTATTTTTTTGTAATATGCGCATAACTTTCAGCATAGGATTTATGTGGGAGTGATGCCAATGAAGAAGATACTGCTTACAGCTGTTATATTGCTTGCGGGCTGTTCCGCAGATATGCCACATGATACGATAAAATGCCACCGCATACCATCGCCTCCGCCGAGGTTGGAAGCTGCTGCCACTGAAAACAACGGTTATTCGCCGCTTAATTATGAACGTCGCAAAGGGATATGGCTTTCCTATATCGACCTTGCACCTATGTTATCGGCGGATAATGCGGATGATTTCCGAGGTGAATTCGATACAGCCTGTTCCAACATAGCTGAACTAGGCTGCAACACCATCTACGTCCAAGTAAGACCTTTCGGTGACGCTATATATGATTCGACGTTGTTTCCACCATCAGAGTATCTCAGCGGAGCTTATGACCCTCTTGAAATAATGTGTGGAACAGCCCATGAACATGAGCTTTCGATCCATGCTTGGATAAATCCTCTGAGATTGCAGACGGCGGACAAGCTTACCGAGTTTTCGGGCTTCACAACAGCTGACTGGTTTATTGATGGTGACGACAGAGTGAGTTATGTGGGAGAGGACTATCATTTGTGGCTTGATCCTGCCTATCCCGAGGTGCGTGACCTTATTGCTGAGGGTGCATATGAGATAGCTGAAAACTACGATGTTGACGGTATACATTATGATGATTATTTCTATCCCACCACGGACAGTGATTATGATGCGAAGTGTTTTGCTGAAATGGGAGGTGACAGTTCTCTCGATGAATGGCGCAGGGATAATATCTCTGAAATGTGCTGCGGGATATATGATAGCGTTAAGTCAGTTGACAGGCGTATTGAAGTCAGCATATCTCCACAGGGTAACATAGAAAATAATATTTTTAAACTGTATGCTGACGTGGAAAAGTGGTGCAGTGAGGAGGGTTACTGTGACAGAATTATTCCGCAGATATATTTTGGGTTCGAAAACACTGTCAAGCCATTTATCAGTACACTTAATGAGTGGCAGGAGATCTGCCGGAGCGGGGAAGTCAACCTTGATATCGGGCTAGCTGTATATAAGGTTGGGACAGAAGAGGAGTTCACCGAGAGTGTTGGAATTATAGCACGTCAGATCGAGGATTGTAAAGATTGTCAAGGAATATCACTTTACGCTTATAGCAGTCTGTTTGGTGAGAATAGTGAAGATGAGCGTATTGTAAATGAGAGGGAAGCTATCAGAAATGCTCTCGCTAAATATTAACTTTTTCTAAATAATTTTATTGATGACGATTATAATTCATTTCAGACTCTTGTAATTTTCATTGAAATGATGTATAATAAAATGAAATATTTTTGCGGAGGGATAGGATTGTTTAAGATAATCAGAAGGAAACAGTTAAACGACAGCGTTGTGCTGATGGATATTGATGCTCCTTTTATTGCGAAAAAGGCTGATGCAGGTCAGTTTGTTATCGTAAGAGCAGATGAATACAGTGAAAGGATCCCACTTACTATCGCGGATTTTGACCGCGAAAAGGGAACAGTTACTATAATTTTCCAGACAATAGGCGGTTCTACCATGTCGCTTGCCGCACTCAAAGAGGGCGAAGCTATACGCGATGTCGTTGGACCTCTGGGTATGGCTACGGAGTATGAGCCTAATTTGAAGAAAGTCGCTGTTATCGGCGGCGGTGTTGGCTGTGCGATAGCTTATCCTCAGGCTAAGAAACTCCATAATATGGGTGTTGACGTTCAGCTTATCGCTGGTTTCAGAACCAAGGATATCATTATTCTTGAGGACGAAATGAAGTCTGAATCCACTGATCTGCACATCTGTACTGATGACGGTTCTTACGGATACCATGGATTTGTTACTGACAAACTGAAGGAACTTATCGACGCAGGTGCAAATTTCGATGAAGTTATCGCTATAGGTCCTGTTCCTATGATGAAATTCATCTGTAAAGTAACAGAGCCTTACAATATAAAGACTATTGTTTCTCTGAATCCCATCATGATCGATGGCACAGGAATGTGCGGCGGATGTCGTGTTAGGGTCGGCGGAGAGATAAAGTATGCCTGTGTTGACGGTCCTGATTTTGACGGTCACAAGGTTGATTTCAACGAGCTTGTAAGAAGAAATTCCACTTATAACGAGGCTGAGAAGCAGCACGTTTGCAGACTTATGGGAGGTGCGGCTAATGGCTGATATGAGATTGGACAAGGTTCCGATAGCTGAACAGGAGCCCGAAGTCAGGGCGAAGAACTTTAAGGAGGTAACACTGGGTTACTCTCTTGAAAAGGCTGTAAGAGAGGCTATGCGCTGCCTGAATTGTAAGAATAAGCCCTGCATGAGCGGATGTCCCGTTGGTGTAAGGATTCCCGAATTTATAGCTAAAGTCGCAGAGGGCGATATGGAAGCGGCTTATGAGATAATCAAGACTACAAACTCTCTGCCTGCTGTTTGCGGAAGAGTCTGTCCTCAGGAAAACCAGTGCGAGGGCAAGTGCGTAAGAGGTATAAAGGGCGAGCCTGTTGGTATCGGCAGACTGGAGCGTTTTGTAGCCGACTACATGAGAGGCAAGGAGCCCGAGGTTGTTCTGCCCGAGCCTAACGGCCATAAAGTCGCTATCATAGGCGCAGGTCCCAGCGGACTTACTGCGGCAGGTGATCTGGCTAAGCTTGGTTACGAAGTTACTGTATTTGAAGCTTTCCACACCGCAGGCGGAGTTCTGATGTACGGCATCCCCGAGTTCAGACTTCCCAAGACCATCGTTCAGCACGAGATCGACAATCTTACCAAGATGGGTGTTAAGATAATGACCAACATGGTCATTGGCAAGGTACTTTCCGTTGACGAACTCTTTGAGATGGGCTATGAGGCTGTATTCGTAGGTTCGGGTGCAGGTCTGCCCAGATTTATGGGTATCGACGGCGAGGGTCTGATCGGAGTTTATTCTGCTAATGAGTACCTGACACGTATCAACCTGATGAAGGCTTATAAGAAGGAATATGCTACTCCTATCATGAAGTCACAGAAAGTTGCAGTCGTAGGCGGCGGTAACGTTGCTATGGACGCTGCACGCTCTGCTCTGAGAATAGGCGCTAAGAAAGTATATGTCGTTTACAGACGTTCTCTTGACGAACTTCCTGCACGTAAGGAAGAGGTTCATCATGCTATGGAGGAGGGCGTTGAGTTCCTGACTCTCAATAATCCTGTTGAGCTGCTTGGCGATGACAACGGAAGAGTTCGTGCTATGGTTTGCCGCAAGATGGAACTGGGCGAACCCGACGAGAGCGGCAGAAGAAGTCCTGTGGCTGTTGAAGGTTCTGATTATGAGCTTGATGTTGATACAATTATCATGGCGATAGGTACATCTCCCAATCCGCTGATAAGGAACACTACTCCGGGTCTTGACGTTAACAAGCGCGGCTGTCTCATCGTTGATGACACCGAGGCTACCACCAAGAAGGGCGTATACGCCGGCGGTGACGCTGTTACAGGCGCCGCAACAGTTATACTCGCCATGGGTGCAGGCAAAAAGGCTGCGGCAGCTATCGACGCTTATATCAAGAATATCAGTGAAGAAGAGTAAACATTCTGTTAAATCACTTGATAAATTATCGGGATTCTGCTATAATCATTAGCAGTAATTTAAAAATCGGGAGGCAGTAAAATGAATCATGCATACTTAACTCTGATGTCTGCGGGCAGTACTTCCACAACAAGCGGATATCTTATCTCTTTTATACCAATAGTGCTGGTATTTGTATTTTTCTATTTCTTTATCATGAAGCCCCAGAAGAAGCAGGAAAAGGCTGACAGAGAAATGAGAGACAATGTTGATGTTGGTGACGAGATCATCACAAACGGCGGCATAATTGGCATCGTTACTCAGGTCAAGGAAGATAACGTTGTTATCGAAACAGGCGGCGACAGAAGCAAGATACGCATCATGAAATGGGCTATCGCTAAAGTCGTTACTGATGACGACGAGAATAGCAAAGACAAGGTTTGATAATATCTCAGCACCGTTTTAAAACGGTGCTGTTTTTTGTAATAAATCATTTTTGGCGGGAATATTATAGCATTAAAGATTAACCAAGGAGGTCGGCTGCTATGAGAAAGCACAGAAGTAATGCAAGGGGTCTGGGTATTGTCGCCGAACAGATTGTCGCGCTGACTGTAGCCGCCGGTGTTATACTGCTACTCGTTTGTGCGATGGCGTTTTTGCTTACAAAGATAGATGCGGGAAAAAGTGTTTTGTCTGCTATGTCCACCGGAGCGCTGGTCATCGGTGCATATTTCGGCGGATACACAGGTGGCAAAAGACGAAAACGCAACGGTCTTGCGGCGGGGGCACTGACAGGTCTGCTGATGTTTGTCTTCATACTGATAACAGGAAGTATTTTCGCAGGATATTCGGCACGGATAACATCTTTCGGAAAGCTGCTGCTTACGGTTGCAGCAGCTTCGATAGGTGGTGCTATTGGAGTAAATGTAAAAAGAGTTCCCTAGCTAATATGATTTGATATATTTAACAAATGTTTATATCATATTAAATTATAATTCATAAAATTCGTGTCATAATATGATATAATATCTGTAAATCGTATATGGAGGTATGATATTATGAAACATATCAAGACTATCAATAAGGCTAATCTGAAGAAGACTGCTGCTAAGGGCGGCTGCGGCAAGTGCCAGGCTTCCTGCCAGTCTGCATGTAAGACTTCCTGCACTGTTGCTAACCAGAAGTGCGAGAAGGACGCTTGATCCACAAGGACCGTTTTTAGGGAGCTTAAAAGAGCTCCCGATACAGCGGGCGAGCACAGGTCAACTCTACACGGTCTTGGCTGACCCGTAGGGCTGGGCTTTGGTCGTCCGTTATTTTTTAAGATTTGCGAGGGAAGAAAATGATCCATAAATATAAGCTGGCAGGCTATAATGTCCTGCTTGATGTCAACAGCGGCGGTGTCCATATCATAGATGATCTGACATATGATATCCTTGACAGCGTTGAGCCTACTTTTGCTGAGGAATGTCCTGCCGAGGTTTTAGCCAAGCTTTCCAGAAGTTATCCCGCAGAGGATATCAAAGAGTGCTATGAGGAGATAGTATCTCTCTATAAAGACAAGATTCTGTATTCCGAGGATGATTACGAGAAGTATGCGCTGGTAGCTGTGGCTTCACCCATCAAGGCTATGTGTCTGCATATTTCCCATGACTGTAACCTGAGATGCAAGTACTGTTTTGCTTCTACGGGTGATTTTGGTGTTGGCAGAAAGCTGATGGACCTGGAAACTGCCAAGCGTGCCATAGATTTTCTTATTGATAAATCCGGCGACAGAAAGTTCCTTGAAGTTGATTTCTTCGGCGGCGAGCCTTCGATGAATTTCGATGTTGTTATGCAGACTGTTGAATATGCTCGTTCCAGAGAAGCTGAAACAGGCAAGACCTTCAGATTCACCACTACTACCAACGGTATCCACCTTACCGATGAAATGATCGATTTCATCAATAAGGAGATGAACAATGTCGTACTGTCCATTGACGGCAGAAAAGAAGTAAACGACAGAGTGAGAGTTCGCGTAGACGGCTCAGGCAGCTATGATACCATTACTAAGAACTTCAAGCGCCTTGTGGACAAGCGTCCCAAGGACAGCGACTGGTACGTTCGCGGCACTTACACCAAGTACAATCTTGATTTCTCCAATGATGTTATGCATCTGTATGATCTGGGATTCGATCAGATATCCGTTGAGCCTGTTATGGCTGATCCCAAGGAGCCATATGCTATCACCGAGGCTGATCTGCCTCGTATATTCAAAGAGTATGAAGTGCTTTCCGAAAAGATCGCTAAGATCAGATCGGAAGGAAAGTTCATCAATTTCTTCCACTTCATGCTTGACCTTGATCAGGGTCCCTGTGCTATCAAGAGACTTCGCGGCTGCGGATGCGGCAACGAGTACTGCTCTGTCACACCCGATGGAGATATCTACCCATGCCACCAGTTCGTAGGTGTTGAGGAATACAAGATGGGCAACCTTTATGACGGCAGTTTCAACCTTGAAATGAAGGACGAGTTCGCTAAAGCACACGTTTATAACAAGCCCGAATGTAAGAAGTGCTGGGCGAAATTCTATTGCAGCGGCGGATGCAATGCCAACAACTACATTTATCAGGGCGATATACACGCAGCACACAAGCTTTCCTGTCAGATACAGAAGAAACGTCTTGAAGTTGCTATCCTGATGAAGGCAGTTCAGCTGCTTGATGATGCGGAATAATGTTTGATTACAGAGAGCTACTTGAGCTGTTTGATGTTACCGAGCCTATGGGCTGGAGCGAGGAAGTAATATCTGCGCTGAAAGCCGAATATGGAAGTCTCCCTGCTGCGCTGGAGTATTATTACAGACAGTGCGCAGGCTGTGATGTGCTTGCATCGAATCCCGCAGGTGATTATCTTATGCCTGCCGAGAAAGTCGGTATGTATAAGGCTCAGGGATACTATGTTTTCTTTTCTGAAAACCAGAGCGTATCCTTCTGGGGAATAAAGCTTGAGGATATGGACAAGCCCGACCCGCCTGTTTACGAGAGTTATGACCGCGGAGAATGGTTTCTTACGGGAGACAGCCTTTCAAAATTCCTTATCTCCGAGGGTTATCTTTGTGCAGTGACAAGCGGTCTTGAATATGCAACTGAGGATTATCTTGAAGCTGACGAAGAACAGGCTGAAAGTATCAGCAGTAAATTTGAGCATATCGAGTATGCGGACAGCGGGATATATCAGGGAGCTCAGTTCTACCGCATCAATGAAGATTCATATCTGGCTCTTATGCCCGACAGTTGCGGAAGCCTTGTGATGTTCGCATCAAAAAGCGAAGAAGGTTTCAATGCCGCAGAAAAAGCGGTTCTGCCTTTACTTGATATTGACCCCGAGGAGGACTAAGATGAAAAATATTGCAGATTATTATCCCTCAAAATACTGTGCTGACGGTATAAAATGCGTAGCTGCGGGTGTATATGAATACGAGGGGCTGTACTTTACCAGCATTTCCTTTGAACAGGAGCCCGAGTATGGCGAGCACGAAGATGCAAGCGATATCTCACAGCACCCGCTGGAGGATATTCTGAATAAATTCGGCGTTTACGTGCAAGATTATTTTGAGTACGATATCTATTACGGTTCAAAGCAGTGTCATCTTGAATTCGCTTCCACTGAGATAGAGAATATCAAAGCGCTGAGGACTATCCTTGGCAGACACGTTTACTGCGATACAGATGGAAATCTCGTTATTGAATAACATAAGATTTTTCTGATAAACTATAAGTTTTATAAGCACTTTCGCTTTGCGGAGGTGCTTTTGCTTTTTGTAGATACCATGGAAAGAAAAAATTTACTTATACAGAGGGGATAAGCGGGCCGGGTAAGCACTTTTAATGTTGACAAATTTTCCGAAAAGATATATAATAATACAGTATGTTGCAGAATGACCAGCAGTGGCTTTCAGTGCTGAAAAATAACGGTCATGACTTGCAGTATCTATGCTTATGCTTGAAATGAGGTTAATGATGTCAGAATTATATGTTTCCGATGTCGGTAAATATGAAGCTGCCCGCAGGCTAGCTGAATGGGCTCAGAAATACCGTTCCGACAACGGTCATGCACCGATGGCTTTTTTACATTCCTACGGCTGTCAACAGAATGTCAGCGATGGTGAAAAGATAAAAGGTATGCTTGCGAAAGTCGGTTATGGATTTACCGATGATACGGATAATGCTCAGCTTATCCTGCTGAATACTTGTGCTGTCCGCGAAAATGCCGAGGACAGAGTGTTCGGCAATATCGGAAATTTTAAAAAGCTTAAAGAGAGCAGGAAAGACCTGATAATAGGTATCTGCGGCTGCATGGCTCAGCAGAAGCACGTAGCTGACAAGATAAAGGAATCTTACCGACAGGTAGATATGGTCTTCGGAACTTTTGCTTATAATGAACTGTATTCAATGCTTTGGGAAGTTATCTCGAAGCACCGCCGTCTTTTCAATCAGTCGGAGGTCTGCACCGAGATAGACGAGGGAATGACTCAGCTGCGTGATGACAAGTTCAGGGCTTTTGTACCGATAATGTATGGCTGCAACAATTTCTGTACCTACTGCATAGTTCCCTATGTACGCGGCAGAGAGCGAAGCAGGAAGCCCGAGGCTGTGCTTGCGGAGGTAAAAAGCCTTGTGGAACAGGGCTATAAAGAGATAACTCTGCTGGGACAGAACGTTAACTCTTACGCATACGGTTTTCCGCAGCTTTTAAGGGATATCGATGCAATAGAAGGGAAGTTCCGCATACGCTTCATGTCCAGTCACCCCAAGGATGCTACCAAGGAATTGATAGATACGATAATCGACAGCAGACATATCTGCAAGCATCTGCATCTTCCTGTTCAGGCGGGAAGTGACAGAGTGCTCAAAGCCATGAACCGTCGCTACACTGTGGAAAAGTACATGGAAATGATAGATTACGCCCGTGGATGTATGCCAGATTTCTCGTTCACCACCGACCTTATAGTAGGTTTTCCGGGGGAGAGCTATGAGGAATTCTGTCAGACAAAGGAACTCATCAAGCGGGTGAAGTACGACAACATTTATTCCTTCGTCTATTCAAGACGTTCTGGAACTCCAGCCGCTGAGATGGAAGATAATATCTCGGATAAGCAGAAAGGTCTGTGGCTGAGGGAGCTTCTTCTCGAACAGAGGGAGATCACTTCCGAATGGTTCGGCAGATTTGTTGGCAAGACCGTGGAAGTTCTCGTTGATGGCGAGGGCAGAACAGGCGAAGGATGGCTAACGGGCAAGAATGATGAGAATATCATTGTTGAGTTTCCCGCAGATAAAAAGTATATAGGTGAATTCGTCAGCGTGCGCATAACCAAGGCTATGAACTGGGCGCTTGAGGGCGAACCGGTCACTGAATAATATAGTTTAAGGAGTAGTAAAAATGAACGTTATAGAACTTACAAGACAGCTTGGAAAAGCTATTCAGGAAGATGAAAGATACAAGAAGTACGAGGCAGCATGCGCACTGAACGATACCGATACCGAGATCCAGAACGAGATCGGCAAGTTCAACCAGATGCGTCAGGATCTCAGCGTTGAAATGAGAAAGCCCGATAAGGATGCTGACAGACTCACAACTCTCGATCACGATATCAAGGAGCTTTATGAGAAGATCATGGCTATGCCCAAGATGATCGAGTACAACGAGGCTAAGGCTGATATCGATGCACTGATGAAGAGCGTTTATTATATCCTTCAGCAGGCAGCAAACGGTGAAGACCCTGAGACTTGCCCTGCACAGGCACCTTCAGGCTGTACAGGAAGCTGCTCTACTTGCGGCGGCTGCGGCTAATACTTGATATTATCTATATAAATAGAACGGAGCGGGCAGAAGTGACACTTAAAGAGATAGATGAATCAAAGCTTACACCCATGATGAAACAGTATCTGGCGGTGAAAAAGAAGTACAAGAACCACATTCTTTTCTACCGTCTGGGTGATTTTTATGAAATGTTTTTTGACGATGCACTGATTGTTTCAAAGGAACTGGAGCTTACCCTTACAGGCAGAGACTGCGGTCTTGAGGAGCGCGCACCTATGTGTGGCGTGCCTTTCCATGCCTGTGATGTTTATCTTAAAAAGCTGATAGAAAAAGGTCACATGGTGGCGATATGTGAGCAGACAAAAGACCCCTCGGAATGTCAGGGTCTGGTCCCGCGTGATGTCATCCGTGTGGTCACTCCCGGTACGCTTATCGAAAGCAGTATGCTGGACGAATCTTCAAACAATTATCTCTGTGCGTTTTATATGCAGTCAAAAGAGGCGGCACTTTGTCTGGCTGATATCTCCACAGGTGAAGTTCATCTTTTTGACTTTACCGGCAAGGACACAGCCAACAGCGCTATAAACGAGCTTTCAAGATTTTCGCCATCGGAGATACTGATAAATGATGCTATCCTTTCCAATAGAGAGATATCAGCTTTTATCCGAGAGAAAATAAAGACCAGCGTTCAGCTTCTTGAAGATGCTGACTTCGATCCCGCTAATCATACGGACGAAGTTCTCACACAGTTTTCGGTAAACAGCCTTGATTCACTTGGACTTAAAGCAGACAGTCTTTGCGCCTATGCAGTATGCGGACTTTTCGCTTATATCCATGAGACACAGAAAGCACTGGTAGGAAGATTCTCTGAGATAACCCGCCACGATGCCGACCCCATAATGACCATAGGTTTTACTGCCCGCAGAAATCTGGAACTTACAGAGACACTGCGAAACAAGCAGAAAAAGGGCTCTCTTCTCTGGGTCATCAGCAATACAAAGACTTCAATGGGCAACCGTATGCTGAAATCCTGGCTTGAACAGCCCCTTATCAATCCCGCGAAGATAATCGACCGACTGAACGCTGTTGAACAGCTTGTCCGTGACCCTGTATCTCTCGGAGAGATACGCGAAGTGCTGAGCGGTGTTTACGACCTTGAGCGTCTTATGACGAGAGTAATGTACCGTTCTGCAAGCCCACGCGACCTCAAGTCACTTTCACTTACAGCGCTGAAACTTCCGGAGCTGAAAAGACTTCTTTCAGCATTTGACGGTAAGCTTATAAAGGACTGCACTGGAAGGATATCCACTCTTGACGCGGTATCGAATCTCGTTGAAAATGCCATTGTAGACGAACCTCCTGCAAATGTCAAGGACGGCGGTGTTATCCGTGAGGGATTCAACGAACAGCTTGACGGTCTTAGAAATATCATTTCGGGCGGAAAAGGTCTGATTGATGATATTGCCGAGCGTGAAAAGGAAAAGACAGGCATCAAAAACCTGAAAATAGGCTATAACAGGGTATTCGGATATTATATCGAGGTCACAAAATCCTACTACGACCTGATACCCGATCATTATATCAGAAAGCAGACTCTTGCCAACTGCGAGAGATTCATAACAGATGAGCTGAAAGTCGCCGAGAATACCATTCTCGGTGCAAGCGATAAGATACTTACCCTCGAACAGGAGATCTTCGGCGAGGTAAGAGAGTTTATCGCCACTCAGTTGAGACTTGTTCAGGAAACTGCCACAGCTGTAGCTGAGATAGATGTTCTCTGTTCTTACGCTACTGCGGCTATCAAGAACAATTATACCAAGCCCGAGATCGCTATTGACGGAATCATCAATATCAAAAACGGCAGACACCCTGTAGTTGAACTGATGCAGCAGGACGAAGTTTTTGTTCCTAACGACACCTATCTTGATCTGACTGGCAACCGCATGGCTGTCATAACAGGTCCGAATATGTCAGGTAAATCCACATATATGCGTCAGGTGGCGCTGATAACCCTTATGGCGCAGATAGGCTGTTTCGTACCTGCGGACTATGCAAAGATATCTGTAGTTGACCAGATTTTCACGAGAATTGGTGCTTCTGATGACCTTACCGCAGGACAATCGACCTTTATGGTTGAAATGAGCGAGGTTGCCGATATCGTAAAGCACGCTACAAAGAACAGCCTTGTCATTCTTGATGAGGTTGGCAGAGGTACTTCTACTTTTGACGGAATCGCCATAGCTCGCGCTGTATCGGAATTTATCTCAACTTCCCGCTCTCTGGGCTGCAAGACCCTTTTTGCTACACATTATCACGAGCTTATTGCCCTTGAAGACGAACTCGACGGTGTGAAGAATTATTCCGTTGCGGTAAAGCGTCAGGGGGACAATATAAAGTTCCTGCGTAAGATAGTAAAGGGTGGAGCAGATGAGAGCTTTGGTATAGAAGTTGCCAAGCTTGCGGGTCTGCCCAATAAGATAATCGGCAGAGCAAAATCGCTCCTTGGCGAAATGGAAGCCGAATCAATAAAAGCAAAAGCCGCCGTTGCAGAAAGCGACAGCGGACAGATATCCTTCGACAGGATAAGTGACAGCATAGTTACCGACAAACTTCGTAAAACCAACATCGATGAGATGAACGATGAAGAACTCAGGGAGTTTGTAAAAGATCTGCTGAGGTACGTCTGATACCGAACGAAAAAACTTTGAAGTTATTATAAAGATCACATAGAACAGGAATTAAAAATGTCAGAGATAAGAGTTTTGAGCAAGGAAGTTTCCGAGCTTATCGCCGCGGGTGAGGTCATCGACAGACCCGCCTCGGTGATAAAGGAACTTCTTGAAAATGCCATCGATGCAGGCGCAACAGTCATAACCGTTGAGATAAAAAACGGCGGCAGGACTTATATGAGAGTGACCGACAACGGCAAGGGCATAGCCCCAGAAGATCTGCCCACGGCCTTTCTTCGTCATGCCACAAGTAAGATCTCTCAGAAAGATGACCTTGACCGTATAATGACCCTTGGTTTCAGAGGTGAAGCACTTGCGTCGATATGTGCGGTGGCAAAAGTTGATGTGCTTACAAAACGCCGCGATGACAGCTACGGAACTCATTATTCCATCGAAGGTGCAGTAGAAAAAACAAGCGAGCAGTGCGGTTGTCCTGATGGTACAACATTCGTTGTCAGGGATATTTTCTACAACGTTCCTGCAAGACTGAAATTCCTGAAAAAGGACAGTTCCGAAGCTAACCATGTTGCTGACCTAGTAACAAAGCTGACCCTTTCACATCCTGATGTTTCATTCAAACTTATCCGAGATAACAAAGCCGAGATAATCACCGCGGGGGACGGCAAGATATATTCTGCAGTTTATTCCGTTTACGGCAGAGAATTCGCAAACAGCCTTATCGAAGTCGACTACACATGGCAGGGAATACACGTTTACGGTTATACTGTTAAGCCACTTTCAGCCAAGCCGAACCGCAAGTTTCAGAACTTTTTCGTAAACAGCAGATTTGTAAGGTCAAAAGCCTGCGCAGCTGCCATCGAAGAAGCCTACCGCAACAATATTATGGTTGGCAAATTTCCCGCCTGCGTGCTTTATATCGATGTCCCGCCCAACACCATTGACGTTAACGTTCACCCTACAAAGATAGAGGTTCGTTTTTCTGATGAAAAACTGATACATGAAGCTGTTTTTTTTGCGGTCAAGAATTGTCTTATGGAAAAGGACGAGCCTAACGAGCTGAAACTTGAAAACCGCAGAAATTTTACCGATCACGAGCTTTATGATTTTCCTCCCGAGGACAAGAGCGTACAGCTTGAATTTGCTGTTGAGGAAGAAACTCTTCCCGATGCTGACAAGGTTTTGCAGGAGATAACTGAACAGCCTGTACAGAAGCCTGTTCAGGTGCAGTCAGTTCCCGAACCTGTAGCAGCAAAAGATATACCTCTCCCGGAACCGCCGGAGCCCAAACCTTATCAACCGAAGATAACAAAGGTTGAGAATATCCCCATAAATGAAGAAGCAAGGAAATCGGGTGAAGACCTTTTCCTTGCCAGTCTTGAACAGCCTGTTCCTCAGCCGGAGCCTAAAAAGCCCGAAAGGATAACTGTCGAGGAGATAAATAAGGTACTTCAGGATATCCCAATCCCGGAAGCCCCCGAAGAGGAGAAAAAAGATGACAGCTTCCACTTTATAAATGACAGAAGCTTTATCCGTTCCGTGGTTCAGGAAGTCAAAAAAGAACCGGAAAAGCCAAAGCCTATAGTCATCGGCGAGCTTTTCAGAACTTATGTTGTCGCTCAGGTCGGTGATGAGATGCTGCTGATGGATAAGCACGCCGCCCACGAGAGATATATTTTTGAAAAGATAAAAGGTGATCTCAGCGAGCTTGAGACCCAGATGCTTCTTGAACCTGTGATGGTCATGCTTTCATATGAGGAATTCGATGCGCTGGCAGCGAATGTGGATAAACTGGGCAGACTGGGATTTGAAGTTGAGCCAGATGTTGCACCGACGGTAGCAGTCAAAGGCGTACCGATAATCCTGGGAGATTCTGAAAATCCCACAGATATTATCACCGAGCTTGCAAGGAATTTTATTCAATGCAGAAACGACCCACAGCTGGAGATCTTCGATGATCTTTATCATTCCATTGCCTGCAAGGCGGCAATAAAAGCAAATGACAACAACAGCACTATCGAGCTTCAGGCTTTGCTGAATGCCGTCTACGGAAACGAAAATATCAGATATTGCCCACATGGCAGACCTGTGCTGATAACCCTAAGCAAAAAGGATATCGAAAAGCAGTTCAGAAGACTTGTATGACAAATATACTATTATAATATATAGAGAGGTGAGCGCATGGATAAAAACAAAATACCGCTTCTTGTCGTAGCAGGACCTACTGCTTCAGGTAAGACAGCACTTGCCGTTGAAATGGCAAAGCTTTATAACGGCGAGGTAATATCCGCTGATTCCATGCAGATATACAAGGGTCTGAACATTGCTACCGCTAAGCCCACCGCTGAAGAGATGCAGGGGATACCTCATCATCTGATAGATTTTCTTGAACCTGATGAACCTTTCAGTGTGGCGGATTATGTTTCATTGGCAGGGCAGAAGATAAGAGAAGTCAGGGAAAGGGGAAAACTTCCCATAATATGTGGCGGAACCGGTTTGTATATAAGTTCGCTGGTGGATAATATCATATTCGATGATACGGGAAGTGACCCTGCTATCCGCGCAAAACTTGAAAAACAAGCAAAAGAAGAAGGCACACATGCTCTCTGGCTGAAGCTTAAAGAGATAGATCCCGAAACTGCGAATAAAGTTCACGAGAACAATCTTCCGAGAGTCATCAGAGGAATTGAAGTCTTTGAGCTTACAGGCATGAAGCTTTCTGAGCATAAGATCAACAGCAGGAGAGAAGAATCTCCATATAAAGCTTGTATCATTGGCCTTACTGCCGAAAACAGACAGTACCTCTATGACCGCATAGAAAAAAGAGTGCGTATAATGGCAGAAAACGGAATGGTTGAAGAATGCAGGGAAGTATGGCAGAAAGGCGGTTTAGCCACAGCGGGACAAGCGATAGGCTATAAGGAACTCGTGCCATACTTTGAGGGTCAAGCCGAACTGGAGGTTTGTCTTGACAAAATAATTCTTGAAACAAGGCATTATGCTAAAAGACAGCTCACCTGGTTTAGGCGAGTTGCTGATATTTCGTGGGTGAAAATTGATAATTTTGACGAATCGAAAAAAATAATTGAAAATGTTCAAAATATAGTAGCCAAATCCGAAATAATGTGTTATAATATAGTGTGATGTATAATAAAATGCATCTTTATGTTTTGAATGCCGCCGTTGTTTTCTTTTGTGGCGTTCGTATGGTATGGTGAGCGTATTTCTGCACACCCTATTTCAGACACACGAAGATAAAGAGAAGGAGTGTTTATTGTGAATAAGAATATCAATCTTCAGGACGTTTTTCTGAATCAGGCAAGAAAGGAACAGGTGATGGTCAAGTTCATTCTGATGAACGGCTATCAGTTTAAGGGTATAGTAAAGGCTTTCGACAGCTATGTAGTATTTCTCGATTGCGAGGGCAAGCAGAACGTTGTGTACAAGCACGCGATATCTACAATAGTTCCCGACCGTTCCATCAATATCCTTGACGCAGCAAAAAACGAACATACAGAAGGATAAGGAAGTAATGCACAGATGAATTCATTGACCGTAAAAATACTTGCGGCTCTGGTTTCACTTTTGATGCTGACCACCATATGCACTCAGGTCTACTATTTCCTGCACGATAAGCACGATACCGAAGAAGCGGTGCTTGCCACTGTAAATGAGGATATCGTCTTCGACGGCATAATAGTCAGGGACGAGAGCGTGGTAACTTATAACGGCAGTGGAATACTTGATTATAAGTATCCCGATGGCAGTAAAGTCTCGGTGAATAATACTATTGCTGAGGTATATCCCTCGGAAAAAGCGATATATGCTAAGGACAGGATAGCTGAGATAGATGCCGAAATAGAACAGCTTGAAAAAGCTCAGGATCCCGCAACTACCAATTATGCTGAACCCGATGCACTTATATCGGGAGTTAAGAACGGGTATAACGATCTTCTCGAAGCGGTGGAAAACAGGGAGCTTGACAGGATACCCGATATTAGATCAAGGATAGCACTGAACAGCAATATGTACAGCGTGATAACAGGTACCGAAGCAGGATTTTCCGAGGCTATCGATACGCTTAAATCCGAGCGGAACAGCCTTATTGATTTGGCAAGCGAGCCCGATGATGTTATAAAATCCGACAGGACAGGATATTTTGTATCCTATGCAGACGGCTACGAAGATTCGCTCAAGACCTCCGATGTAAGCAATCTGAGTGAAAGTGATATCCGTGATGTCATAAAAGGTGGTAAATCCGCGCCTGCCAATGCGATAGGCAAGACCTTTGACAGCTACAACTGTAAAATTGTCGGCATTGTTAAGGCAGATTCAAGGATAACTGATGATGCTGAGGTATCACTTAAACTGAATTCTTCCAGAACAGTATATAACTGCCAGGTGGATTCAGTTAAATCCAGCGGCGACAACATGATCGTTGTGCTGGACTGTGACAGAGTTGATCAGACTCTTGTGGATTCCAGGGTTCTTTCCGCAAAGCTTATTTTTGACGAATATCAGGGCATCAAAGTACCCAGAAGCGCTCTCAGGTTCCAGGGGGACGAAAAGGGAGTTTACGTGATACTGGGCAAGGATATCTCCTTCAAGAAGATCAAGGTCATCTATGAGGGCGACGATTTCGTTCTTTCGGAGAATACTTCTGATGAAGATTATCTGTTGCTTTATGATCAAATTCTGCTAGAGGTGGTATCAAATAAAGATGTGTCAGTCAACAGCGAGACCGATGGGGACACAGTTTCCTCAGAATGAGTTCGGTGAAGTATTGGAAAACTACAAGCGAATTTGTGATAATGTGGAAAATGCAAGAGCCAAGTACCGCAGCAGTGATGAAAAGATAGACATTATGGCTGTGACAAAGACTGTTGCGCCCGAAAAGATCAATTTCGCAATAGAGCAGGGTATAACTCTGCTGGGTGAGAACAGAGTACAGGAATATCTTTCAAAAAAAGATAGCTATATCAAAACGGCGCAGGTGCATATGATAGGTCGCCTGCAGACAAATAAGGTCAAATATATTATCAACGAAGTCGCTATGATACAGTCGGTTGACAGTATCAAGCTCGCAAAAGAGATAAACAGACTCGCCATAAAGAATGGCAGGACTATGGATGTTCTGCTTGAGATAAATATCGGCGACGAAGCGAGCAAGAGCGGCGTTGCGGCAGAGGGTCTGGATGAGCTCATCTATGAGACCGCACAGCTTGAAAATGTCCGCATCAAAGGACTTATGGCTATCCCGCCCGCAGGCTGCGGTGAGGATATGTTCGACCGTATGCACAGTATCTTTCTACGTGTAAAGGAAAGATCTGTGCCCAACGTTTCCATGGAGATACTCTCAATGGGAATGTCCGGAGATTATGAGCTTGCGATAAAGCACGGCTCAAACCTCGTTCGTATAGGTACCGCACTGTTCGGTGCCAGAAATTATTTGGAGGGTTAGAAAATGGGCATATTAAAAGGTTTTACAAATCTTTTTATAGGTGAAGACGATTCCGACGAAGTTGATTTCGGACAGGATTTCGGTTCGCCTAAGAGCAGCAAAGGTTCATCAGCAAAAGACGGCTTCTTTGATGATAATGATTTCAGCGGTTCAAAATCCAAGTCAGGCGCACGTTCAAAAGAGAATGATGTCTTCACAGAAAGACCCTTCACTTTTGAAGAGAGCTTTACAAGATCCAAGACCGGGAGCGAGTCCTCATTCAGTACAGGGACAAGCTCAGCAAACAGATATGAGGGGGAGCACACTATGAGCTTTGATCAGACAACTACTTTACAGATCGTACTTGCCAGACCTGTCGATTTCTCCGAAGTCAGGAGCATCGGCGATGATATAAATGCGTACAAAACGGTAATACTCAATCTCGAGATGGTAAAGAGCGACGACGCTAAGAGAATACTTGATTTTCTTTCCGGTGTTGCTTACGCAAACAAGGCTCAGATAAAGATGATGGCACAGAAGACTTTTGCCATCATGTCAAAAAATGTAAAGTTCGACGGCAAAGATCTGCTGACTGAGCTTGAAAATAACGGTTACAGCTTCTGATGAAGCTTAGGAATTTTTCATTCCTGAACGACCCGAGCGATGACGATAAGCGCCTGCTTTCCACTTTCCTTGACTGGACGGAAATGGCAGAGGAAAAGTACATAACAAAGTATTCTGCATTTCTCGATGAAAGGCAGTGCAGGCTTTGTGAGAAAGTCATGGCTTCGGTAAAATACGAAAATTACTTGCTGTGGGGCGGATATGAAAACGCCGAGAGGAAAATGCTCTGCGTATATCCGCAGTACAGCGATGAAAATATCATTGGATCATACCCGATGCAGGCGGTGACATTCAGATTTCGGCCCGAGGACAAGCTGAGCCACAGAGATTTTCTTGGTTCGCTTATGGCTTTGGGCATTACTCGCGGCTGTGTCGGTGATATCCTGGTTAACAGCGGTTCTGCTTCGGTGTTTGTTAAAGATACTGTCGCTTTGGATGTTCTTGGGATATCAAAGATCGGCAGAGTTGGCGTCAAGCCCGAAGAGGGTTTTGATGCGAAGTCTGTTAAAGAACCCGAATTTCGGGAAATAACGGGTACAGTTGCTTCGCTAAGACTGGACAGCGTGCTGTCACTTGCACTTAGGATTTCGCGTGAAAAGGCTTCCGCACTGATAAAAGGCGGAATGGTCGAAATATCTCACGAAAAAACAGATCAGCCAAGCAGAACTGTTGAACCGGGGGACAAGATCTCCGCAAGAGGTCACGGAAAGTTCCTGCTAAGATCCGTTGACGGTGTAAGTCATAAGGACAGAATTCATATCACTATTTGTAAATATATTTAGGAGGACATAATAATGATGACAGCAAAAAGTATCAAAAGCGCTGCTTTTGAATCTGAAAAAAATGGTTACAGCCCGGCACAAGTAGACAGATTTCTGGCTGAGGTAGCTAAAGAATTCGCAGCACTTGAAGCAGAAAATGCCGACAGCGAAGCTAAGATATCCAAGCTGGTAGAAAAAGTAAGCGAATATAAAGAAGACGAGGACGCTATCAAGGGTGCTCTTCTTTCTGCACAGAAGGAAGCTGCCAAGATAATCAACGATGCGAAGAACAAAGCAGCTGCTATCGTTGACAGTGCTAAGAGCGAGCAGAGAAAGCTGGCTGAGCAGTCCGCAGCAGAGTGCGAGAAGATCGTAAGAGAGCACAAGGAAAGATGTGCTGCACTCATCAAAGAGAACACCGAGATCACCGAGCAGAAGATCAATGCTCTCAGAGATGCTTATGACGAGGAGAAAGCAGCTTATGACGAGCTGAGAGCAGAGGTTACCTACTTCAAGTCCGAGCTCACTTCTCTCTATCAGGAGCAGATCAAGCTTGTTATGCAGTTGCCTACCCTCACTGACGAGGAACTTGATGCTTACGAGAACGGTGAAGGCGAATATTACGACGATGAAGAGTATGAGGACGTAAGTGAAATGACTGAAGGTTTCGGTGACGAGCCCGTTCAGGAACAGCCAGTTCAGCAGCCCGCACCTGTTCAGCAGGCAGCTCCCACTGCATCCACAGCAGAGCTTGACAAGGTACTGAACACAGGCTCTTTTGACCCCGTAATACACAAGCCCAATCCCGAAGATCTCCAGTTCGGCAAAAAGAACGGTTAATAGGTCTATGAAGGCTCTGTTTTTGCAGGGCCTTTTGATGGTTTAAAATACTCTCGGAGGGCAGGTGTGAAATGTTCGCACTTTCACTTTTGCTGGCGGCATTTCTGATCATTACAGATCAGGTGCTTAAAGCAGTTGTAAATAATAAGATCGAACTTGGCAAAGTAATTGAAGTTATCAAGTTCGGTGATGCAAAGATATTCAGCTTGACACATATCAGAAATTCAGGCGCGGCATGGAGCATGATGTCCGGAAAGACCTGGTTTCTGGTTTCACTGCCTATAATCGTGTGCATCGCAGGAATATTTTATATGTACAAGATTCGTAAAGGCAGTAAGCTTGAAATAGTATCGGTTTCAATGATAATCGCGGGCGGTGTAGGCAATCTCATAGACAGGGTTAGGATGCATGAGGTCATTGACTACATCAAATTTGAGCCCATTGATTTCCCGATATTTAATTTTGCAGACATCTGTATAGTGCTGGGAGCCATAGCTTTCTGTCTCTCTATAGTTATTTCAGATGTCAAAAAGAGTAAATCAGATAAACTTGACAAGAAAAAGGTAGAAGCAGATGCCTGATCGTTTTGAATTTACCGCAGGAACTGAAAATATCGGCGAAAGGATAGATAAAACTCTGTCCGAACAGCTGCCTGATATGTCGCGGTCAGCACTGCAAAAACTTGTGTCAGAGGGCTGTGTTCTTGTAAATGGCAAAGCTGTCAGTAAGAACTACAAGATGAAAAACGGTGATAACGTCACAGTTGATATCCCTGAGCCCGAAGAACTAAAAGCCGAACCACAGGATATCCCGATAGATATCGTTTATGAGGACGACTCGCTGTTAGTTGTGAATAAGCCTCAGGGAATGGTAGTCCATCCCGCGGCAGGAAATCCCGATGGCACTCTCGTAAATGCGCTGATGTACCACTGCAAAGGCAGATTGTCATCTATCAATGGCGTTGTCCGCCCGGGTATCGTCCACAGGATAGATAAATTCACAAGCGGTCTGCTGATGGTAGCTAAGACCGATAAAGCACATAATTTTCTTGCCGAACAGATCAAAGACCACAGCTTCACCCGCGAATACAATGCCATATGCGTTGGCAGGTTCAAAGACTTGACAGGTACTGTCAATGAACCAATAGGCAGAAGCAAGTTCGACCGCAAGAAAATGTGCGTCACTTATCAGAACTGCAAGGAAGCTGTCACTCATTATGAAGTTCTCGAAGACCTGGGGCAGTATTCACTGGTGAAATTTAAGCTTGAAACAGGGCGTACACATCAGATAAGGGTTCATTCCGCCTTTATCGGACATCCCGTACTTGGTGACGATGTCTACGGTAAAGCATATAAAGGACTTGCAGGTCAGTGTCTTCACGCTAAAAAGCTGGGATTCATTCATCCCGAAAGCGGTGAGTATATGGAGTTCGACAGCGACTTGCCCGAATATTTTGTCAAAGTGCTTGATAAGCTAAGGAAAGGATAACATTTTTAATGTTTGAAGATATAAACAAGGTATTGCTGATAACAGATATGGACGGCACATTTCTTCCGTCAAGTAAAATACCGGGACAGCGAAGCATTGAAGCAATAGCAGATTTTCAGCGTAAAGGCGGGAAATTCTCTATTGCCACAGGCAGAGCTATCCAGGCGGCACAGCAGTATTTTGAATCTTTCAGTGTCAATTGTCCCATAATCATGAGCAACGGCGGAATGGTCTATGACCTTGACCGCAAGAAGCAGATACATGATGTTTTCGTACCCGATTTCACCAGGGATATCGTCTCAGAGATACTCAGAGATAATCCCGATGTTGGGTGTGAAGTACTTACACTTGACGCTGTATATGTTCCTCAGATGACCCCGCTGGAAGCGAAACACAATGTCATCTGTAAGGTAAAACCCGTTCTGTGCGGGGTTGATGAAATGCCTGGCGATTGGTACAAAGTGCTCTTCGCCATTGAACCCGAAAAGATGGAAAGACTTATGGATTACGTAGATAAACGCGGCTGGACAGGCGTAGACTTTGTCAGAAGCGCTCCCGAGTATTATGAGATCCTTCCGCAGAATATCTCGAAGGGTTCGGCGCTTGAAAAAATGCGGTCGCTCTGCGGCATGGAGGATTACACCTTCGTTGCTATGGGCGATTACAATAATGATATTGAAATGCTCCAGGCTGCCGATGTGGCAATATGTCCTTCAAACGCAGTAGAGGAAGTCAAGAAGGTCTGCGACCTTGTGCTTGATGTTTCCTGCGAAGAGGACGCTGTTGCAGCGGCACTTGAGTATATATACGGACGTCTGGGTGTATGACTGCAAGGCAGGGAAGCCGCGTGTATGTGAAGCCATGTGTGCTCGGCTGAATGTGTGCGTATCTTCTTGCCACAGCATTACAGACAGTCCGAAACAATCAGATAATTTGGAGGTTTTTTTATGGACGCTACACTTAAAAAACAGCTTGAGATAACTGCCACCAAGGTACGTCTCGGCATCATCGAGGGCGTTTATAACGCTAAGTCGGGTCATCCCGGCGGCTCTCTTTCGATAGCCGATCTGCTGACCTATCTTTATTTTGCAAAGCTTAATGTATATCCCGATAAGCCCGATGAGGCTAGCAGAGACAGATTCGTTCTGTCCAAGGGTCACACTGCACCCGCACTTTATTCCACACTGGCTCAGAAGGGATTTTTCCCCGAGAGCGAGCTCAAGAGCCTGAGACATATTGGTGCTCTGCTCCAGGGTCATCCCTGCATACATATCCCTGGTGTTGATATGTCTTCCGGTTCTCTCGGACAGGGCGTATCCGTAGCCGCAGGTATGGCACTTTCCGCTAAGTATCAGGGCGCTGATTACAAGGTTTACACTGTTCTCGGCGACGGCGAGATACAGGAAGGTCAGGTATGGGAGGCTTCAATGTTCGCTGCTCACTACAAGCTTGACAATCTCGTTATGATCGTTGATAACAACGGTCTCCAGATCGATGGTAAGGTAAGCGATGTAATGTCTCCTTATCCGATAGTTGACAAGTTCAAGGCTTTCGGTCTTCACGTTATCGAAGCTGATGCCCACGACTTTGATTCTCTCGACAAGGCTTTCAACGAAGCTGAAACTGTTTGCGGACAGCCTACTGTCATTGTTATGAAGAGTACAAAGGGCAAGGGCGTTTCCTTCATGGAGGATAACGTTTCATGGCACGGTACCGCACCTAATGCCGAGCAGTATGCACAGGCTGTTGAGGAGCTTACCGCACATCTGAAAGAACTGGAGGGCTAAGTCATGGCTGATGTAAAGAAGATAGCAACTAGAGAAAGCTACGGCAATGCGCTTGCTGAGCTTGGTGATAAGTACGATAAGCTGGTAGTTCTGGATGCCGATCTGGCAGCAGCTACCAAGACAGGTATCTTCAAGAAGAAGTTCCCTGACAGACATTTTGACTGCGGTATTGCAGAGAGCAACATGATGAGCGTGGCTGCCGGTATGGCTGCAACAGGTCTTATACCCTTCGCTTCCACATTTGCAATGTTCGCAGCAGGCAGAGCTTTCGAGCAGGTAAGAAACTCCATCGGTTATCCTCACCTGAACGTTAAGATCGGTGCTACTCACGCAGGTATCTCTGTTGGTGAGGACGGCGCTACACATCAGTGTAACGAGGATATCGCACTGATGAGAACTATCCCCGGCATGACAGTTATCAATCCTGCCGATGACACCGAGGCTAGAGCCGCTGTTGAGGCTGCTATTCTCCACGAGGGTCCTGTTTATATGCGTTTCGGCAGACTTGCTGCTCCCGTTATCAACGACCCTGCAACTTACAAGTTCGAGCTTGGCAAGGGCGTTCAGCTGAGAGATGGCAAGGATATCGCAATATTCGCAACAGGTCTGATGGTAGGCGAGGCTATCGAGGCTGCCAAGACTCTTGCTGATGAGGGTATCGACGCTGCTGTTATCAATATCCACACCATCAAGCCCATCGATGAGGATATCATCGTAAAGAACGCGCAGAAGTGCGGTGTTGTTCTGACTGTTGAGGAGCACAGCATCATCGGCGGTCTGGGTTCTGCTGTTGCAGATGTTCTTACTGCAAAGTGCCCCACAAAGCAGGTTAGAATAGGCGTTAACGACGAGTTCGGTCACTCCGGCCCTGCAGTTGATCTGCTGAAGGAGTTCGGTCTTTGTGCTGAAAATATCGTTGCTAAGGCAAAGGAAGCTGTAAAGGCTAAGTAATTTTTCCATAAAATATCACACCCCTGTGTATTTCTGAGTAGAATACACAGGGGTGATTTTTTTGAGCAGAAAACGAATATCACGAAAATGCAAAGCGTCATACATCTTTCTTGGGACGCTGATCGTTATAGCATTGGCGGGAATATGTATCATCGGGGAACTGCGTGAGCATTTAGCCGAGATTACGGAGTACCGCGGCAGGGAAGCCGCAACCGATATCATTACATCTGCGGTGGAAAGAACTATTTCACAATGTCCCTGCGAGGAAATATACAAGCTTACCACCGATGGGAACGGCGCTGTACTTTCTGCGAAGCTGAATGCAGATTCAGCCAACCGCGTAAAAAATATACTGACGCAGGAAGTGGAAAAGGGGTTAGACAAACTGGGTGAAGATGGCATAGCCATACCCATGGGCGTACTGATCGGCATACCACTTCCTGCGGTGGGATGCGACCGCATAGACCTCGGTGTTCAGCAGATAGGTGCTGTAAAAAGCGAGTTCCGCTCCACCCTTGAAACTGCGGGGATAAACCAGTCACGACTGACGGTCTACGCCGTTGTCACCGTGGATATCCGCGCAATACTGCCCAATGGCCACACTGATATCAGTGTTACCGAGGAACATATCATCACCGACTGTCTTATCGTTGGGGAAGTTCCGCAGTCATATTTCAGGGGATAGATTTTAATAACAGCAGTAAAATCTTGTAATATTTTGGTAAAATATATAAATAGTTTACTCATAATACACTTCAAATATTTGAATTATTGAGTCCGCTTTATTAATATCACTAATGCACGCGCTGTGCTTTTGTATTATACTTACAAAGATTTTGATTAATTAACTAACATCTGTTGACATTGATGTGAAGTTGTGATATATTTATTAATATGAAATACCAAATCTGTCGAAAGTATTAAGATTCATTGATAGGAGTATGAGTAAATATGCTGTTAAATTGTTATCAGACTAATATCAGCCTTAATACACGCTGTTTTGTATATCATGTGTCAGGTCTGCGCTTTGCGGGATAGCTTTGTCCCTTGGGGCGCTGTTTATAAATAACTGAACAAGGAGGACGTCGGAATGAGAAATTTAAAACTTCCTAATGTAGCGGTGCGAGCCGCGAACGTTTGGAAAATGAGTTAGTAGTCAAAAAAATTGAAAGGACAGGTGAAAAAAATATGGCAAGGAATTTATCTAAGGATCTTAAAAGGTTAGTTGCAGGTTTATGTGCGGTTCTGGTAGTAGGCGGCGCGGTGCCTCTGCAGCCACTGGTTGATTTTAACTACACTATCAAAGCGGCGGCAGATACAGCAGAACCTGTATTTATTAATTATTCGCCTTACATTGTTAGTAATGGCGATTATGCTTTTGTACAAAATGACAGCACAGGTCTTGCAGGTGTAGGTTATCGTTCAAACAATCAGGGTCAACATGGTTCTACCGCACTAACTACTTTCAAGGTTTATCCAAGAAACGGTCAAATAGTAAAGGTGAACTGGAAAATAAGCAGCGAACAAAATTATGATTGTATGACTATTACTGCAGGTAACTCAACACCTGTATCCGCAGTTTCCGGTGAGGGATCAGGTTATTTCAATATCACGGGCACCGAAACTTCTGCTACTGATGGTATAACTGTTTATGCTAGATATACGAAAGATAGTTCAGTACATAGTCGTGAGGACTCTGCTTATATCGCTTTCCAGATAGAACAGAACAAAGCTTCTCTCTCATTCAGCGGATTTACAGCCAGTACGGATTATTCGGTTGTAGATAATGTTTCCGAAGTAAGACCCGGAGATACTGTCACCATTTATTCCAACAAGAAGTTCAATTCCAGCAGTCCTTATACTACTCTTGATTTTGAGAAAGCTCAGGACAGTTTCGAGTACAACGAAGCAAACTACAAGTATAGATGCACAATGACAGTAAACAGTGATGCTGTATTCAGTGCAGACGAGACCATAACCTTTACCGAACAGCCTAAGGTATATATGACTTTCAAAGATCTGGAAGAGGCAGGTTATTACGTTGATTACAATTCCGAGGGTGTATATGTTACCGACTATGTTGATGTATACACTAACAAGCGTATGTATCTTGACGAGAGCATCTTCGATGACGGTTCAACTTCTGCACCCCCTATACGTTTTGTGGAATACATGAAAGAGACCACCGATGGCGGCTTTGACGTAAATAATTCTAAATATCTGTACAGATATCACATCACATTCCCTCAGTATCCATACATCGGTAATTCATACATTACTTTCATAGCTGAAAAGAACGTTGATCTGGAATTCGAGAATATGGCAGAGAACAAGAAGTTTGCAGTTGAGGGCGACCTGCCTTATGCATATGTTGCTGATGGCTCTGTTATCTACTCCGACCAGACTATTACAGGCGATATAAGCAAGGTTCAGCTGAGTGCCAGCACAAAGACCGGCGGTTACAATTATAAGGATAAGAATTATAAATATAAGTACGATGTAACATACTCCGAAGAACTCAAAACCGGCGATAAGGTATCATTCTTCCACGTTCACGAGTACGGCAATCCTCATGTTGATATCGAAGAAAAACCCGATATCATCATTGCTGATTGTACAGGTGAGGACGGTGAATCAGTAGGTACAGTTGAGATAGCACAGCTCAAGCCCAAGGATATCTACTATTACGGCGATCTGCCTACGGTGGAGGAAGTTGTTGTCAAGCCTGAACAGATGCCTAATGGTATAACCAGTATTGACCCCGTCAGCCTCTCTATCAAGAAGAAAGGCAAGACTACTACCCAGGATTATTTCACCGATTTCGGCACATATGAACTCTCCGCTATCGTCAATGTTGTGTGCGGCGGCAAAACATATCCTATCTCCATCACCAAGGACGTTGAGTATTCACCTCGTTCACTGTTCGGCGATGAAAACAGTTCTTCCACTGACGAGGACTACACCGGCTGTCAGTTCTTCCTGAGAACCTACGAAGAAGCCGATGAAGATCAGGTTGAGCCCGAAATTGAAAATGATAGTCCAGATCAGCAGAATCCCGAACAGCAGAATGATGAACAGCAGAATAATGAACAGCAGAATGATGAACAGCAGAATGATGAACAGCAGGAGAACGAACAGCAGCAGGCTAATTATAGTGAAGTTCCTCTGGTAGTTAAGAACGGCGTTATCACTCTGCCCAAGGACTCTTTCGTATACAATAAGAAAGAGCAGAAGCCTGTTATAGTTGTTAAGAACAAGATAAACGGTCAGGTATTTGAACTCACCGAAGATGAGATATCCAGCACCGTAGAAGGCAAGACAGGCGCTAATAAGGATAATGAGTTCTACGAATTCAAGATATCCGCAGTTCAGCCCGAGAGCGAAGAAGCTGCTCCTGCTAACTACACAGGCGAAGTCACCGTTAAGTGGAGGATCGAAAAGGCTCCCAACAACGTAACATTCGTTCCCAAGACCGATACCGTATACGATGCAGAAGTACTGGATGACACCGACTTCACATTCACCGATCCCGATGATACCCTGAATGATTCCAATATCAAGGTCGAGGTCAAGGGCAAGACCACCGGTACTGTAAACGCAACTAGTGGTGATCCTTATGTTCTGTCCTCTGCTGACAACTATAATACCCTTACTCATGTAGAGGATGCTTCTTACGTCCTTCCTGATAATTATACTTATACATTCATAGGAAAGTATATGAATGGTGGTTCTGTAAAGACTGTAACAGGTAATGTTGAACAGTATTGGTTTGGCGAGATAGTTCCTAATGATGTTGGTAATCAATGGAGATTGTATGACAAAGAAGATTCAAATTCCAGACCTATTGGATTTGCAACCATAACTGTAGTATTCAACGATACAGCTCATACAGCAGATATTATCTGTTTTGAAAACAACGATCTCTATAATCAGTATATGGCTAAATTAGGTGAATCCAGCGATATCACCAGCGCAGGCATTCAGAAGGGTACTATCACCATAACTTCCGATAACTATCAGGATAAGGTCATGGACTTCGAGACCAATATCGCCAAGAAGGAAGTTACAGTAGCTCCCAACGGCATCAAGGATAACGATACCAACACCATCACATGGGGCGAGCTCATCAAGGACAGCGATGTTCTGTACAGTCAGGACGGCGTTGTTGATAAGGATAAGCCTAATCAGGGTGATTATAACTTCGGTCTGATCTTCACAGCTGAGAATTACAACTTTGAAGATGCAAGCAAAAACAATGTCGGCGAGTACAAGCTGGTTCCCAGCCAGATCTTCGCTGAGTACAACGCAGCTGATAATAACTATTACCTTGTACTGCCTAAGGAAGAGACCGAAGAGCAGGAAGAACTCGCAGAGCCTATCTATATGCTGAGTACTGAACAGGGAGAGCCAGGCGAGAGCGAAGAGATCACAGAGGATGAGCCTGAAGAGGAGACAGAAGATGTCAAGCTTGATACCCTGACGATAGTTCCTTACGAACTTACAAAGGCTAATGTTTCCATCTCTGATATAAATTATCAATTCGATACCTACATAAAGAATCCTGAAGTAAAAACTACTGTTCCTTACAGTACAAAGGACTCTGCGGAGCCAGAGCTCTATGAACTTAAACTTGGCTCACTTGAAGATCACGCAGATAAAGACTTTTTCGTAAAGGGTGTAAGATACGATAATATCGTAGGCGAAAAGAATATCGCTGTTATGACTGACGAAACCACCAACAAGAACTTCACCGCAGGTGAAAATGGTCTTGAATTCAAGTGGTACATCAATAATGGTACACTTTCGATCGAAGTTAGCGTTATCAACGACAAGATCTATGACGGCGCAGCTGTTGCTGAACCTACTGTAACTGTAACCAACCAGATCCATGAAGTTGTTAAGAATGCATCTACAAAGATACAGTACCAGAAGAAGGACGAAGAGTCCGGTGAATATGGTGAAGCTTTCGACGGCGAACCCAAGGATGCAGGCACATACAGAGCAGTTGTAACAGTAAATGCGGACAGCTACGATGAAGCAGTAACCAATTCCAACGAGTTCACTATCTCCAAGAGAGAAGTTACAGTTACTCTGACAGGTCTGCCTGAAGTCAAGGGTTACAACGATAAGACCGTTTCTTACGAGATAAGTGTAGCTGATCCTGAAAATCCTGATAATAACACCGGCATCGTCAATAATGAAATTAATCCTAAAGACACTGTAGATATCGAGGCAGGCAAACAGGACGGCGATCACATCACAAATGAAGATCTGCCCGAGATAGTTGAAAGACTGGGTGATAACTACACATTCACTTTTGATGAGGTACTCAATCTGAGAGATGCTAGGCTTGAAACTCTGGTAGTTTATAAAGCTTATATGGAAGAGGGAGAGACCATCGATCCTAATGACTACTTCGCTGCATACGATGAGAACGGAAAGGATATCACCGATAAGTGCAAAGTAATCAATATAGATAATATTGATCAGTTTGGTGAGTATACCATCGAAGTTAACGACGGCAGTATCATTGATCCTCTCACTGATGTTCTGTACGTTAAGCCTAAGTCCGACGAGATCGAAGAACGCTTTGCAGATCTTCCCGATCCCGAGAATGTGACTGTTATGGATGAAAGACTTATAAACGATGCACGTGAAGCTTACGAGGCACTTTCAGATAAGCAGAAAGAAAATATAAGTGAAGAAGAACTCCAGAAGCTTGTTGATGCTGAAAATGCGCTGGAAGCAGCTAAGAAAGCAGCAGCAGATAAGGAAGCAGCAGATGCAGTCAAGAAGGCTATCAACGATCTTCCCGCAGCTGAAGATGTTACCGTTGACGATGCAGAAGCTATCGAAGATGCACGCGAGGCATTTGAAGCTCTGACAGATGATCAGAAGGCTCTTGTTGACGGAGATACAATGAATAAGCTCGATGATGCTGAGGCAGCCCTTGAAGCAGCTAAGAAGGAAGCAGCAGATAAGGCAGCAGCTGATGCAGTCAAGAAGGCTATCAACGATCTTCCCACAGCTGAGAATGTTACCGTAGACGATGCTGATGCAATAACAGCAGCTTGCGAGGCATTTGAAGCTCTGACAGGTGATCAGAAGAATCTGGTCGACGGAGATACAATGAAGAAGCTTGATGATGCTGTAGCAGCTCTGGATACAGCCAAGAAGGCAGCTGAAAAGGCGGCAGAAGATCAGGCAGCAGCAGATGCAGTTAAGAAGGCTATCAACGATCTTCCCGCAGCTGAGAATGTTACCGTAGACGATGCTGATGCAATCGCAGCAGTTCGCGAGGCATTTGAAGCTCTGACAGGTGATCAGAAGGGTCTGGTCGACGGAGATACAATGAAGAAGCTTGATGATGCTGAAGCAGCTCTGGATGCAGCCAAGAAGGCAGCTGAAAAGGCGGCAGAAGATCAGGCAGCAGCTGATGCAGTCAAGAAGGCTATCAACGATCTTCCCGCAGCTGAGAATGTTACCGTAGACGATGCTGATGCAATCGCAGCAGTTCGCGAGGCATTTGAAGCTCTGACAGATGATCAGAAGGGTATGGTCGACGGAGATACAATGAAGAAGCTTGATGATGCTGAAGCAGCTCTGGATACAGCCAAGAAGGCAGCTGAAGATCAGGCAGCAGCTGATGCAGTCAAGAACGCTATCAACGCTCTTCCCGCAGCTGAAGATCTCACCAAGGACGATGCTGAAGCAATAGCTAACGCACGCAAGCTGTTCGATGAACTTACAGATGAGCAGAAGGCTCTGATCGATCCCGAAGTAGTAAAGAAGCTGACCGATGACGAAACTGCAGTTGCAGCTATCATAGAGGAAAGCAAATATATGAAGGGCGATGTAAACGGCGATGGCACGGTCAATATTAACGATCTGACCAAGGTCGCAGCTCACGTAAAGGGCAAGAGACTTCTGTCAGAAGAAGAGCAGAAGCGCGCAGATGTAAACGGAGATGGCAAGATCAACGTTACCGATATCACCCAGCTCGCCGCTCACATCAAAGGCAAGAGGCTCTTAAAGTAATTTCAGATAATTTCTCATTTTTCACGTCCTACTAACTTATAAGATGATCCCCCGTGATATTGCTTCACGGGGGATCGTCTTTTGTCTATCTTATAGTGTAATATATTTGATCTTATTATTCCTCTGTCCAGATATCGCTACCGCACTTTTCTATGATGGTTGCTTTTAACTTCCAATCTATCTTCTCATTATCACATATTACCAGACGTCTATTATTCGCAGTCTTTGTAATAACTTTGTATGTGTGGTATGTTTTTCTTGAGGGCTTGGATCTGGTATGCGATGCTTTCTTTACACAGATCTCTTTGATATCTGTATACTCCACAGCCGTAAGACCCATGTTCGTACCAATAACTATTTTCGGCGTGATATACACTTCGTTATCCTTTATCCATTCCGATGCAGGAAGATTTGCCTGATCATCTATCTCTTGGTGGGTGTATCTGACACTTCCACAGGCAGGTCTCAGATTTTTAATAGCATTTCGTGATCTCGAAACCACTTCCCAGATTAACGCTAAAACCAGTACAAAAATTCCGAATGCCATACCGACACCATGATCTTTTTGCAACTTATCTCTAAAATCTATTCTATCGCAAGACAAATAAAAGCTAGAATAATTTGTGCTCTCCTTGTTGGAATAGCCGTTATTGATAAAATAATTTAGTGAATCGATAAATAATACTAAATCACTTTTATTTTCTCGCACAACACCTTTTACTTTGACATAGCCGTTCGTATTCAGTTCTTTAATTTCATCATCTATGTTCGTCATCAGGATCAATTCTTCACCTGTTCTAACAGCATAAAAGCCCTCATATATCTCAACAGGTGGTTCGGTTATCTCGTATGTGTAGATAGTTTTATCATCCTGTACTATATTGTCGAAATCTATCCTTCTTTCGACGTATATATCTGAATATGTCCTGTATATACTCAAAGCTATCAAAAATAGACCTAACAGGAGCATACCTATAGTGATGCGGAAACATTTCGCATACATCCGTACAGTTTTTTGTATGTTTTCATTTGTATATTTGTATTTCACTTTGGTCACCTCGTTATAAGTGCTTTTTCAATCATGTTTCTTCTCTGTTCTCAATATCAAATCATTTTGAAATTTAAATATAATTATACCACACTCGTCTAGAAACGTCAATTGATATCGAAAATAATAAAGTTATTATCTTAACCTTGATTTTTCGGGGATATTATGTTATACTAAATCAAAAGCTTTATCGAAAGGCGGCAGGAAAAATGTCTGAAAAAGAAAATGCAAAAAATAGAATAGACGAACTTGTTGAGACACTCAATTATCATGCACATCTCTATTATGTTGAGGACAGGAACGAGATATCCGACTATGATTACGATATGCTCCAGAACGAGCTGAAAAAACTTGAAGCGGAAAATCCCGAACTTATCAGACCCGACAGCCCTACACAGCGTGTGGGCGGCGAAGCTGTATCGGGCTTTGAAAAAGTCACCCACAAGGTGCAGATGGGCTCTTTGCAGGACGTTTTTTCCTTTGAGGAAGTCAGAGATTTCGTTGACAGAGTGAGGGAAAGTGTCAGCGATCCCAAATTCGTTGTGGAGCCCAAAATAGACGGCCTTTCGGTTTCTCTTGAATACCATGACGGTCAGCTGACAGTGGGTTCTACCCGCGGCGACGGATTTGTTGGTGAGAATGTAACCGAGAATCTCAAAACTGTACGCTCGATACCTGTTACTATCGACAGCACACTGCCGATGATAGAAGTACGCGGCGAGGTTTATATGCCGAGAAATGTCTTTCTGAAACTCATCAAAGAGCAGGAAGACAATGACGAACAGCCTTTCAAAAATCCGAGAAATGCGGCGGCAGGTTCACTTCGTCAGAAAGACCCAAAAATCGCCGCAAAGCGTAAACTGGATATTTTTGTGTTCAACGTTCAGCAGATAGATGGCAGAGAGATAACCGCTCACAAACAGTCCCTTGATATGCTGAAAGAACTGGGCTTCAAGACCGTGCCCGACTACAAGCAGGTGACCACCGCAGATGAGATAATCGACCGCATAAACGAGATAGGTGAGAGCCGTTTCGAGCTGCCTTACGATATCGATGGTGTTGTTATAAAGGTGGATGATTTCAAGCACCGTGATGTTCTGGGCGCTACCGCGAAAGTTCCGAAGTGGGCTGTTGCATATAAGTTCCCGCCGGAAGAAAAAAACACAAAGCTCCTCGATATCGAGCTGAATGTAGGAAGAACAGGTGCTGTTACTCCAGTTGCAGTATTTGAACCAGTCTTCCTCGCAGGCACTCAGGTGTCCCGTGCAACACTGCACAATCAGGATCTTATAATCGAGAAGAATATCAATATCGGTGATACTATCCGTGTCCGCAAAGCAGGGGATATCATTCCCGAAGTTCTAGCCTCTGTAGAGAAAAATTCCGAGGGCGCATTCATGCTTCCCGATGAATGTCCCGTATGTCATACAAAGCTTGAAAAATCCGATGACGAAGCAGCTGTTCGCTGTCCCAATGTTGAATGTCCCGCCCAGATTTTCCGAAGTATAGTCCACTTCGCTTCAAAGGGTGCCATGAACATCGATGGTCTCGGACCTCAGATAGTACGTCTGCTTCTGGATAAAGAACTGATTTCTTCCGTTGCAGACCTTTACCATATCAATGAAGAAGACCTTATGGCACTGGAAAGCTTTAAAGAAAAATCAGCTCATAATCTGGTAACGGCCATCGGGAAATCCAAGTCGAACACTCTTGACAGACTTATATTCGGTCTCGGAATCAGAAATATCGGTCAGGCTTCAGCGAAACTACTTTGCGCTAAATTCGGAGGACTTGACAGTATAATGTCAGCTACCGCAGAGGAGATCTCAGAAATAGATGGTTTCGGAGATGTTATGGTGCAGAGTGTTTATAGTGCATTCCATGAAGAGCACATGATATCTCTCATACAGCGCCTTAAAGACTGCGGCGTGAATACCGAATACGAAAAAGTTCAGCAGGACGATCGTTTTGCCGGCAAGACTTTCGTACTCACAGGCACTCTGCCAACTCTGAAAAGAAACGATGCCAAGGATCTTATCGAGAAATTCGGCGGAAAAGCCAGCGGTTCCGTTTCAAAGAAAACGGACTATGTACTTGCAGGTGAAGAAGCAGGAAGCAAACTCACAAAAGCTCAGCAGTTGGGCATAAAGATCATCACTGAAGAAGAATTTATGGAGATGATCAAATAACCGGAAAATACAGTAAAAACACTGTCCCCGAGCACATTGCTTCGGGGACTTTTCTGTGTAAAAAACAAATACATGCTGTGCATAATTTTTATATATCTTGACAAAATCAATAAAATGTGATATAATACAAATTGTTAAAACACCAAACAAATATTGATCCTACTAAGGAGGTAAATTGCAATGAATCATCGTTTAGGGCGAAAAGCTGCCGCAGGCATACTTTGTCTGGGGCTTGTATGCCAGAATGCAGGACTTATCCCTGCTTCCGCTGCTTCAAGCAGTGTAACCATCAATGAGGTCTGCTCAAAGAACACGACTGTTGCAGCTCCCGACGGAAATTTCTATGATTGGGTCGAGCTGTATAACTCAGGCAACTCTGCTGTTGACCTGTCAGGCTGGGGACTTTCTGATAAGGCTACAAAGCCTTTCAAGTTCAAGATCCCCAACGGCACAAAGATCGCTGCGAAGTCCTATCTGGTAATCTACTGTGACAGCACAGCAGGTGAGACCAACACTTCGATCGCACCTTTCGGTATGTCAGGTTCGGGTGAGACTCTTACTCTCTCCGATGCAAACGGCAACGCCGCTGATACACTGACTTTCGGTTCCATAGCTTCTGATACTTCCTACGGACAGTATCCTGATGGCAGCGGTAATTTCTTTGACCTTACCTGCACACCGGGCAAAACCAATGTTGCTCCCGAAGGCTCTGCGGCTGTAGCTACTCCTGCTTTCTCTCTTGAAAGCGGTTACTATGAAGCAGGAAAGACATTATCCATTCAGGTACCCTCCGGCACAACGGTTTATTATACAACCGACGGTACTGTACCTACTACTTCATCACAGAGATACACATCACCCTTTACACTTAACGATGTATCCAACAACGCTAACAAACTCAGCGCTGAGAGAAATATTTCCACATACAGCTACAATCCACCTTCTTCACCTGTTGATAAAGCGAACATCATCCGCGCAGTTGCTGTCGATTCACAGGGTCGCGTAAGTGACGTTATCACCAGAACATATTTCGTTGGCAAGACAAATTCGGGCTACTACAAGGATATGAAGGTAGTATCTCTCGTAACCGATCCCGATAACCTGTTCAATTATGATACAGGTATCTACGTTCTTGGCAAGCACTACGATGAAGACAATTCCACTGGCGGCAATCAGGGAGGAAGACCCGGCGTTCCCGGATGGGGCGGCGGATTCAGCTTCAAACAGCCCTGGGAGATGGAGGCAAACTACACCCAGTCTGGTAAGGAATGGGAGCGTCCTGCTACCATGACTGTATTTGACAAGGGACAGAAAGTTATCGATCAGGACGTAGGAATCCGTATCAAGGGCGGTGCTTCACGCCATAACGCACAGAAGAGCTTCAATATCTATGCTAGACTTGATTACGGCGCTCCTGAAATGACTTATGATTTCTTTGACGGTACTTCCATAAAGGCAAAGAACGGTAAGACTATCAAGAGCTATACCACCATTTCTCTCCGTGATGGCGGTAACGATAATAACAATGCTATCTTCCGTGATTCTCTTAACCAGAGCCTTGTTGCTGACCGCGACTGCGCTCATCAGGCTATGAGTGAGTGTATAGTATTCATTGACGGCGAGTTCTGGGGCATCTATCAGATATGCGAAAAGCTGGATGATGCTTACATCAGCGACCACTACGGTGTCAAGAAGAGCGATGTGGCTATGGTCAAGGAAGGAGAACTAGAGGAAGGCTCCGATTCCGATCTTCAGGACTGGAATAATCTGGTACAAGGCGCTGCAAACGGCAGTCTCAGCTATGCACAGATCTGCGAAAAGATAGATATCCAGAGCTTTATGGATTACTTCGCAGCACAGATCTACTGGTCTAATCAGGACTGGCCGAAGCGTAACATAGCTTCATGGCGTTCAAATACCATCGACAGTTCAAACCCTTATGCAGACGGCAAGTGGCGCATGATGTTCTTTGATACCGAGTACGGTCAGGGACTCTATAACAGCCAGAATACTACTGCAAATTATGATAATTTCAGCCGTCTGGCTCAGGATCAGAGTGATGTGAGCAAAATGTTCAATGCTCTTCTCAAGAACGATCAGTTCGCAAAGGACTTCGCACGCACCATGATGGATCTGGCAAACTACAACTTCGAACCCAACAGGGTAGCTGAAAAGGCAAAGTACTATTCTGATAATTTCAGCCAGCAGGCAGCAGATACCTTCAAGCGTTTCGGTTCAAACAACAACGCACAGTCTTATCAGAACCAGTGGAACACCATTGTAAACTTCTACAGACAGCGTTTTGATCCCGCTGAGCGTTCTCTCCGTCAGGCGACTAAGCTCTCAGCTGAACCTGCTACTCTCACAGTTGAGAACAGCAACAGCTTAGGCGAGATACAGCTCAACACCCTGAAACTTGGCGCCATAGACAAATGGTCGGGCAAGTATCACAAGGATTACGACCTCACTCTGACAGTTGCACCTAAGGAAGGCTATACCTTTGATCACTGGGAGATCAGCGGTGCTCAGCTGACAAGCGGTTCCAAGAATTCTGCAACTGTAAAAGTTAAGATCACAGGCTCCGGTGCTACTGTCAAGGCTGTTTACACCAATCAGGGCGGCGGACAGACCGTTAAGACTGATTATCCTACAAATATCAAGGTAAATTACAACTCTCAGTATCACCAGATCCAGTTCCTTTGGGACAAGGTAGAGGGTGCTGACAAGTACGGCATCGCTGTATACCTGGCAGGTAAGTGGAGAGTTCAGACTTCCAGCATTACTACAAACAGTTATATTACTCCCAAGAACCTGACTCCCGGCATGACCTACAAGGTAGCTATTGCTGCAAGAGTTAACGGTCAGTGGAATACAACTGATCCTATTAAGAATGCTGTAACAGTTACTGTTAAGTAATTTATAGTTTCACAGAACTAAAAACGGCAGTTTCATCGGAAACTGCCGTTTTTATTATATAAGAAATATCACTCTTCCGTACCCTTTACATATTCAATGAACTGCTTTGCAACACGGGGCGAACGTCCGCCCTTTGAAAGTGCAAAAGCTTCAGCTTTTATCTCCAGTTCATCGCGATTTGTGCTGATCTCATACTGATCAGCAAGCTTGTTCACAAGGTCAAGAAACAGCTTTTTGTCAGGTTTCTGGAAAGTTACCGTAAGACCGAATCGGTCAGAAAGTGAAAGAAGTTCCTGAACGGTATCCTTGAAATGTATCTCGTCGCCCTTACGGGAAGTAAAAGTCTCACGTACCAGATGCCTACGGTTCGATGTAGCGTATATCACAAGATTAGAAGCCGTCGAAGCCACACTGCCTTCAAGGATAGCTTTCAAAGCAGCATAGTCGTTGTCGTCCTCGGTGAATGACAGATCATCAATGAAAATAATAAACTTCAGCGGGTTCTTGCTTATGGTCTCCACAATGTTGGGTATCTCATGGAGCTGTTTCTTTTTCAGCTCGATGAGTCTCAGACCCTCACACGCAAATTCGTTGGCAATAGCCTTTACCGTCGAAGATTTACCGGTACCGCAGTCGCCGTAAAGCAGTACATTGTTGGCAGGCTTTCCTGCGATAAGCGCTTTTGTATTGGCAATTACCTGACTGCGTTCATTCTCATAGTTGTGCAGCTGTGAGAGCCTTATGGGGTCAGCGTGCTCAACAGGGGTCATAACTCCGTCCTTGATTATGAAAATATTGTACTTTGAATAAATGCCGTAGCCGATCTTGTTTATCTCATGCACACGCTGAGCATATATCTGGGAAAAATCTCTGGGGCTGATCCTGTATTCGGGCAGGAAACCATCATAGTTTATCCTGCCGATGAACTCGCTGCTTGGTATAGTTGCCAGTTCTTCCAGAAAAGCAAGCTCGTTCGCCAGACAGTTGTCCAGCATCGTACCCGTTTCGAGTCCCTCGCCCTTTTTAAGTATAAAAAGGTTTTCGTCTTCCAGGATTATCTTCATGATGTATTCGGTAAGGTCGTCGCCTGACTTGTAAAGGTCGCCGCACATATCGCAGTACCACTCTACAGCCATCTCTGTGTTTTCCTCACAAATGCTTATCATCGTCTGTATCATATCGATGATAACATCGTTTTTGCGAAGTTCCTTGAAAATTACAAGGCTCCTTATCTGTTTGAGAATACGATTAAAATCCGTCATTTTTATTTACCTCCGTTTGCGGGTAAAGCCCTGTCAGTGCATATCACAAAGCTTTAGGCTGACATTCCCAAATCAGCACAGGCTCTGTAACGCTTTTTACATTATATAACATTTTTTCGTATAAGTCAATGTTTAATAATTAAGTCATTGACAAAGACCCCCAAGATGTAGTATAATATATTTTACATGGATACATTTTGTATAAATTAATCTGTAAAGGAGCTGCTGATATGTCAGTATACAGAATTTATGTAGAAAAAAAGCCGGAATTTGCAGTTGAAGCTGATTCACTGCTTGGCGGTATCAAATCTGCACTGGGTCTTGAAAACCTCAAAGGTCTGCGCGTTATTAACCGCTATGACGCTGAGGGTCTGCCAGTTAAAGATTTTGAGCTCGCTATCCCCGTGGTATTTTCCGAACCCGCGGTAGATGTTACCTATGATCATCTTCCCGCTGTTGGTGAGGACGAGCAGATATTCGCAGTTGAATATCTTCCCGGTCAGTTCGATCAGAGAGCTGATTCATGTGCGCAGTGTATCTCACTGCTGACTGCGGGCAAGCGTCCCGTTATCAAGTCCGCCCGCATTTACATAGTAAGCGGCACCCTTTCCGATGAGGAGCTTGCACAGATCAAGCAGTATATGATCAACCCTGTTGAATCAAGAGAAGCTTCTCTTGATGAGTTTGAAACTCTGGATATCAAGTACGATATCCCCACAACAGTTGATACAGTTAACGGCTTCATTGATTCTTCTGAAGACGACCTCAAGTCTATGCTTGCAGACCTTGGTCTTGCTATGGATCTTGATGATATCAAATTCTGCCAGAAGTATTTCAAGGAGCAGGAGAACCGCGATCCTACCATCACCGAGATCAGAATGATCGATACCTACTGGTCGGATCACTGCCGTCACACAACATTCTCGACAATCGTTGACAATGTTTCTATCGAGCCCGATTATATCGCAGCTACCTTTACTGATTATATAAATGCCAGAAAAGATCTCTATGCAGGCAGAACAGACAAGCCTATCACACTTATGGATCTTGCCTGCTTCGGTGCAAAGCAGCTTAAAAAGGCAGGTCTGCTGAAAGACCTTGACGAAAGCGAAGAGATCAATGCTTGCTCCGTAAAGATCAAGGTGGATGTTGACGGTGTTGACGAAGACTGGCTGCTGATGTTCAAGAACGAAACTCACAACCACCCCACCGAGATCGAACCTTTCGGCGGCGCAGCTACCTGTCTTGGCGGCGCAATCAGAGATCCTCTGTCCGGACGTTCCTACGTATATCAGGCTATGCGTGTAACAGGCGCAGGCAACCCTCTCGTTCCCGTTGAGGATACCATAGCAGGTAAGCTGCCCCAGAGAAAGCTGGTAGTTGGCGCTGCAAACGGCTATTCTTCCTACGGTAACCAGATCGGTCTTGCTACAGGTCACGTAAACGAGATATATCACCCCGGCTACGTTGCTAAGCGTATGGAGATCGGCGCAGTTATCGGTGCAGCTCCCGCTTCCAATGTTAGACGTGAAAGACCTGCCCCCGAGGATATTGTTATCCTGCTGGGCGGTAAAACAGGCCGCGACGGCTGTGGCGGTGCAACAGGTTCTTCCAAGTCACACACCCTGCACTCTCTCGAGACTTGCGGTGCAGAGGTTCAGAAGGGTAATGCTCCCGAAGAAAGAAAGCTCCAGAGACTGTTCAGAAATCCTGAAGTTACAGCAATGATTAAGCGCTGCAACGACTTCGGTGCAGGCGGTGTATCCGTTGCTATCGGCGAGCTGGCTGACGGTCTTCAGATAAACCTCGACCTCGTTACCAAGAAGTATGACGGTCTTGACGGCACTGAGCTTGCAATATCCGAATCTCAGGAGAGAATGGCAGTTGTCATCGCCAAAGAAGACCTTGAAAAGTTCATGGCTGAGGCTGCAAAGGAAAACCTTGAAGCTACAATGGTAGCAAGAGTTACCGAAGAACCCAGACTGAGAATGAACTGGAACGGAAATACCATCGTAGACCTCTCCAGAGAGTTCCTGAACTCCAACGGTGCTGAAAAGCACACAGATATCGAAGTACCCACTCCCGTATTTGCAAATGATGACGGCGGTGAGGATAATGCAGACCGCTGGGAAGCTATGATATCCAACCTGAATATCTGCTCGCAGAAGGGTCTGGTTGAAAGATTTGACTCCACCATAGGCGCAGGCACCGTGCTGATGCCCTACGGCGGTAAGTATCAGAATACTCCCACACAGGCTATGGCTTGCAAACTCCCCGTACTCAACGGTGAGACAACCACTGCTTCCATCATGGGCTGGGGCTTCAATCCATTCCTTTCCAGTGTCAGCCCCTACCACGGAGCTATGTCCGCAGTAGTTGAATCTGTGGCTAAGGTAGTTGCAACCGGCGGTTCCTACAAGCACTGCTGGCTGACTTTCCAGGAGTATTTTGAGAGAACTCAGAACAATCCTTCCAGATGGGGCAAGCCTTTCTCAGCTCTGCTGGGCGCATATAAGGCTCAGATCGAACTGGGCTGCGGTTCTATCGGCGGTAAGGACTCCATGTCAGGTACATTTGAGAACATCGATGTTCCTCCTACCCTGGTTTCCTTCGCAGTTTCCACTGCTAAGACCGATAAGATCATCTCACAGGAATTCAAGAAGGCCGGTTCAAGAGTTATACTCATCAAGCCCGAATACGATGAAAACAACATCGTTAAGTTTGACAGCCTGAAAAAGGTATTTGAGAAGGTTGAAAAGCTGATTGCAGATGGTAATGTACTCGCTTGCTGGTCTATTGCTTACGGCGGTGTTTCCGAAGCTATTGCCAAGATGGCATTCGGTAACAAGATAGGCTTCAAGTTCACCGATAAGGTAAGCTCTGCTGAACTCTTCCGCGCTTGCTACGGCAGCTTCGTTATTGAGCTTGCTCACGGTGTTCAGACAGCTGAAAGAGTTATCGGTGAGACAACTCAGGCTTACACTATTGAGAACAACGGTTATACCATTGACCTCGAAAAGATCCAGGATCTCTGGGAAAAGAAGCTGGAGCCCGTTTATCCAGTGCACGTTAAGGAACCTGCAGAGAAGCCTAACAAGTACAGCTTCAAGGCTGACGAGAGAAAGGCTCCCGCCATCAAGGTTGCCAAGCCCAAGGTTCTTATCCCTGTATTCCCCGGAACAAACTGCGAGTACGATACTGCAAGACAGTTTGAAAAGGCAGGAGCAGAGGCTGAGATATTCGTAGTAAGAAACCTCTCCGAACAGGCTATCAAGGAATCTGTTGATGCTATGGAAAAGAAGATCAAGCAGTCTCAGATCGTTATGCTTCCCGGCGGTTTCAGCGGCGGTGACGAACCCGATGGAAGCGGTAAGTTCATCGTATCATTCCTGCGCAATCCTAAGCTGACCGATGCTATCCACGATCTGCTGAAGAACCGCGACGGTCTGATGCTGGGTATATGCAACGGTTTCCAGGCACTTGTTAAGCTGGGTCTTGTACCTTACGGCGAGATCGTTGATATGCGCGATGATTCTCCTACACTGACCTTCAACACCATCGCAAGACACCAGTCCAAGATGGTAAATACACGTATCGCTTCCAACAAGTCGCCTTGGCTGGCAGCTTGTGACGTTGATGATATCCACAGCATAGCTATTTCCCACGGTGAAGGTCGCTTCGTTGCTTCCGCTGAGGAGATCGCAAAGCTTGCGGCAAACGGTCAGATAGCAACTCAGTACGTTGACTTTGACGGTGAGCCCACATTCGATATCCACTGCAACCCCAACACATCTTTCGATGCTATCGAGGGTATCACTTCACCCGATGGCAGAGTACTCGGTAAGATGGGTCACTCCGAGAGAATGGGCAACGGTGTATGCATCAACGTTCCCGGTGCAAAGGATCAGAAGCTGTTTGAGAGCGGCGTTAAATATTTCAAATAATGTCAGAGCAGGCGGCTGGTCTGCTAATTGACAATTGAATTGTACTATGTTATAATTAAGGCAGTACCGTAAACTCGGTGCTGCCTTTTATCTTTATATATAGGTGATAAATTATGAACGACAAGCAGCTTCTGATCGAAAAGTACCATCTTATACATGAAAACAATGCATGGTATTCGGATAGGGAAAATTCCCACAAACATCTGATATTCAAAGATTCTTTCTATGAGAAAAATGATGTGCTGGGACTGCTGTTCCGCATCAACAAGCTCTGTGGTGCAAAAGTGAAGTATTTCCGTACAAATATCGATAAATTCGAGCCTCTGAAATATGACTACAAAAAGGGATTTGTTTCTGTTCCTCTGTGGGACGCTGATTTCCTTAAGCATCGTAAATCGGGATATATTCTGGATTTCAGATATTTGCAAACGATCACTGTATATGAAGATTTTGTCGCTCTTTGTGAAGAGCTTGAAGGCTGTTAAATAGCACATTATCATCATTATAAATATATTAAATGGCGTAAAATGCATGTCATGAGTATTTTGTGCCTGTTCCCGAGAAGGAGGTCTACTTATGGAAAAACTGCTTAATCTTCTGAAGTCAAACGCAAGGCTGACTAATGCCGAACTCGCTGTAATGCTCGGCAAGACCGAGGCTGATGTCGCCGCGGAAATCGAAAAGCTGGAAAAAGACGGAATCATAACAGGCTATACCGCCATCGTCGATGAAGCTGTTTACGATCCCAATTCCGTTACTGCACTTATAGAGCTGAAAGTTACTCCCCAGTCTCAGTCGGGCTACGATGATATAGCAAAATCCATAGCCGCCTACGAACAGGTGGAATCTGTAAGACTGATGTCGGGGGCATATGATATACTGGTCTCTGTAACTGGCACAAATATCCGCGAGGTCTCCCGCTTTGTAGCTGAGAACCTTGCAGCCATAGATGCGGTGCAGTCTACCGCAACACATTTTCTGCTGAGAAGCTACAAAGTCAACGGCATATCCGTTACCGCTGATGAAAAAGATGAGAGAGGACTGATGTTCCCATGATAGATTACAGCAAGGTACTTTCGCCTGCCATCGTGAACATGAAGCCCTCAGGCATACGAAAGTTTTTCGATATCGCTCAGCAGCTGGAGGGCGTTATCTCCCTTGGTGTTGGTGAACCCGATTTCAAGACCCCTTGGGTGGTAAGGCGTGAAGCGATTAATGTTCTGGAAAAGGGCAGGACTTCATATACAGCAAATGCAGGTCTTGCCGATCTCCGAAAGGAAGCTTCCCGATATTTCAGCGACCGCATAGGTGTGGATTACGATCCCAATGATGAGATCATAATTACCGTCGGCGGCTCTGAGGGCATCGATCTTTGTATCAGGTCGATTGTAACAGCAGGTGACGAGGTGCTGATCGTTCAGCCTTCTTTCGTCTGTTACTGCCCCATAGTTTCCCTTAGTGGGGGAGTCCCCATTCCTATTGAGACCAAGGCTGAAAATGAATTCCGCCTTACCGCCGAGGAACTTCGCAGTAAGATAACTGACAGGACAAAGCTGCTTGTTCTGCCTTATCCCAACAATCCCACAGGTGCGATCATGCGCAAGGAAGATCTTGAAGAGATTGCAGATGTTCTGCGAGGTACAAATATTCTGGTACTGTCCGATGAAATATACTCCGAACTTACATACAGCGGCAAGCACGTTTCATTTGCATCACTGCCTGATATGAGAGAACGTACTATCGTTATAAACGGATTTTCCAAAGCTTATGCAATGACAGGATGGAGACTTGGTATTGCAGCCGCACCCAGGGAACTTACTTCCCAGATGCTGAAACTTCACCAGTATGCAATAATGTCCTCACCAACAGTGAGCCAGTTTGCGGCTATAACAGCACTCAGAGAATGTGACGAAGATATAGTGAAAATGCGCGATGAATACGATATGCGCAGGCGCTATCTGGTTGACGCATTCAACAAGCTGGGTCTTGACTGCTTTACACCCCAGGGCGCGTTCTACGTTTTCCCCTGCATTAAAAGCACAGGGCTTTCAAGCAGTGATTTCTGTGAAAAATTGGTTTACAGCAAAAAAGTCGCAGTTGTACCCGGCAACGCTTTCGGCGAATGCGGCGAAGGTTTCGTGCGTGTTTCATACGCATACTCCCTCAGCCACCTGAGAGAAGCTATCAAGCGCATCGGAGAGTTTTTAGAGGAGCTAAAAAATGGCACTTTATGATAATATAAAAGTTAAGGCATACGGCAAGGTCAATCTACTGCTGGACATAATAGGCAGACGTGATGACGGCTATCATATGCTAAACACCGTTATGCAGAGCGTCAGCGTTTATGATACCCTTGAATTGTCCATAGACAGCACTGCCCCCGAAGGCATGGAGATAGTCTGTGATAAGGAGGGCTTCCCCCTTGACAGCTCAAATCTGATATGGAAAGCAGCTGATATTTTCAAGGAGCAGACAGGCATAACTTACGGCGGAAAGTTGATTGTAAAGGTCGAGAAAAATCTGCCTTCGCAGGCAGGCATGGGCGGCGGAAGTGCAGATTGTGCCGCTATGCTGAAAGCCATGAACACATTTTTCTGCACACTGAAAGATGAAGATGAGCTCTGCGAGATGGGCACAAAACTCGGTGCTGATGTACCTTTCTGTATCAGGGGCGGAACAAGGCTGTGTCAGGGAATCGGCGAGATAACAAACAAACTGCCGTCACCCGACTGCGCTTTTGTTATCGTCAAGCCTGATGTGAGCATATCTACGCCCGAAGCTTACAAGCGCTACGACCTGATGAAGTCTCCGCCGAGAAGTAATCTCGATTACTTCCTGAAAGGACTTGCTTCGGGAAATGTTTTTTCCACAAGCATATACTTATTCAATGTGTTTGAAGCTGTTATGGATATGCCCGAGATAGCTCAGGCTAAGCAGGATCTGAAAGAAGCGGGTGCGCTGAATACTCTTATGACAGGAAGCGGTTCGGCTGTTTTCGGCATTTTTGAAAAGGAAAGTTTTGCAGAAGAAGCAGCTGCAAAGCTGGCAGGAAAGTACAGCTACTGTAAATCCTGTGTACCTGTAAAGAGCGGATACGAGCTTATGTGGGTAAACAGATAGACTAAGAAAGGTCGGCAAAAGTATGAATTACAAATGCAGATTCTGCGGATACAGATTTAAGGATAAGGACGAACAGATTTGTCCCGAATGCCTTACAGCCCGCGAAGAAGATATATCCTGCGGTATTTTCGGAGAAGACGAACACAGTCATGAACAATACGATGACAGCTATTTTCCTGATAACCGCTTTGTGAGAAGTGATACTTTCAAGGATGGCAAAGCTGATTTTCTGAGAGAGGAACGTCGTGAGGAAAACCGCGTAGAAGCAGCAAGATACGAGCGCAGGAACGGCGGCGATATCAATGTTGAGGCAACTCCCTCAAAGCAGTCATACAACAGAACGCAGTATAAAACGCCACAAAATGTATATAATCCCAATAATAGTAAAACAACTAAGAATTCCGGTGGCTGCGGCAAGGGCTGCGCAGTACCTCTTATCATACTGATAACCTTAGGTATGATATTAAAGAGCGATCCCGAACTGATAAACACCATTAAGGAAAAACTTGAAGGCGCTGTTTCCGATACGTCAGTATCTTCCACCGCTTCTGAAAAGAAAAAATACGAGATCGACAGGGAAAATTCTTTAGAGGGTGTAAAAACCGTTGACTGCGATATCGATGCATTTCTGACAGAGTATAATATCAGTGATATCATGTCAGACGATGAAACTCTAAATTCTTTCCAGAAAAAAAATCTATTCTATTTTGAAAATGATAATTGGGTTGAAAGTACCGAATTTGATCCACGCGAACTCTATGTGGTAGACTTTACTTTGGAATTTGAATATTCCGATCACAGATGCCTGGAAAGCGGCGATGTGGATATCAAAGACATATACCTTCAGGGCGTTAATTCAGACGGTAATGATATCAGCTACTACGAAGGATTCATGTCGGACAATTTAATTTACTGCATCGGCGACAGATCAAACATGAATCCGAAGCTGTTATGCGATAAAACTTGTGATGGCGCGTATATAACAGTCGATCTTGATTACAAAGGACAAGAAGTGGCTTACGGCTTTTACATTGACCTGAACGAAAAATGAGTGATATGAATATATTGAACAAATGTATGCTCTGCCCCCGTAAATGTGGGGCAGACAGACTTTCAGGCAAAAAAGGATTCTGTCGTGCGGGAGCTGATATAAAGATCGCACGTGCAGACCTGCATATGTGGGAAGAACCTCCCATAAGCGGAACTAACGGCTCGGGAACGGTATTTTTCTCGGGGTGCAATCTGCAGTGCTGTTTTTGTCAGAATCATGAGATCTCGGCTGGGGGAAAAGGCTTTGTTCTTACGGCTAAGGAACTGGCTGAGACATTTCTTATGCTTCAGGAAAAGGGAGCTCACAACATAAATCTTGTGACGGCTGCACCTTATGTTCCGCAGATAATCGAGGCACTGGACATTGCAGGGGACAAGCTCACCATACCGATCGTATACAACAGCGGCGGTTATGAAAGCCTTGAAACTCTTGAAATGTTGAGGGGCAGGGTAGATATATTCTTGCCCGACCTGAAATATTATTCGGACAAGCTTTCAGCTGAATATTCCGGTGCGGGAGATTATTTTGAACGCGCTTCAAGAGCTCTTATTAAAATGCATGAGCTTGTTGGTGCGCCTGAGTTTGATGAAAACGGCATAATGAAAAGGGGAGTCATTGTAAGGCATCTGGTACTTCCTGGCTGTCGCCATGATTCGGCTAAAATAATCGGATGGCTGGCGGATAATTTTGCTCCGCAGGAAATTCTTATAAGCCTTATGAGCCAGTATGTGCCGATGTACAAAGCTAAGGATATCAAGGCGCTTTCACGAAGAACTTCCACCTTTGAATACGAGTACGTTTGCAGGCTTGTTGAGGGCTGTGGATTTGACGGATTTTTCCAGCAGAGAAGTGCAGCCGAGGACAAGTACGTTCCAGAATTTTTCGACAGAAAATATTATTGATATCGGATAAGTAAGATGAAAGAATTTCGTTTGCAGCCTTTGAGGTTATGCGCAGGCTGGACAGTTGCGTATAACAATTTTTCGGAATACGACCCTGCCTGCGACGGAGAGGAGTATTCATATGAATTGTGTGAAGATCTTTTGCAGCTTGTGAACGGTGATCTGCTTATAGATCTAGGCTGGTATCCGCATGGAGATGTTAACGGATGCTACAAGATGTATCTTGTTGATATGAACAGGGAAGCTACCTTTGAAAGACCGCTGGAAGTCTTCTCATCAAAATCCAAAGGAGAAATACTTGACAAGCTGGAATATTGGACACAGCCAGGCTTTTATGCAAAATATAAAGTAAAATATCCAAAGTAGTTAATTACAACAAACTAAAATGTTAACCAACTTGTAATATCTGACTATTGACAATCATATAAAAATGCGTTATACTTACAGTAAGAACTATGAATTAGTTCTTATCACAAAACAAACACATAATGATCAATGTCAGATAAAGAAAAGAGGGAATGCCGATGTCCAAAGCAATGGGTTCAAGATATTCCGTTGAGACCTCGAAGGAGAGCAGAGAGTATTTTGAATATGTCAAGGATCTGCTTGACAATGAAGTAGTGAGTGAGATGAAGAAATTCAGACACCACTACAGCACTACCTGTTACCAGCATTGTCTTAATGTATCGTATTATAACTATATCGTCTGCAAAAAGCTTGGTCTGAACGCGAAAGCCGCTGCGAGAGCCGGTATGCTCCACGACCTGTTTCTGTATGACTGGCGAGATGAGCCAAGAAAAAAAGGTGAGCTGCCCCACGGCTTTACTCACCCAAGGATAGCCCTTGAAAATGCCAAGGAGCATTTTGAACTTGGCAAGGTAGAGGAAGACATGATAATCAAGCATATGTGGCCGCTGACGGTTAAACTGCCAAAATATGCAGAATCCTACGTTATCGTTATGATCGATAAATATGCTGCTATGCTGGAATTCGGTGTACACTGCAAGAATGTTCTTTCAAACACCGTAAGCAACATAAAGCACAAAAAGGCAGCCTGATACAGTAAATGCAACAAGGCTCCTGCGCTTATCCCGCAGGAGCCTTGTTTTATTATGTCAGTTTCCGAATACAAAGAAATGTGTAAGACCAAGCCATTCACGCACCCAGTAGGTCGGGACATATTTGGGCTGAGTGTTTGCGGAATAAGCAGTCACGTTTTTGGCACCTTCCTGTTTTGCTATAAGACTTGCGCGGTACTGGTGGAAGCCATCGGTGACTATTGTGATATCTCTACCGCAGCCAAGTTTATCGGTTATGGCAAATGAGAATTTTATATTTTCAAATGTGGTAGTAGACTTATCCTCCATTATAAGTCTGCTTTCATCTGCTCCTTTTTCTACAAGATATCTGTGCATACACTCAGCTTCGGATATCTTTTCATCACTGCCTTTTCCGCCTGAGACAACTACGAGGGCATCAGGGTGTTTCTGCATTGCTTCATAGGCAGCATCAAGTCTGTAGCGAAGCATACGCGAGGGTCTTTCGCCCTTCACCTTACAGCCGAGAACGATTATCAGTTTGGTGTCTTTCGGTTCATTTACCTGAGCTTTGTACATCTTGAAAGAGAGTATGCCGACATAGGTGAATCCTGCGATCAGGAACAGGCTTACAGCGATTATTAAGCCTTTTCCCCATCCGTGAGCCCACATTGCTTTCATCAGCTTGAAAAACTGGCGATGAGCCGCTGTGGCAGCGATCATAAGCGTAAAAAATCCAATACCTGCGACATTTCCAGCATTAAGTATCGGTAATGGTGCTACGAAGATCAGCAGACAAAATATCTCCGCTGCGAGGATAACATATTTTATTGTCATTGTTGTTTTCCTTTCTGTTTTTTTACTATTATAATACATTTACACTGAAATTGCAAGCTTAATGTGAAACTTAGTTTATATCAACGATTTTCGCATCGAAAAAGACACACCTGTCGTTGTGACAGATGTGTCTTGAAATATTATATGATCATTGCCATGAAAAGGGGTACTGCCATGAATACTAAACCGAAAACCAGCAAAAAAAGCATTTTCGAGGTACTTTTGCGATAGATAGTAAGAGGGTCGTTAGGATCTATCATTATCTCGCGCTGCTCACCCATACGGGGGACATCAATATTACTTGAACCACTTTCATGGTGCTCATAGTAATTACCATTAAAATAGTATCTCCATACCGGGCTGTAGGTCGTAGAAGAATGTCCGTCTGAGTCTCTGCTGTGGGAAACATGAAGATCATGACATACAGCCATAACGGGCTGAGTGCAGATCTTTTTCTTTGAAATCTCGCCGAACAGGGAAGTCCAGAATATCATGCTGCCCGCAATAAAAAAGATCATTCCAAAACTAATGGGGGAGTTATTATTTGCAAAATGCTTTATGGAAAGATATACAGCAATACCCAGTACTGCAGTTACAGACAGTGCGCTGATAAAGGGCTTGTAATTAGGTCTTGAAGTTCCTTTCAGCACTTTATTTGATATATACATCGGATCATCCGGTGTGCGGTACAGGGCATTGTCATAGCTGTTCATAAGGTCGTTGTTATTATAATCTGTCAGGTTGATAAATTCGCCATGTGTGTTATTAGTATCAGGGTATTTATTTTTTTGATCAAGCATAGTGGTTACCTCCTATTTCATCTTGGTAAATCAAATTATACTACAAATTTTCAGAAATGTCAATAGCATTTACTGTAAATTTACCTTTTCTTTTAAATTTATAATCCACTTTGGCTTTATACACAAAATAATATAATAAAAATATTATAATGATAAAGCATTAACACAGAAAACCGTTGCAGCATATCGGATAATTTGTTCGTTGATAGCTTTACTTTTTCCTCAAACTATGTTATAATAAAACTTACGCACAGGAGGTCTGTAACTATGGATTATTGTTTTGAAGCCGAAAGCTGGGGAGCATCTTTTAGTTTCCCGTGGGCTGCGGCAGGCGGATATATAAAGAGCTGTAACGAAGCTCAGATCAAAATTCTTCTCTGCATACTTGCAGGTCCGAGATATACCGATTCTGCCATGCTTTCAGCGATGTCAGGCTTTTCGGAGGCTGATGTTGATTCATCTGTTGCCTACTGGCAGGAGCTGGGAGTTATAAAGGTAAACGGCGAGAAAACGACTGCTGTTAAACCGGAACCACCACATACTTTCTCCGGAAAGAATGAGCCTGTCTCGCTGGTTGAGTCTGTAAAGCCCACAAAGGCAGCAGCGGTTGAGCGGAAGATAACAGTAAAATACTCTCAGCGAGAGATGCAGCAGAAGGCTGAAAATGATGCTGCGCTGAAAAGCCTTATAAATGAGATACAGTCGCTCCAGTTTTCAATAAACGGAAGTGAGCTTGCCAAGCTGATAGAACTTTACGAGCTTTATCGTTTTGATGCTCCATCCATACTTCTTGCTGCCGACCATTGCCGCGCAGCAGGGAAGTGCAGTATAGCATATTTGTATACCGTTATGATAAACTGGCACAACGAGGGTATAAATTCATATGCAGAAGTAGAGCAGGCGATAATCACAGCTTCGGAACGAATATCTTACGAGAATAAAATACTCAGAATATTTGGCATGGAGAATCGTCCATCAAAGAAACAACAGCAGTATATGACGGAATGGCGGCGGCTTGGTTTCAACAATGATCTTATCGAGCTCGCCTATAATAAATGTCTTGATGCCAAAAGCAAGCTCAGTTTCAGCTACATAGACGGCATTCTGAAAAACTGGGCTAAGGTCGGTGTCAGCAGTGTTGAAGAGGCTGAGCAGTCTGATGAGCAGTACAAAAAGAGATATTCTGCAGTAAGCGAGGACAAGCCATCTTACGACCTCAACGAGTATGAGAATTTTGCAAGGAATTATGATTTCGGTGACGCTCCCTGGAACGTCAGAAAGGAAGAAGATCAATGAGATATACCGAGAAAGCTTTTGACCGCGCCGAGTTTGAACTCAGACAACGGCAGGACAAAGCCAACGAGGAGCATCAGCGCAGACTAGACGAGATAGCCCAGAAGGCTCCTGAGATATACCGTATGCACAGCGAAGCCATAAGGCTGAACTACGCACTTCTCGGCAACATCGGCAAAGGAAAGAGCAGCGCTGATATATCAAAGAAGATCGCCGAGATCAAGGAGAAAAACATAAGCCTGCGACACACCATGCACGAAATGCTCAAAGCCTGCGGATATCCCGAGGATTACCTGCAGATGCACTATCAGTGCGAGATATGCAGCGATTCAGGTTATCATGACGGCGTTCGATGCGAGTGCATGAAAAGTCTTCTTAAAAAATACACGACCGAGGAGATCAATGCTAACTGTTCCATAGAGCTTCACGATTTTGCGGATTTCAGGGCGGAATATTACAGCGATATGCCCGTTAACGGCGAGATTCCCCGTGTGAAGATGCAGACGATCTTTGAAAACTGCAAGAATTACGCTACGCGTTTTGAGCCCCACACAAGCTCACTGATATTCTTTGGTAAGACAGGTCTGGGCAAAACGTTCCTATCATCATGTATCGCAAAAGAGCTTATCTCACAGGGCTGGAACGTAGTTTACGGTTCCATGCTGAAACTTATGCGACAGGTGGAGGACGAACGATTTCACAGAGCTGAGGGCGACACCATGAGCGTCATGCTTGAAGCCGACCTACTCATTCTTGACGACCTTGGTTCTGAATTCCAGACCCAATTCACTGATTCGGTGCTTTATGAACTCATCAATGAGCGCATAAACGAACGTCGACCTACCTTGATATCGACGAATCTTACCGTCAACGAAGTCGGAAAAAAGTACAATGACAGAATAGTTTCACGAATAACAGGATGTTTCAGACCATTCTTCTTTGCGGGAAGTGATGTAAGGCTGGTCAAGCTGAGAAACGGTATTATATGAGGTTACTATCGTGAGAAAGATAAGATTATTGTTCGACCAGCTTCTGATACTTTGTCTATGTAATTCCGTTATTTTGTGGACAGTGGTGCAGCTTTCCACGGCGGTAAAAATACTTGCCATAGTAGTACTGGTACTGTTTTACCTTGTCTATCTGATATCTGCGGGCGGTCGTGCTGATAAGGACAAAAAGCTTTGCCGCATTGCAAAAGGTTCGTTTCTTATTGACGGCGCTGTAATCTCTCTTGTTTTGCATACGGCTGTGGTGCTTGCGTTTATTATCATAGGCGGATTTGACCCGTGGCGAATGTTCGCTAACGCTTTGACAGGATATGCCATTATCGCCCTAGGTGCTCTGTTCGGAATAATCAGACTTCTGATATCTTCAAGACAGGTCAAGGTAATCAAGTATATCGCACTGGTATTCACATGGTATATTCCCGTGGTAAATATCATCGTGCTTAGAATGATCTCCAAATCTGCTAAGAAAGAATTCCGCTTTGAACAGGCTAAGCAGGAACTTGACGATATGCGCAAAGAGAATGAAGTCTGCAAAACGAAATACCCGATACTTATGGTTCATGGCATCTTTTTCCGCGACTGGCAAATGTTCAATTACTGGGGCAGAGTTCCCAAGGAGCTTGTGCGAAACGGTGCTGAGATCTACTACGGCGGTCAGCAGTCAGCGAACCTGATATCCGTCAGCGCAGGCGAACTTCGAAACAAGATCGAGAAAATTATAAAAGAGACAGGCGCAGAAAAACTGAACATCATCGCCCATTCAAAGGGCGGGCTTGATTCGAGATATGCCATATCAAAGCTAGGTATGGACAAATATGTTGCCAGTCTGGTAACGATAAATACTCCCCACTATGGCTGCAATTTCGTTGACGATATACTGGCTAAAGTTCCTGATGGTCTGCTGAAATTTGTGGCAAGCAGGTACAACAAGCTCTTCACCGTTCTAGGTGATACCGCCCCTGATTTTGAAAAGGGTCTGCGGGAACTCACTCATTCAAACTGTGCAAAGCTTGACGAGGAGATACCAGATAGTCCCAACGTATACTACCGCTCAGTAATGTCGGTGATGAAAAATGTATTCTCGGCAGGATTTCCGCTGAATCTCGGTTACATGATGAACCGCAAAGACGGCACGGGCAACGACGGTCTAGTAGTTAAGGAATCCGCACTGCGCGGCGAGAACACACTTATGATAAACCATAACGGCAACAGAGGTCTTTCACACGGAGATATGATAGACCTCTTCCGTGAAAATATAGACGGATTTGATGTCCGCGAATTTTACGTGGATATAGTCAAAGACCTGAAAGAAAGAGGATTGTGATATGAACCCAATGGCAGTAGTCAAGCTGAAACCCATGCTTGAAAAATTCAGAGAGAACCACCCAAAGATACCCCAGTTTATGCAGACAGCTGCAAGCGGCATGGAGGAGGGCGGAGCTCTCGACCTTAAAGTTACAAACGCAGCTGGACAGAAGATAGAAGCGAGCATCAAACTCAATGCTGATGATATCGAGCTTCTGAATGCTCTTCGTGAACTGCTTTCCCAGGCAGGAGGACAGTTCTGACATGATAACAAAAATCCCCGAGGACAGCTATCCTCGGGGATTTCTTTTATTTAAGTTCGATCACGGTAACACCATCTTCGCCCTCGCCGTAAACTCCAGGACGATAGGATTTCACCGACGGATGTCTGCGCAGATGATTTCTCACCGCGTTTTTAAGAACGCCGGTACCGATGCCGTGTATTACAGTCACCATGCTGATTCCCGACATTACGCAGTTATCGATAAAGCTGTCCATCTCGTGGATGCCCTCATCGCTTGCGTAACCTCTGATATCCAGCTCAGTAGAAAAGCGCCTTGTCATACGGCTCTCAACACCCTTGGTGGAAACTCCGCGCTGTTTTTTCTTCTGCTGCGGGGTCTTGTTGGGCTGTTGTTTTTCAACCAGCCTGAGCTTTTTCACATCGATCTTGGTCTTCATGATACCCGCCTGAACAAAGCACATACCTTTGTCATCCGGGGGAGTTACAACGATACCGTTGCGCTTTGTATCGGTAATAAGCACCGTATCACCCTTTTTGAGGGGTCTTGGCAGAACATAATCATCATCGGGCTGTTCAGAAACAGGATTGGCTTCAAGATAAAGCTTGTTCATCGTTGAGCGCTGCTTCTGCCTTGCATCGATAGCTTTCTGTGTGAATCCGTTCTTTTCCTTCTCCTTGCGAAGCTTATCTAGTTCGTCCACAAGAGCTTGAGATTCACGCTGAACACGATTTACTATATCGCTTGCCTGACGTCTTGCCTTTTCAAGCTCAAATTCCTTTTCTTCAAGGAACTTCTGCTTCTGCTGATCAAGCTCATTTCGCAGGCTTTCAGCCTCTTGGCGGTATTTTTCTGCAAGAAGATTATTTTCTTCAAGGCTAATCCTTGCTTTTTCGAGATCGTCTATTATATGCTCGAAACGCCTGTTATCCTCGGATATCAGTGACTTCGCATAGCTGATTATATCATCATCGATGCCAAGATTCTTCGATATCGCAAATGCATTGGACTTACCCGGTGAACCGATCACCAGCTTGTAGGTTGGGCGCATGGTCTCAACATCGAACTCGCAGGAAGCATTTTCAACTCCGTCGGTATCGAGAGCATACATCTTTATCTCCTGATAATGGGTGGTGGTAACAACAGTTGCGCCCACCTGACGCAATCTTTCGATTATGGAAACTGCCAGCGCTGCGCCCTCAACAGGGTCAGTACCCGAGCCAAGCTCATCTATCAGTACAAGGCTCACATGGTCAGCTTTGTCGATTATATCCTTGACCTTGCCCATGTGAGAAGAGAAAGTCGAAAGGCTCTGCTCTATGGACTGTCTGTCACCGATATCTGCAAGGATATTCTTGTAGATCGAAATTCTGCACCCATCGGACGCCGGTATCATCAGACCGCACATGGTCATCAGTGTCAGCAGACCGACAGTTTTCAGGGTAACAGTCTTACCGCCTGTGTTAGGACCTGTGATAACAAGCACATTATAATCTGTGCCCGATCTAAAGTTTATCGGTACAACTTTGTTCTCATCGATAAGGGGATGTCTTGCCTTGTTCAGCACGATTATTCCGTCATCCGATATCTCGGGATCAACGGCTTTCATCTTTGCACCGAGGTTAGCCTTAGCAAAATAGAGATCAAGCTTTACTGCCGCATCATAGTTTGATTCTATCTGTGGCTGCATCATGGCACATTCTTTGGAGAACTCTGTTAGTATGCGGTGTATCTCGTCCTGTTCCTTGCCCTGAAGTATCCTGACTTCGTTGTTGGCTTCAACTACTGAGATAGGCTCAACGAAAAGTGTAGAACCGGTTGCCGAAGTGCCGTGTACAAGACCACCCACGTTACCTTTGAACTCGGTCTTAACAGGTACAACAAATCTGCCGTCACGCATGGTAACGATGGATTCCTGAAGATACTTCTGTGTAGAAGGTGATTTTATCATCTTGTCCAGAGTTTCACGTATTTTCAGACCAGCCTTTGCTATCTTGTTTCTGATAGACCTGAGCTCGGGGCTGGCATCGTCGGAAAGATTCTCGCTGTCAAGTATGGCTGTTTCCAATCTCTGCCAAAGTGACTTGTTAGGGAAAAGCTGTTCAAACAGATAGGACAGGGGAGTGTTCTTATCATCGTTCTGATCGAACCATTTGCAAAGCTCGTTTGTCTGTCCAAGAACTTTTTTTATCTCCAGCAGTTCGCCGAGAGAAAGTGTACCGCCTGCGTTTGCTCTGTTCAGGCTTGCGGATACGTTGTTTATGCTGTAAAAAGCAGGTGTACCGTTTTTGATGGACATATTCAGCGCACTAGCCGTTTTAGCCATCTCGGTACGCACCGTGTACAGGTCATCCGATGGCCTTACAGCCAGCGCCGCCTGTCTGCTGTCCTTGCTTGAACAAAGCTCTGAAAGCATTTCAAGAACCTTATCAAGTTCAAGGATCTCATGGTTTATATTTTCTAGTCCCATTTATGTAATTTACCTCATTTCAACATCTTGTAAAATTCCAGCGCACCGAATTTTTTCCTGAAATGATATCCAACGTATCTCTCGGTGAATTCGGTGAGCTTTTTCAGATATCTGTCGCTTATATTAAAGTAAAAAAGTTTTTCATACTCCGTCAGCGCGATATAACGCACGATATAAAGAAGCTGTTTGTCAAGTATCATAGTATGTACGCTTTCGGGATTAGGGCAGCAGCTTTCACATTCAAGTCTGTCTTCCAGAAAGTTGAAGTGCATCTTATCGTCTTCGTATTTAAAGCAGAACGCACAGCCCACAAGTTTCGGACGCATACCTATCTCGCAAAGCAGCCTGAATTCAAACACGCATTTTAGCAGGTCGGGCTGCATTTTGCCCTCGTCCAGAAAATAGAGACTATTCAGTGCGAGCCGCATGACTTCCTTACATTCCTGACCCTCAGTACCCGAATATATAAGCAGCTCTGAAAAATACGACGCAAGGGCAACTTTAGCTGCGTCGAGTCTTATATTATAAAACAGCTTGACAGGCTCGCTGCTGTTCAAATAGCGGCTGACCTGTCCGTTGGCATTTTTCTTTTCTTCAAAGCAAAGCTCAGAATAGCTGAATGACTGAGTGGCAGAAACAGTCTTACTGCTTTTTCTTCCGCCCCTGACGTAAATATATATAACTCCAAGTTCGGCAGTCAGCACACATATCGATTTGCTGGATTCTCCGCTGTCAGTTTCTTTCAGGATAAGTCCTTTCAGGGTCGTCATTCACATCAGTCCTTTCAGCTCTCGCATAGGCGAGATAATCCTTGATACTGCCGCTTTTCAGAAATTTCTCCCAAAGCTCCAAACCGCTCACCATCCTTTAAAGATAGCTTGCTCTCTAATGAACGAGATATGAGCGGAATATTTTTCCAATCAGGAAAGTCCGAAATTCTTAATCAATCCCTCTCGGTTACGCCAACCTTCCTTGACCTTTACCCAGCACTGCAGATTGACCTTTATCTGGAAGAAATCCTCCAGATCGGCTCTTGCGTCCTGACCTATCTTCCTCAGCATTGAACCACCCTTGCCGATGATTATTCCTTTGTGGGATTCTCTTTCGCAGAAGATCGTGGCGGTGATATCAAGTATGGCTTCGCCGCTCCTGTCCTCGCGTTCACCCAACTGTTCGATAGTTACAGCTACGCCGTGAGGAACTTCATCGTTAAGATTCCTCAAAGCCTTCTCACGGATTATCTCCGCCATGATGACTTTCTCGGGCTGATCGGTGAATTTATCATCAGGGAAGAAATGGGGACCATCTGCCGCATTTTTCTCCAGTATATCCATGATGATATCCAGCCCATCGTTCTGAACAACGCTGATAGGAACGACTTCCGTAAAATCATAAAGCTCCGAATACTCAGCCAGCTTTGCAATAACCTCTTCCTTGTTATCAAGAAGATCTATCTTGTTAAGCGCCAGTATTACCTTGCTTTTTCCGCCCTTGAAGCTCGTAATCAGGCTTTTCTCGTTGTCTGAGATCTTCTTGGTGCAGTCGCACATAAGGATTATCATGTCAACACCTGTTATGGTCTCGTTGACTGTGTTCACCATATGTTCGCTGAGCTTGTTTTTCGCCTTGTGCATACCGGGAGTATCCATGAAAACGAACTGAGTTTCGCCCTTAGTCAGAACTCCTGTTATCTTTGTTCTGGTGGTCTGCGGTTTGTCGCTGACAGCCGCTATCTTTTCGCCGACAAGAGCGTTCAGCAGGGAAGATTTGCCTGCGTTTGCTCTGCCTGCTATGGTAACAAAAATATTCTTTGTCATTTTATTTTTCCTTTACTTTCTTGATCATTATATCCCAGCACAGAAAATCACCGTTATCTGTCATAACGGTCTTGTACTCAATTTCTGTGTATCCTCTTTTGATATATATCTTTTTAGCCGCAAGTGATGCGTCAAGTATTATATCGGAATAACTTCTGCTTATCACATTTTCTGCAAAATCAAGAAGTGCTTTGCCGTATCCTTTTCCCTGAAATTCAGGAAGCACGAAAAGTCTTCCGATGTCATTTTCTTTTATAGTCACAGTACCGACCTTATTGCCGTAATCGTCAATGCAGAGAAATGTTCTGCGCTCTCTGATATCCTCGGCAATATTTTCTTCACTGTGGTATTTTAGAAAGAAATCCACAGCGCCTGACGGATAGTACCTCGGATAAACCGCCTTAATCGTACTGTGGGTGATATCCTTAATGGTACTAAGGTCAGTACATGATGCTTCGATAATCTTCATCAATGTCCCTCTCTATTATTTAGCAGTTCTTTCGCCCGCATAAGTACAGGCAATTCTCTGGCAGCTATCAGTCTGCCGATTTTGGATTTTCTGCTGTTTTGGTATTCTTCCACAGCATCATCGAACCTTAACTTCAAAGTCGAAAGATGAAAATCAGTGATCTCCTGTTCGGTAAGATCATTGGCACCGAAGCTTTTCGCTTTGCAGAGAAAATAGTTGTTTAAGTTATGCCTGTGGATAAGATTATAGTAGTCACTGACCACACCGATCTTGCATACGATATCGACTTCTGCACCCAGTTCCTCACGGAGTTCCCTTATTATAGCTGTCTCAGGAGTTTCGTTTTCCTCAACACCGCCACCGGACGTTTCTATAAACACTGCCTTGCCGAAATCGTCGTCACGTTCAGCTCTGACAAAATAGAAATAACCATCATCATCAAAAACTATGGCTCTTGCGATGAGCCTGTCGTGATCCGTGTACTCGAATTCCCACTCGGTATCCCGCAGTTCTATCGTCAATTCTTTGTTATCAGTCATCATTCTTCTCCCTGAAACAGAGAAAGACCCACCAGAACCACAGTGCGAAGTATAGCACGGCAGCTATGATAAGTTCTGGATATTCAGCAAAACATCCTAAAATGTACAGTATCCTTCTGCCGAAAACAACACCCGCAACGCAAGCTGCCGCTATGCAGAATATCAGCACTGCACCTGCCGCACAGTCTTTGGCTGCTTTTGCCATTTCAGAAGGTTTGTTTTTCGCAGCAAGGTTAACTGCGTTTTCTATGGCAGTATTGACACATTCAAGTGCAATGACACCACCGACAGTCAGCAGCAAAGCAAGCTCCTCTGCTATGCTGACACTACATAGTATCGCAACAATAGCTACAGCTCCGGCAGCTCCAATATGAAAACGCATATTTCTCTGTGTCTTTATACAGCGGATTATACCGCTTGCCGCGTATCTGAAGCTCTTTAAGAACTTCAAAAGTTCATTCTTTATGTTCATGTTCCTCTACAAATGTCTCATCTCTGGAAATTCCCAGCTGTGCAAGAATAGCTTCTTCCTTTTCACGCATTATGCGCTCCTGCAGACTGCTTTCTTCATGGTCATAGCCCAGCAGATGCAGCATGGAATGAACAGTCAGGAAGCCTACTTCACGTTCAAGGGAATGACCGTATACCTGAGCCTGTCTTGTCGCAGTTTCAAGGCTGATTACAATATCGCCCAGAAGACAGGCACCTGTTTCGTAATTTACGTCGTACTCGCCGTCCTCACCAAGAGGGAAGCTCAGTACATCAGTAGGTCTGTCGATATTCCTGTGTTCCTTGTTGAGCTCATGTATCTGCTTGTCATTTATGAAAGATACAGATACCTCGGCATCTTTTCCGAAGCCTTCATATTCAAGAACCGCATGACAGCAGCGTCTCACAAGCATCCTTATGCCAACGGGTATCTTAACCTCTGTCTGATTATTGGTGATCATTACCTTGACTTTGTCCATTGTTTTTCCCATTCCTTTTTGAGTATTTTTCGTATGCCAGTATGATATCCTGTACCAGCTTATGTCTGACTACATCCTTATCGGAGAATCTGTTAATTTTTATATCATCAACGTCCCTTAGAACGTGCATCGCCTGTATAAGTCCCGACTTACGGTTATCGGGCAGGTCGATCTGAGTTATATCGCCTGTTATTACTATCTTTGAGTTGAATCCCAGCCTGGTCAGGAACATCTTCATCTGTTCGTTGGTGGTGTTCTGTGCCTCGTCCAGGATTATAAATGCGTTATCAAGTGTTCTTCCTCGCATATAAGCCAGAGGAGCAACTTCTATACACCCGCGCTCCTGCTGTCTTGCAAAGGATTCGGGTCCCAGCATCTCAAAGAGGGCATCATACAGCGGTCTTAAATAAGGATCGACCTTGTTCTGCAGGTCTCCCGGCAGAAATCCCAGCTTTTCACCCGCTTCCACCGCAGGTCTGGTCAGGATTATCTTTTCCACCTCATGGGCTTTAAAAGCCTTGACCGCCATAGCCACCGCAAGATAAGTCTTGCCCGTGCCCGCAGGTCCGATGCCGAGAACTATGGTATTCTTGCGGATAAAATCAACATACCGCTTCTGTCCCAGAGTTTTGGGCTTTATTACCTTGCCTGTTATCGTCACGCAAATGCCGTCATCACTGAGATTATTCAGCTCATACTGTCTGCCCTCGCGAACCAGAGCAAAAACATAACGTATACTTTGTTCGGTGAGCTTTTCACCGCTGTTTATCATAGTAATCAATCCGTTGATCGCTTCACAGGCGTTAAATACACCCTGTTCATCACCCGTGACTTTGATATCCTCACCGCGTCCAAGTACGGCAACACCGTATTCGCGCTGTATCAGATTCACATTCTCATCGTAGCTGCCGAACAAGCTAAGCATAGTTTCCATGCTGTCAACGGCTATCAGTTTTTCTGCCATTAGGATACACTCCGCTCAATTTTACATTCTGGAATCCATTATACCACATTCTTTAATGGAATGCAACAAAAAAAATCAAATTTTTAATTAAATGCAACAAAAAATATCAATAATTTTCACTATCTTGCACATTTTCTTTTTGAACTGTTTCCAAATCGGGTACAATGTATTTCGGTATGAAGAAATCACTCTCTTTACAGAGGTCTCCATAGAGTTCGTAATTTACTGTAAGCCTTACACCGTCATCAGTAAATTCGGGTTTTGCAGACCTTCCGCGTATCTCATACGGTGTAAGAAAGTTCTGCTCGTATCTGTAAGCAGCTTGTTCAGCACGGGAGAGTGCTTCGTTCTTGTCAAGCACCTGACTTCTTATGTCGAACTCACGCAGATCGATCTCAGTAAAACCAAAGGGCAGAATGAAATCACCTATCTCCGGAAAGTGCTTTTCCTCTTTTGCAGTTTCATAATAGCCATCGGATATTTTGGTATGCAGTGGTATGCGAGCGCTGAATATCTCAAAATAAGACAGCTTTTTCTTTTCACCTGTCAGTACCTTTTCTTCGGTATCAAATGGCTGCTCAAACACCATCGTCCTTATGAAAGTTCCCCGAATCTTGCCGATGCTCCTAACATACCGTGTTTTCGAAGTTATGACCTCGCCGTCTTTCGTCCATTCGGAATTTTCGGTAACTATCTTTCCGCTCACAACTATCTCACCTTTTGTTACACCACTGCCAAGGCATTTCATAAGCTGACCGTCAATAAGTTCTATATCATCGATAACTCCGTCCTCGCAAGCCACAAGATGGCATGGCATACCAACAGTGATGCCTTTTTCAGCTTCGACCGCTTCAAGTATATCCACAGCTATTCCCGAGCCTGTACGGCTGATACCGGCCCATGCGACTTCATCGATCTGTCTTTTCAGCGAACGTTCCTCAATGACCAGATCGATATCGGGTATATACGCCCCCGCTTTTACACCGTCAGCGTTCAGCACATCGATTATCTTTCCGTAGATGATCGGATCATCGGTATCCACTTTGATAGTCAGGATAACATTGGAATAATAAACCATCAGCAGCACAGATAACACTGCACCCGCAATAAGTCCTGGACGTTTTATAATACTTCGGTACAGCTTCAGCATACCATGATATGCCGTTCTTTTAGGCTCATAGCCCTCTTTTCTGCAAAGCCTTTCAAAGCTAAAACTGTGCTCAAAAGAAACATTCAATGTCAGATGATCCTCGTTCTCACGAAGCCCTGAATATATGAGTTTTTCTTTCGTGAAAGCTGCGAGCAGTTTTGCAAAATCCCCGCCCTCTATTTTGTAATCAATACTTCCCAGAGTCATTTCCATCCCTCCTGTTTCTACGTGAAACAAGTTTAACCTGTTCAATCGTCCCACGAACTTCCACACTGTTTTCAGCGTATGAACTCAGCATTAGCCCACTGCCCCAGAGTTCTATCTCAAAACTGCCAGTTAGAAGCCTTACGCAAACCTCAGTACATTCGTATATCTGCCGACAATTTTCCACCAGTGCAGAAGTATTATCGTTTATCCGTATGTATGACTGCAAATACATAAGCTCCCGCGTTTTACCCAAAAAGCTTATCCCGGGTATTCTTGCCATTATGATCACTCCCTCCGTCACAAATATTATATTACGCTTGTCTGCGGCATATACTTGTCTTGGAGGTAACACCTATGAAATGTAAAAACATATCCAAGCTGAAAGACCTGTTATTATGTATATTCCTGACCTTGATATCCGCGGGAATGTCGCTGTATCCAGCCGAAGTTTCATCAGCAGTGAAAGATTCTACCATGCGGTGCCTTAATATTCTGATACCGTCACTATTCGCATTCATGGCAGCGGCTTCGATGCTGGTAAACAGCGGGTGCATACGAACCCTTGCCAAACCATTCAAGTGGATACCAGTCGTACTTTTTCGTATGCCGGAAAGTATATTCGTAGTATTTCTTATAAGTACTTTCGCGGGATACCCCGTAGGGATAAAGACACTTTCCGAAATGCTTGACAGGGGAGAGATAGATACCTCCACAGCCGAAAAAGCAGCCTGCTTCTGCTACTGCGGAGGTCCTGCCTTTTACAGTGGTGCAATCGGACTGACTGTCTTCGGCAGTGCAAAAGTTGGAACACTGATATTTTTATCGGTGTTGCTATCGAATCTTGTTATTGCATTTATTACGTGCAGGTTTTCTGAACTCGCAGTAAAAAAAACAATTCACATACATAAAAAGGATAGTTTTCTGGTCGGCGGGATTACTTCGGCAGGGAAGTCCATGGGTGTCATCTGCATGACCGTGATATTCTTTTCGGCAGTAATGGCAGTACTGAAAGCCAGTGGCATATTTGGCATTATACGGCATTTTTTCGGATTTTCATATAACGAATCAGCTTTGCTCTCTGCCTTTTTTGAGATAACCTCACTCTCCGAACTTCAAGGCTCACCTTACAGAATTCTGCCGATCATATGTGCAGCCTGTTCTTTCGGGGGAATATGTATCATCATGCAGTTATTTGCTCTGAAATCAGATAAATTATCACTGTTCAGATTCATTAAACTTAGACCTTTTGCCGCACTCCTATCAGCACTGTTCTGTAAAATATTACAGCCGCATCTTATAAACGAAGCTGTAACTGCTGTTTCATGTAGTTACAACTTCGTCAAAGTTAACAATTTAAGTGCATCGTTATGTCTAATATTAATGATTTTTCTACTGAATTATAAAAAAGGTCTGGTATTTTCGGATTGAGTGTGCTATAATGTAAATAATTCAGAACTTGAAAAATATATCTTTTTTTGCAAAGGAGTTGCATATATAATGGCAAAGAAAAGTTTTTTCGGTAATAAGATAACACCGTCATGTTCATACTGTAAGTTCGGCAACAAATCTAAAGAGGGCAACAAAGTACTGTGTGAAAAACAGGGTCTCGTTGATGCCGATTATGCCTGTAAAAAATGGGATTACGATCCCATAAAGCGTGTTCCTAAGAAGCAGCTGAACATTCCTAACCAGGAAGACGATATAATCTGATATCAAAGGCGGGTAGATATCCCGCCTTTTTGTATTATGTGCATTTTTTTGCCAATACTTCTACCGAGATGATTATTTCGGGGTGAAGAGATGGAAAAACTGCTGAAGCTTTTTACAGTCGGTATATTCGGTGGGATATGTTACGGCTGTATCGAAATGCTGGAAAGGGGATACTCTCATATCTCCATGGGATTGCTTGGTGCTCTTGCGATGATAGTGATACATGAACTTAACGGAGAACGACGTTCGGGTCGCATGACATATCTAGGAGTTCTTTTCATATCAATGCTTTTTATAACATCGGGTGAGCTTCTGGCAGGGGAGATACTTAACCGCCGCATGGGTATGAAAATATGGAATTATCATAATATGCCTTATAATTTTGACGGGCAGATATGTCTGCGCTATTCCGCAATATGGTTTATGCTGTCTTTTTTCGGCATGGTATCAGATAACTTTATCAGGCGGTTCATATTTTGTGAACCAGCCTAAGCGGTTACAACAATAAAATAATGTTCTATCACACCTCTATTGGACATATTATGTAGCAAAAGGGGTGTGAACAATGTTTAGAACCGATAAGGAAAGAGCTGTGCAATTCGGCGAATTCATGGTCAGCCGAAAAACAACTGTCCGAGCCACCGCATCTGAATTCGGAGTCTCAAAATCAACGGTACACAAAGATCTCACCGAACAGCTGCCGAAGCTGTCGGCCTCTCTTTACAGCGAGGTGCGGAAAATACTTGAGGAAAACAAAGAGCAGCGTCATATCCGCGGCGGTCTTGCGACTAAACACAAATATGAAAATGCTCATAAATAAACACCAGCTGACAGGTATATACATACTATACGCCGTTCTTCCGCATTGCGGTGGGGCGGCGCATTGCTGTTGACAAACTGTCAGATCTCAGCTATAATATAATAATGGATAACGGTCATTTTTGTGAGGTGTACATATGACTATCGTATACGGATTTATGATATTGGCCCTGCTGTTTGCATCGGGCAGTATGTTTGGCTGGACGCTTGAAGTATTTTACCGACGTTTCAAGCCTGCAAACAAGGAACGAGTCTGGATAAACCCGGGTTTTCTTAACGGACCTTGTCTGCCGCTTTACGGCTTCGGACTAACAGCACTTTACCTTATGGCAATGCTGGAAAAGTTCATACCGATAGATGATGACAGCATACGAAAAGGCGTGCTTTTCACCGTCATGGCTGTGGCAATGACAGTCATCGAGCTTATCGCTGGAGAACTTTTTATTATAAGGCGGCATCTTAAGCTTTGGGATTATTCTGAGCTGAGATTCAACTACAAGGGCATAATCTGTCTCAGATTTTCCTTATACTGGGCTTTGCTTGGGGCAGGTTATTATTTTTTCATTCACCCGCGGATTTTATCGGGTCTTGAATGGTTCTCACATAATCTGCTTTTCTCTTTCGTGATTGGATTTTTCTACGGGATACTTACGATAGACCTTGTAATTTCATTTAGCCTTACCGCGAAGATCAAAGCCTTTGCATCAGAAAACAAAATGGTCATTCGCTACGACGAACTGAAAAAACATATCCGCGCCGAAGCCAGAAGGCAGCGAAGAAGATACCGTTTCATCTTCGCCATGCATACTGAACGCGATTTTATCGAGGAACTTCGGAGCTATATGGAAAAGCAGCTTGAGCAGGCTAAAAACGGGAAACTAAACGATATGTTATCGTTTATCAAAAAAGAACTTTAAATTTCATATTTTTATAAAACTTCCAATAGCACGACAAAATCGCGGGCATTTGGAAGTTTTTTTCAAAAACTATTGATTTTTTGCAAAAAATATTGTATAATATAAAAGATAATACTATTATATTTTAAAGGGAGGTCGTTTGCATGGACAGACCCACTGAGATCGCTCTGATAGCTGCGGGAATTGATGAAGAATATCAGCGCGGAGTTATTGACGGCGTTATCGCTTGTGCGAAAGAGAAAGATATCAATATCTCTTGTTTCTCTTGCTTCTGCGGAGTCGTTTCCGACCGCGGATTTGATGTAGGCGAAAACAATATTTACAGCCTGATAAACTATAAAATGTTCGATGGCGTTATCCTTATGATCAATACTATCCCCGATGTCGAGATCAAGCAGAAGCTCGTATCGGTGATAAAGACTTCAATGCTGCCTGTTGTGGTTTTTGACTGTGATGAATATCCACAGTTCATGAATGTTACCATCGACAACAAAAAGGCTATGTCGGAACTTGTCAGCCATATAATTGAAGTTCACGGAGCAAATGATATCGCTTATCTTTCCGGAGCTAAGAGCAACCCTGAGGCAGTGGAAAGGTACGAAGCTTTCTGCGAGGTAATGACCGCAGCAGGGAAGAACGTTGACCCTGACAGGATCATGTTCGGAGAATTCCGTCCATCAGATGGAAAGATTATGGCAGAAATGCTCATGAAGAGTGACAATAAGCTCCCTGATGCGCTGATTTGTGCAAATGACGCAGCGGCACTTTCGGCTATAAAGGAATTCGAGGACAGAGGTTATACTGTACCTAATGACATTATAGTGACAGGATTTGATAATATCTACAATGCACGTCACCACTATCCTGCGCTGACAACTGTTGAAAGACCTCTGGCAGAAGCCGGTTATTCTGCTTGTGAGATACTTGTAAATGCTATCGAAGGCAAATCGTGGGAGAAAGTCAGGAACCTTGATTCAAAGCTGGTCCTTTCCGAAAGCTGCGGATGTCAATCGACCGAACTTACCGATATCGATGCTTACCGAAGATATACTTATAATATACTGGACTACAACAGGTCGAAAGTTCGTCTGCTGAACAGTATCATATCCGAAACTGCCGAAACAGATACCCCTGAGGAATGCATGAGAGTTATCGGAAATAGAGTTTCAGAGCTTGACTGTGACCGCTTCTGCATTTGCCTCTGCGATGACTGGATAAGCAACTATTCCGTGAAGATTGAGGATTCTCTCATACACGGATACACACCTAAGATGTCCGCGCCGCTGATATGGAACAAAGGTGAGATTTCTGAGGTAAAATGTTTCAGGAGTTCAAACATTGCTCCAAGAAACTTTACCACAGGGGGTAATATCAGCTATTATCTGCCTCTGCATTTTCGCGAGAGATGCCTCGGCTACGCAATAATAACTAACAGCGAATTTCCCACAAGAAGTATGGTCTGTCATTCACTGATAATGAGTATCAGCCAGAGCCTTGAAGATATCCGAAAGAATATAAACCTTAAAAACGTGATAGATGAGCTGGATAAGCTCTATGTTATTGACCCGCTGTGTAATATCTACAACAGAAACGGCTTTATCCGTGCAGCTGATTCGGTATTCAACGAATGCAGGATGCTGGGGCAGAAGCTGCTTATAAGCTTTGTGGATATGGACGGTCTCAAATACATAAACGATAACTTCGGCCACAGCGAGGGCGATTTCGCACTCAAAACTCTTGCCACAATAATCAGCGAGAGCTGCGAAGAAGGCATGATATGTGCAAGATTCGGCGGTGATGAGTTTATCGTTATAGGTCTGAATGCCGAAGAAGAGGACGTCGAAAAGGTCGAAAGCTCAATAAAGAGCCGAGTTGAACACACCAACAAGATAATCGCAAAGCCTTATCAAGTCGAATGCAGCATAGGTACTCTTGTTACCAGGGTCGCTGACGATATGACTCTTTTCAAATTGATAACCAAGGCTGACGAAGTAATGTACAAGGAGAAAAAGCGCAAGAATTACTCGCGCTACCTCAGAAGATACTGATACAAAAATCCCGGAGAGCACGAAGCTTTCCGGGATTTGTTATTATCATGTCTTGTGGAAACCGACTGTTTTCACCACCGCAAGAGGTTTTCCTGTGCTGTCATTCACTCTGACTATGTAAGTACAGACCGACCTGCCATCTTTAACAAGCTCAGTCTCAGCATAAATCTTATCAGTAGAAGGTACTCCGATGAAAGATATATCCGAATCAAGTGATACCGTACCGGGTGACTGCCAGTTGGATGCCACAGCAAAAGCAAAGTCAGCAATAGTGAAATAAACTCCGCCCATCACACCGCCTACAGCGTTTCTGTGACGCTCTGTCAGCGTGAGACTTATCTTCGCATATTTATCGCCGACTTCCTCGATATATGCACCTGTATCATAGGCGTAAAGGTCGTGTCTGAAAAATTCTCTTATCTCTTCGATGGTCTTCATTCTTCGCTCCATTTTTCTATCAAAAAACTTGCAATATATTCAAGCCTGCCAGCATCAAGGTTCGGATCCTCAATACTGAATCGTGTTTCAATTCCGTTAGCTTCGGCACAAAGTCTGAAATGACATAGCGCTATGCCCATGTCTATCTTCTGCATATCCCAGCCTGTACCATCGATATATCCCATATCGTGCTTCAAATAAAAATGCGCACCTGTCTCGTTGATTATCACGCGCCAGGGCTGTCGGTTGACAGCCGATGGTGCCAGTCGTACCGCTTCAAGTATCTCGGATAGTTCGGGATATCTGGCTTCACTGAGAGGCACATTTATACTGCCATCGAAGAACAGTTCCTCGAACTTTTTGCGGCTGTCCGCCCTGATACCTTTTCTCATCATGATCTCTCTCAGAGAACGTTTTTCCGCAGGTTTGCCGATGGGGCTGACGCAGGGCATGACTTCATTTGAATCAAGTTCCATAGCGTCCTCGAAAGCCTTCCTGTCCATAGTACCTCCGATCCAGGTGGTACCAAGCCCCAGGGACTGTATATAGAGTATCAGTTCTTCAAAGAAATATCCAAATGCTTCTTCCGCGTGTTCAGCACGGTCTATCTTTCCGGCGATAAAAGTCTCAGAACCCACTATAACAGGGCTTGAAAGCCCGTGCATACCTTTGTCAAGTATGCGCACATCGACTTCCTGTCCGTAGGGAGTTTTTATCCCACGGGCGTACCTAAGTATATCATCGCGTACAAGGGGAGTTATCTCATCGCTGTCAAAAGTCCTGACGCTTTTGCGCTCGCTTATCAGCCCGAAAACATTGTTCATTTATTATTCTCCTCATCAGCAAAGGTGTTGAACCAACTCTTTATCATCTTACCCGAATCTTTCAGATCCTCATCTGTCCAGCCCGAAAGCTTGGTACAATCCTTCGCAAAAACGCCACAGGTATCTCCACTGTTAGACAGGCACCAGCTTATACAGCTAAGTCCAAGTCTGTCGATGACTTCACGCCATGCTTCGGATTCTTCGCTGTCGATATCACCCTTGCCGCTTGCTTCACACAGGTTGAACTCATTTATGAAAACAGGAAGTCCTGCTTCAACACAGCGCTCAAGACGACTGCGCAGAGTTCCCTTATGGGTAGCAGCATAGAAGTGCAGGGAGTACATCACATTATCCCATTTGAAAGGCTTATCCAGAGCGCAGTGTATATCCTGGGACCAGTTAGGCGTACCTGTGATTATCAGCGCATCAGGGGAGTTCTTCCTTATCAGAGGTATGATCCTGTCGGCATACTCAGTTACCCTATCCCAAGTTCCGCTGTTGTTGGGTTCGTTGCATATCTCGTATATGACATTGTTCTTTTCGGCAAAGCGCTTTGACATATCACCAAAGAATTCCTCAGCCTGATCTACATACTTCATAGGATCCTGATCACTGAGAACGTGCCAGTCAACAATAACGTACATATCCAGCTTTTCAGCGATGTTGACGCCTTTCTCAACCAGTTCCTTGAGGTGCTGCTTATTGCCGTCTTTGCAGTATCCACGGAATTCATCGGTATACATGGTTATCCTTACACAGTTGGTGCGCCAATCATTCTTCAACGCCGCAAAGGATTCTTCACATACATATTCGGGGTACCATGCAATACCGTGGGTAGATAATCCAAAAAGCCTGATTGGCTTCTCGCCGTCTGTCAGTTTACCATTTATAACTTTAAGTTTATTCAACATAGTATCCGCTCCTTAGAGTGCATCATGCTATAATTGTGTACAAATCTTCTTTTATATTATACACAATTAATGTAGACTTTTTAGTCCAATATTATTAATTTAATATTACATTTGCGAATATATTAAACTGCATTGCCCAAATAAGAAACGGCATACCCAAGAATTTGCTTTTCGGCATCTTTACATTTGAATAAAATTATGATATAATAATTAATATGATATGAACGTATCGTAATAAATCCAGAGAAAAGAGTGATATGTATGCCATCGACCAAAGAATACCTTGAATACGTACTTGAACAGCTTTCAGAGACAGAGGAGATCTCATTCCGTGGCATGATGGGGGAGTTCATTTTGTATTGCAGAGGAAAAGTCGTTGGCGGCATTTACGATAACAGACTGCTGATAAAGCCCACCGATTCTGCTCAAAAACTACTTCCTGATAGAGTTTATGAACTTCCGTATGAGGGCGCTAAAGAAATGCTTCTTGTTGATCTCATCGACGATAAACAACGACTGAAAGAGCTTTTTGAAGCAGTTGCTGACGACCTGCCCGCACCAAAAAGAAAGGCGAAAAAGCAATGAGAGATTTTGACATAAGGGATATAACAGAGCACTGCTATCATGACGGTACAGTAAGCAGTGCAAGATGTGCGCTGTGGGGGAATTTTCCCGAAGAAGAAACAGAAAAATCCGGGTTAAAAACCTTTAATTTTATTTTTTCGCCTCGTCCCGAAACAGATAACGGCGAGTATCTTCCGAAGTTTGATAACTACGACATACTTCATATCTCCGTCACCAAAAATGAGAGCGGATACGAGTTTACCATTGACTGCTCAAAGTACGTAAACGGAGAAACAGATTTCCGTCATCTGCATTTTACCTGTGAAAAAATATCGGCTTGCCTTTGTACCTTTGAGGACTTTTCATATAAGAATATTTATGATGAAAACACCTGTCCTGAGGGCAGAGAATTTCTTGACGATAAATTTTTTATCTGCACCGATGAATATGATATAGGCTACGGAATAACCGTTCGATATGAAATCTATGGCGAAGAAAGTGAGAGTAAAAACAAATACGTCGGTGCACGTATTGCAAACTGCACCTATTTCAAAAACGGTGAAAAGATTTTTGAACATCTCACGGACATACATCATCTACACCCTTTCAAATCGATCATATATCATTCCAACGGACATAGCTATATCCCTTTTCATACCGATCTTTACGGCATCAGCTTTTTTGAAATCGAAACAGGCAGACGCTACGACTATATCCCTGAGGGACTGGAACATGATATTTCTTTTAGCTGCGGTGAATCTTTCATTGTATGCGATATATTATACGACAGCGAAAGCAATCTTCTTGCCTGTGACGGCTGTTACTGGGCTTGTCCAAATGAGATATTCGTTATGGACTTTTCCGACCACATGCACTACGACCCGCGAATGATAAGAATGCATGGCGAGATACCGATGGATTATGATGAATACGACGATATATACTTTGTACGCTGGGAGAAGGGAAGTCTTATACTTAAAGGAGAAGATGGCAAGGAATACTCCGTCACAAAGGCTCGTCTCAGGGAAATGATTGCCGAAAAACGCAGTCGTTTTCCAATTGAAGATCTTGATAATTAATTATAAAAAAATCAAATTATACTATTGACGATAACGACAAACCATGTTATAATTAACCTAGACAGATTGTCTATTTTCTCAAATTCATGAAACTATCTACTTAAAGTAAATCATATAAAGGAAGGAATAAATGCTATGAAAAAAGTTCTTTTTGCAGCTTCGGAAGTGGTTCCTTTTATCAAGACAGGCGGATTGGCAGACGTTGTAGGTTCTCTGCCCAAATGCTTTGATAAAAAGTATTTTGATGTTCGTGTTATACTGCCTAAATATGCCTGTATGGCACAGAAATGGAAAGATAAGCTGGAGTATATCACTAACTTCTATATGGATTTTGCAGGTCAGAGCAGATATGTGGGTCTGCTGAAAATGGTACATGAAGGAGTTACTTTCTACTTCATTGATAACGAATACTATTTCAGCGGTGAAAAGCCCTACGGCGACTGGCACTGGGATATCGAGAAATTCATGTATTTTGACAGAGCTGTGCTTTCCGCATTGCCCATACTTGATTTCAGACCGGATGTTATCCACTGCCACGACTGGCAGACAGGTCTTATACCAGTATATCTCCACGATTCTTTCTGGGGCGGTGAATTTTTCCGCGGCATAAAGACCGTTATGACTATCCATAACCTGAAATTCCAGGGCAATGATAATGCAGCAAGATTCATGGCGCTGTCAGGTCTGTCTTCTTATTACATGACATATGACAAACTTCTCAAGGACGTTGACGGCAATATGCTCAAGGGCGGACTTGTTTATGCCGATGCTATAACTACGGTTTCAGATTCCTACGCTGAGGAGATCAAAACTCAGTTCTACGGTGAGGGACTCGATGGTCTCATGAGAGCGAGAAAAAATGATCTCCGCGGTATCGTCAACGGTATCGATTATTCCGAATACGACCCCGCTACCGACAAGATGATAAACTGCAACTACGATATCAACAGTGTATTCGAGAAAAAGATCATGAACAAGCGTGCTCTGCAGTCCGAGCTTGGTCTTACCTGTGATGACAACAAGTTCATGATAGGCATTGTAAGCAGACTGACTGACCAGAAAGGCTTCGACCTTATCGCTTACATGATGGAAAAGCTTTGCCAGCAGGATATACAGATAGTTGTCCTCGGCACAGGCGACCAGAAGTATGAGGAAATGTTCAGATATTTCGCTTGGAAATATCCCGATAAGGTTTCCGCGAATATGTATTACAGCGAAGCCATGAGCCACAAGATCTATGCGGCTAGTGATGCTTTCCTGATGCCCTCGCTGTTTGAGCCCTGCGGGCTTTCACAGCTGATGTCCCTGAGATACGGCACACTTCCTATAGTCCGTGAAACAGGCGGTCTCCGCGATACTGTTCAGCCTTATAACCAGTTTGAGAAAACAGGTACAGGCTTCAGCTTTACCAATTACAATGCTCACGAAATGTACAACACAGTCATGTTTGCTCACTACATCTACGTTGACAGGCGCGATGAGTGGAACGGAATAATCCGCCAGGCTATGTCCAAGGATTTTTCATGGCAGGCTTCTGCAAAAAAATATCAGGATATGTACGACTGGCTCATCGGATAATATGGCAAAAACAACGGCACTGCATTGGTTTGCAGTGCCGTTTAATATTTTATCAGTCAGGCTTATATTCAACTCGTTCAACTGTATAGCCGTCTTTTTCAAGCTGTGAGATAATGCCCTCATCGCCCACATAATGTGCCGCACCTACGACAAACAACACATTTTTGTCGCCCTTCAGGAAATTCTCCACTGCTTCTGTCATGATCTTGTTTCTGTTTTTATAGATCTTGTTCTCGTATTCTTCGATGGCAGCAGCATTCTTGTCGTCGGTCTCTATCTCTTCATTTGAAGCTGTTTCAATATATCCAAGATCACCTGTAGCCCATGCTTCATGAAGCTCCTCAAGAGCTTTCAGGTCGTCCTCGACAGTCGAGTTTTCACGGGATTCAAACAGCATACTGTACACATCATCAGAAAGATCCGCAAATAGATCAAACTGGAATTCCAGCCCCTCAACTTCATAGATCTCTTTATTGTCGCTGTGTGCTTTTATCAGAAGATATTTATCAAGACCCATATCTCCAGATAAATCGCTCTTTGCCAGTGAAAGATTCTCTACCACGGTATAAACAGCCCATGGTCTCATGTGGGTGTATGACGAAATATCCATCGAGTAAAGATCAAGATATTTTTCAAGCACTTCGTATCCCTTTTGTGAGATATGATTTGAAAGCTTATCATCTGTATCATCGTAATACATAGCCGCCAGCATAGCCGACTGGAAAGTTATTGAACCCGATTCAGTCAGATCAGCTTCAACAGCAAGAATATCAGACTCATTGTAAGCTTCTAACATTTCCTTCGGCATTGGATAATCACTGTCTTTAAGTGCGTGCATAGATCCGGTAAGCGTAACTTCAACGCCGTTATCACCCTTTACTGTCCAGATGGCAGGTGTGATATCCGATTCGCCTGTTGTGTCCAAGTTGGGAACTTCTTCAGGGGCTTCGGTAATGGTCGGAAGTGTTACTGTTTCCGCGGCGGATACATCTGCCTTTTTAGATGAACTATCATCGTTCTTTGTGCCGCAGCTGCCGAACATCACAGCAGTGATAACAGCAGCGCAGAGTACTGAAAGTTTGCGTTTTCTGTTTGTATACATTGTCATCTTTCCTTTTATATCTTAAATTTGAAACGATCCGTACACCCAAAGCGTTTTCCGGGTATACTTCCTGTATACTGATTATACAACATATGGTTTCCTTAGTCAACAGTTTTATCTGATAATAAAATGAAAAAACAGTCCGTACAAAAATTCTGTACGGACTGTGATCTATAAAGATCTATACTTCCTTAAAGGTTTTTATCAAAGCTTGGTCTCAACGAAGATATCATAGATGGACTTAACAGCAGTCTCGAAATCGCTCTCGCTTACACCGATGATAACATTCAGCTCGCTGGAGCCCTGGTCGATCATCTTAACATTTACGTGAGAGTGTGCAAGTGCAGAGAATATTCTGCCTGCAGTACCTCTGTTAGCCTTCATAGCTCTGCCCACAACAGCGATAAGTGCAAGATCTGTCTCGATCTCGATCATATCAGGATGGCAGTTTCTGTGAAGACCTGCAAGGATCTCCTGCTCCTTGTCAGCGAATTCTTCCTGAGTAACGATAACAGACATAGTATCGATACCGGAAGGCATATGCTCGAAACTTACTCCGTTCTTTTCGAATACTTCAAGAACTCTTCTGCCAAAGCCCAGCTCAGCGTTCATCATATCCTTTTCGATATTGATAACGGTGAAGCCCTTCTTACCTGCGATACCTGTGATGGTGTATGCGGGCTTCTGAGAAGTGGACTCAACGATCAGAGTGCCGGGAGCCTCGGGAGCATTGGTGTTCTTGATGTTTATAGCGATACCTGCTTTTCTTACAGGGAAGATAGCGTCCTCGTGGAACACGCTTGCACCCATGTAGGAAAGCTCTCTGAGCTCCTTATATGTGATGGTGGTGATAGGAGCGGGATCCTTTACGATCCTGGGGTCTGTTGTCAGGAATCCTGAGGTATCAGTCCAGTTCTCATAGAGGTCTGCATTAACAGCAGCAGCTACGATAGAACCGGTGATATCAGAACCGCCTCTGGAGAATGTCTTAATGGTATCGTTGGGCATAGAACCGTAGAAACCGGGGATAACAGCGTTGTCAAGACCTTCTATCCTCTCGGAAAGAACCTTGTTTGTGCGCTTTGCATCAAACTGACCTCTTTCGTCAAAGAAAATGACATCAGCAGCATCTATGAAATTGTAACCCAGATAATTTGCAAGTACCATACCATTCAGGAACTCACCTCTGGAAGCAGCGTAGTCTCTGCCGGCTTTACCGATGAAGCAAGCCTTGATAACATTGAATTCGTTATCCAGGTTCATATCAAGACCAAGCTCGCTGATGATACCATTGTATCTTTCCTTTATTGCGTCAAACTCCTTGGTAAAATCCTTGCCCTTAGCAGCAAGATCATAGCAGCCGTAAAGCATATCTGTAACCTTGGTGTCAGCGGAAAATCTCTTTCCGGGAGCAGAAGGAACTACAAATCTTCTTGAATCCTCTGCGGTGATGATATCCTTAACCTTCTTGAACTGTTCAGCGCTTGCCAATGAGCTTCCGCCGAATTTTACTACCTTAGTCATTAATGTTCAGACCCCTTCTTACTTAAAATAAACTATATCATGCATTTTAGCACCTTAAAAAGTATATCTAATTTCTCTTAAATAGTCAATAGTCAAACATACAAACTTTACCAACGTTTCCAATGTGCGTTTGTGAAATACGCTTGTATTTCTCTGACGGACAAGCACAACATACGCAACAGACAGTTGCTTGATTTGATCGTACTTTGGTGCTATAATGTATTCAAAGGAGTTGATACCATGGAAACAAAAACCATCATACACGAACTTCGCACAAAACAAGGACTTTCTCAGGAAGAGCTTGCAGAAAAGGTCTTCGTCACACGACAGGCGGTATCACGGTGGGAAAAGGGCGATACTGTCCCCAATACGGAAACACTAAAACTGCTGTCAAAGCTTTTTGATGTTTCAATAAACACTATCCTAGGTTCACCGCGCACACTTATCTGCCAGTGCTGCGGAATGCCCCTTGAAGATACGAGCATCAGCAGGGAAGTGGACGGCACATTCAACGACGAATACTGCAAATGGTGCTACACCGACGGTAAGTTTATTTACTCCTCATTAGACGAACTTACAGAATTTCTTGTCGGTCATATTTCCAACGAAAAATTCCCGCCCGAACAGGCAAGAGAATATTTATCTCAGGCTCTGCCAAAGCTCAAACACTGGCAAAACTGAATAATCCCGTGAACATTATGCGTGTTCACGGGATTATATTTTTAATCGAAATCAATTAGAACTGTTTCAGAACCTGACAGTGTCTTTTTCAGGTCGATTATCCTCTGATTATCCGACCCGCGGAAAGCCAGCGAGATATTTCGCCTTGCCAGAATAAACTCACCATCAACAAGTACATCTATCATGGAAAGCATCTCATCGGTAAATTCACAGCGCCAGTGACTTTCGGCAAGCAGATGCTTTTCCAGCACACAGCCTGTATAGCACCATATGCTTTTCGTTGGGAACTTTTCACTAACTCTGCGCAGAAAAGGCACTAAAGCCCGCTGATTATCAGGCTCCATTGGCTCACCACCCAGCAGTGTAAGACCATCGATATAGTCGGGAGAAAGCATTTCAAGAAGTTCGTTTTCTGTTTCGGCAGTAAAAAGCTTTCCGTAGCCGAAATCCCATGTCATTTTATTGAAACAGCCCTCACAGCAGTGGGTACACCCCGATACGAACAGGCTCACCCTTACGCCGATGCCATCGGCTATATCGCAGTTTTTTATCTCACCGTAGTTCATTTGCCCACCTCTATGAATATGCACTCATTTCACTTTAATTTAATGAGTATTTATCAAATAGATAGTTTTCCTCATCACGTGAATCACTTCCAAAGTCGTACATGGTGTCTTTATTTTCATCGATCAGAACAAAACCCTTAGAGTTTGGGGTTGTCTTGTCAAAAATATCCAGCACAGCTGTTCCGGGATCAGTCACCCTGAACTTTACAAGAAAACCATCGGCAGCATAGTACCATATCTGCGAATCTTTGATATTCATGCGGTCGCATATTTTGGCAGCTATCTCGTTTGCGTTGGTACTATATGGTATTTTAAGATCAGCTTCCTTGCTGTTGTTTAGATAACCTATCTTTTGAAGATATTCTTCGCTGAATGGATTTTCTTCGTAGTCCAGAATCACTATGCCTCTGACAGTAGACATCATGTTCCGTATCTTTTGCAGAGCAAGCTTGGTTTGAAGTCTGTTTCTGTCAATCATAGATATGTCTCCTCATTCTACTCATAATTCACTCACATTCAAGCCGAAGTTCTTCCATACCAAATTCAATAAGACCTGTGGGTACGAAACCAACCGACCGATACAGCCGGGATGCGACCGCATTGCCGGGGACTACACCCGTATATACAGAATCAACATCGAACTTGTCTTTCAGGAATTTTATCCCAAGGGCAAGCGCCTGTCTGCCATATCCCTTGTTCTGATGTTTTTTATCAATGAGGAATTTCCACAGGGTATAATATTGCTTGACCTCGTAGTAACCCATCATTATAAATCCGACTATCTCATCATCATTGTACACAGCAAACGGGTATGCATTATCACTATAGACATAAGCTTGTGCCAAAGATTCCGCCACAGTTGAAACAAAGCTTTTCTGGTAGTCATGAACTTCCAGAGCCAGCACATCATCAATATTGTTCTTGTCAACCGGTCGTAACTCTACCATACTTATCTCCCATCTACTGATATTTCATCACAGATGCAAAACTCTGTCACGTATCTCCTGTGTTCTGCCCTGATTCCAGTACTGAGTTCCTATATAACCGCAGGTACGCCTTGCAACATTCATCTTGTTCTGGTCGCGGTTATGACACTGAGGACATTCCCAGATAAGCTTGCCGTCATCTTCAACTATCTGTATCTCGCCGTCAAATCCGCATACCTGACAGTAGTCACTCTTGGTGTTCAGCTCGGCATACATTATATTGTCGTAGATGAATCTGATTACTTTCAGCACAGCGGGAATATTTTTCTGCATATTGGGAACTTCAACATAGCTTATAGCACCGCCGGGGGAGAGATGCTGGAACTCGCTCTCAAATTTAAGCTTGGTGAAAGCATCTATCTCCTCGGTAACATGGACATGATAGCTGTTTGTGATGTAGCTCTTGTCGGTGATGCCCTCAACTATGCCGAACCTTTTCTGTAAACATCTTGCAAACTTGTAAGTTGTTGATTCAAGGGGAGTGCCATAAATTGAGAAATCGATATTCTCTTTTTCTTTCCAAACCTTGCAGGCGTCGTTCATGTGCTGCATAATCTTCAGTGCAAAAGGCTTAGCTTCGGGGTCGGTGTGGCTCTTGCCTGTCATGTATTTCACACACTCGTAAAGTCCCGCATAACCCAGAGATATTGTAGAATATCCACCGAAAAGCAGCTTGTCGATAGTCTCGCCCTTTTTGAGCCTTGCCAGCGCACCGTACTGCCAGAGTATGGGCGCAGCATCTGAAAGGGTTCCTTTCAGACGTTCATGCCTGCACATAAGCGCTCTGTAACAGAGTGCAAGTCTGTCATCAAATATCTTCCAGAAGTTCTCCATATTCTTCGAGCTTGAAAGTGCTATATCAACGAGGTTTATAGTAACAACGCCCTGATTGAAACGTCCGTAATACTTGGGCTTTCCGTTTTCATCGAGATATGGTGTCAGGAAGCTTCTGCAGCCCATGCAGGTGTAGCAGTGACCGTCGCCGTTTTTATCGACTTTCAGCTTCTTCATGACTTTCTCGGAGATATAATCGGGAACCATGCGCTTTGCTGTACATTTTGCAGCAAGCTTGGTCAGGTAGAAATAAGGTGTGCCCTCATCGATATTGTCCTCTTCAAGCACATATATCAGCTTCGGGAAAGCAGGAGTTACCCATACGCCTGATTCGTTTTTAACACCCTCGGCACGCTGTTTCAGCGTTTCCTCGATTATCATAGCAAGGTCTTTCTTTTCCTGCTCGTTCTTTGCTTCATTCAGATACATGAACACGGTAACAAAAGGCGCCTGTCCGTTGGTAGTCAGCAGAGTTACCACCTGATACTGTATGGTCTGGACACCTCTGGTTATCTCTCTGCGGAGCCTTTCTTCGGTGATCATTTCTAGCTTTTCCTGAGTAGGTGTAACACCCAGCTTCGCCATTTCGACTTCAAGTTCCTTGCGTATCTTCACTCTGGAGATCTGAACAAAAGGCGCAAGATGAGCAAGACTTATGCTCTGTCCGCCATACTGATTTGAAGCGACCTGTGCGATTATCTGTGTGGCGATATTGCAGGCAGTTGAAAAGCTATGTGGCTTCTCGATAAGTGTTTCGCTGATGACAGTGCCGTTCTGGAGCATATCTTCCAGATTTACAAGGTCGCAGTTGTGCATATGCTGTGCGTAATAATCTGTATCATGGAAATGGATAATGCCTGCCTCATGAGCTTCAACGATATCAGGGGGCAGCAGCAGTCTTTTTGTAAGGTCACGGCTGACTTCACCCGCCATGTAGTCACGCTGTACACTGTTGACCGCAGGGTTCTTATTGGAATTTTCCTGTTTTACTTCCTCATTAGCGCACTCGATAAGACTGAGTATCTTGTTGTCGGTAGTGTTGGTCTTTCTTACCAGAGAACGGGTATAGCGGTATCTTACATAACGTCTTGCCAGTTCGAAAGCACCCTTTGCCATCAGCTGGTTCTCCACCATATCCTGTATCTCTTCAACAGTTACAGCTCTGCCCAGCTTATTGCATTTGTATTCAACATAGTCGGTGACATCGGCGATCTCTTCGTCGCTTATCCTGCCTTTTTCACCTGCTACATTTGCTTTTTTTATCGCGTTGATTATCTTAGCCGAGTCGAAAACTTCCTCGGCACCGTTCCTTTTGATTATCTTCATTTTATATCTTCCTCCGGGATATAGTTACAATGTCAAAATATTTTCTTATAATTTCAGTAATTTTGATTATACTACAAAAAAATGTGAATGTCTGTTGCAATTGCAACACTTTTGTGATATAATACAAGATATAGTATCTCTTTTGAAATTTCATCACATTATGGAGTGAACAGCAATGAGTGAAACATTAACAGGATACGGCCTTTCAGCAGATAAAGAGGGAAGTCCCGATGAATGCCTTGGCACTCATACCCACGGATATTCAAAGGGCGAGATGATACTCCGAAATCTCAGCGATACTTTTTCTGAAACCGCCATAGTCAACGAGGGAACGGTGCTGATTGTCAATATCAGCAGTGACGGTCAGAAAAGCATACTGGATATCTGTCGAAAAGGGGATTCATTCGGCTGCGGAGTTTTCCCGAAAACAGGACTTGAAGCCTGCTGTGCCATTGCCGGAAGCTCATGCAGTGTATCTTATATAAGCTACAGCAGACTTCTCGACGGCTGTGAAAAAAAATGCAGCAGGCACGGTGTTTTCATAGATAGTATAATCGGAGGAGCTGCCCGCAGGTATGCTGCTCATATAGATATCCTCAGCCGCCGCACCATACGAGAAAAACTCATCGCAGCTTTCCGATTTCTGCTCGATACCCAGAAGTACACCCAGCAGAAGCTTCCCGTATCCCTTTCCGAACTTGCAGATTATCTCTGCTGCGACAGAAGCGCTATGATGCGGGAGATCAAGCGCCTTAACGATGATGGAACACTGCAGTCCCACGGCAGCAGGATAACTCTTCTTTCGGATATCTCTGTGCTATGATCTCAGCAACTTTTCGGATATAAACAAAATCTTTCATTCAGCTATTGACTTATTCGGATAAATGTTGTATAATGTATTAGTTAAAGTCTGTTTTCATAAAAAAGCAGGAAAGGATCTGGAATCAAAATGAATAAATTCAAAAAGGCACTGGCTGCAATTTCAGCAGCAGCTATGATGTTTACTATGTCGGGATGTTCCGATACAAGATATGTTATGACTTACAAGGGCAATGAGCAGGTCAATGCGGGTGTATACATTTACAACCTGTATTCCGAAATGTCATACGAACTGACGATGTCGTACTATACTACAGGTCAGGCAATCATAGACCTTGACAGCGACAGAGACGGTCAGAAACTCCGTGATTATCTGGTTGAAAAGGCAAGAAAAGACACAAAGGAATGCGTTGCTTTGACCTACAAATTCAACGAGTTCGGTCTTGAGCTTACCGAGGAAGAGCTGCAGAGCGTAAACGACGATGTAAAGAGCATCTGGGATGCCAGCGGCGACCTGATGGAAGAAGAGGGAATCTCCAAGGAATCCATCAAAACAGTGCTCAAAGCTCAGAAGATGCGTGAAAGACTTTTCAATTACTATTATGCAGCAGAAGATGGTAAAGAAGCTGTTACCGATGATGATCTGAAAAAGTACGTTGAAGAAAACTACTTAAGATACAAGGCTATAAGGATCTCGAAATCCAGCGCCGAGGATGCTGAAGAGGCTGAAAAGGAAAACAAGGAAAACGAAGCAACCCGTGATGAGTTCCTTGCAAAAGCCGAGGGTCTTTCTTACGATGAGTTCGATGCTCTTATTGAGGAGTACAACGAGTATGCACAGGCTAAGCTTGAAGCTGAAACTTCCTCTGATGAAGACAGTGCTGCAGAAGAAGACAGCATTGTAGGCCCTATGCCTTCAGATGATACCGCTACTGAGGTTGATGCTCCCGAGGACAGCACAGAAGAAGATGCAGGCCTTGGAGACGAACTGGTTCTTGATGAATCCGCAGAGAGCGCTGAATCAGACGATATAGCAACCGACGCAGAGGATGAAACAAATCCCAACGATACGATGTATGACATGGGACAGGGTGAAGAAGCTGAGAATACCGATACAGGAAAGCTTGCAAAATTCATTAACGGTCTGGAGATCGGCAAAGCAACAGCTTATGAAGATGACGGTTTCTATTACATAGTAATGAAAGGTGACGTTACCGAAAACAGCGAAAAGTACGTTACTGATAACCGTGAAACTCTTCTCAATAACATGAAGGGCGACGAGTTCCAGGGCAAGATAGACAGCTGGGTAGAGGAACTGGACATCAAAGAGAACGCTGATGCGATAAAGAAATACACCGCTCAGGTAGTATACGACAAGCAGAATGATTTCTACAATAAATAAGATATATACAGATCACCGGTATCGATCAGATGCCGGTGATTTTTTTAACGTTAATGAACTGATATTATTGTCAATAATTTATCAATCATGACTTTTTGAAATATTTACCATAAGATAATTATATAAAGAATAATTTTTAACAATTTCATTAACCACGCAAAACCGCCGATTTTACTGCACATTTTGGACTTGCAATACAACTCGCCATTCAGAATTTACATTAATTTTATCAAATTTAAAGAAAACTCTTGACAAATTGACGAAAATTGTTTATAATAAAGTTAATATTAAGTTATAACAATTAAAGGAGTGATAACAATGAAAAAACCTGTTACCCTGATAGATATCGCTAAAGCCTGCAATACCAGCAACGTTACCGTTTCAAAGGCGCTTGCTGATAAGAGCGGTGTAAGTGATGAGCTGAGAGCTAAGATCAAACAGGTAGCTGAAGAAATGGGCTATGTGCCCTCCAAGACTGTGACCTCGCGCAAGAAGAGCAATATCGGTGTCCTTATACCGGAAAAGTATGTTGGTCTCAGCGGCTCTTTCTACTGGACACTGTACAACAGCCTTGTGCAAAGACTGAAAAGAGAGAACCTGTACTGCGTCATCGAGAATCTTGAGTACAAGGACGAGGAGAATCTGGTACTGCCGAATATCGTTACCGACAGAAAGATATCCGCCCTTATCTCCCTGGGTGAGATATCCCACGTGTATGCTCAGAATCTTTCCGAGAACGTTGAACATCTTATTCTGCTGGACTACTATGTTCCGGGTCTTAAGGTTGACTCCATAGTTACAAACGGCTACAACGGTGGATACAAGCTTGCAAATTATCTCATAAGCCTCGGCCACAGACGTATCGGTTTTATCGGTTCGAAAAAAGCAACATCAAGTATATTCGACAGATACATGGGCTACCTCAAAGCTCTAATCGAGCATGATCTTGAAATTCGCGATGACTGGATAATCGATGACAGAGATAAGTATTCCGATCCTATCGACCTTGTATTCCCTAAGGATATGCCTACTGCTTTTGTCTGCAACTGTGACGAAGTAGCTTTCCAGACCATCAAGCAGCTGCGTGAGCACGGCTATTCCGTACCAGAAGACGTATCTGTTGTGGGCTACGATAACTACCTTATCTCCGAGGTCAGCGACCCGACTATAACCACTATCAGCATCGATGCTGAGTATATGGCTGAACTTACTGTTAATACGCTTATACAGCGTCTTAATGATCCCAGCACCATATACCGTATGCGTACAATCGAGGGCGACCTGGTGATCAAGAACTCGGTACTGCCGCTGAACAGATAATGAACTTATGACCGCAGACACCACTCTGCGGTCTTTGCATGGAGGAAAGAGATGAATAAAAAAAGTGATCTGGCGATAGAGAACCACAAAAACGGTCAAAGCTGTTCAAGCGCTGTTCTGTGCGCTTTCATTGACGATGCAGGAATGACCGTTGATGAAGCATGGAACGCTGCTATGCGCTATGCAGGCGGCAAAATGGATATATGCGGAGCTGTACTTGCTGCAGAGCTGGTGCTGAAAAGGAAATTCGGTGAAGAAATTGCTTCGAAGAAGATAGCCGAACTTGAAAAGCGTTTCATGGAGATGAATTCTTCGCTGATGTGCCGTGAGTTGAAAGGTATCGGCACTGGCAAGGTGTTAAGAACCTGCCGCGGCTGTGTAACAGATGCAGCTGTTATACTTGAAGACCTGCTGAAATAATCTCACTGTCCGCCTTTTAGAGCTACTTACGGCAGCTTGATAATGTCTATACTTTCACGGAAGATACTTCGTTCTGAGGTATCTTCCTGTTTTTATAATGAGATTTCTTATATTGACATATCAGGCTGGCTTCTATAGGTTTATACAATTTTTCTGAAAATATGTTATAGTTTTGGATTGAGGGATTGTGCTACAATATTACAGCAGAAGGACAGATAATTATGGAATTTTGAAAAGAGAGGTATTGCATATGTACGAGATCCTTGACAGGGTAAACTCTCCCGAGGACGTTAAAAAGCTTAATATCACCGAACTGAAAGGACTAGCGCAGGACATAAGAGACGCTATGATGAACCGTCTTTCCAAACGAGGAGGACATTTCGGACCCAACTTCGGTATAGTTGAAACTACAATAGCTATGCACTATGTTTTTGATTCACCGAAGGATAAAATCGTTTTTGACGTTTCTCACCAGTGCTACCCCCACAAGATACTCACTGGAAGAAAGCTGGGCTACATATCTGATGAACATTTCGGTGATGTATCCGGCTACACAAATCCCGAGGAAAGTGCCCACGATTTCTTCAATATTGGGCACACATCAACATCCGTGAGTCTTGCGGCAGGTCTGGCTAAGGGAAGAGATCTCACCGGCGGCAAGGAGAACATAATCGCTGTTATCGGTGACGGGTCACTCAGCGGCGGCGAAGCTCTGGAGGGTATCGACTTCGCAGGGGAGATGGACAGCAATTTTATCATCGTTGTAAATGATAATGATATGTCTATTGCGGAGAACCACGGTGGTATGTACAAGAACCTGAAAGCTCTGCGTGAGGGTAACGGCAAAGCAGAAACAAATCTGTTTACAGCTATGGGGCTCGACTATGTTTTCGTGGCTGACGGCAACGATATCGAACAGCTTATAGAAGCCTTTAAGGGTGTTAAGGATTCTACAAAGCCTGTTGTTGTGCATATCGTCACCAAGAAAGGCAAGGGTTATCCCATCGCCGAAAACAACAAGGAAAACTGGCACTGGTCTATGCCCTTTGACCCCGAAACAGGAAAAACGACAGTAAACTGGGGCAATGGCGAAAACTACGGTTCACTGACTGCTGAGTATCTTACCAAAAAGATGGATAAGGATAAGTCGGTGTGCGCAATAACTGCGGCAACTCCAATGGTGTTCGGATTTGACGAGAAGCTGCGTGAGAAGTACAAAGATCAGTTTTTCGATGTTGGCATAGCTGAGGAGACTGCAACAGCTCTCGCTTCGGGTATTGCCAGAAACGGCGGAAAACCTGTGTTCGGCGTAAACAGCACATTTATGCAGAGAACCTACGACCAGATAATGCAGGACGTTTGTCTTAACAGTTCAGCTGTGACTTTCCTGGTGTTCTCGGCTTCGGTGTACGGCATGAGTGATGTTACGCATATCGGTATCTACGATATACCCATGATATCCAATATCCCGGGGCTTGTATACCTTGCACCTACCTGTGCAGAAGAATATCTTGTAATGCTTGATTGGGCAGTAGAACAGAATACATATCCAGTGGCTATACGTGTCCCGGGCAACGGCGTGGTACATACCGACAGGGAGATACCCGCAGATTACAGCGAGCTGAACAAGTCTGAGATGGTCAAGCAGGGCGAAAAGGCGGCTGTTATCGCTGTGGGCGGTTTCTATCAGATAGGTGAAAAGACGGTTGAGCTACTGGCAGAGCAGGGGATCAATGCTGCGCTGATAAACCCGAGATTCGTAACTGGACTTGATACTCCATTGCTGGATACTCTCAAGGAAAACTGCAAAGTCGTTATCACGCTGGAGGACGGTTCTCTCGACGGCGGTTATGGTCAGAAGGTCGCTGCATATTTCGGCAGCAGCGATGTAAATGTCAGGTGCTACGGACTTGGCAAGGAGTTCTACGACAGGTACAATGCAAATGAGCTGCTCGATAATCTTGGTATAACCTCGGAGAAGATAGCTTCTGACATCATCGGAATGCTGAAATGATCTTACAGGAGGCATAGTCATGAGACTTGGTACATCATCGCCGTTAAGACATTCATCTGCTGAGGAATGGGCGAAAAATCACTGTGCGTTAGGGTGTTCGGCAGTGGTTTTTCCCATCCAGAGCAATGAGCCCATAGACCGCATCAACGAATACAAAAATGCGGCAGAGAAATACGGCCTGATGATCGCAGAGGTAGGGATATGGAGAAATGCACTCGCTGCCGATGAGCAGGAGAGACGCAAAAATCTCGACTACTGTATAGAGCAGTTAAGGCTGGCAGACTATCTCGGGGCAAGGTGTGCGGTGAATGTAGCAGGCGCTTTCGGTGAACGCTGGGACGGTGGCTACAAAGCTAATTTCACCGATGAAGCATGGAAGAAAACTGTTTCAATGGTACAGTACATCATCGATACAGCTAATGTACGGAACACATACTTCACACTTGAACCCATGCCCTGGATGATACCCACAAGTCCCAAAGAATATCTGCGTCTTTTTGAAATGGTAGACCGTGACAGGTTCGCAGTACATCTTGATGCTGTAAATATGATCAATTCGGCAGATCGGTATTTCGGCATGGAAGAATTCATCGATGAATGTGCCGAGCTTCTCGGCGGACGGATACGAAGCTGTCATGTGAAGGACGTTCACCTAAAGCAGGAGTACACGCTTCAGCTGGAAGAATGCGCTCCGGGACTGGGAGAATTACCACTGAGATACTACGCTGAGACGATGAACAAACTGGACAGTGATATGCCGATGATACTTGAACATCTCAATACGGACGAAGAATATCTGAAATATCTTGCCTATTTAAAGGGGCAGTTAAATGGGCTTTATAAGGTATTGTAACAGCATTTATAGAAATTATGGAATATAAGAAAGACCTCTTTGGAAAACTACCAAAGAGGTCTTTTTTTACTATCTTGTGAATCTAAGTGCCGAGTCGTCGATATCGCTGACTTTGGAAAATCCTGTGAAGCTCATGACGTATCTGAGTTCATCCCTGATTTGACCGAAGCAGGCTTTTACGCCATCAGTTCCGTCTTTTTCCAATGTGGGAAGCATCGCTCTGCCCACCGCAGCAGCATCAGCACCCAGAGCAATAGCCTTGTAAACGTCAGAACCGCTGGCGATACCACAGTCAACGATAATACGAACATCTTTGCCTTTGAGGGCTTCTTTTATCTCGGGAAGTATTATCATGGGCGGTACTGCATAGGGCAGTCTGCCATGATGGTGGCTGACTATTATAGCCTTTACTCCGATATCAGCACAAAGCAACGCGTCACGGACGCTTAGCACACCCTTTACAATAAAAGGGAGCTTTGAGGACTCAACATATGAGCTCAGCATATCCGCACTCTGGGCAGTCATTTTTTCGCCCATGCAGACATCATAGCCATTTGAACCAAAAATGTGATCGATATCCATGCCAATGCCGAATGCACCGTGAGATTCAGCAAACTGCATCTGGTCACGCACCTTGCCGTTGTCAGCGTATGGCTTGACGATACGCACAGTCTTAGCTCCTGTGCCGACTATCTTCTCAAACATATCATTTTCCACCATACCCACAAAATTCAGCACGTTGAGTTCCTTGGCTGCAAGAGAATACTCTTCAAGACCCGTCAGTTCTCTACTGCCGAAATTATTAAGGTGAGAAAAAGCAGGCATGAATATCGGCATAGAAAACCTCTCACCCAGAAATTCCGTTTCTGTATCCGCCGCCACAGAACCTATCAGCCTTTCCTCAAAAAGTATGGAATCCATGTACCTTTCATTAATGATGTTTGCATCATCTGTTCTTTCGTATCTCATGTTATCACTCCTTATTATAAGTAAGCCAGCGCCTCTTTCACAAGTATATTATATCACCGTTGATTTTGCGAAAGTATAACTTTTGCCCGTGAAAATTGAACAAATCTCCATATGTTGAGAATTGACAATCTTTCCATGGATATGGTATAATCTAAAAGTCGAACTTTTTAGTTTGATTTCTATTCACAAAACGTTTACATTATTATTTTTCGCGATCTTGTTACTTTTCCGTCTTTAGTTTCGACTGTATATATTGAAACGTTTCAATAGTGAGGTATTCATATGAATGACAATGAACTTCTAAACTTGCTGCGGTCTGATCACGAGCGAGGGCTTGCACAGACTGTCAGGCAATACAGCGCCTATGTCTATAAGATCGCCTGCACACGTCTTTCGGATGTATGTACCGGCGAGGATATAGAGGAAGCTGTCAGCGATATTTTTCTTGCATTTTACAATGCCGGACTGAAAAACGACTTCCGGTTCCGTTCGGTACAGGCCTTCTTAGGAGTTATCTCAAAACGCCATTGTATCGATGTATTCCGTAAAAAAAGCAAATGCATAGATACGGTGGATTATGACGAGCTTGAAAACTGTATCGCAGATGATAGGGACGAGAGCAGGGAACTGCTTGAAGCTGTCAAAGAACTGGGTGAACCCGACAGCACGATTTTTATACGTAAGTACTACTTCGGTCAGAAGAACATTGACATAGCCAAAGAATTGGGCATGAGCAAAGGCATGATAAACATGAGAATATCCCGCGGTCTGAAAAAACTAAAAAAGATATTGGAGGGCAGAGAATGATGAAGAACAGATTGAAAAACTTAGGCGATCGTGCTTCGGAAATCGATGCTGAGATCCTTAAGGACGACTTCGCTGATTTCGGCAAAGATGCTCAGATTCCTGATGATGCTAGGGAAAGGATTCTCTCCTCCGTTATGGGAAAGGCAGGATTCAAAATGAACAATACAAAGGGTGTCATAAAGGGACACAAGAGTATCACAGGAAACAAAACGGATAGCAATATAACAGCATCTAACGGTAAGCTGAGACTTTACCGCGGCGGAGCGATTGCTGCTTGTATCGCGGTTATTGCGGCAGGTGCGGTAACATCGACCATGCTTTTCGGCAAAAAGATCAATACCGATGGATCAGCATCGTCAAAGGTCGAAAAAACTTCCGCAAATCAAAAAACTACAGCAGAGAAAAATGACAACAATGTTACTATGCCTGATCTGATCGGAAAAAATATTGATAGTATAGATCAGGATAATTTAGGCGAAGTTGTTATCTCATTTGAAAACAATCCTGATTATGATGACGGTATTATCTTCTGGCAGAGTCCTGAGCCGGGAGATCCGATAAACAGCTACGATAATGTAATCCTTAGAGTATGCGATAGAAATAAACATGATGGCTCAGTCACACTTCCAGACTTTGTTGGAAAGGAAATAGATCAGGTTAAAATGGATTTCTCAGACAAGTTGAATTTTGATATAATAGAAGAGTATAATATCGAATATGAGGAGGGCATAGTATTCTGGCAGAGCCAGAGCGCAGGCAGGTCTGTTAATGAAGGCTACACCATCACCCTGAAGGTAAGTAAGGGCAAGCAGAAGACATTAGTCCCTGATGTATCGGATTGTGAATCCGAAGTTGCAGAGAGCGAGCTGAGAGCAGCACAGTTCACAGTCGTTCTGAGAAGCAAGTACGATGATAATGTTCCCGAGGGTATAGCAATAGGCACAGAACCTGCAGCCGGTACTGAATTTCCTATTGGCGATATGGTCACACTTTATGTCAGCAAGGGTCCGCTGGATAATAAGGTAAAGGTACCTAACGTTGTTGGTCTGACCAAGGAAAAGGCTATCACTATCCTTAAGGAAAACAAGCTGAAAGCAAATGTTGAAGATATGCCTTACGAAGGCGATAAGGGTAAGGTAATCGATATGTCTCTTGAACCCGACAGGAGAGTTGAGAGAGACACTGAGGTTACGATCTACGTATCCACAGGCGTGACCGATCCCGTTGATCTGACTATCAGTATGCCGATGCCCAAGGGTCTGACCGGAAAATACACTGTAAATGGCATTGTAAATGGTATTACACGTTATATAATACCGATTCCCGATGCATCAGCTGTTGCCGGCGGTGCGATAACAATGGATATCTCCGGCAAGAAGACCGAGAGATTAAAAGTTACGCTAAAAAACGAAGCAACCGGAGAATCGATCGACTATGGTGAATTTGTTGTAAATTATGATAAAAAGACTGCCGAGCTGGTAGGTGAACTGAACAAAGACCTGCAGTTTGATAAAAATGACCTGGTTGATCTGACAATCAGTATCCCTATGCCCGAAGATCTGAGCGGTAAATACACGGTCAAGGGTATGGTAGACGGAAAGGCACGTTATACACAAAAAATCTCTGATGCCAAGACTGTTGCAGGAGGTGCGATAACTATGGATATCTCCGGCAAAGATACTGAAACTCTCACAATTTCCTTAACAAATGAGAGTACAGGTAAATCAGTAAACTACGCTGTATTCAACATAAACTACGATAAGAAGACCGCTGAACTTAATGGTGCTTTTAATAAAGACGGTCTGCTTAACACAATGAAGTGATCTAAAAATTCCAACCAAAATAAAAAAATGCTGTGTTATCCAGGTGGTAACACAGCATTTTTCTTTATACTTTTATAGATTCAACGATCTCTTCCGCAATGACTGCACGCAGTTCGGGCGGGAACCAATGTACATTCCCACTGAAAACTTTAAGCTCGCAATTTTCATAGCTTTTCACAAGTTTCAGCGAGTATTCGGGATCAACCACAGGGTCTGCACCGCCGTGCCATATTTTTACAGGGCCCTTGAATTCAGCAGCCTTTGCAAAAACATCATATCTCGGTACACCGTCGTAATATGCCCTTGAAATCTTCACACCCATAAAATCAAATTCATCCTGCATAGTGCTTTCATCTCTGCTGAGCCAGTCGTGTGGTATAACAAACGCAGGATAAACAAGGAAAAGTCCCTCGATATCAGGTATTTCAGGAGCAGTCAACGCCGATACAAATCCTCCCTGACTTTCGCCGTATAGATAAATATCACCTATCTGCGAAAGACTTTTCACATATCCGATAACAGCCCTGAGATCATTCTGCTCAGTCAGAACGCTCATATCCGTGGTCTTGCCTGTGCTTCTGCCCTTATTACCGCCGCCGTTAAAATCGTAGCAGAGGGCATATATACCGTTTTCCGCCAGCTTTTCAGCTATATCGTGAAGCTCTTCGGCGCAGGAATTGAATCCGTGACTCATTATTACGCAGGGATAATTCCCCTCTGTTTTGGGAATGAATTCATCTATGAAAATATCGCCCTGTTCTGTCGCCAGGGAAGTTGTGTTCATCTTAAAATCAGTACTTTTCATATCTTTGTCCTCCGAAAAAGCCATCTTCATATAAATACAAAGATCATAAGTTTTCACTAACTTGATTATTATATCATGATATATATTTCATGTCAAGAAAAAAGCCGTGCTCTCTCACAAGCACGGCTTTGCCGAAAGGACGGCACAAACAAAAAGAGGTGTATTATTATGAATGTCAACAAACGGAAGACAAGCTTTTCCGTTTGTGTATATATTATAGCACATCCAAATTGATTTGTGGGGAAATTTTCCGTACAGTTGATATAAATATTTTAACGTCATATGTAAAACTAAATGAAAAGATTATAAGCTTTTACTTTTATAAAAAGAAAATCTTGAATGTAAAAATAAAATGCGATTTGCGGAAAGCGACTTCCTATAGCAGATAAAACAAAAGAGGCTGTTGCAACCGCAGCACCCTCTAACCATATCCGAACATCAGAGTAAAAAAACATATTAACTGGTGAAATAAGCTGTTTCAGAGCGCACACCCCCAAGCCCTCTTCAAAAAA
>NZ_FOKQ01000083.1 GCF_900112155.1 Hominimerdicola alba | reverse complement strand
ATTTTTTGGAACGTGCTGACAAAGTATGTGCCAGAGCTATTCCAGAGGTTGTGCGTTATGAAGAATAGGGTAACTTCCTTCGCTTACATCACCACAAGGTTTTTCCAAGTATATCTTCCAGGAGAACGAGGGTACTCCGAGGCAACCATTGCATCATATCTGGATACGTTCAAGCAACTGCTTGTGTATTGCAAGGAAAACCTCGGCAAATCCCCGGATAAACTTGTGGTTTCCGACATATCCAAGGATGTGATCCTCGGCTTTCTTAAGAAGCTTGAGGATGATGGAAGATCCGTATCCACAAGAAACCAGCGTCTTGCCGCCATTAAGTGCTTTTTTAGGTATATCGGATATTCTTTTCCCGAGTATCTTGACACCTCCAGTATGATTGTCGGCATCAAGATGAAGAAGCAGCCCAAACCGATTGTCAGTTACATGAGCGTTGATGGAGTTTCCTGCGTCCTTAACCAGCCAGATATGAATCGTAGGTCAGGATATAGGGATGCCCTCATGCTCACAATACTTTATGATTGTGCAGCCCGTGTTACGGAGATCACAAAGATCAGAATTGGTGACATTCGGACAGAACATCCTTCCACCATTGTACTTCACGGGAAGGGTGCCAAGGACAGGATTGTGCCACTATCCAGCAAAACGGCAGACCTGATTTCTTCTTACCTGCAGCAGACAGGTCTAAACAACGTTGAAAACAAGGATAAACTTCTCTTTGTCAACCGCACAGGCAAGCAACTGACCAGAGCTGGTGTTGCCTACATACTCAAAAAGTATGTGGAAGCAGCAAGGGTAGAACACCCGGAAATGATTCCTGATAAGTTTTCACCACATTGTATGAGGCATTCAAAGGCAATGCATTTGCTTCATGCTGGGGTGGCAATCATATACATCCGCGACTTTCTTGGACATGAGAGCGTGAAAACCACTGAGGTATATGCAAAAGTAGATGGAAAAAGCAAGCGTGAGGCACTTGATGCAGCTTATACAGCCGCCATTGAGGATTCCAATATTCCGAAATCCTCTTGGAATGATGACAATGACCTCATGGCATTCTTGAAAAAGCTATGTGACAACTGATATTTTTATGGAAAGCATTATCGAAATGAGAACAGTGTTTCTGCGTATCTGACGATAATGCTTTTCATAATGTCTAACTATCCATAAGTACCCTTATGTAAAGCTTTACATAAAGGGCAACTGATTATGAAATGGGATAATGGTAGGTCGCTGTCTATTATTCCGGGAGTTGACAGATTTCATGTTGTTGAGCAAAATGAGGATGAGTCTTTGAAAGAAAATGAAGGGATTGATTTGTCTATGTAGAACTTGAAATTATATAAGTGTTTTCAATAAGCTTGATTAGTTACTATTTATAATAACATAAATTACGATCCGTAATAGGATGAAATTTTATATTAAGAATGTAAAATGCACGAAGATTGTGTTGTCTATCTTAATTGCAACGGTTATTGACATTAACAATGATTGTAGGCTTGATGTATGGATATAGCTGCATCGGCGGACTCACTTGTAAGTTTGCCGATGACCTATTACGGCATTTACAATCTAATACTGCACAACCTATACGTATTTCAAAGAATGTTATTTCGCCACTAAACGTAAAAAACTTTTATATAATTACAGAGAGATTATTATATAAAAATTTTTTACTAAAATAGAATGATATAGCCAAATTATACCATAATTAATAAACATTGACAAAGATATAACAATTATGATATACTAATCGAGCATGACACTTTGTCTGCAAATATTATAGGAGGAATTTTTTATGGGAAACTTTTTTCATACTGTGCATTTTAAAATCAAGGACAAAGAAAAATTTGTCAAAGGTATCAACGCATATATGAAAAAGAAAGGCTTCGTGCCGTGTGATGATGACGAAGCCGTGAAAACTTACATTATTGCGTTTTCTGATGATCAGGGTTGGGCAACACTTGCTGACTCGGAAAGCAGTGATGATACGAGAGCGCTTTTCAGTGAAGCTAAAGCGATTTCAAAAAGTATGAAACTTCCATGTATTACAGAGGAAGTAACAGACAGCGATATCGCTATACTTGAACTCTTTGACAAAACAGGAGAGCGTGCGGACAAGATCGTTGTTGGTGATGGTGAGATCTACGGCATGGAAAAAAATGAAATAAAGCCCGAGTGCTGGAAACCGCTGCTGAACAACAAAGCTGATACCCAAAAACTCATTGAGTTGATCGGTGAAAGTGATGGTTTGGCTGAAGAAAGACTTAGCAAAATATCATCACTTTTGGGTGTGGATATGCTTGCTGACAGTGATGAACTCGGTACAAGAAATGACGAAAGTATAATAAAACTTAATTTCAAAAAAGCCGAAGAAAAGAAGCCTACGTTAAACACTTTGTTTACGCAGATCTATGGTGAGGCACTTGAACCTTTAGGCTTTAAAAAGCCGAAAGTTCGTATGCCACTGTACGTTCGTGTTATCAACGATGAGATCATACATATTGTCGGTATCCATGATATGAAATCGCATCTGGTGCCTTTTGGAGCGATCGCTACTGTTTACCGCGAAGATCTTTGTATAGATCGCACATTCAGACAAAACGAAATATGGTATAAACGTTTAAAGGAATTTTACCTTAATTGGCATATATCGGACAAGCCATTTGATGAGGCTGGTTTTTACTACACCGATATTATTGATTTTATGCCTTTATCAGACGCCGTTAAGGATTCATTGAATGCAACAATGACGTGGATACTTCCTGTTCTGGATAATGTTAAAACACTTAAAGATGTTGCAGATTATGAAGAAAGTGCATTTAAAGACTATATCTCTGTTATTTCTTTGCCTATAAATGAATCTCTTGCTGCTCCATTTACGGATACAGTTATCAGGTATATTTTAGATGATCCGCTTGCTGATCTTGAACAGCGATATTTAACTGCATTGAAAAGAAGAGAAGAAGCATATAAAAAATCTAATCTTTCACAAGAAGATATAATGGAACGTCTGGAAAAATTTAATAAGAAATATAATGAATACTGTCAAAGATTACAGACATTTCTTGAAGATGAAGAAATACACAAGCAGACAATGGAAGAACTTGAAAGGAGAAAAGAACATAACCTAGAATTGCTCAGAAAATACAAGATTATTTAATGAAAAATCGTTGACAAATAAAATTTTACAAGCATTACAGGAGAAATATATGGGAAACTTTTCAAATACAGTGCATTTCAAGATAGGTGACAAAGATAAATTTGTCAAGGGATTTAACGCATATATGAAAAAGAAAGGCTTCGTGCCATGTGATGACGATGAAGCCGTGAAAACTTATATCATTGCGTTATCTGTTGATCAGCAGTGGGCAACTCTTGCTGATATGGACAGCAGTGATGATTCAAGAGCACTTTTTAATGATGCCAAGGCTGTTTCAAAAAGCATGAAACTTCCGTGTATTACCGAGGAAGTAACAGACAGCGATATCGCAGTACTTGAACTCTTTGACAAAACAGGAGAGTGTGCAGATAGGATCGTTGTGGGCGATGGTGAGATCTACGGCATGGAAAATAATGAAATAAAGCCCGAATGCTGGAAACCACTGCTGAATAACAAAGCAGATATCGAAAAACTCATTGAGCTGATCGGTGAAAGTGATCTCATGGCTGATGAAAGACTTAGCATGATATCATCACTTTTGGGTGTGGATATGCTTGCTGATAGTGATGAACTCGGTATTAGAAATGACGAGAGTATACTAAAACTCAGTTTTAAAAAGGCCGAAGAAAAGAAGCCTACATTAAACACTTTGTTTACGCAGATCTATGGTGAGGCACTTGAACCGCTGGGCTTTAAAAAGCCTAAAGTTCGTATGCCCCTGTATGTTCGTGTTATCAACGATGAGATCATACATATTGTCGGTATCCACGATATGAAAAATCAGCTGGTACCCTTTGGTGCGATCGCTACTGTTTACCGCAAAGATCTTTGTATTGACCGCACATTCCGGCAAAACGAAATATGGTATAAACGTTTAAAGGAGTTTTATCTTAATTGGCATATATCAGACAAGCCATTTGATAATGCCGGTTTTGACTACACCGATATTATCGATTATATGCCTTTGTCAGACGCAGTTCAAGATTCATTGAATGCAACTATGACTTGGATATTTCCTGTTCTGGATAATGTTAAAACGCTCAAAGATGTAGCTGATTATGAAGAAGGTGCATTTAAAGACTACATCACTGTTATTTCTTTGCCAATAAATGAATCACTTGCTGCTCCGTTTACTGATACAGTTATCAGGTATATTTTAGATGATCCGTTGGCTGATCTTAAACAGCGATATTCAACTGCATTGAAAATCATTGATGAAGAAAATAAACAGTTTTCTATTCCACAGGAGCTAATTTCAAAAAATCTTTTAGAATTTGAACAGCGATATAGTGAATCACGTCAAAGAGTACAAACTTTTCTTGAAAATGAAGAAATACACAATCAGACAATGGAAGAACTAGCAAGGAGAAAAGAGCATAACCTTGAGTTGCTCAGAAAATACAAGGTCTTATGATTGAAAATATATTTTAGTACAGCAGTTGTTGTTACTTCATTAACATTAAAAGGAATATGTCTAATGCTAAGTAATGCAAAATGATCATCACTTGATGGAACTGAAAAATACGGTATAGCAGTATATTCGGCAGACAATTGGAAGGTCATGGATTATATTAATGGCGATACAACAACATACACATCAAAAATTTCTAGCCGGGACTTATAAAACAGTGCTTGTGGCGAAAGTGAACGGTGAATGGGATGTGAGCAAAATTAATAGCAGAGCCTTTGAGATCACTATTAAGTAAGACTATAATAACATATATAAAAACTCCTGACAGTAAAGGTCGGCGCTGATATAGAAGTTTTTCGCCGTAGTATTTCTGATGTCAGGTCAGAAGTACTATGGCGTTTGTATTGACAACACTTCGATGTTATGATATAATTGTTGCTGACACAAATTGAGATGAATAGTAAGCGTATAACCCTCCGCACCTACCCCACCGGAGTCTAATGAAGTATAATAAACTCCAAGGAACACCATGAAGTAAATTGGAAAATCCAAATTGGTCCATGGAGTTAATTGGAGTATATTAGACAGATAGGAGTTGGTGAAATATATGCAGTCAAATACGACAAGCATCACAACAATAAAGCAGGAAGTACGTCTGCAAGAATGGACTGCACAGATCGAAGCGCAACAGGCAAGCGGTCTGACGATCCGGGAATGGTGCAAAGAAAACGGGATCAAGCCTAACACGTATTACAACCGCTTAAGAAAAGTTCGGGAGCAGTATATGGAGAAATCTCCGACT
>NZ_FOKQ01000080.1 GCF_900112155.1 Hominimerdicola alba | reverse complement strand
AGCCGTAGATGAGTATCTTCATCATGATATCCTCGGGTATGGCGCCATTCCACTTGCTTACTATCGTGTATTCTTCTTTTTGATAGATCTCATCTATAACATTGCTCAATACTCTGACAGTTGAGCTTTCTTCGATGTAGATCTCATAATTCATGTTAAGACGCACTTGACAATTTCTCATTTTTGTGGTACAATCCTTTCGTTGGTTTAATGGTTTTTGCAATTATATTATACCACAAAAAGAAGAGCTTGGCACTGTGCCAGGCTCTTTTTCTTTGTTGGGGCTGCAACAGCCCCTTCTTTTTTTTCGCTTCTTCTATATATAATAGAAGAACCATCAAATGATAAACGGTTTTTGTTAAGCCAAATCAGCTGACAATAAACGCTATTATTTTTCTTGATAATGAAATTATAATGTGATATAATTAATGCCGATACAACACCTTGCAAACATGGTGTAGGGGATCGTTGAACGATCATCGGATACGGTTAGACTTTCAATGAAGGCAGTACTGTGTACAGCGTATGCTTTTTGTTTTGGGCGGACGTGACTCCCCTGCAGCATGAGCTGTTAGGTTCTGAAAAAAATTTTTTCTAATTTATGCAATCAAACACTGATGCTATTCGTTTTATAGGTGAAAGCTTTCATTACTGCTCGCGAGGAGGTGAAAAGATGACGATGAACATTGAAGATGTGGTGGATAATTATGCCGACCACATCTACCGAGCGGCTTATGCGTATCTAGGTGATACACACGAAGCTGAGGACGTAGTCAGCGATGTGCTGATGAAGTATTTTTCGGTTTGCGAAGATCTTGATATCGATACGTCTGAGCACCTTAAAGCGTGGCTACTGCGCACGGCTATCAATCGATGCAAGGACATAAGAAAATCTTTCAGGTGGAAGCGTACTGCTGCACTGGAGGACGTACATAAAACCGAATTCGGTTGGACGGAAGCTGAGCTTGATGTTAAACGAGCGGTGGACAATCTTCCCGAAAAATACAGACCCATCGTTTATCTTTACTATTATGAGGAGTACAAAACAGAGGAGATAGCGCGGATACTGAGTCTGCCGAAAGGGACTGTGGTCTCGCGGCTGAAAAGGGCGCGTGACAGACTCAGGGACGTGCTTTCGGACTACAGAGAGGAGTGAGCAATTTGAGCGCAATTAAAAATATGTACGGCAAGACAAAGCTTTCCGAAGATAAAAAAGCCGAGCTTAAAGCTGCGCTCGGTGAGCGATATCCTCAGTATGCGGAAAGCAGAACCTATAAAACGGAGGGCATCAGAATGAATGATACAAAGATAAACGGAAACAGCGGAAAAGTCAAGATCAGCAGAAAGTGGAGAAACGGAGCGATCATCGCAGCTGCTGCGGCGCTTATGCTCACAGTAGGTATGAAGCTTGCAAGTGAAGTTTACGAGAAAAAAGCAGAGCGCATAGATGTTTCACCCGCAGGTCAGGTAGAAGACAGCCGCGAAGGTCAGGTGAAAGAGGAATATCCGTCACAAGAGGGTTATATCGAAGATGCGGATGAAACAATTCGCGGAAATGTAAAAACTATATACAACGCAGCATATGAAGCATATTACGAAATGCTTGACGATACAGGAAATGAACTTGTTCTCGGGGAGGAAAAGATGATAACATCCGAAATGGTCAGACAGTCACGAAACGCTGATATAGTGCATGAAGACGGAAAATGCTCTGCGCTGGAATTTGCTGCTGCAATGGACAGGAATTTAGGTGGCTTAGATGAATATTTTGCAGATTATGATTATGCTGTAGATTTCATATTCGATGAAAGCGGTACGAAAGTCGTGGATATAAACTATGCGTATATCTACCTTGACTCAGCACACAAAAGCTTCTGCACATATCCCGAATACGGTCATAATGGCGGTATAACAGAAAACGGCATCACCAAAAGATTCAGCTATGAAAGTTCTTGTGCAAAAAAACTGTATGAAGAAGCCGAAGAAGCTATAAAATACTATAATGAAAACGGCGAAAAATTCACCATAGACGATGTAAACATGACTGCCGTTGATAAAGAGTACCTTTATATGACTGATGATTATGTAAGAGCAGATATTGAAGAAAACGATAAAATGAGATTTGCGAAGGCTCTTCTGAACGATGGCAGCATGACTTCACAGCTGCAAAAAGACGGTAATAATTTTGTTATTAAATTCACTCATGACAGCAACGGTAATGTTAACGGTGTAGAAAAGGTTTATATTGAGGTATTCACGGATAAAAATGATTACACCAATAACCCGAAGACCGAGCGCTATGTTTATCCCGATGAGAACAAACCTTACGAAATGACAGTGATTGTTCCCGATGTGACAGGAAAAGAATATCACGAAGCCTTTGATGAACTGGAATTGTTGGGACTTTTCCCTGCTCCACGCAAACAATACTCTAATACAGTCCCCGAGGGTATTGTTATATCTACCGAACCCGAGGCAGGAAAAGAAAGCGTATTAGGACGATATGTGACAGTATATGTCAGCAATGGACAGGGCGAAACCTCAGGAGAGACAGCAGAATCCGATACAGCGGAAGAATAAACTGTAAACGTTAAGTATTATAAAGCGGGAGCCGTAAAAATATCACGGCTCCCATTTTGCTGTATCGGCAAAATATGCCTATCAGCTGTGAACGGCATTTTAAAAAATTAACATTATACCACTTGCAAATGTTAGGTGGTTGTGTTATAATAAATTATATTTTTTCAGGAAAGAGGTTTGCGCTATGACCAATGAATATGTTCTCATACTTGACTTCGGCGGACAGTACAATCAGCTCATCGCAAGACGTGTGCGTGAATGTAACGTTTACTGCGAGGTCAAGCCGTACAACAAGATAGGCATAGATGAAATAAAAAAGCTCTCGCCGAAGGGAATTATCTTCACCGGTGGCCCTCAGAGCGTTTACGGTGAAGATGCACCCAGCGTTCCGAAGGAGATCTTTGAGCTGGGCATCCCCGTGCTGGGCATATGCTACGGTTCACAGCTTATGGCTCATGTTCTGGGCGGAAAGGTTGAGACCTGCAAGGTATCGGAATACGGAAAGACTGAGACTTTCTACGACAAGAAATGTGCTCTTTTTGCTGATGCTGAGATACCCGAAAGTGCAATAAGCTGGATGAGCCATACTGACTTCATATCCGCAGTACCCGAGGGATTCAGTGTTGCGGCGCACACTTCTAACTGCCCCTGTTCTGCTATGTACAACGAGGAAAAGAAGCTGTATGCAGTACAGTTCCACCCCGAAGTTAATCATACTCAGTTCGGTGTTAAGATGCTGGACAGCTTCCTTAAGGATGTATGCTGCTGCACAGGCGACTGGACTATGGAGAACTACGCTGAAAAGTCTATCAAGGAGATACGCGAGAAAGTCGGCAGCGGCAAGGTACTGCTGGCACTTTCGGGCGGTGTTGACAGCTCTGTTCTGGCTGCACTGCTTTCAAAGGCTATCGGCAGACAGCTCACCTGCATATTCGTTGACCACGGTTTCATGAGAAAGAACGAGGGCGATGAAGTTGAGGCTGCTTTCAAGGACTGGGACATCAATTTTGTCCGCGTGAATGCTAAAGAACAGTTCATGGGCAAGCTGAGAGGAGTATCCGACCCCGAGACAAAGCGCAAGACCATCGGTGAGGAATTCATCAGAGTTTTTGAGGCGGAAGCCAAGAAGATAGGTCATGTTGATTTTCTGGCGCAGGGCACCATTTATCCCGATGTTATTGAGAGCGGTGCTGGTGATGCGGCTGTGATCAAGAGTCACCACAATGTTGGCGGACTTCCCGATCACGTTGATTTCAAGGAGATCATCGAGCCCCTGAGAATGCTTTTCAAGGACGAGACAAGAAAGCTTGGTCAGGAACTGGGTCTCAGCGAGACACTGGTATGGAGACAGCCTTTCCCCGGTCCCGGACTTGCTATAAGAATCATCGGCGAGATAACCGATGACAAGCTGGAGATTCTTCAGGACGCTGACTGGATATTCCGTGAGGAGATCGCAAAGGCAGGTCTTGACAGAAGCATAAACCAGTATTTTGCAGTACTGACCAACAACCGTTCTGTTGGTGTTATGGGCGATTTCCGTACATACGATTACACCCTGGCGCTGAGAGCTGTTGAGACTACCGATTTCATGACAGCCGAGTTCAGCCGTATCCCCTACGAGGTACTTGAGGCTGCTTCGAGACGAATAGTTAACGAGGTAAAGAACATCAACCGCGTTTGCTATGATATCACTACAAAGCCGCCTGCTACTATTGAGTGGGAATAATACAAATCCGTCCACAAACAGCGTAAATACGTTGATTACGCCATTACATCAATAACAGTGGCAACGTTTTGGCAACAATTCTCGATTATCGGCAACAGTAATAAATTTTCTGTCTTAAAAGATAAGAGCTATCTGATTCATTTACGAATCGGGTAGCTCTTTTTGTTTTATTCAGATTTGTTATTTTTCTTTCACTGCTCTGCGTGCAGCTTCATTCCGCTCCGCTTCCGACCTCGGATACCTGTATCTCCACTGGTCATACTCCTCACGGGTGATTTCTCCATTGCGGTACTTCTGAGCCATCTCTTCCCACGGTTCGAGCAGACCTGTCATTTTCGCAAAGGTCGAGCCGTTCTGCCTGTTGATGCGGATACATATTTCATCGTCCAGGCGATCAATCTTGAAACCGTATAAATCTTCAAGCGCAAACAGCGTATCCGTCCTGCTTTTCAGCGTGAGTTTGTCTATGGGCAGAAGGAACGAGATGCCGTTCTTGATACTGTTATGAAAGGCTTTCCGCTGAATGTTATGTACTGGTGTGCGACTGATGACGGTACATTTGAGCTATTGGACGGACAACAGCGCACGATCAGCCTGTGTCAGTATGTGAGCGGAGATTTCTCCATTGGCAACCGCTATTTTCACAGCCTGACCGCAACGGAACAGAATCAGATACTCAACTACAAGCTCATGATCTACATCTGCACAGGCAACGACAAGGAGAAGCTCGACTGGTTCAGAACGATCAATATTGCAGGTGTGCAGCTCTCCGACCAAGAACTTCGCAATGCCGTATACTCCGGTTCTTGGGTGTCGGATGCAAAGAGATATTTCAGCAAGAATGGCTGTGCTGCTGTCAAGATCGGAGATAAGCTCCTATCGGGCAAGATGATCCGCCAGGAATACCTTGAAACCGCTATCGAGTGGATTGCGCTGCCGGAGGGCAAGTCTGTTGACCTCTATATGTCCGAGCATCAACACGATAGCACCGCTGCTCCGCTGTGGATGTATTTCCAGACCATCATTAACTGGGTGAATACCATTTTCCCGAAGTGGCGTAAAGAGATGAAGGGATTGGATTGGGGAAGGCTCTATCATGAGCACAAGAGCGATGTACTTGATCCTGCGGCATTGGAGACAAAAATAACCGCTCTCATGGCAGACAAGGAAGTCACCAAGAACAGCGGTATATATGAATATCTGCTGACAGGAAAAGAAAAATATCTGAGCCTGCGTCAATTTGATGAGGAAGATGCCCGCACAGCCTACGAACAGCAGCAGGGTATCTGTCCAATCTGCGGTCAGCACTTTGATTTCGAGAAAATGCACGCCGATCATATCAAGCCCTGGAACGCAGGCGGCAAAACCGTTCCGGAGAATTTGCAGATGCTTTGCAGGGATTGTAATTTGAAGAAGTCGGGGCAGGAATAATAGAATATATAGGCGAATTCCCTTGAAATAATACGGGTATCGTGGTATAATGTAGATATGCTGGATAATCGTGTTGGTTCAGGGGATTTTTATTTTCTTTTTTGAATGGAGCTTCCTGTAACCAAACAAATCAAGGGGTTGCAAAAAAGAACACCTCAGTGTAGAATGTAAATACTGACGATGCGAAAGTTAGTAATACAAACTACAGAAAGGTGTCCTCTATATGTATTATACACAAAATGAAAAGATTTTGCAAGTAGGAGAAGAAAAAATAATTGTCGGGATCGATGTAGGCAGCGAAAAGCACTATGCCAGAGCATTTGACTGGAGAGGGATGGAGTATTCAAAGAAGGCCTATGTGTTCACAAATGACGCAGAAGGATTCGCAGGCTTTTTTGAATGGATCACCGGGATCATGGAAAAGAGCGGAAAAGA
>NZ_FOKQ01000001.1 GCF_900112155.1 Hominimerdicola alba | reverse complement strand
TATGTCCCGTGTCGGGAGATGCATCGACAACGGACCAATGGAAGGCTGGTGGGGTATCCTGAAGTCCGAGATGTACTATCTTCGCAAGTTTACGGATAAAACTGAGCTGATCTCGACGATAGAGGAATACATCACCTATTACAACACAAGGCGTTACCAGATCAAACTGAGCAGCATGACACCTATGGAATACCATGAAGCATATGCTGCGTGACCAGTCGGTGCTTGCCAATTGTTAACAACAAAGCAGCCTGCACAAATTGCACAGACTGCTTTTGGTCACTACATAGAATATTTTTGTTTTTACGCTGTCTACTTGACAGGGGGCGGGTCAAAAAGCTGAGCCTTTGTTTTATATCTGCTATGCCTCAGGTATGCTGACTTCATCATCTGCTTCGTAAATATCGCTGAAAAATCTGAGATAGGATTTATTACTATTAAACACATCCACGGTGGCTGTTACTGATTCGTCTGAAGTCTCAGCGGTCACATTATAATTAGTGATCGTAAAGCCGTTTGCCACTGTATAATCCTCCAGGGTAAATTCAAGCGCTGCATAGTTCTCGGCTGTATTTCTTTCCTCAAGGATATAATGGTATTGCAGGATGACCTGTTCAGTATTTATCAAATCATTCTGCTTGAAATATACCCCTGCTGTGTTATCATCAGAATCCGTAAGGGTCTGAGTGTTCACAGCATACTGATAAGATACGTTGTTATTATCTGTCACCTTGCGGGCTGTTATTTTTCCGTCATGATCATGTAGTGTTATGGTTTCTGTTACCTTTTGTGACGTTTCAAAAACAGGCTGAAGACTTTGGTTTGCTGTGACTGTTCCACCAGATGAGGTAAAGGTATATATAATATCACCTGATGTATTAACATCTATCTTATATACTACCAGTTCATCATCCTCAAATTGAACGCCTTTTGGAAGAACATAAATATTCTGCTCCACAGTCATCTTTTCACTTGTAACCACCGCATCACCTTTAGCTGTCGATACATCGAGATACAAAAGATAAGCGCCTGTTCCGCCGTAAACAGAACCCAGAGCATACTCGCCAGGAGATACGGGTATCTCAAAGTAGTATACTGCATTTCTGGTAATATTACTCGATGGCTGACGCTTTATCCAGTCAAGATCAAAGATCATCTCCCAGCCTTCGGCTGATAACGGTGCATTTTCGCCCACATATTGATACACATACTCGGTAGTATCATTTATAGTACGCTGATAGATACTGTCGATCTCATTTATCGCCTTGATGTCACCGACTTTCTTTCCCTCAGGGATATTATCGCCTTCTGCATCGCCTTCTGAATACCTTTCTATCTGATGCAGTGAAAAGAACGAGTCATCAGAATTATTGAAGAATGTACCCGCAAAGAAATTGATATAGCCTTGATAGTCTATATTCAGATCTATGCAGTTTCGCGGCATCTCATAGTTGTAATATGTTACCCCGCCAAGCTTTGCCGACGGAACAGTCAGCAGGTTCTGCATACTTATTGAAGCATCCATAAAATGCATACCGTAGACCATATTATCATCGGAATTTGATATCAGCGCCTGCATCTGTGCTTTTGAGGACACATACTTACAATAATTCTTCGGATCATATGCAGCTATGGTTTTTCTTCCTCCGCTGTCGATCGTATACATCCTGCTGTCAGTCAGAACGCCATTATCAAGCGAATTTGCGATGTTATAATATCCTTGATCTTCACTGTATTTTGATACACGGATATCTCCCGGCGGATTGCTGGCAGTATTATTTGCGCCGCTTATGATATAGCCCTTGTTGTCCGCCGAAACTTTTGTCGGGTCATTTTCATCCCATAACAGAGGATAGTAAGTCGGGGGTGTCTTGATGACTGAAGTACTGCCTGTCAGCGTCTCGGTTGTCTGAACTTCATCGGAAGACACTGATGCGGTAGCCGTTATCGCCGTACCCTCGCTCTTTATCTTGGCATCGCCTTCGATAGTCGCATTAGCGGAGATATCAAGGTATATAAGATAAGCGCCCTTTGTTTTTACAGTACCGCTGTCTTTTACAGCACCCATAGCATATTCGCCTGCATTAACAGGTATCTCAAAGTAATAAAGTGTATTGCTTAAATTCGGAGCATTTTTCAGATTACTCATATTAAATAATTCAGTGGACGCAGTACCTGTTGAATACGTATTATCCGTGTATTTATACACATATGGGTATTCCTCATTATTTGAACCGCTATTGCTGTATATCACTGATATTTCTTTTAGTGTAAATGCACTGTTGCTTGTACGGATAACATGATGTAATGAGAAAAAGGAGTCAGAATTTACATTGCTTTCAGTGAAATTTGTAGTATATGAACCTGCAAAGAAGTTTATTTTACCTGCTTCTTTCAATTTAAAATTGATTCCAGATTTAGGTACATAATAATCTGATAATGTTTGACCTAAGATCTTAGCACTTGAAATTTTAGTGTTTACGCCTGCTTCAATAGCAGCAGTATCAAAATGTATTCCATGAACATGGTTTTTACCTGCTAATAGATCTTGCAGAGATTCCCGCGCTTTTTCATATTTAGTGAATCCAAGCTCTGATACTGTCATTCTTGTTGACGGTAAACCATATGTAGTAGCTACAGTATTTGATTCATTGTGAGAATCCTTTATTCTTACCCAGCTACCGCCTGATTTAGTAAGTATCTCAACTTTACTGTCATTATAAGTAGCAGAAGAATCTGTTCCGCCTAACGATCTATAAATAAATTTAAGTGGATACGCTGCTGAACGGACACCAGCCGCTGCACTAGATGAACCGCTTCGTCCGACAATATAACCGGTATTAGTATCCAGAGCATTACCGTCTTCATCCATGTTTATTGGGATATATGTGTTATCTCGATATCTGAATACCAAATTTTCAGATGATGATAAATTTGCAGGGTTAGTAGTAGCAGATTTTGACATAACGATACTCATATCATTAACAGCCCATTCCTGTGTCGAGATTTGATTATTTTCTGACGGCGTTTTATTGTAAACAGTCTGATTCAACGCCTCAAAATCCATACTTCCGCCCCAGTCGAGACCATCACCAATGATATAATCCGTAACTATCCAATTATCGATATCTTCATCATAATACAATGCTTTATTTGAGTCTTCATTTCCTGTATCAACATATATTTTTCCCTTACTTCCACTTTTGTCGACATACCATATACTAGGATTATTCGTATTGGAAACATATAAACTATCGTTGTCCTGATCATATGTCAGATAATATCTGATGCCGTTTATCAAAGTTGATATTTTGTACCCGTTGTCTACAGGTTCTAAATCCCACGATATAGCATTATTAATATTTGTTATATCTACGATAGCCGGATCGCCGTTGTTCATCTGCACAGAAAGATAGTGATTTTCTGCCGTATCACAGATATAGTTTTTCGGCGGCTGACGAAGTTCCCAACTGTTTTGATCAGTATTATAACAAAGCGTATATTCATCAACAGATATGGAGGTCTTATCATCATTGACTGTCCAGCCCCAAAATGCAGTACTGCTAATACTCAGGTTGCCGTTAGATGCCGTCAGATATCTCTTGGAGTTATTTGATATCGTGTAAATGGCGTAAGTGTCAGCATTCCCTGCCTGCTCGAATACCCATTTGCTGGCAGAATTGTCCGAATTTGAATTTACCGCCGATGTTCCGCTGACCGTAAGATAATTTGAAGTAGAACCATCCTTGATATAAAATGATCCATATTTCCATATCTCGCTGCCTGTTACAGGCACAACAGCTATTTCCTTATCGCCATAAAGGTACATGAAATTAGTGGTATCTACTCTTTGTATAAAAGCATAAGATGCATCGGCATCGTTTGTTTCATCTGACATTCGCACATAATAAGAAGAGTTATTGCCTGCACTTACCGTTACAGGATAAGGTGATGTAACAGGAGAATGTGTTTCTGTGCCGTCTGTATTGTGGGTAATTGTATCCTCTGATACATAGTCCCGTGTCGTTTTGCCCTCAAGATCATTATACTCTCCCAGCAGCCTGTCGTACATTGCTTTCATATCTATGGTATTGCCCCATGCATTTCCCTGACCGCTGTTGCCGAAACGTCCCGAGCCGTCTTCGATCTTAGGATCATTGACCTTTACAGTTTCCAGCTTCAGGTTTCTGCGGTATGGCTCTTCACAGTAACCCACAAGGGCATAATCCGAAAGCTTATCGGTATACGAAAGCGCAGTATCAGCACTGCTGCTTATAGTGGAAGTCCCTGCCACCGTGACATTATCCATCACACCGTTAACATAGCCTGCAGCTATGCCTGCCAGCGCCTGAGTGCTGACCGTCTCTATCGCCACATCCTCGATAGTAAGATCGCTTACCGATGGTGCAGAGGAAGAAGCGGTGTAGTCTTCGGTATAGTCACCTATGACTCCGAACAGACCAACTATCTCCAGATCGCTTTTAAGCTCGTCATTATCAAGTGCATCACGCGGTATGCTGAACTTTCCGCTGCTCCATTCGTTGTTGAGTTCTGTTGTATCGTTTGAAATTTTCAAACCGCTTATGGTATAGCCGTTACCGTTGAAATTGCCCAGGAACGGATCTTCTTCATTTCCAACAGGCGGAAGTACCAGTCCGCTGGCATCTATATCACTGGTCAGCACAAAATATGTCTGCTCTCCGTCCTCATCGTTAAAGTATCCCAGATATTGCAGCCAGGCAAAATTATAAAGCTGGATCGCATTGTCGATCTGGTAAGGACCCCTACTGCTGTAACCAGTATCATTGTCATTATCGTATGAAGGATATGCTGTGTCAGGATCTTTATAATCATCAGCAGTTGTGCCTTCATCCGGTGCAGTTCCGTTTCCGCCGTTGAAATAAGCTGTCCTCACAGAACCGCGATAAGTATCAACGGGTATGTAGTCTTTTTTCTTTGCAAACCAAGCAAAAACCGATATACCCGCAGACAATGCCAGAAAGAGCGCAACGGTCACAGCAAATACAGATTTTTTCTCTTTTTTTCTATATAACATATCCATTCGCAACTCCTTTCTGTAAAGTAATATATTATTTTTACTGCCTTACTGAGGATATACCTTAATGATATCGCAGTCATTATAAACACTAACAGATTCTGTTAGTGTAAGGCTCGTTCCCTGTATGACATTTCTTACACTATCATCATCATAATTCATAAACAGCCATATCACAGATTCCTCGTCGGCTGACTGTGTAAAAGTCATAAGATCGATATTATTTGAATTATTTGAAAACTTCAACTCATCAGGGGCATTTGCTGAATCAAAATAACTGAGAGCATTGCTCCACAGATCATCAAGATCATCGTCATCAAGTATATCATCAAAATCACAGTTATCTTCAACATCACACTGAAACTTTGAGATATCGGATATGCAAAGCTCATTAGTATGACCTGTCTGGTTCCTGGTCAATCTGAGCACTGCCTGCCGTCCTGCTTCTACTTCTCCTTTAATATCTATCCTTAGAAGTACTCCTGCGTATTTATTTCGTTCGCTGAATATCATATCGTATTCACTTAGCAGAAGACCGTTTGATTCTTCAACATCAAATGAGTCTATCTCAGTGCATTTATCGGTATACAGGTCATACCTGAAAGCGCGGTACTCTACTTCATAGCCTTTGATATCCGCTGACCTTACCCCAAAACCCTCAACTCCCGCAGAGCGTGAAAATGCGAACCATGAAAGTGAATTGAATGAAAGTATTATCAATATAAAAGCAGCAGCAGCAAAAGCCATCACGATAGCAGATCTTATTATTTTGACTTTGTCCTTTTTGCCCACGGAAGGAGCGCGGTTTTTATGTTTTGATTTTACCATACGAACTCCCTCCTTCATTAATAAGGAAATATTATATTTATTATTTATTAATATATTTTACTATTAGCTCGGTATCTCCCGTTTTTATTATACAATAATTTATAGTTAATGTCAATAGTTATTGTGTATATTAACATTTTTATCGAGCTGTAAAAACTAAAACATTGCATGATTATTTGAGAATTTATAGTACAAATCACGAAAGCTATTCATAATTTCCATAAAAGAAAAGACATCCCCTTTTTCACCGGAAATGTCTTTTGCATTTATATGGGATGCTAACGAATTCAGTTGCGTTTTCCTCGTTCAATAATCAACGCAGAATTTTCAAATATCCTGCTCAGGACTTCTCCCACTTTTTCAAACATTTTAAGACAAGCATCGGGCTCCTTGAAAAGAAAACTGATGCGAAGCTCAATGCGGTCAACATCGGGATATTTTTCCTCGTACTGTTTTGAATCTATGTACCACAAATAGGTGTTGAGCTTTTGCCTCAGAAGTTCAAAATGACCAGCTGCGTCAGACCAGTCCATACCGTCAGCCAGCTGAAGTATCAGCATTTTCGTTTTTTCATTATAAGCCAGACCATCAATAGTATCTGTGTTTTTGATATTGTATTTATTATCCATTTATGTATCTCCTTCACGAAAAGCAGGAGATCGCTGCCGCGTCTCCTGCGCTGTTTTAAATATTCGGGATAAACTCCTTTTTTTCGCCGTTGATCTCGATATAGTATCTTCCGTCACCGACTTTGAAATTCTCGCCCTCTGCCGATGTGATATTATCAAGGTTTGAGTTGAGGTTGATCTTTACATCGACATTTCGGCAGTCAAAATCCGTAGTGCCCTTTGTACCGCCGAAAATATAAGCATTTTGTCCACCAGCGTCAACGTTCATTGACATATTGTGAAGCTTGACTTTGCTGTCATTGTATAGTGAACCAAGCACTGCCAGTTCATCCGACCGCACATCTGAAACAAAATTGGAATTATCTATCGTGACATTAGCATTGCCGCAAACAGAACCTACGCATACTGTTTCCTTGCCGCTGGTAATACTCTTGAAGCTCATGCCGTGAAGCAGGAGCTCAGCGTCAGCATCGCGGCTGCCAATGACAGCACCTTTAAGACAGGTGCTGATGAACTGCATACCGCAGTTTCTTATATCAAGGTCGGTGTTGCCTGTAAGCGAACCGATGACAACGCCGTTATTGCTGTTCATCTTTATTTCAAATACGCCCTGGTGAATATCTATCTCACCGCCCAGCCCTGAACCTATACAGGTCCCCTGCTGTCCGTAAGCCTCAATAATGAACTTTACATTGGCGCTGAAACTCAGCCTGCCGTGGCGCTTATCTATGGGTCCGCCAATGCCGTAGAATGAGGAATCATGAACATCTATTGCCATAGAGCCCACGCCCGTGAAGGTAAGTTCCGAACTTTCGGGTACGATTATACCGCCGTTGTGCAGGAAACAATCACCGAATATGGATAGCTCCGCTTCACAGTTCTCACCAATCTCAATGCAGGGACGGTTCTTCGTGTTAGAAAAATGTACGCTTTCAAGGGTCACCCTGCCTTTGAAACCACTGTCGATATCAAGATGGATATTGGTGTTCAGCGCAGAACTTCCGACAATGGTGATATCGCTGTTTTCCTCCGACGGGAGTATGCGTATACACTTGTATCCGTGCCTTTTGATCTTATCAAGCAGCACTCTCTCAGAACTTTCTACCCTGTAAACATGGGTGAGCTTTCCATCCTGACGCTGCTGCTGATAGCGCTTTATCTCCTGCTTTATCTCGTAGGGTATAGAAGTTATGAGCTCAGGAGAAGGTCGTGCGGTGTAATAGCCCTGAATAAGGTCAACGCCCATGAGTATCACTGTTTTCATTTCAAGACCTGTTTCAACGCCCTCAGCAAGGGCAAGTATGTTATTATCATGACAGAATTCGATTATATCACGGACAAAATGCCGCTTTCTGGGGTCGCTGTTTATCTCGCTCAGCAGCGAGCGGTCTATCTTCACGAAATTAGGCGTGTATCTCAGCAGATTGCGCACATTAGAATATCCCGTGCCATAGTCGTCAACAGCTATCCTGATATTCATGTTGCGGTACCTGTCCTTCATTATACCAAGCTGTATCTCGTCAGCCTCGGCACTCTCAGTAAGCTCAACTACCGCAGAATCAGAATTTTTGCTGAGAAGTTTACTTATCTTTTCAGCGTCAGATTCACCAAGTCGAACATTTGGGATACTATTTATAAAAACAGCCTTGCTGCCAAGCTTGTCCTTCTCACTTTCAATTATATTAAGCACATTTAAGAAAGTCGCTTTTTCTATATCCTCAAGTCTGTCGCTCAAGCCCGCATATTTAAGTATGTGATAAGGTGTTATCGAAGGATCGGCGGCTGAACGCATAAGGGCTTCATAGGAAAATATCTCGCCGTCAATGGCACTGACGATGGGCTGAAAATAATATTTCAGAAGATTTCCGTTGATTATCTCCTCTACCTTTTGAAGCTCGGATTTTTCGTTATCCGTCAGACAAGCGATACGACGAGATCTCAGTGCATCTCTGTTTTCAGCATCAACAGTGAGCATCTTTCCGCCGAGACGGTACAGCTGTACTTTCAGATCGGATATGTCCTTATCACCGAAACAACGTACACCTTCCTCTATAACATTTTCAAGATCAGCCTCACAGCGCACGGCAGATAATTCTCCGAAAAGTTTCGCAAGTGCAGCAATATCTTTTTTGTTCATACACGCCCTCCTTTCTTGTCACACTTTGTTTCAGGATTTATTATATTTTAACAGAAAAATGCAATAATGTCAATATCAATCTATGAATATTATAAAATTATAAACTATAAAAACGCAATATTCGATGAGAAGATCTACAGATCCAACTCATGCAGAAAAGCTGTCCGCAAAAATTACCTTGTAAATTTAAAACACATTTCTTTCGGGAAATTTTTTATAAAATCATCATTTTCAGAGCTTATTGTAACTAAAAAAATGTTTGTTAATTTCTAACATTTGTCTAAATCAACAAAATTGGTTCATAACCCTTGACGAGGACGTTTTTTTGTGCTAAAATATGCAAACGAGAGAAGCGAAGAGTTAAAATGTAAGCTTGTGAACCGAAAATTTTAGTAAGTCGAGATTAGAGAGAGAGTTTCACAGGAGATGATTATATGAACAAAAACGAACTTATGATGAATCACCCGAGTGTCGAACCCGACTGTTTCAGGAGAGGAAAACTGCGTATCCACGCTGAAAAAACAGACGAGCTCAAAGGCATAACAGAAATATACATGAAAGCACTGAGTGAGATAGGAGCATGGGATCTTGCAACAAAGAAATTAAACAAGAGCAAGGTCGACATAGTAAGCTTCAAGTACAACGGCACCATCGCTTTCATGCACGCAATATCAAAGCTTCGCTTCCCTGCAAGGTATACTGTCAGCACCGAGTGGGACATATGACCTTGGTCGAATATTGCGCGTGTCTAAAAATTTTGGAGAGATATCGGGCTTTAAAATACCGTAGGTGTAAAGGCACCTGCGGTATTTTCATTACTGACTTATGCTTTACTTTTGAAGAAAAAAGTGCTATAATTGACAAGTGCTTCCTAAACGTGTATCCGATATAAACTAACTTTTGTTTTGTTAGAAAATGAGCCTGTTTATTTCCGAGTTTCTGCTTGAATATTTTATTAAAATAACTTACTTTTACCAAAATATTAAATCGCGGATTGTTGCACAGTTCAAGGGAATGCATTTTTACATTCACATTTAAAATGTTGGAAATATTTGCCTGTAATATTTTTATACAGCACAATATAATTATAACATTGTTTCTTATTTATTTCAGGAGGAAACCTACTGATGTTTGAAAAATTAATTGAAATGGATGGACAGCTTCTGCTGTGGATACAGGAAAACCTTCGCTTCAACGCGTTGACACCTTTCGTTAAAGGTATTACCTACTCGGCTAATGGTGGTGCCATTATGATAATCGCTACGCTGATACTCATGATAATTCCGAAGACCCGAAAGCTTGGATTTTTATGCGCTGCAGCTCTGGTTGTGAATACCCTGATATGCAATGTGATACTGAAAAACCTGGTGGCGCGTGTACGGCCTTATGAAGTTGTTGACGGACTGAAACTAATTATCGGAAGACAAAAGGACTGGTCATTCCCATCGGGACATTCCTCGGCAGGATTTTCCATGAGCACGGTGTTATTCCGTGAGACCCCGAGAAAAATAGGCATACCGGTGCTGATTTTCGCACTGCTGATATCACTGTCGCGGCTTTACGTCGGTGTACACTACCCCACTGATGTCATCTGCGGTATTATACTCGGTGCACTGACAGGATTCTTCACCTGCACAGTTTACCACCGCGCGATCGCAAAAAATCAGATCCGTCTGCACAGAGGCGAACCCGTCACAAAATGATATGATATTTCAGCCCCGAGGAAATTCTCCCCGGGGCATTTTCAATAGCATACTTGAAATGTCTAAAAAATCCATTTCTTTTTCTGTCATTTAACTTCATCGTATTGCATTTTTTTGACAAATGTTGTATAATGTCAATATACATTTATCGTCAGCTGATGTACCGCAGGAGGTGTTCCGCCTTGAAAAAGCGCAAAATATTCGGAGTAGTTGCCGCAAATGCCGCTGATACAGAACAGCGCGAGATACTCAGAGGTATCATAAAAAAAGCACAGTCGATGAATATTGACATTGCGGTGCTCTCAAATATTTATAATCCGATGGTTACAGATGAAATATTCAAGACCGAGAACAAGATCTATAATCTTATACGTTCCGATGAATACGACGGCATAATACTGTTATCCGAATCGATCATAAACCCAGATATCCGAAAGTTACTAGTGGAAGAACTTCAGAAAAAAGACCTGCCCATGGTTGCTATCGGTACAGAGCTTCCTGATTTTGACCTGCCCGCTTTACAGTATATCAACACCTCCGACGAGACAGACATCGAAGATATCTGCGACCATCTGATAAATATCCACGGCTTTAAGAATATACATATTCTTACAGGCAATTATGAGCTTTCGGTTTCACATAAAAGGGTCGAAGGGTACAGGCGTTCTCTTGAAAAACATGGCATACCCTATGATGAAAATAAAGTCTTTTTTGGTGATTTCTGGATGATATCAGGTCATGCCCAAGCCAAGAGGTATATCAATGGTGAGCTCCCCTATCCAGAAGCACTTATCTGCTGCAACGACTACATGGCTTACGGTCTGCTTGATGAATTTCTCGAATGCCGCATCGATATCAACGAAAAAATGTCAGTTATCGGCTATGAGTATATCCGCGACAGATACTGCCACGTCCCTCTGCTGACTACTTTTCAGCGCAACAGATACGCACTTGGCATAATGGCTGTTGAACTTCTTACCGAAAAAGCAGGTATCCGAAATAACAGACTTTTATCAGAAATACCGCGAGGTCAGTTGATCTACGGAAATACTTGCCCATGCAAGGCGAAAATAACCGATATCCGCTCGGATTTCAAGACTGCTCAGCACAAAAACAGGTACGATTTTCTCGACCTTTTCAACCAGCTTGAACACAGCCTTATCGAGTGCAGGAACATCGTCGAATTTGTAAAGAAGATACACGAATTCAGCTCGCTGATACGCGATGTTGACAAGCTGTATATGTGCCTTTACGAAAACTGGTACGACTCTTCCGAAAATTCCTCTAATATGGTAAGCTACAATGTTCTGCATGACGAAGAACCTTTCGTGTTCTATAAAAACAATATCTCAGCAGTTTTCAGGAACGAAGCCGCACCATATTATTTCTGTCCTCTGTTTTTCTCCGACAGAGAACTGGGCTATGTAGCGCTGAGTTTTCGCGGACCAGATACTTTTGACCATTTTTTCAGGAACTGGCTGAAGACTGTTGCTAACTGTCTTGAATTTCTTCGCATGAAGAACGATATAAAATTCTATCTGCAATGTCAGGATATCTCGGAAGAACGCGAACCTCTGACGGGTATGCTGAACGAGAACGGTCTGAGAAAAGTCTACCACGATGCAGATAAAAGCAATCTCTGCCTGGTTGCACTGAGAATAGGGACTATACGCACCTACCCTTACAGCGCCTCACAAAACGAGCAGATAAATTCCGTACTTGATGCAGCAGAGGCCGTGCGGGAGTTCAGCGGCAACCATATATGCGGCAAGATAAACGAGGACACTTTTTTCTGCCTTATGCGGGATATCCCCGATACTGATGTGCTTACAAAGCAGCTCTCAGCAGTACTTTTGCACCACACCGCTTACATGAAGATAAACGGTCTGGATTCCTATGTCTGCGCGGCAATTCCCTGCGAGGACAACGACTATATTCAGCTTAAAGAAAAATGCTTCGCCAAAATGGCTGAAATGACAGATATGTTTTCATCAAGACGCACAAAGCCCCACTATAAAAAACTCAACAAACTCCGCACACAGTTCTATAATGACCCGCTCATCACCTTTGATTCTGAGGAAATTTACTCGCGTTTCAAAGGAAGTGCAGGATACCTGCGAACCATATTCCGCAAATGCTACGGCTTCACTCTTCACGATGACTGCATAAACGCTCGCATAGCGGCGGCAAGGTATTACATCACCATGTCGAATCTTTCAAATGCTGAGATAGCCGAAAAATGCGGGTACAAGGATCTCAAATACTTCCTGCGGCAGTTCCAGCAGGTCAGCGGATATACTGTACTGAAGTACCGATCAATGTGGTCTTATACAAAACAATAATATCAAAAGGGAGAACGTGATAATTCGTTCTCCCTTCTTTTTTTCAATAAAACAGAAGAAAGAATAACATTGAACAAAATGGGATAACACTTTACTCGTTATTCTTTCTTCTTAGATTTTTTCTATTTAGTTCAGTGGATCAAGCACATTAAACAACAGTTACAATAACTGCATTCTTGATAGCATTATTTACATCCCATGTACCGTTGACCTTTGCAGCGATAGCTACCTTGTAGCTCATGCCGGGTGTCAGGTTCTTAGGAGTTACGTAAGATGTAGAAGAACCGGAAATAGACTGAGTCTGGATTCTCCACTTGCCTGCCAGATATACTGCGATACCGTAGTTCTGAGCATTCTGAACAGGGCTCCATGTGAACTGGATCTGATGATACTGAGCGCTGTAGTTTACCTGGATATTCTTAGGATAAGTATCACCGGTAGTTGTCTGATTATTGTTATTATTGTTGTTATTGTTGTTATTCTGATTTACCTCAGGAACACCTGCGCCGGGCAGAGTCTTGCCTGCGGGTGCGCATATAGCCTCATCGATGTAGAAGTTAGTTGTGGAATCCTTGGTCTCTACATAGATAACAGGATTCTGTGCATCAGAGGGGATAGTGTAGTTGGTGTTGGAGAGCTGCAGGTACTTACCCTTAGGGCAAACACCCTCAGCGATAGACGAATAATGCTGCTCACCGGAAGCATCCTGATAATTCAGCTTGAGGTAGAATGTATCAGTATCGTCACCGTCAAGCTCAGTAACGTTTACGGAGAAGCTGTAAGCCTGACCGGCCTTTACTGCGTAAGGAAGTGAACGCTCAGCGCCCATCCAAGCACTTGTACGGTTTGTAACTACCAGAGCCTCAGAACCCTGATAAGGTGTTCTGCCGGACTTCATAACTTCGGTGCTGCCGTGTGCCTGCCAGTTAACGTCATCCTCGAATGTGTCGTGGAAGTAGTAACCGTCAGAATCAAGACCTGTGTTGGGGTCGGTATTGTTATTGTTGCCGGGATCAACAGTTGTAGAACCGCCTTCAAGAGTAACTACGAAAGTAGAAACGCTCTGTGCAGGGAGCTGTGACCAGAAAGTAGTTCCGCCGTTGTCGATCGTAAGGTTGTCGGTCTTAGCAAGGTTCTCGCTGCCGGATGTACGCCATCTGTCAATATCGATAATGTTCTTGCCAAGTGAGAACTGCTGAGAATAGCCGGAAGTGGTATTATTGATAGCAACGATAGTTACCTGATTCTTATTGTTCTTGTATGCAGATACCCAAACGTTAGTAGAGGGCTGCTCAGTGATATCTATACGAACATCGCCGGGTCTGACGAACTTAGAGTACTGTGCGAAGATATAACCACGCTTTGACATCTTGTGTGTATCTTCACGGATGATGCTGTAGTTACGGCGAAGAGGCCATACAACATAAGCCTGCATTCCGCCAACTACCATTGAATCATGAATGCTTACAGCCTGCTTCAGGTTATCAGGCCACTTGTTTGAATCGACATTGCTGTCTGGAACATATACTTCTGTCATCCACAGCTGTTTGCCGCAGCTTTCAAGTGCCGGGAAGTCCATCTTACTTCTGGGTGTGCCATAGAAGTGAGTTCCGAATATGTCACAGTTTGCAAAAGCCTTTGAGTTATTAAGGATCTTTGAGTAGTAGTCCTTACCATTGTTATATGCGCCATACTGGAATGATTCGGGCGACATGAGCTTTGTGCTGGTTATCTGGTCGCCATAGTTTGCAATGAAGTCAGTAGTCTCGTCCGGTGTCCAAGCTGTCCACTCCTTAGCGTAGTCAGGCTCATTCTGTACAGAGATAGCATACAGATCAACGCCGTTCTGCTTCATGTATTTACCGAAATCATTAAGGTGCTGAGCGTATGCTCCATAATTCCTTTTAGGAAGATGGAGCTTACCGCCGTAAGCAGAGCCGTTTTCAGCCAGACTTGCGGGTGGCTCCCAGGGTGAAGCGAAAATGGTGATACCTCTCTTAGCGGCATACTGTGCTGTCGGGAGTACCTTGTACCACTGGTTTTTATCAGGGTTTACGTATACTCTCAGAATTGTACAGCCCAGCTGGTCATTACCGTTTTCAAAAGCGATAGCACGATCTGCATCAGTCAGATCGCCGTACCACTCAACGTGGTTGATACCGCCAAAACCGTCGATCTTCTGATAGGTCTTGTTCAGGTTGGCAGTACACATACTTGCAGCATTTGCCTCAATAGTCACATTAGACAGAAATGCTGACTGTGAAAAAAGCAGAGCGCCCGCAGCAAATGCGGAGGTCAGCTTTTTAACACTGGTGTTGATTTTCATATTAAACTCCTCCTTCTGATTGTGTATAAAAACAATCAAAACCCGCGCTTATTAAATAAGCACATATCCCATTTTGTTATTATATTATACTAAATTTATCCCAAGAGGTCAACTCACATCGTGGACATTTGGTGTAAAAAGTGGATATTATTTGTTCAATATTTTTATCTTTTTATCATATCCCATACATATCTATAAGATAGTACAGATAAAAGGAAATGGCGGACTACTAATTTTATATTTCATTATATACAAAGGTTGCTTGACGATTATGAACAAATATGATATAATGTTCAAAATGCTATTGGAAATTGAATTTTTAATTAACATAGAAAGAACTGGCAATTATGCAAAAGTGCGTTACAATTCCACAGGTTAAGCGTACTTGTCTTTCTTATTTCAATATCAACACAAGCGTAACTCAAATGGATAGTCCCTTTTTAGATGTGCTTTTTTGCTGTAAAAAGGTAATTGCAGGTATGCTGTCTTTAGCTCTTGTAGCAGGTGCTGTGCCTGCGAGCGTTGGAGGCTTTTTGACAGGAGGCACGGCTATTGTGGCAAGTGCAGCAACGGAAGTAGCTTCCGGCGACTGCGGTACAACAGGTCATCAAACCGAAGTAACATGGACACTCGACAGCGACGGTGTGCTTACGATCAGTGGAACAGGTCCTATGGCGAGTTATAGCCAGAAAAATATGCCTTGGGAAAATTATAGAAAAGATAAAACACCCAAAATAACAAAAATAGTTGTAGAACCCGGTATCACTAAAATAGGTGATTATGCATTTTATAATTGCACATCATTAAATAAAGTTACTATTCCGAACACTGTTACAAGCATAGGAGCTTCTTCATTTAAATGGTGTTATTTATTAGACTCTGTTTATATCCCAAATTCTGTTATATCCATCTACAGTAGCGCATTTAACGGTTGTCAAAATCTTAAAACTGTTAATTTTGAAGATAGAATTGCATCATCGCTTTCTATTGGCAGTGGTTGTTTTGTTTCCTGTAACGAATTAGCTACAATTACCCCCTCTGGTTTAATGTATAGTTCAGGCGGAAAAACATATAGCCTTTCTGAAGATGCACTGAGAAGTGGTAATATCACTATTCTGCCGAACGTCACACTTGCTTTGGTTCCTGCTGTAGAAGCAACCTGCAAAACAAACGGAAACAGCGCATATTACGAAGGCTCAAACGGAAAGTATTATACGCTTATAAACAATGAATATGTTGAGATCGAACCAGACTCCTGGATCATCCCGGCAACAGGTCACACCTACGATGAGACTTCACCCATGTGGACATGGATAAGGAACGGTGACACCTATGACGTTAGCGTGAAGTTCAAGTGCAAGAACTGCGGTGATATCGTAACTCCCGAAGAAACACCGACACTTACTATTACTGAAAATGACGGTATCAAAACATTCACTGCCTCTGTAACATATAATATTATTGAATACCAAAGCACCAAGAACGAGTCAACAAGCTACACAATCACTATCAACGGTAATGAAAAGCAGTATAAATACGGTACACAGGTTAAGGCAGTAGCAAATGTTCCCGCAGGCCAGTATTTCGAGGGCTGGTATGAGACCGGTACAGATAACAAGATCAGCGGTTCGAAGACTTACTACTTCTATGCTACCCGAAATATGAACATTGAACCGAGGTATTCAGATAATATAGTTACGGCACAACCTGTTCTTACTATGAATATTTCTGATAGAGAGGATATTGGAAATGGTAAGAATAAGGTATCATTCACATATGATTGGGAACTGCCCGACGGCTATACACTTGAAAAAGCTGCGATCGTAAGAAGCTATGAAGTAGCCGAGCCCAATATCAGCACATCCGACACAAATGTGCATTATACAGCTCTTACAAATGCAAGAGGAACATACAGGATCAATCTCACGATGGGTACCGTAAGTGCTGCTAAGACCCTTCGTGTCTGCGGTTATATCAAGTACAAAGATAATAACGGAGAATCGCATGAAGCTTATACAGATGTATTGACTTCTGCTCCGTTAAATCAATAAATAGATCGGAGAAATACTAATGGAAAAGAAAATGCAGAAACCCGAAATGGAGATAATTCACTTTGAAACAGAAGATGTAATTGTTGCATCAGGCGGAGGGACACAGGAAGATTATATTACTGATCCTTGATCCCTGACAAATAACATAACCTAAGACCGGCAGTCCCCGAAGGAACTGCCGGTCTTTATATTGCTATTGAATTTGTATCATCCTAATGATCAAATCGACTAGTGTGAAACCTCTTTTGTGCGTAGCAATATGTCCTTAGTCTACAGATAGAGCGTACCTACATTTAAATTCTATTGGAGACATGAAGTCAAAACCATCGAAGTAGATAGCGCACAAATTTTCGTCCTCACTGATTATTGTGTCTTCTGATAAAGAAACTGTGTATTCCTTACCTTCAGCATTTGTTATTTTCAGACAGGAGCTAAGATCACCGATACCGGGAGTTTTCTGCCTGATACCGAACTGCATAGAACCGCCGTTAGGTGCCAAGATATGTCTGGGCAGAGTTTGCTGAGCGGTATTGTTCTTGTTGCTGTCAAAGAACTCGAAGTACTGTGAATCACCGGGAACAGCGCAACTGATATCCCAAGTCTGCTGTTCACCGCTGTAGTTGTAAAGTGTTATCCAGTACTCATTATCTTCAAGGCTTAGCTGATCGGCAGCCGAGGGGACGGAAACTGTAACAGCGTGTGCGGGAGCCTGTGCAGTCACCCATTTGCCGTTAACTTTTGCTACTACGACTGTCTTGTAAGAACCGCTCTGCACCTTAGGTGAAGTCCATGTGCGGACATTGCTGTCCAGCTGCTTAGCGATCTGCCACTTGTTTGCGAGGCAAACTGCTACTGCATATTTCTCAGCACCGGGAACTGCTTCCCACTTGTAGCCTATCTTTTCGTTGATGACCTTGGTCTGGAATTTGGGATAGAGGTTTGTGACTGTATCCTTCGGGGTAACTGTTATGGCATTGGAGAAATCAGTGATCCACTGTCCGCTGGATTTTGATACAACTGCAACTTTGTAGCTGCCGCCTGCCTTCAGGTTTTTAAGTACATAAGATGTACCTGTGCCATGATCGAGAAGCTTCCACTTGCCGTTAATATAGCCTGCAACACCGTACTCTTCTACACCTTCTACTTCTGTCCAGCTGAGCTTTACTGCGCCCTGACCCTTTTCATAGGAGATCTTAGGTGCGGTATAGGTTAGCTTTGGTAGAACTACAATACAGTGGTTCTCCCATGACTCGTCATCGATGGTCACTGTCGCAACATAGTTAATGAAGCCTGTTTTGTTGTAAGTAGCCGGATATACATTCTTTTCTACGACCGTGCCGTCTTCATCGATCACCTTTGCACCGCATTTCTTGCACTTCACGGTAAGGTGGGCAGAAGTATGATCGTTGTTCCATGTCCATTCGGAATCGTCCAGGTCGTGACCGAGTGCTTTGACAACGGTATCAGCTTGAGTTATCTCATTTTTGCTCTTTTCATCGGCGTAAAATTTGTTATTGATCGGATCAAACCAGAATTCAGTATTGCCGTCCTCGGTGCAGGTGGGATCTTTGGCATCGACGTGAATGATGCGCTCTTCGTAGTTTCCCATATCGCCGAATCTTATTTTCTGGGAAATACTTATCTGCACATTTCCCTCAAGATCTTCATATAGTGTAACGAACTCATAAGTCGGTTCTGCTCCGGGATAAACAACTGTGGATTTGCAAAGGAGCAGATGGTTCGTACCTGCTACCACCTGACTTCCGAGATATGCTATCGGTCTGATATCTACGCCTCCACTGCCTTCCATTTTCTTATTGAATAAATCCAGAACATCTTTATGAGCTGAAAGTGATGTATCTCCGTCATTTACAGCATAGCCGCCGGTGGCTCCCTCAGCTGGGCTTCTCAATACCGTTGTCCACCCGATGATCTCAGCTCCGCCCTTAAGATCCTCGTAGATGTATATCAGCTGATAAGAGGGTCTTGCCTTCGGAGCGACAGCCTTGACTTTGCATAACATACAGTAATTAGTACCTGCCACGCACTGCCTTGCAAGTACTGCAACAGGGGTGTATGCAACGCCGTCGATGTTGCTGGTCGCCTTTTCCAGAGCATCAATAGCATCAGGGTTGTTTTCGGGCGATGTACTGCCTTTTACGACCTCCCAGCCGCCTGTTACACCACCGCGACCATTAGTATAGGTGATCTCAGTTTGGTTATTACTTTCTGCACTTGCTGCAACAGCAGGCAGACAGCCTGCAATGCACAGAGCAGCGGTCAGACCCGCCAGTGTACGCTTCATAACGTTATGTTTCTTTTCCAATTTGATTACCTCCGTTTTCAATTGATCTTTTTTTATACGCCAGAATGTTGTCAGGGCAACGCCGTGCGATCACTTCATAGTTGTTCCTATTGCAAAAGTTATATATCGGTTCCGCGGATTTTTGCCGCCAACATAATATATACGTTTCGTGGGAATGATTATTTTGATGTGATCTTTCACAAATATATGGGGCATCGAATGTGCGTGCTGCACAAAATCTGCAAGCAGATGGTGTACAAAAACGTTATCCGATGGTCGTGCGGTGCTGCCTTGGTTTGTTCATCTAACATTAATGATTATATTACAGTTTTTCAGACAGCGCAAGCATTTCTGCTGAACTTTTATTATTCCAGAAATGAATTTGTAGAAATTAAACATTCAGGATATTGTAAGTTAGGCAAAGGTGACGAGCGTCAGTAGCCATAAAATGGCTTATTTTTCCAGTTTTTTTACATCTGAATTCGGCAATTGCAGACAGTGGAGAATAAAAGAGAAAGATCACAGTTTATGGGCTGTGACCTTTTTATCTTGTCTTTCTTTCCAATGATGAACTATTATAAATAGTATGTGATAAGACTTGTCATGAAATCAGATCGGGATAAAATATCAAAGGAAACTTCTCATCATCTGTTTACAGATTTTTTGCAAAGTCTATCCTATGACCAATACTTCCTGCGCTATCCTTTAGCTTCTCCAGCGTTTGGATATCGGTAAGAAAGATCACATAGCTGTCGCTGTCAATATCTATACCGCCTATGCAGAGTTTTCGATCTTTGAGCTGTTCGTCAAGCTTATCAAGCCAGATAGTAATGTCATCATCGGCAGAAAGATCATTCTCATCAAAATTTACGTTTTCATCGGCAACAGAGTCAAGCTTACCAAGATTGAAAATAAGATCTTCAAGTTCACAGCTGAAATCAAGCTCCGCTGCATATGCGTTATTTATCAGAATATCCACGCAGCCTATCCACATAAGAGTATCGGTGTCGGTATCATCGGGAGAAATCCCGCGCTCGGAATACGGAGCTGCGTTTTTAACAGCGTAATCTTTTGGGGAACTTGTACATTCGGCGATCTGTGCTGCTATATTTTCCTTGTCTTTGCAGATCGTCCTGAAAATTTCAGCTATTATCTTAGAATTGTCCGCGCTGTCGTTGGCTGTCTTTTTCTTAAATTTATCAATTAATCCCATAACTACTGTCCTTTTACATATTTATTAACTCTGTTTGGCTTTAATGAGCAGGCAAAATTCTACTCTTTTTCTGTGATTATACATCATCATCGATGAAAAGTCAAGTTTAAGCGAATCAGAAATAATATAGCTTAAAATATTTTATTTTCTTGTACAAACGGTTGACATTTTATGTAATTTAATGTATAATTGTTAATAAACAATATACATCTGGCTCGTTTGTAAAAAATAGAGTGGAAATCAAAAACAGGTCTGCGGACCTTGTGTGGAGGTTTACAGATGAGAGATATTTGCAAAATACTTGGTTTTTCAAAATTATATAAAAAGTATATAATGTGCCTTATAGCCATTATCACAGTATTTACGGTAATGCTGACTTCCGTTTCGCCTTTCAGGGTCTGTGCAGATGGAAATATTCGTAAGATCACTGTAGGCGTACCTGCAGATCGATGTCCTATCTTTTACTGTGATAAGGAGACAGGCGAGGTTGTTGGGATAGGTGTGGATCTGATGCGAATTGCTTCGGAAGAAGCTGGATTTGATGCTTCTTTTAAGGTTATAGGGGAAAGCACACTTAAAGAAGCTCTTGATAATGATGAGTACGATGTCCTGCTTCCCTTCGGAAGCCCGATTTCAAGCGCTTCGGGCAGTTCCACGGTCGTTTCTGATAATCTTTTTCAGACACCATTTACGCTTGTTACCGTAAACAACAGAAAGCCGCCTCAACTGAATGAGCTTAAAGTAGGTATGCTTAGTTCACTGTCAGGCGGGGCAGACACTGTCAGTCAGCTTTACCCCGGAATAGAGATCAAATTCTTTGAAACGATGGACGAAAGTGTGAAAGCGCTCCGCCGAAAAGAAGTAGATGCTCTCCTGCATAATTCCTATGTGTGGAGCTATGTTCTTCAAAAGCCTTCATATTCTGATCTGACGGTACAGCCGTCAAATATGTTTTCAATGGATTTCCGTGCAGGCACTAAGGATACTCCCGAGGGCAGGAAACTGATCGCACAGCTCGACAAGGGCATATCAGCACTTCCCGATACTCAGCGGCAGGCTGTTATACTTGATTATACAGGCAGACGGCTGTACCAGTATGATGTTTATGACTATTTATATGAGTACGGTGTTGTTATCCTGCTGTTTTTTCTGCTCATAGCATCTTTTGTCACTATAGTTATCCTGAAAGCCAGAACATTCCGTTTTGATCAGGAAGAAAAAATGCGCCGTGTGATGGACTATGACCAGCTTACAGGCGTGCTTAGCCTGAAGAGTTTTCGCAGCAGGGTGGAAGAACTGCTTCGCAGTAACCCCGATGTTCCCTATGTTATCTCATATAATAACATACAGAATTTCAAATACATAAATGACAGTCTGGGCATGAAAGCGGGAGACGAACTGCTGTGCTTCTGGGCGAAAAAGTCAATGGAGAATATGAGCGATATTGACGCTTTCTGCCGACTGGAAGCAGATCATTTTGCCACACTTCGTCACCTTGAAGGTGATGGTCAGCTGTCTGAGGATGTTAAGAAAGTTTTTGAACCTGTAAAGAATTATTTTACAGATCAGGGACGCGAGATACATATTCGTATAAGTACAGGAATTTATGCACTGACACCTGAGGATCATAAAGATGTAAATGTGGATCAGATGATCGATTATGCGCGTGTTGCAGAGAAAAAACTTCGCGACGGGCATAAGGACGGATTTGAGTTTTATAATACCGAGCAATGGAGTCTCGGAAAACTGTTTGCTGAAGTGACGGGACGTCTTCCTGCGGCGCTTCGGTCGGGGGAGATAATGGTCTGGTATCAGCCGCAGGTTAATTACGAGACAGGCGAGATCACAGGTGCAGAAGCGCTGTGCCGCTGGAAACATACCACAAGGGGATGGATATCTCCCGGGAAATTTGTTTCCGCCCTGGAAGAAGCAGGACTTATCTATGATCTTGACTGCTTCGTATGGGAGAAAGTCTGTTGTGATCTTCAGCGCTGGAACAGGGAGGGTAAGCGCATGACAGTCTCGGTTAACCTGTCCCGCGCCGATCTGGCAAAGAATAATAATGTCCCTGACTTTTTCTTAAAACTGATCGAGAAGTATGATCTTACTCCCGATCAGCTACATATTGAGATAACCGAAACGGCATATGTGGAAAGTCCCGAACTGCTGATCTCAACCACACAAAAGCTGAGAAAGTACGGATTTAAAGTTGAGATGGATGATTTCGGCAGCGGATATTCCTCTTTGAATATGCTGAAAGAGGTTCAGGTAGACCGCATCAAGCTTGATATGTATTTCCTCACCGAAACAGGCGATACGGAAAAGAGCCGCGTCATCATCAGTCACATAATTAAAATGACAAGGGCACTTGGAATGGATATAATAGCTGAGGGTGTAGAAAAGGAGGAGCAGGCTCGTTTCATTTATGAGCTGGGCTGCTGTTCTATGCAGGGATACTATTATCACAAACCGATGCCTGCAGAGGACTTTGAGCATTTGTTGGGGATGGGGTAGTTTTTCCTCGAATTGATTTAATGGTTATGCCATATTTTCCATCTCCAAACAATAATAGAACGAAAAGTAAAATGATGAAAAATAACGCAATTTAATGGCTCTATGCCGTCCCCAAAAAGAAAAAATTTTATATACTTGCCTTAATGTCTGTGCAGGCTTTGCTCGGCGCAAGCGGTGTGCTTTATGCCCTGCTGCTGCGGAATATCGTTGACAGCGCAACAGCTCATAACAAGGCAGGATTTTGGCACTACGTCCTGCTGACCGCACTGCTTGTTCTTGCGCAGATAGGAATGCGGGCTGTCTTGCGGTGGCTGAATGAGCTTTCAAAATCAACTTTTGAAAATATCTTCAAGTCTCGGCTGATGCGGAATATCCTGCGGAAAGATTTTGCAAGCGTGAACGCTGTCCATTCGGGTGAATGGCTCAATAGGCTGACGAATGACACTGTTGTGGTCGCAAATGCTTATGTAGAAATATTGCCCGGTCTTGTAGGAATGATCGTCAAGCTGATAAGTGCCGTAGTCATGATGATAATTCTCGACTGGCGGTTTGCCTGTGTTCTTCTGCCCTGCGGATTGCTCCTTATCGGTTTTACCTACGCTTTCCGAAAGGTGCTGAAAAAGCTGCACAAGCTGGTTCAGGAACGTGACGGAAAGCTGAGAATATTTCTGCAGGAGCATATTGGCAGTATGATGATGATACGCTCTTTTGCAGTTGAAACGCAGACTGAGGACGAAGCTGTCGGTAAAATGCAGGCGCACAAATTTGCGCGGATGAAGAAAAACCGCTTTTCAAATTTCTGTAATATCGGCTTAGGTATAGCCATGAACGGAATGTACCTTTTCGGCGTATGCTACTGCGGTTATGGGATACTGCTTGGCACGATAAGCTACGGTACGCTGACTGCGATAACACAGCTTATCTCACAGATACAAGCGCCCTTTGCGAATATTACAGGCTATCTGCCGAGATTCTACGCCATGACAGCAAGTGCCGAAAGGCTTATGGAGATCGAAAACTTCTACGATGACAGTGAAAAACAAGCACTCGATATTGATACGATCAAGAAATACTATTCCGATAAACTGCGGTCATTTGGGCTGAAAAATGCAGATTTCACATATTATCCTGCGGTAGATAGTATCAAGGATCTGACAAAAGACAACCAGCCGATAGTACTGAAAAATATCAGCATTAAGATACGCAAAGGTGAATATGTAGCATTTACCGGACATAGCGGCTGTGGAAAATCAACGGTGCTGAAACTGCTCATGAGTATTTATAAATTGGATCGCGGTGATCGTTATCTGCTTGATACGGACGGTGAAAAGCCATTATCAGCTGAATGGCATAGGATGTTCGCCTATGTTCCTCAGGGCAATCAGCTGATGTCAGGAACTATCCGTGAGGTCGTTTCATTTGCTGACAAGTCTGATATGCATAATGATGAACGTATCAACAGGGCTTTGCATATCGCCTGTGCCTATGATTTTGTTTCGCTGCTTGACGATGGCATCGATACTCTGCTAGGCGAACGCGGCACAGGATTATCCGAAGGACAAATGCAGAGGATAGCAATAGCTCGTGCAATCTATTCAGACTGCCCGATACTGTTACTTGATGAAGCCACTTCCGCACTCGATGCCGAAACAGAAAAACGTTTGCTTCAAAATCTTCGGTATATGACGGATACAACTGTGGTCATTGTTACGCATCGTCCGGCGGCATTGGAAATATGCGACAGGGTGATAGATTTCGGTAATAATGTAACAGACACTAAATAAATCGTTTCCGACTCATCATCTTCAAATATGTTGTACCGTAAACTCATAAATACATCATTGAGCCTTATAAAAGGCATAAGAGCTGAATAAATCCAAACATTTGACTTTTCCAAAACTATCTGATATAATAGCGACAACACGATAGTATAATAAACTGCGGAGGTGTGATATGAAAATACTTATCGCGGAGGATGAAAGCTCGCTGAATGAGGTCATAACCAAAAAGCTGAAACAAGAAGGCTTCTGCGTTGACAGCTGCCTTGACGGTGGCGAAGCGCTTGAAAGGCTGCTTTACAACGATTACGATATGGCAGTGCTGGATATCATGATGCCTGTACTCAGCGGCACTGAGGTGCTGACGGATCTGCGCAGACAGGGTAAAAACACTCCGGTAATTTTCCTGACTGCTAAAGATACGGTGCATGACAGGGTGACAGGGCTGAACCTCGGAGCAAATGACTATATCGTCAAGCCATTTTCCTTTGACGAGCTTATCGCCCGAATCATGGCGGTTAGGCGAACCGTATCAGGGAATATCTCAAATCAGATCACACTTGGGATCCTCACCATTGATATCGACACACATATCATAACTCTGAATGGCTGTGAGATTACACTAACCGGCAAGGAATACGAACTTCTGGAATACATGATGATGAACAAGGGTCATATACTCAGCAAGGCTAAGATACTCAGCCATGTATGGGGTTATGATTACGAGGGCGGAGAAAAGATAGTTGAAGTGTATATGAACTATCTCCGCAAGAAGATAGACGCAGGCAGAGAGAAAAAGCTGATACATACTGTAAGGGGCATAGGATATGTCATGAAGGAGGAAGTATGAAATGCATCTCGCTAAAGCTGAAGCTTTCACTGTGGTTCACGCTGATACTCACTATAGTCTGTGCTGTGATACTGATATTGGTGATGCGGATATATCAGTCAACAGAGAAAAAACTGCTTCTCCAGACCCTTGATAATGCCACAGATTCAATGGTATACAAAATGAGAGGCGACTGGAAATACCGAAAGGATATGGAAACGGGAAAGCTTGATGACCACAACTTTCTCGTCGATGATGTTCAGCTGATGGTGTATAATAAAAAGGGCGACCATATCGCAGGTGTGTTCCTCTATCCCGAGCTTGATGAGATTACAGTACACGAAACTGACAAGCCTGTACGCACTGAACTTGACGGCAGGGACTATTACTACTGGGACAAAAAGACGAGAACCGTCCGCGGCAACGATATGTATGTAAGGGGTATAATAGCGGCAGAAGATGATCTTTTCGGGAGCCTGACCTCCCACATAACGATACTTATCGCCCTGCCTGTACTGCTGGCAATGGCTTTCGGCGGCGGTTACTTTATAACGGGAAGATTTCTAAAGCCCGTGAGAGATATCCGCAAAACTGCCGAGGAGATACGTTCAGGCGGGGATCTTTCCAAGCGTATCGGCACAAGCGGCAACGGCGACGAGTTAGACGAACTGGCAAATACCATCAATACAATGTTCGATAAGCTGGATAAAGATTTCGATGCACAAAAACAGTTCACATCAAATGCGTCCCACGAGCTGCGCACACCTGTTTCTGTGATACTGGCTCAGTGTGAATACGGCTTCGATCATTCAGACAGTGCCGAGGAACTTTTGCAGGTGGTTTCATCAGTGCAGGAACAGGGATACAAAATGTCAGGACTTATTAAACTTCTGCTGATGTTCACAAGGATAGACCAGGGCACAGAGCATTACCCGAAAGAGGAGACTGATCTAACCGAGCTTGTACATTCCGTCTGCGAGGATATGCGCATAATCGCGGATAAAAATATCGCCGTCACCGAGAAGCTTGACCCTGTAACAGCGTATGTGAACCGCGAAATGCTGACTCTGCTCACCGTTAATCTGATACAGAACAGTCTTAGGTACGGCAAGGAGAACGGCACGGTTAAAGTCGGATTATCCGAAAGCGGTAATATGGCTGTGCTTACCGTCGAGGACAACGGCATCGGCATATCGGCGGAAGATCTGCCGCATATCTGGGAACGCTTCTACCGCTCCGACAGATCGAGAAGCTCCAAGGGACTTGGACTTGGGCTTGCACTGGTAAAACAGATCGCAGGATTCCACGGCGGAAAAGTCGAAGTAGAAAGTACCGAAGGAATCGGAAGCCGCTTTATTGTTAAAATTATCAAACAGTAAATAAAAATTAAATATTTCGCAAAGATGCTTTTTTCTAACCTTATTTTAACCTTTACAGTCTATACTGTGGTTACGGTTTAGGAAAGAGCATTTTTTCGTGGTGTTTTGATGTACCGCAGAAAAAACTTTCAAACGGAAGAACACAATAATAACAGACAGGAGTGTATAACTTATGAAGGCAAGACTTATGATGAAAAGAGTATCGGCAGCAGTGGCTGCGGCAGCGATGGTATGCAGTACGGTATCCCTGGATGCTTTTGCATACAGTGGCTCGTATGACAATTCATTTACTTTTACCAACAGCGGTATAAGTGCTTCAAATGCGGCAGGTTCAGGCTACAAAATAAACGGAACTGCCCTGACCATAAATGAAGCAGGAACCTATGTGGTAAGCGGTCAGTGCGTTGAAGGAAGCATCACCGTAAAGAAAGGCACCACAGGTGTTGTGCTTATCCTTGATGAGCTGACACTCACCTGCTCATCCACCGCACCTGTTTCAGTAAATAAGGGTGCTGAGGCAGAGATAGTTATAAACGGCAAGAATACTCTCACCGATTCGGAAAACCCCGCAAACGAGAACTCATCTGACACGACCGTAGCAGATGCTTTTGAGGGCGCAGGCATCAAGGTCAAGAGCGGTTCTTCACTTACTCTCACAGGTACAGGAACACTCACCGTCAACGGAAGCAACTGCAAAAACGGCATAAAGGGCGCGGCTACTTCAACAGTGACTGTGGGCGAAAGCGCAAATGACAGCTTCACACTGAATGTGAATGCGGTAAACAATGCCCTGGCAGCTGACGGCGAACTTATTATCAACGGCGGTAATGTCAATGTGACATCTTCCGATGACGGAATAAAGGCTTCCCCCGATGATGAAGACACAGAATCGAAAGGAACTGTGACTATTAACGGCGGCAAGATAAGTGTAACCGCATCTGATGACGCCGTACACGCCGAAGAGGTGAACGTTTTCGGCGGAAATCTGACTATCAATGCAGGCAACGATGGATTGAAAGCCGAAAACGCACTGACTGTGGGCAAAGCAGACGGCAGCGGTCCAGAAATAGATGTAAAGAAGGCTTACGAAGGCTTTGAGGGTGCGACTATCACTCTCCGCGGCGGCAAGGGCAGCATTCTTTCCTCAGATGACGGTATGAATGCGGCTAACAGCGAGCTTAAAAACTTCACCTATGAGCTGAATATCTCAGGCGGGGAATGGTATGTAAATGCCGACGGTGACGGAGTTGATTCCAACGGAAACATGAGCATTTCAGGCGGATATACCGAGATATTCGGTGCTGCAAACAACGGCAACGGCGCACTTGACATCGGCGACTTCGGCAACTCACTGACATATACAGGCGGCACAATAGTGGCTGTGGGCATGAACGGAATGGCAGTAACACCCACATCGGGCAACTACATAGCTTTCGGCACCTCCGGCATGGGCGGCGGTTTTGGCAGACCCGGCTCACAGTCCGGTCAGAGCAGCTCATCCTACAGCATAAGCAAAGGCGCATCAATCGCAATAAAGGACAGCAGCGGAAATACCCTGTATGAGGCAACTGCTGTAAAAAGCGCAAACCACGTTGTATTCGCTTCAGAATCACTGAAGTCTGACGTGACCTACACGCTGTATGTGAATAATCAGAGTGTAGCAACAGCTACCCTTACCGCGGGCTCAGGTCAGCAGCAAGGCGGCGGTCAGCCCGGAGGACAGGGTCAGTGGCAGCCTGGTCAGGGACAGTGGAATCCCGGACAAGGTCAACAGCCCTGGCAGCCCGGACAGCAGGATAATCCTCCCGATCAGCCTACCGAACCGGAAGAACCCGAGACCGATCCAACAGCAAATTATCCTAAGGTAACTAAGATAGAATACAGCGAAAAATATCACCAGTTCAGACTGACATGGGACGCTGTTTACGGCGCTGAAAAGTACGGCGTTGCCGTATATCTGGCAGGCAAATGGAAGGTAGTAGATCAGAATATCACCACCACTACATTCACATCCCCGAAGCTGGCAGCAGGCCAGACCTACAAAATGGTAGTCTGCGCTAAAATAAACGGCAGCTGGGATATCAGCAAGATAAACAGCAGAGCGTTTACTGTAACTGTAAAGTGATGGACTGACTTAGAACATTGGATATAAAGAACTGGATGTATCACTGAACTTTTACAGAAATGATCTACACAATAAAACCGACAGTTTCATATACGAAGCTGTCGGTTTTTTTACAATAATCACGATATATTACACATTGATTTTTCTCATTCATTATGACAGTCTAAACGCTGACAAGCAAGCTCCATAATGCCTATCCGACAATAAATTGCTTGTAATTGGCAATTCCTGGATACTGACAGTGAATACGCTGCCACCAAAATATTTCCGCGGTGAGTTCCTTTGCTATGCATAAAAACAAAAGAGTCTATACGTTTTGCGTTCATCACATTATATCAGTATCAGCCTATCACTTTATTGTAACAGTCACAGCATTTTTGATAGCATTTGTGATATCCCATTCGCCATTCACTCTAGCAGCTATTGCTACTTTATAAGTCTTACCGGGTGTGAGATTCTTGGGAGAAGTGTATGTAGTACCAGTAATGTTCCGTGTCTGTATGCTCCACTTTCCTGCCAGATATACAGCTATACCATATTTGTCAGCGTCTTCGACTTTATCCCATGTGAATCTTACCTGGTGATATTTTTCGCTGTATGTTACCTTGATATTTGTAGGGTAGGTAGGCTTATATTGTTTGTAGGTGTTCTTACCGCTGTTTTCGATAACTGCATATTCTCCGTCTCCACTGATTACAGTTGTAGGTTCATTGGCGTTTACCCAGCCTTTGTTGTTAATAAGCTCTGCTTCTTCGGTGATTTTTCTGAAATTCTCACCAAGGGCAAGGGAACTTAGTTTACTAGAAAAACTAAACATACAACTCATATATTTAACATTGCTTGTATCAAAGCTACTCAAATCAAGTTTGGTCAACATAGGACAGTTATAAAACATTTGACTCATTTCTGTTACCTTACTTGTATCAAACCTGCTTACATCTAGTAAAGTTAGGTTTTTACAGTGTGCAAACATGCTAAGCATATCGGTAACATTACCTGTATCAAATCCACTCAGATCAAGCGCGGTTAGACTAGAACAGAAGGCGAACATATAACGCATATTAGTAACATTGCTTGTGTCAAATCCTCTTAAATCCAGTAAGGACAATCTTGAACAGCCATTAAACATAAACTGCATAGTTGTAACATTTGATGTATCAAATGAACTTATATCAAGTGCTATAAGGCTGGCACAACCACCGAATAGGTTTTCCATATTTGTTATCTTGCTGGTATCAAAACCACTTAGATCCAGTGAGGTCAGGCTGGAACAGCTATTGAACATACAATTCATGTTCTCAACCTTGCTTGTATCGAATCCGCTAACGTCAAGTGTTGTCAAGTCATAACAGAAACGAAACATCCATTCCATGTTTGTAGTATTGCTAGTATCAAAGCCGCTTAAGTCAAGTGATTTCAGCTTCTCACATTCATAGAACATACAATACATCGATGTTACATTATTCGTTTTGAAATTGCTTACATCAAGTTCTGTCAGACAGTAGCAGTTAGAAAACATACTATTCATATCTGTAACACAACTTGTATCAAATCCACTTAAGTCTATAGCAGCTAGATTCGAACAATTCATAAACATGCAACTCATATTTGTAACATTTTTTGTATCAAATCCACTTAAGTCCAGCGCTGAAAGTTCGGAACAGCCACAGAACATTAGTTTCATGCTTGTGACTTTGCTTGTATCAAATCCGCTCACATCAAGCTTGGTCAGGCTGGAACAGTTAAAGAACATTTCAGTCATATCTCTGACATAACTTGTATCAAATGAACTTACATCAAGATTTTTAAGTTTATTACAACCGTAAAACATAGAAGCCATACTAACAACATTGTTTGTATTGATTTCTCCAATACTAATAGTTTCCAAATTGATGCAGCCGTCAAACATATTACTCATATCAGTTACATTGCTTGTATCCATATATAAAAAGCTAATATAAGTACAATTATAGTATCCATTAAAAAGATTATGGCAATTTTCAGGAAGGTCCGTTCCCTGTTCCGCTCTAATAGATTTAACCTTTTTTTTATATTTAAACGATCGTATAACATCACCACTTACTTTACCTTTCAGCGTCAATTCACCCTTTGTTTCATCAAAAGAATAACAACTGCCCTCGATAACACCACTCGGCGCTGTAGATCCATCTAACTGCGCTGTTATGGCGTGTCCAATCACTGGTGTACCATAGCTGACAACACCCGCAGTCATACAAAACGCCATCACTACTGCTAAAACTTTTTTCATCTTCATTTTAATGACCTCCTGAATTATCAATTTGAAAATTGCAATATATATCAATATTTCCCAGAATATGATAGCACAGATAATTATCAATGTCAATTATTTCGATACATTTTCTTAATCATTCGTTGCATATTTATAATAGATAATCATATTAATGTATAATTTGACAGAGCATTTATTCGATTATCATGGGATTGTTTCAAAACATTGCTCTAATATAAATTCAACTTCATTTCGTCATGTTTGTATATTATATAAATATTAAGAGTTCGATAACCAAAGACTATAAATACACCAAATTTCATTGTGAAACATATGCGTATTTTTATCATAATCAATATAGTATATTGTCATGGTTTGCCATCCAAATCAAACACATCCCCTCACAATACTGGCACAACCTAACAAAATAACAGTAATATTATTTTATAATTTGCCCCAGATTCTACGCGTTCATCAAATTAAGTTGACAAGTGATCGGAAAGTTGATATAATATAACTGCAAAAATGGTAATTATATCGAATAATATTATAGGGAGGACATATAAGACTGTTATGAAAACAAAAATATTTCAGCGAGCAGTAAAGGTTTGCGCAGGTTTGACTGCATCTGTTATGATGCTGACATCATCTGCATTTATAATCCCAACATCTGCTGCCACTTATAACAAAAGTGTCACATTCAATTCTTTCCCCGCATCTGTAAATGGCGGCGAACCGATACGTGGTGTTGACATTTCATCCATTCTCTCAATTGAGCAGGCCGGTGTCGTTTTCCATGACGACAACGGTAAGGAAGAAGACATTTTCCGTGTGCTCTACGATCATGATGTAAACTACATACGTGTACGTGTATGGAATGAGCCCAATGACGGAAAAGGTCACAGCTACGGCGGCGGAAACAACGACGTGAATGCTGCCTGCGAGATCGGCAGACGTGCTGCTAAATACGGCATCAAGCTGTTGGTGGATATTCAGTATTCCGATTTCTGGGCGGATCCTTCCAAGCAGACACGCCCGAAATACTGGGCACCTCACGATCAGTATACTCTTTCGGGAGAGATATACAAATGGACGACCTGGATGCTGAAAGCTATCACAGAAGCCGGTGGAGATATAGGCATGGTGCAGGTCGGAAACGAGACCGAGTGCTTCTTCTGCGGTGAAAAAGATATGTATAAGATCTGCGAACTCTTCGCAAGCGGTGAAAAAGCAGTTCGTGACTTCGACAGAAATATCCTTATCGCCCATCATTTTGCGAATCCTTCCCATGTGGATTACTTCAACTGGTACGCAAAAGTCATGAACGAATGCCATCTTGATTATGATGTATTTGCAACTTCCTACTATCCATACTGGCACGGCTCGCTGAGTAACCTCACAAACGTGCTGAAGACCATCGGCGATACTTACGGCAAGTATGTCATGGTTGCTGAAACGGCATATCCCTATACTTCCGACAATGGCGATTCATTCGGCAATACTATCTCTGCATGGTCAAGCGGTGTAGATCTGAACTATGATATTTCCGTTCAGGGACAGACACAGGCTGTTACCGATGTATTTCAGGCTATCGCTAACTGCGGCAATAAGGGCATAGGTGCATTCTACTGGGAACCTGCATGGCTTGGTGTCAGCGGTACTTCCTCGCAGCAGAGTGAAAAATGGGATAAGTACGGCTGCGGATGGGCATCATCTTACGCCTCCGAGTACGATCACGATGTAACCTCAGCAGGCGGATCATCTTTTGATAATCAGGCATTGTTTGATTTCAATGGCTACCCTCTCGAATCCCTGGATGTATTCACTCGCATTTACCCCAAAAAAGATAAGCCTTACGTCGAGAAAGACCCCGATATCACATATCCCACAAACATCAATGTTTCATACAACCAGCAATATCACCAGGTAAGATTTACATGGGATAAGGTCGAAGGTGCTGACAGATACGGTATAGCTATATATCTTGCAGGCAAGTGGAGAATACAGACACAGAATATCACAGGCAATATTTACACTTCTCCCAAGAACCTTACCCCCGGATTATCCTACAAAGTTGCTATCGCAGCAAGAGTAAACGGCAAATGGGATACCATAAACGCCATCAAAAATGCTGTGTATGTTACTATAAAGTGACAGGCAAGTAATACTCCAAAAACAATTACATAAAAATAAATGCTCCCCTTTTGTAAAGCAATTTGCAAAAGGGGATTTTATTGTCTTTTGGAAAGCATATATGATCCAAGGCAGAATTTAAAATTAGGCTATTATTCCAAGTTTGAACAGAGTGTGATCAAACAACGTTTACCTATCCTATCTGTCTGCTAAAGATCATTTAGTTTGATCATCCGTATACGCTCGTCTGATATCTCCTCAAAATGCCAAAACCGTTTTTAGTAATTGACTTACACTATATTTCATGCTATAATTGTCAAAACGTATCCTAAAGCAGATATACTATTATAATATATAAAGCAAAAAAGTCAGGTGATAGAAAATGAATACAAAGATATTAAGCACGCCATTCGGTCATATCGAAGTCATAAAAAACGGTACAGCAGTTGAGTTTGAGGTAATACAGGGGGCGGATAGTTTTGACTATTATCCGCTCAATGACGTAGCAAGACTTTATCCATCGGGATTATATACTATTATTATACCGATAGAAAACTCTACTGTCGGCGACACATACTTCATCAGTTATTCAACAGGCGAACTCAGATCCGATGGCGGCGGTGAAAACACAAAGAACGCTATATGCGAAAATGACGGATATGTATTCGGGTTCGGGTGGGCTGATACAGAAGACATTGAAGAAGGCTACAAGTTTTGGTATCCCGAGTTATATGCTGACAGAACAAGGATACTTCCCTATTCCGAAAACGGTATCATCGGAAGCGGTATAGAGTTTGAGATAGTACCCGATGCAAAATATGAAGATCTTGATGAACGTATCGTTCAACAATCGAAAGAGATAAGGATAATTGCTGCATGGGCAGAATCAAATTTACCATATGCATGGGATATGATATCTTTTATCACCTGCTGAAAAATCAGTATAAAAAAATGACGATTACCAAAACGATGACCGTCATTTTTTTGTTTGTAGTTAACAACATTAGAAATTGCACTTTGAGAACGAGTGAAAGTCCGATATATGCTTTTGCGAAGTTCGCAAAGAAGCAATTTCAATGTTGTTAACTATATCATCAGGTTGCAGGAGCTTCGTCATCAAAGTTCTGAAGAGCATCGTAGCCCTGTTCGCCTGTACGAACCTTAACTACGTTCTCTATCGGGTAAACGAACAGCTTGCCGTCGCCGTAGTTACCAGTGTACAGTGCGGAACGCGCTGCATCGATAACTGTGTTTACAGGTACTGCACATACAACTATCTCAGCCTTTACCTTAGGCAGCAGGTTCATTTCTATGCTTGTACCTCTGTAGTAGTGACGCTGACCGTTCTGCATACCGCAGCCCAGTACGTGGGTGATGGTGATACCTGTTACATCTATGGATTCCATAGCCTGGATGAAATCCTGTAATTTCTGTTCCTTGAATACTACAACGATCTTTGTCATCTTGGGCTGACCTTTTGGTGAAGGAGCAACGTAGCTCTCAACTTCAACTGCCTTTTCAACAGATACAGGAACGATAGGGGGAACATCTCTGCCGACTTTCTTAACGCTCTTTGCATCGTCCTTGGTGTAGCCGTATACAGAAGCTTCGTTCATGGAAGGTGCAAAGTCTGCATAAGAGGATACCAGACCATGCTCTGTGATATCCAGACCAATGATCTCTTCCTGCTCGGAGGCTCTGAGACCGATGGTGTGCTTGATGATAAGGAATGTTATTGTTATGGAAACTGCTGACCATGCTGCAACACTTACAAATCCCAGGAGCTGAAGACCAAGCTGCTCAAATCCGCCGCCGTAGAACAGACCCTCAGCCTTGATGCCGCCGCACTCTATCTGGATAGCGTATCCGGGAGCGCTCTCTGTTGCGAAAAGACCAACTGCGATAGTACCCCAGATACCGTTCATCATGTGAACTGCAACCGCACCAACTGGGTCATCGATGTGGAGCTTGTAATCAAGGAACCATACGCCGAAGCATACCAGGAAGCCGGAAACGATGCCGACCATTATTGAACCGAAGCAGTCCATAACGTCGCAGCCTGCAGTGATACCAACCAGACCTGCAAGAGAAGCGTTCAGACACATTGAAACATCAGGCTTACCATACTTCAGCCAAGTGAAGACCATTACTGTTACAGTTGCGATAGCAGGAGCAACTGTTGTTGTCAGGAAGATGGAATCAAGCTGACCAACGCTGGAAGCAGCTGCGGGGTTGAAACCGTACCAGCCGAACCAGAGGATGAATACACCCAGAGCACCGATTATCAGGTTGTGACCGGGGATAGCGTTTACCTTGATCTCGCCGTCCTTTGTCTTGGTGAACTTACCGATACGGGGTCCGACGATCTTAGCGCCGATCAGTGCACAGATACCGCCGACCATGTGGATCGCACATGAACCTGAAAGATCGTGGAAGCCCATCTGAGCCAGCCAGCCGCCGCCCCAGATCCAGTGAGCTTCTATCGGGTAGATCAGAGCACTGATGATACCCGAATAGATGCAGTAAGAGAGGAACTTTGTACGTTCTGCCATAGCGCCCGAAACGATGGTCGCTGTTGTTGCGCAGAACACAAGGTTGAATACGAACTGATCCCATGCAAAGCTGTCATAGCTTGTGAAAATATCAAAACCGGGCTTACCGATAAGACCTGCGGCATCTTCGCCCAGCAGAAGTCCGAAACCGATAGCGATGAATGCAACTGTACCGATACAGAAGTCCATCAGGTTCTTCATGATAATATTACCTGCGTTTTTCGCTCTTGTGAAGCCTGTTTCCACCATTGCAAACCCGGCCTGCATAAAGAACACCAGCGCAACCGCTATCATGAACCACACACCGAAGACTGTCTTATCGGTGCTTTCGCTTACTTGCCGTAAAACTTCGTTTACGTCCATTACTATTACCTCCAAAACGCAAATGGGGTACAGGAAACTTATTGCTTCCCTGTACCCCATTGCACAGATTATTATAAACAAAAGGACTGCAAAGTGTTTTACTTTGCAGCCCCGTTGCTGTTTATGTGCCTAAGTATACACCATGATCTGCGATTTGTCAAGTGGGTCAAAGCAGTTTTGTAAAAACGAACATTTTTTATGCACACTTTAATATTTCACAATGTGAAAATCGATGAATTTACATTAATTCCCTGAAAATTACATTTTGCACAACCGTCGATTTCATATTTAAGCAATATTTTACAAGCTCACAAAATGATAAAATCAAAGAGCCATACTCTCACAGATGGAGAATATGGCTCTTATGGTCAGTAATATTTCAGACGTATATGCCTGTTCAGCCCGAAAAAATATCTTATTTCAGCGCTTCAGAACGGGCGTTGATATAGTCTGCCAGCATATCGACAGTCTTATCGATGCCAAGCTTTGTGCTGTTTACGGAAAGGTCGTAAAGTCTGGAATCGCCCCACTTACCTGTTACATGGTAGTTGTGGTAGCGTTTACGCTTCTTGTCCTTTTTAGCGATGAACTTCTCCGCATCTTCGCGGCTGAGCTCATAAACCTGCATTACACGCTCGATCTTTGCATCCATATCGCCCAGTATGAACAGCGATACCAGTCCGGGGTACTTTTTCAGCTTTGTCTCCGAACATCTTCCCACTACCACGAAAGACTCACCGCTTGCAGCTTTTTCATCAATGATGTTGAACTGCATCTCAGCGATATTGTCCTCGATGGAATTGCTATATCCGTTTACTCTTCTCGAAAGAAGCTTCATCTTGGGGACTTCATTGTACTTTTCTACCTGTTCAACTGTCATGCCCATTTTCTCAGCTATCTCGGTTATGAGATGTCTGTCATACAGAGGCAGACCGAACCTCTCTGCCAGTTTCTGAGCAATAACGCGCCCGCCGCTTCCGAATTCACGGCCGATCGAAATAATGATCTGAGACATAGATTGACCTCCTCACTTAGACATATCTTACAAAGAGATATATCGTTGAAATTGTTAGAACTATAACTGTGGCAGGCGCAAGCTTTTTGCAGTAACGTCCCCAGCTTATGGGGTGACCGTTCTTAGCTGCAACAGATGTGCCCACAACATTAGCAGAAGCACCGATAGGTGTTGCGCTTCCGCCGATGTCCGTACCGATAGCCAGTGCCCATGCCAGCGTGCTGATAGGTGTTCCCGATGCAGCAGCAAGGTTCTTGATGACAGGCACCATAGTGGCAGCAAAGGGGATATTATCCACAAACGCACTTGCAATTGCAGATACCCATACGATGATAGCTATCATCAGCCTTACATCGCCGCCGCTTATGTTTTCGATGAACTGCGCGATCTTATCAAGTATATTTGTTTCTTCCAGACCGCTTACAACGATGAAGAGTCCGATGAAGAAAAGCAGTGTCTTGTAATCCACCTTTTTAAGTATCTCGGATGCGTGCTTAGCGTTAGCGATAAGAGTAATGATACCGATGAACAGACCGATAGTCGCAACCGTAAGGTGAGTTGTGCCGTGGGTGATGAGAAGAACTACCGCACAGCCGAAAATAATGCTGCTTACGATAAAATCCTTCTTGTTGGTTATAGCCTCGGAAGGCTTGGGAAGCTTGGAAATATCAACTTTTTCGCCATCCTTGGTGACCAGCTCTTTCCTGAATGCCAGATAGAGGAAGATGATCGAAACAACAAGACTGATGCCTGCCGCGATACCTGTATTCATCAGGAAATCGAAGAAAGAGAATCCCAGAGATGTACCGATGATTATATTGGGGGGATCTCCGCACATTGTTGCGCTGCCGCCCAGGTTAGCGCAGAATATCTCGGAAAGTATCATGGGTATGGGGTTGAACTTCAGAAGATGCGCAAGTTCCACCGTTACTGCTGCAAGGAACATGATAACGGTTATGCTGTCGATGAACATCGAAAGCACTGCTGCAAGTATTGTGAATGTCAGAAAGACGGGGACGGTCTTGCATTTTACAAGAAATGCTATCTTCATGCAGAGCCATCGGAAAAATCCTGCTTTCGCCATACCTTCGACCATCAGCATCATGCCCGCGATGAATATTATCGTCGCCCAGTTGATGCCCGCGCTTTCGCTTTCCTCGACCTGATACCAGAAATCCTTTTTAAAGAAATCTCCCAGGGCGAGGGTTCTGACTATGGCAGAGCCGTTCCTCATGCACAAGCCGAATACGACCACAAGCGTGAGAAGACCGCTGCCAAGTGTAACATATTGCCTTTCGATTTTGTCAAGTACGATCAATACGAACATACCAACAAAGATGATAACGGCAAATGTCTGTGCTGCTACCATTTATAGACCTCCTAAACCGCAGATATACCGCAGTTCATATTTTATAGAATACATACCGCTCATCCACGCTCTGACCATGCTGATCGTGTATGTATTTTATCATGGATTTATGTGCGATGCCCACTTTTGCGGACATCTTACAGATAAGCGCCGAGATCATCAGTGCCGCAGACAAAACAAAAGAACCACCGCATATGCAGTATACCGAGAATACTGGGTCATTTGCCCCTGTGAGTATATCGCAGACGGTAATTCTTGTATTATCTGAAAGCAGAGAACTCTCTGCACTTATAATATCAAATTTATAACTATGACCGAAACAGCTGTTGAAACTTTCCTGCTGAAAACTTCTGCTGTTTTCCGAAATAATAATTATCAGGAAAGAACAGATAAACAGCGTAAAAATAAAGCGCCAAGACATTATTTTCTGCTTCATGATCTTTCCCTCCTGTCGTAGAATCAAATCAACACAGGTAATTATTATATCACAAACATAATTAAAAGTCAACGAACAAAATATTTTAAAAATAAGAATTATACGTTGCACTTACCATAAAAACCGCACAAAAAGAATAATGAATGATGGGGCAACGCACATCGGCGCTACCTCGATCATTCATTATACTCTGTATATTATACATTTTTACCCAATGATCTTTCAGAATCAAAGATCAGTTCTCCAAGTACTCTGATGAGATGTTCTGCCTCTACAGGCTTATTCAGATGTTCGTTCATTCCCGCCTGAACAGAAAGCTGAACATCCTCATCAAAGGCGTTGGCTGTCAGTGCGATTATAGGTATGCGCTTTGCATCTTCCCTGTCCATAGCACGTATTACTCTCGCAGCTTGAAGACCGTCCATCTGCGGCATACGAACATCCATCAGTATCGCCGAGTAGATGCCTGCAGTGCTATTCTCAAACAACCGGACAGCGGCTTTTCCGTTGGCTGCATGATCCACCTTGATATTCTCCATCTCAAGCATATCTGTCAGTATCTCCGCATTGATATCAACGTCCTCTGCCAGAAGAATGCGCCGCCCTGCAAGCCTTGCTCTCTCCTTTTCCTTGAAGATGCGCAGGTCGCTCTGCCTTGCAATTCGTCCCAGATTTTCCAGCAGATTTGAAGTAAACAGCGGCTTTTCAAGACAGCTGTACACTCCGACTTTGTTGGCTTCATCACGGATATCGTCCCAGCTGTACGCAGTCATCGCCACAACGATGCAGCTCTTGCCGTATCGGCTGAGTATTTCCGCGGAAGTCTCAGCTCCGTCCATTCCGGGCATATTCCAGTCCGTCAGCACGATGTTATAAGGCTGACCATTCTGAGACTGTTCCTCCATCATGCGCAGTGCTTCAACTCCACCTGTGCAGATATCCGCTTTAATATCCATCTCAGAAAGTACCATCTGCGCGTGCTCTGCCTCAATATGGCTGTCATCTATCACCAGTATGTACAGCGCCTGCGGGTCGATCTCACCTTTCTGAACATTTTCCGTACCATCGCCCCGATGTATTGTAACCATCACCGAAAACTCAGTACCTTCACCCTTTTCCGAACTTACGCTTATAGATCCGTTCATCATCTCAACGAGTCTCTTCGTAATCGCCATGCCAAGTCCACTGCTGCCGAACTTTGTTATGCTCTGTTCACTCTGTGAGGAAAAAGCGTCGAACACTTTTGAAAGATAGTCTTTATCCATGCCGATGCCCGTGTCTTTTACTGCAAAGCTTAAGGTTACCTTATCCTCGTGCTCTGCCTCTTTTCTGACTGTCATCTTGACACTCCCGGGTGCTTCCGTGAACTTCACAGCATTTGACAATATATTCCAAAGTACCTGCCTTAGCTTCTTATCGTCGCCGATATAGCTGTCCTCCGGCTCATCAAGAATCACACAATCATATCTGAGTCCCTTTTTGCCACACTCCGATTCCATCTGCACGTTAAGCTGTTCCAGCATTGCCCTCAGTGAGAACCTGCCTTCATTTATCATATTCCGTCCAGATTCGATATTGCTCATCACCAATATATTGTTGATGACCGACAGCAGATGATGTGCACTGGTACCTATCTTTTCAAGATATTTCTTAGTTGCTGAATCAAGTTCCCTGTTTTTCAGCGCAAGGTTCTCCAGCCCGATTATGGCATTGATAGGCGTGCGGATCTCGTGACTCATTCCCGCAAGAAAAGCCGTCTTCGACCTGTTCGCCGTCTCAGCAAGATCAAGCGCAGTAGTCAGTGCCTCGTTCTTCGCCATAGTCTCGCGCATCTCCGAGTCAACATCTTTAAAGCCCACTATGATATGCTCCTCGTCGTTCTCCATGCGGGATATTTTCATACTGTAATATACAGTTCCGTCCTCTGCGATTTTACGGTAATTCATCACAAATGTATCCCTGCAGTTCAGAGCTTTCATAAGGTTCTTACGGTTCATGGCTGTGAGAAAAGCTTCTTTGTCCTCACTGAAAACACTCTCGCACAGTTCGATTTTACAATCGCTGAAAAAGTGCCAGCCCCTGCGCACCTCTGAAAGGGTGCTGCCGCTCTCTCCTCCACGGTATTCTATAAATTCCTCCGAATCTGTATTTACACAGAACATCTGTGTGTAATCACGTGCTAGGGTCTGGGCTATGTGGTTGTACAGCCGTCCGGAATTCACAGCGTTCTCGTAGGCTTCCTTAGTCATAGCGTGTTCGCGGCGTATGCTGACAAGGTCGGTAATGTCCTGACACATTCCCACAAGACAAGTCCTTCCCGTGGAATCCTTGAATCTTATCTTTGTGGTCTGAAGCTGCTTCGGCTTGCCTGCTGCATCGAATACTTCTTCATATAAAACATAAGGCTTGCTCATTGAGAGGGCTATCCTGTCGTCCTCAACAAAGTGTGCGGCTGTCTCCGCATCAAACATCTGAGCATCGGTAAGACCCACAACTTCATCAGTGGAATCCTTGCGGGCGTACTCCGCAAAAGTGCGGTTGCAGGCAAGATACTTTCCTGTAGAAGCATCCTTCATAAAGGTCATACCGGGCATATTGTCCAGCAGAGATACGAACCTGTCTCTCAGCTCGGATATCTTTTCAGCCTCCGCCAGTTCTCTCTTGCGGTCCTCCTTTTCATCGTTTACGACAAAAGCGTGGAGCAGACAAGTTCCCAGCATATAGGCGATGGAGTACAGCGGCAGATACGGGAACCACACCTGTATCAGCAAAAATGCTGCCATGAATAGACCAAAGGACGCAGATATCCTGAACCGTGTTCCCTCTTCGTAGCTGTAACCGCCCCTTATCATCGATGTAAGAGCGAATCCGGAAATTATCAGCAGGAACAGTATCTGACATACCAGCATGATATTTCTGGGCAGCAGGGGCTTATACACACTGCTACTGTCCACTGTGAAAAGCACGGGCTTGAAGATGTTTGTGACTGTCAGTAATGTTATCACACCCGCTATGCCCTTTCCCATGTATTTCAGGAAACGTCCGAAGGGGCTTTTTTCGTTCAGGTAAGCAACATTGTACTCAGCCCAGAATGATATGCCCGCCGCCATGGCTATGAAATACAAAGTAGTATCGACAAACAGCGCTTTTGAAAGCTTCTGGCTCTCAAGTATACCCCATAATATGTCGGTAATATAATATATCAGCACCGCAAACAGGAACTTTCTGTAAACGTTCCATGCGGGCTTATCATACAGCTCACCTGACCACAGTATATCCCAGTTGACAATCAGCAGTACCAGAGCCGCCAATACACCGATCGCAGAATAATACATATATGCTTAACCTCTCTGCTTTTTCTTCTCTTTCAGATAACTCTTGTTTTCATACATTCTCTGATCTGCACGCTCATATACCTGAGCCACCTTTTCAGCATGATCGTAACGCGCCATTCCCAGCGCCACAACGATGCCGTCATTCAGCACGGCTTCCTCGTTATGATCATTCACTATCTTTACAAGCTCCTCTATGCGTTCATAGTCATCGCCCTGTGAAAGCACTGCGAACTCATCTCCGCCCACACGGAACACAGGACTGCGCTTGAATGTGGTACATATCAGCCTGCAGGCATCTCTGATGTACTGGTCACCTGCTTTGTGTCCCTGAGTGTCGTTGACTTTTTTCAGGTCATTCAGGTCAAGTATGGTTATGGCAAAATCAGGGGCACGGTTCATCTCTATCTGGGCATTGAGCCTTTCTTCGTATACACGGTAAGCGTTCCTGTTCTTGACACCTGTCAGTGCATCGATGTTTGCTTCTATCCTCGCCTGTGCAAGACGTCTGCTGTATTCTTCCTCCTGACGCACCTGTGCATCAATATCGTTGACTCCGACTATCAGACGCCTGCCGTCCTGTTCTTCAACAAGTGCGGCTTTCAGCTGAACATACCTGGGTTCATCGTTCATCATAAGACGGTAGCTTATGGTGAAAATGCCGTTCTTACGTACTTCTTCCATGGCATTCTCCAGTGTCAGCGCCGTGAATACCCTGTTCTTGTCCTCTGCATATACTACCTTTATGGAATTCTCCCTGAGGTCGGATAAGAAATCCTCACCCTCCGCAGGCATACCGAACACATCAAATACTGCTGATGAACTGTATTCGCGGTATTTCCCTGTTTCGGGCTCAACTATGTAGATACACAGAAATTCACCCGCCAGAGCGCTTACTCTCCTGTAGGCTGTCTGTTCTTCCTGCATACGCTGTGCCGCCTGCCTGTGTCTCATCTGCTCATCGATGTCCGTAAGGCTCAGCACCATGAACCTTTCATCGTCCTGTATACGTGCAACTTTCATATTCACATATCTGGGCTCACCGTCTGTCATCAGTCGGTATGTCATCATGAACAGATTGTTCTTATCAAGGGCAGCTACGAGAGTTTTCCTGTCCATAGCTTTGAGAACTTCTTCCCTGTCCTCAGGATACACATTTATCTGTGTCGCATCGTTGCCCTCTTCAAAGAAATGCCAGCCGCGCCGTACTTCACAAAGACTTCCGTCCTTTTCGTCGGAATGGTACTCGATAAATTCTTCGGTGTTGATATCAACATAGAACAGACTTACGAAACCACGTGCAAGCGCCTGGGCGATATGTGTGAATATCAGACCGTTGCTTCTTGCCTTTTCGTAGGATTCCTTTGAATTCACCTTGCCGCGGGAGATACGCAGGCTGTCAGAAACGTCCTGATATATCATCAGTATGCAAAGCCTGCCGTTAGCGTCGGTATACTTCTGCTTCGTCACCTTGACATTTACAGGATTGCCAAACACGTCCTCCATTTTATCATAGAAGATGAGTGGCTCATCCATGGACAGCACCATATTGTCGTCCTCATCAAAGCCTGTTACCCTTTTATCATCAAACAGATCCGAAGCTTTCAGCCCTATGACCTCCGATGGGTCTTTCTTGTGTACATAATCCGCAAACATCTGGTTGCAGGCAAGGTATTCGCCTGTATTGGCATCCTTTGTAATACATATGCCCGGCATATTGTCCAGCAGTGAGGATATGGTCTGCTGAAGTTCCGCAAGGTGCTCCGCCTTTTCCAGCATTTGCTTCTGCCTGCTGGCCAGACGCTCAGCTCTCAGTCTTCTTATAAGCTGGAAAAGTATTATTGAGAACACTAACGTCAGCACTGCTACTGTTATCAGCCAGTTGTCTTTCATAAACTGCATGAAAGATACTTTTTGATCTGTAACCATATACGAAGCAAGTGCGCTGTTGACCTCGTTGCTTTTGGTGGTCAGCACCGCTTTGTTCATAACGGCATAGAGTTCAAGGTCCGATCTTTTTACCGCAAAGGATAATTCCATCAGCTCACCCGTTGGTACGGAGTGCAGTTTGCTTTTCTCCAGTTTATCCTCTTCGGGGGGCACCCTGAAACTGCTGAGAAGCACACAGTCAGCTTCACCTTTTTGTATGGCATCATAGCAAGCCTGAAGTCCGTGATAGAATTTCATCTCACTGTCGGGATAGTTTTCCTTGATGAAGCTTTCGGGATTTATCATGTTCTCGTTTACTGCGAAAACTATTTGGCTATCAGAAGATAACGTCCTGCTGTCAGATTTGCGCATAACTGCCTGCATCTCGGAATCCATTGCGGTATCCGTCAGCATTATCCCCGACTGTTCGGCATCATAACTGCTCATACAGAGAGGGAAAACACAGTCTATCTCCCCTGCATCAAGTGCTTCAAGGGCTGTTGTAAGCGAATCGTAGGGTATGGTCTTGAATTTAAGGTTAGGGCTGTTGAGGGTATTCTCCGCGTGTGTCAGATAATCTTTAAGGGCACCTGTCAGCTCCCCTGTTTTCTCATCTTTCCAGCAGAAGGGAAAATAATCCTTTCTGTAACCTATACGTATCTCACCGTGTTCTGCCAGCCAGTCCTCCTGATCGGCCGAAAGCAAAGCATTTGTTGTATTATAGTATACTCTTTCCTTGGATAATCTCTCGTTGAAATAAGGGTCATCGTCCTGTATATGCGCCAGAGCCGTGTTGAGCTCTTCAAGAAGATCGGGGCGGGACTTGCTGACCGCATAGTAATAATCCGAACCGCCTATCCTTGTGACGGGGACAGCATCTCTGTTGTAATCATAGGTGAATACCGTGGCAATGCCGTCTATCTCTTTTCTGACGATCTTCTCCATGGATTCGTCTTCGGTGTCCGTCAGCGGTATTACCTCAGCGGTGATTTCGTTCTTTTCCAGCCATTCGTTCAGCAGTTCTTCCTGAAAGCTGCCTTTGTTAACGCCTATCTTCTTGCCGTTGAAGGTAGTAAGGTCATTGGCTTTGATCTCTGTGTTGTCCGAACCGACATAGATATAGTAAGCCTCGGTGCCCATGGGCAGGTCGGGGAAATACATGAACTCCTCTCGTTCGGGGGTGTGACTCACGTCACTCAAAAGATCTATCTCGCCATTTTGAAGCATCTCAAACAGAACGGGCCAGCTGCCCTCAACGTACTCGTAAGTCCAGCCTGTGTACGCTGAGATCTTCTGGTGATATTCATAGTCAACTCCACAGCGCCTGCCGAACTTGTCATAATAGCACATGGCAGAATCAAACCAGCCCACACGGACTTTCTTCTGTTCATTTGTATCTGCAAATGCCATCAATGGCAAAACTATGTTAATAAGGATAGCTGCCAGGAGGACCATTGCTGTTATGTGTTTATATCTTTTTTGTAATATCAAGGTAAACCTCCTGTCAGCTATCAGGCTACGCCTTATCAGCAGCTGATATCAGGCGAGCCATTGTGTCAAACATTTTTTCGGGTTCTATGGGCTTGAAAAGATGGGCGTCCATGCCCGCTTCAAGGGAGCGTTCTGCGTCTTCTTCAAACACATTTGCCGTCATTGCTATGATGGGTATCGCTGCCGCATCGGGGCGTTCCAGCCCGCGTATCATTCTCGCCGCTGTAAGTCCGTCCATTTCGGGCATACGCACGTCCATGAGTATGGCATCAAAGTGACCCTCTTCGCTTTCACGGAACATCTCCGCAGCTTCCCTGCCGTTCTTGGCGTGTTCGGATTCAATGCCCTCCAGTTCAAGGATATCAGCCAGTATCTCCGCGTTCTGTTCGATGTCCTCAGCGATAAGCACTCTGCGGCCCGTAAGGATATCCGCTCTCCTGCCTATGTCTTCGTCAGCAGAAACATCAGCTTCTTTCCTGTCGGAAGCTCCCAGCTTTACGGTAACGGTAAATACAGAGCCCACGCCTTTTTCACTCTCTACAAGTATCTCTCCATCCATCATCTCAACGTACTTTTTGGTGATAGCCAGTCCAAGACCGCTTCCGCCGTACTTGTTTGTGGTGGTGGCATCTTCCTGTGAAAAGCGCCCGAATATCTTGGGGATATATTCCTTATCCATGCCTATGCCTGTGTCCTTAACGATGAACCTCAGGGTGCATATTCCCTCAGCACGATATATCTCCTCAATGGTAAGGGTCACGCTTCCCGATGTTTCGGTGAATTTTACCGCATTGCCAAGAATATTTATCATTATCTGCCTGAGCTTCAGGTCATCACCGATATAGTATTCACTCATATCACCGATGATATCGCAATTGTAGTTCAGTCCCTTGTCCTGACACTGACCGTTTATTATGATGTTTATCTGATCCAGAAATCCCCTGAAAGAGAATTCCTCGCTTTTAAGCACCATACGACCGGATTCGATGCGGCTCATATCCAGGATATCATTTATTATCCCCAGCAGATGATCAGCGCTGGCTCCTATCTTTTCAAGGTGTTCTCTAGTTCTCTGGGGAATATCGGGATCACGGAGGGCGATGGTATCAAGACCTATTATAGTATTCATCGGCGTACGTATCTCGTGGCTCATATTTGAAAGGAAGCTGGTCTTTGCACGGCTGCTCGCCTCTGCAAGGGCTTTTTCCACTCCAAGCCGCTTTTCACGCTTCTGAAGCACGCTGTATATCTTTAACAGATTGAACAGCGAAAAACATATCAGCGCTATCTGTACGGCGCTGGCATTATCCAGCGAACGTCCCATACTCTTCATCTCATCGTCTATATGGTCTTCGTCAGACTCGTTCTCCTCTACTGAATAGTATTCTTTCAGTACCTCTTCGGAACGTTCCAGGGCTTTATCTGTGGTCTGACGGAGCCACACGCTTGATGTGAATATGATAAGTCCAAGCAGGACTATCCATGCAACTATGGAATGACCCATTCTGCCCTCGTTGTCACCGTTCAGAAAAGTACGGAAATACACGAAGCCAAGTATGCTCCAGATAGTCAGTATCAGATAGGATTCAACCGAAAGGGTGTTTATCGCCAGAAAGTTAGGTATCAGAAATTCCAGCGCAAACAGTATGGATATGACCACTCCCGCCAGACCTACAAGTGCTCTTTTTCTATCTTTAGTTTCACGAGCCAGCCTGAAAGCCGATGCCGATGCAAGGGCATAGGCTATGGTGGCGCCGACGGTGGTAACATCAACTATCCAGCTGATGGCTGTTCTTCCGAAGAACGGCAGTACCAGGGATATGGCAAGTATGGATATCACAGCATTTTTAGGCACATGACCATTGCTCTTTCTGCCCACCCATGCGGGGAAAAGCCCGTCATCGGCAAGGGAGCACATGAGCCTGCTGAGGGCTATGTAATTTCCTACCAGGCCTGTGAATATTGCACCCAGTGCCGCCGCACCAAGTATGAAAGTACCCTTATCGCCCAGAGCTTTGTGTGCTACAAAAAACGTGGGCAGAGAAGCATTTCCGCTGTATTTGTCAAGTGAGCCTATGTAATCCGTCCATGAACCGCAGTCATCGGGCAGAGCCTTTACCGCCAGCAGTACAAGGAAAACATAAGCCGCCGCCGCAGTTATCAGGGAAGTAAGCATTATACCGAAGGATTTTTTCAGAGAAAACTTAGCTTCCCCGGCTGAATGTGTGATGGATTCAAAGCCTACGAATGCCCATGGGGCAAGGGCGAATATGGTGAAAACTCCACCTGAGGGAGATTTATCGGGGGCATAGGGCGGGTCATACCCACCTGTGCAGTTACCCGATGACAGCGCCGCCCCAAAGCATATCACAACACCCACGAAAAGCACCGCCGCCATAAGCACCTGCGCCGATGCCGAAAACTTTCTTGAAAAGCACACCGCCGCCGCAGTAACCAGAGCCAGCCCCGAAAGTATTATCTCGCCGATGTATATCTCATATCCCGCTATGGAATAAAGGTATCCGAAGCGGAAAGTATCGCCCAGCACTGTCCTTGCTATAAGGGGCAGAGCCGTGGCATTAGCCCATATGATGGCGATATACGTGATTATCATGAACCACGCCCCGAGAAATCCAAGGTCGTAGCCGAAAGCCTTTTTGGTGTAGGTATATATACCTCCGCAGTCGGGATAGCGGTTCATCAGGTAGTGGAAATTCACTGCCAGCACCAGCATCACCAGTCCGCCGAGACCAAGTCCGATGGCTGTGCCCACAGGTCCCGCTATGGGCAGGAATGTCGTGCCGGGCATAACGAATGAGCCCCAGCCCACACTGCACCCGAAGGACAATGCCCACGCCCCTAAGATACCGAGATATTTTTTATTGTCCGATCTTTCCATGATGCTCAGACCTCTCAAAACGGCTTGCAGAAAGTTCAGCCTTCTTCGTATCTCCTTATGCGGTCAGCCGTTCTTTTGTAAGCTTCACCTATCTTTTTTATCCTCAGTTTTACTTCATCGTCTGTAAGTCTTCTGGAATTGCCGGGACGGAATTCCTCGGCTATCTCCGAAGCCATTCCCGCAAGATCCACAAGACCCAGATTAGCGCAGACGCCTTTCATGGCGTGAGCCGCTTCAAATATCTGTGCGGGCTCCATACGCTCTCCCGCATCCACCAGACCCTCAACTACGGAATTCGTCCTCATCTTCCTGATATGCTTGTCTATCAGCTTTTCCATGCGGAGCACCCGCATAGCCTGGTCATAATCTCCGCCTATCTCATAATACAATTCCTGTAACGTCATAAAACTCAGCCCCTTGATAAATTTATCAGACCATAATTTTACAGTATACAGCGCCGACCTCAGCCAACGCTGCGTTCACGTTCTTTTTCGATAAATACTTCAAATTCATTGGCAGGGACAGGTCTTGAAAAATAGTATCCCTGTACAAGGTCGCAGTCCGCGTCCCTGAGGAGTTTCAGCTGACCCTCTGTTTCAACGCCCTCAGCAACTACGCTGAGCTTGAGATTACCTGCGATATCAAGGATAAGCTTCATCAGCCTCAGGTCTGTTTCGCTTTTCTCGATATTCCGCACAAAGGACATATCCATCTTCAGCACATCTATGGGCATTGAGGACAGCATATTCAGCGAAGAATACCCCGCACCGAAGTCGTCCATCTCTATCTCAAAGCCTATCTCCCTGAGGGAATGGATAAGGTTGAGAAGCCTGTCCGCGTCCTGTGAATAGGCTGATTCAGTCACTTCCAGCTTGATATCGCGGTAATCAAGATCATTTTCCGTGATGAGCCTGCAAAGCCTTTCCGTCAGGTCGGGGTCGAAGATATCAGCACGGGATATGTTCACCGATACAGGCAGTGTTACGCTGAACTTTTTTCTCCACTTCGCCACCTGCTTAGCGGTCTCCTCCCATACATAGTTATCCACCAGGGTGATGAGCCCGTTGCCCTCAAACAGGGGTATGAAGGTACCAGGAGATATCATGCCAAGATCAGGGTGCTCCCACCGCACCAGTGCTTCTGCGCTCCTGAGTCTGGGGGGTTCACAGCGTATATCGTATTTGGGCTGATAATACACACGGAACTGACCGTCCGCCAGTGCATGGCGCAGGTCACCCAGAAGCTTCTGGTCGAAAAGCTCTTTTTTCAGGATATCCTCGTTGTATATCCTCAGGGGGTTATGGAAATCGCTGCGAGCCATTATACAGGCGGTACGCGCCCTGTCGAAAAGGATAACGGGTTCAGCGTCCTCGGTACGCTCGTCCACGCCCATTCTCAGGTGTATCCTGACCTTGGGTGAGAACTCGTCCATCTTAGCCTGAAAGCTGTCCAGAAGCGCCCTGTGATCGTCACAGTGGATACAGTATATAGCGAATCTGTCCGCATCGAAACGGCTGGCGATACCTTCTTTTTCTCTGAGAAAATCCCTTATGATCTCCCCCAGTGTCATGAGCGCCCTGTCACCGAATTCTCTGCCGTGGAGTGCGTTCAGGGTATGGAAGCGGTCGATGTTCAGCACGATAGCCTCCATCTTCAGTTCAGGGTGATACCTGTACAGACGCTCGGCGTATTCATAGAAGAAATTTCTGCTGTAAAGACCTGTAAGCCCATCCTTTTCTGCCGATGATATGAGCCTGCGTCCCTCAAACAGCTCGATTATCCTTGCAACACGGGCAAGTATGACCTCGTGTACGTCAAAGGGCTTTGTAATGAAATCAGCAGCCCCCAGCCTCAGGGCTTCAAGCTCTGCTTCCTCGTAGGAGGTCATGACTATCACGGGTATGCCGCGGAGCTCTTCGTCGTCCTGTATGGTAACCAGCACCTCATAACCGTCCATCACAGGCATGATAAGATCAAGCATGACTACGGATAACTCATTTTTATGGCGGCGCATAAGTGCTAAAGCCTGCGCTCCGTTTTCCGCGAAAATGATATCATAATCATTCTCCATGATAACTTCCAGAGCATCTCTGTTGATCTCCTGATCGTCCACGATAAGAACTTTCTGCGGGCGCTGAATATTTTTTGACCTGATCATGATATTTCCCTCTTTTCTGCTTACTCTTTAGTTTTAGATCATCTTACTATGCGATGGTGAAAGCTCCCGCAGGACACCGTATATGCGCCTTTTCATGCGGTATACAGAGCATTTTCATACAGCAGGAAACTTTCCGCAAATATACTTCTTCATACTACCATATGTTATTATAGCATATATTAGTTCGTTTTTCAATACTTATTTTAAAAAAGATGATAAAATATCCATCTTATTTAGATATTTTTGTTTAAAATCTTAAATATAAAGTACAAACCATGTACATACTCCCCTCAGACAAAGATAATACTATTATAAAGGCAGAACATTCTCAGTGATGTCCATGGGCAGAAGCATTATTCGCTTTATGGTCTTTACATTTGCCGTTAGATGTGATATAATATTTAAGATATTGCAGTAATGGGCTCGCCCCATAAGACACGGAGGTTATGGCTATGGCTGAAAATACAGTTAACAACGATAAAAAAGAAGGTAATGTTCTTGCGGGCTTTGTTCTCTACAAGGACGCTAATATGGACTGGGCAAGATTCAAGAAGTCACTGAAAGATGACTGGGACATCGAAGTTGATGACGAGGTCAAGGACAATGCGCTGGTATTCCACACCGATGGCATGGTGGTGGCTTGCTCACTTATGCCCAACCCTGTACCAAACAACGAAGCTGAGGAGTGCGCTAAGAACAATATCCTTTGGAAAGACGGTGCGGCTGAGGTGGCAAAGCATCAGGCTCACGTAATGATGGCTGTTATGAACAAGTTCGATGCTATGGATCAGGCTCTGCTTTTCGCGAAGATAGCTTACAGCCTGCTGAAGCTTGACAACGCTATCGGCATATACAAGAACCCCACGGTATACGAAAAGGAGTTCTATATGAACTTTGCCGAGACTATCAAGAATGACGAGCTTCCCGTGCCCATACTGCTGTATACGGGTATGTATCTGGCTAAGGAGGGGCTCTGCGCTTTTACATCGGGCATGACTTTCTTCGGCATGAACGAGCTGGAAGTCATCGACAGCAAGCAGCAGCCCGACCAGGTGATAAGCTTCATGTTCTCGATAGAAGAGTATGTCCTCAGCGAACACGTTGAGCTGAAAGACGGCGAGACCATCGGCTTCAGCGAGGAGCAGAAGCTGCCCATCAGCGTGGGTGACGGTGTCAGCGTTAAGGGCACAACTGCTAAGATAGGTTTCTGATATGGATTTCACAGGATTCAAGGCAGCGGTCTTTGACCTTGACGGCACTCTCATACGCTCAAAGGGTGTATGGAGCGAGATAGACCGCCTGTTTTTCAAAAAGCGGGGCATGGAAGTCCCCGAGGGTTACTATGAAGCTGTTTCCACCAAGGATTTCAGGGCGGCTGCCATTTACACCAAAGACCTTCTGGGGCTGGAAGACAGCATCGAGAGCATAATGCAGGAATGGCACGATATGGCGGTGTACGAGTATACCCACATCATCGGCGAGGTGGACGGTGCGGCTGATTTTCTGCGGTATCTTTCGGGCAAGGGTGTTAAGCTGGGTCTGGCTACTGCAAATTCTGCGGCGCTGTATGAGCCTGTGCTGAAAAGGCTGGGTGTGCTCTCCCTGTTTGAAAGCTTTGCCACCACCGAGGAAGTAGGCAGGGGCAAGGGCTTCCCCGATGTATACGAGCTTGCCTGCGAAAGGCTGGGTACCACATCAGCCGATACAGTGGTTTTTGAAGACCTGCCCGAGGGCATACGTGGTGCAAAGCTGGGTGGATTTGCTTCGGCTGCCTGCCTGGACGAACTAAGCGACGCTGAAAAGGCTATAATGCTGGGAGAAGCAGACATCTGCTTTGATAATTACAGAGAGCTTCTCGCAAAGTAATGAACAATAGATTAACAGATATCACGTATTTTGTTAAACTTCAATTTTGCTATTGACAACTCGCCTATATAATGCTATAATATTAGAGTTGATTGAGCGCCAGTAGCTCAGCTGGATAGAGTGACTGGCTACGAACCAGTAGGTCGGGGGTTCGAGTCCCTCCTGGCGCATACAACGATAAAGCCCGTTGACATGGCGAAAACGTTATGTTTACGGGTTTTTCTTTTACTTTTAAACTGCTTTTTGGGCAGCTGTAAGTGCAGATTTGCAGGCAAAAAATCACACGGGATCGTGGTACGATGAGAGAGGCTTTTTCATAAATATGCAAATAAAGAAGCGGAGGGTTTTGCTCTCCGCTTCTTGTTATAATCTCCTTATCTTACTTCTGTTATTTAAACGATCAATGCAGAAAGCACCCCTTTCATTATAAAAGAAGTGCTCTCTGCGTCTGTATTAAAGGATTTGGTTTGAATGCTTACTTTATAAGATTTTTGCCTTTTACATGAGCAGCGATACGAATAATATCAGTAACGTTTACATTACCGTCCTTGTTCACATCTGCTGCCTTCATGCCTTTTTCGTCAAGAATCTTTTTGCCCTTTACATGAGCTGCAACCTTTGTAATATCTGTGACATTGATGTTTCCATCACCGTTTACATCGCCCGGTGCATAGTCTGAGGATTCTTCACTTTTCTTAGTATAAGTGAATACCAGATCATTCTCGTAGCCCTTTACCTTTACAGTTATATTGAAGCTCTCGCCCTCGGCAAATACATCGCTTGCAGTGTCAAGTGTGCCGTCTTCCTTGATGATCACAGTTGCTCTTCTGCCGCTTGCGGAATACTCTTTCTCGTTTACGACAACGGTGGTGATGTTCTTGATATATGCTTCAAGCTTTTCAGCGGTAAAGCCCTCTGCTGGTAATGGACTTGCTCAGGCTTTCAAGGAGGAGCAGGACGAGGAACGTGAGAAGCTGGGTTCAAAGTGGTAAGACTATGACAGACTGTTCGTATAGTGGGACGGGCATCCCATGAATATAGGCTGCACACAGTATACACATGACAGCCGAATCGATCATTATAATAAACCACACAAATAGTAACCATACAATTATAAAACCGCCCTATACAGGCACTATCGCATGGGGAGGTTTTAATATTTCTGTTTAGAAAAGAGATCGAATCAAAATAATGCCATTAAAATCTACTTCTGTCCATGTCATTTTCTGTTTTTGATCTATCCCCGGGAAAGCACATAATTTATGAGCTTTTCCATAGTTTCCTCATCAAGCACCGAGGATATCATCATGCTGGCTTCGCCCGCTTTCTTGGGGTCTATCCCCACTTTTGAAGTTAAGTGATCCTGCAATATCACACAGGGTGTAAATAGACCGTTAGCCTCGGAAACGCCCTTTTGTGTCAGTGTTATCTGACGGTATGACTCTTTGATTATCAACTCTTCCTCGATGAGTTTCTTGCACATCTTCACTGCACTTGCCTTTGCAACGTGGAGATAATCCGCTATATCAGTGATGCGCACACGCTCGCCGTTCTGCCCCAAAAGATAGATGGTAATAAGATATTTTTTCTGCTGTTCGGTCAACATTATTTATTCCCCTTTATAGTTAGACTTAATTAACCACAAAATATAATATCACCTGTAAAGGTCAATGTCAATGTTTTGATAATTGTCAGTTAGTGAATTCTAACTATGTTACAAATAGTTAGGTTAGTTCTTGCAAACTTTTATTATTTTCTACAAACTTCTCCCACAAATGAATAATATCCTTGACTTTACAAAGAATAGAAAGTATAATATAAGCAGTTGGTTAGCTGATACTAACCTTAATTAGAAAGGAGAAGCCTATGCTTGTGCAGGATACAAAAAAACTCGAAAATGTACTTGCCTTCCACGCAGCACCTACGCTTATGGGTATGAAGTGCGGCAGTCTGCCCACGCTTTCGGCAGAGGAATTTGACATTGATGAGCTGTCTCAGCTTTTTGCAGAAAGCTATTTCGGTTCGAGGATAGGCGCACGTTTCATAAGCAGGTGCAGTCATCGGACTATCATATATCTATATGATAAGTATCTGCTTGAAGCTGTGCTGTCCGACAAAGCGGTGAGAGTTTTTCTTTTTGGGTACGGCTATGATGTATCATGGGACACAGATCAGTGCCTTGACAGATTATGCGAAAGGCTCTCCGAAAAGGACTTTCCCCACGAGATAGGAGTATTTCTAGGATATCCGCTGGAAGATGTAAAAGGCTTTATAGCTAACTGCGGACAGAAGTGCAAACTGTGCGGGGTGTGGAAAGTCTATGGTGACGTTGAACGCGCCAAAGAATTATTTGAATGTTACAGACAATGCAGAACAAAACTGTGCCGAGAACTTGCTCAGGGACGTTCCTTGCAGGTCTGCGTAGCATAAAAAGTCAGTATCATTGGAGGTAATACAAATGAAAACAGCAGTAATTTACTGGAGCGGAACAGGCAACACCGAGGCTATGGCTAATGCGGTTGCAGAAGGAGCGGGAGTATCCGCTGTTCAGGTATCGGCATTTGACGGTGATGTCAGTGAGTTTGATGCCCTTGCACTGGGCTGCCCTGCTATGGGTGCCGAGGAGCTGGAAGACACTGAATTCGAGCCTTTCTTCTCCGGTATTGAAGGAAAGATAAGCGGCAAGAAGATCGCTCTCTTCGGATCTTACGATTGGGGTGACGGCGAATGGATGCGTCTCTGGGCTGACAGAGTTAAGGCAGCAGGCGCAGAAATCGTTGACGGCGAGGGACTCATCGCGAACAACACCCCCGACGATGAAGCTCTTGCAAAGTGCCGCGAGCTTGGTAAAAAGCTTGTGTAAACTTTCCTGTTCATCTTTTTTTCGTGAAGGCTGCCGTTCAAAAACACGGCAGCCTTTCGGTTAGTTATATCTAATAAAATACACGATTTACTTTGGCTAACTCTATGTTTAACACGACAAAGTGAGCTTAATAATATTGACTTTTGTGAGTTAGTGATGTATAATTTAATCAAAAGTTAGGTTATTCTAACCATTGTAAAGGAGGTAAATATGATGCCGTTGGTATCTGCAAACGCAGGCGAAAGCTACACTATCGCACGCATCGGAGGAACGAATGAAGTCCGCAAGCATTTAGAGGACTTGGGGTTTGCCGTTGGGGGAAAAGTTACGGTGATATCCGTCATGGCGGGTAATCTCATAGTTAATGTCAAGGAAACGAGAGTGGCAGTCAGCCGCGAATTAGCTATGAAAATAATGGTATAGGGGGAGAAGATATGACACTGAGAGACGCAAAGATCGGTGATACCGTAACCGTGAAAAAGCTTACGGGAGAGGGTGCTGTCAAGCGCAGGATAATGGATATGGGACTGACGAAAGGAACTTCTGTTACCATTCGTAAAGTCGCACCGCTGGGTGACCCGATAGAAGTAACAGTCAGAGGTTATGAGCTTTCTATCCGCAAAGCTGATGCGGAAATGGTCGAGATAATTTGACCATATATTTTTTGCACACAAGTTAGTTTAATCTAACATTTTTAGGAGGAAGAATTATGAGTATCAAAATAGCGCTGGCGGGCAACCCGAACTGCGGCAAGACCACGCTTTTCAATGCGCTGACAGGCTCGAACCAGTTCGTAGGCAACTGGCCGGGCGTAACTGTGGAGAAAAAAGAGGGCAAGCTGAAAAAGCACAGCGATGTTATCGTCACCGACTTGCCTGGCATCTATTCCCTTTCGCCATACACGCTGGAAGAAGTTGTGGCGAGAAATTATCTGATAGATGAAAAGCCCGATGTTATCCTTAACATAATCGATGGTACCAACTTAGAGCGAAATCTCTATCTGACAACACAGCTGACCGAACTTGGTATACCCGTTGTCTGCGCCGTGAATATGATGGACGTGGTCAATAAGAATGGTGATAAGATAAATATTTCAAAGCTGTCCGAAGCAATAGGCTGCAAGGTCATGGAGATATCTGCACTGAAAAACGAGGGTATTTCCGAAGTGGCAGAAGCGGCTATATCTGCGGCAGACACCAAACACGACGGACCCGTTCACCGCTTTGATGCGGCTATCGAACACGCTCTTGCACATATCGAAGAAGCCTGCGTCCATGATCTGCTGGAAGATCAGCAGAGGTGGTACGCTATAAAGCTGTTTGAGCGGGACGATAAAGTCATCGAAAAGCTGGGCATCAAGGGTGAAAAGCTGGCACATATAAACAAGGATATCGAAAAGGTGGAAAAAGAGCTGGACGATGACAGCGAGTCCATAATCACCAACGAGCGCTACAACTACATTTCAAGTATAATCGACAGCTGTCTTGATAAAAAGAACAAGGGAGCATTAAGCACTTCAGACAAGATAGACAGAGTTGTTACCAATCGCTGGCTTGGTCTGCCCATATTTGCGGCTATAATGTTCGCAGTGTACTGGATAGCTATGGTAGGCGTGGGCGCACCGCTTACCGACTTCACCAATGATAATATCTTCGGTGAGGACGGTTTCCACCTCTTTGGCAAAGGTACAGCTGAATACGAGGACGCAGCCGAGGAATACGCTGACGCACAGCTGATTATCGACGGCTATGATGCTTACGTTGAAGCAAACGGAACACCTGCAGACGAGTTTACATACGAGGTCGAGGACGAGGAGACCCTCGAGATCTCGGAAGAGACAGCGACTATCGCGGACTACGAAGAAGCTCTCGCCACCGTTGAAAAAATAGGCGACGAGCCTGATCCCGCTGACTACGGCTGGTATGTTCCTCCCGTTCCCGCGCTGGCTGAAAAGGCACTGGATAAAGTGGGCGCGGCAGGCTGGCTTAAAGGCCTGATAATCGATGGTATCATTGCAGGCTGTGGTGCAGTTCTGGGATTTGTTCCACAGATGCTGGTACTTTTCCTGATGCTTGCGTTCCTTGAAGCCTGCGGTTATATGTCCCGAATCGCCTTCGTGCTTGACAGAGTTTTCCGCAAGTTCGGACTTTCGGGCAAGAGCTTTATTCCCATGCTGGTGGGAGTTGGCTGTGGTGTTCCCGGAATAATGGCGAGCCGTACCATTGAAAACGAGCGTGACAGACGTATGACCATCATGACCACCACATTCATTCCCTGCGGTGCGAAAGTTCCTTTCATTGCCATGATAGCGGGTGCTATCTTCGGCGGTTCTGCATGGGTGGCTACCTCCGCATATTTCATCGGCATGGCGGCTATAATAATCTCCGGCATCATGCTGAAAAAGACAAAGATGTTTGCTGGCGACCCTGCACCTTTCGTAATGGAACTCCCTGCATACCATCTGCCCACTGTTAAGAACGTTCTGCGTTCCATGTGGGAGAGGGGCTGGTCTTTCATCAAAAAGGCAGGTACCGTTATACTGATCTCGCAGGTAGTTGTTTGGTTCACAAGCAGATTCGGTTTTGTTGACGGAAGCTTCGGTATGCTGGAAGAAGACGAACTCAGCGCTTCCATACTCGCAAAGATAGGAAGCACTATCGCGTGGATATTCACACCTCTCGGCTGGGGCAACTGGCAGGCGGCTGTGGCATCTATCACGGGACTTGTGGCAAAGGAGAATATCGTCGGAACCATGGGTACGCTCTACGGCGGCGGGGACAAAACGGTTTGGCAGGAGCTTGCAATTCAGTTCACAAGCATCACGGGATATTCATTCCTGGTGTTCAACCTGCTGTGCGCACCCTGCTTCGCGGCTATCGGTGCTATCAAGCGTGAGATGAACAACGCCAAGTGGACATGGTTCGCTATTGGCTATCAGTGCGGATTTGCTTATGCGATCGCATTGATGATAAACCAGTTCGGCGGACTGTTCACAGGCAGTGCAAATATCATCGGTGTGATATTCGCAGCAGCAGTACTTGCAGGCATGATATATATGTTGGTCAGACCCTACAAGGAAGCGACCAAACTGACGTCAAAACTGGCAGTCGGCAAGGCATAAGGAGGAATATTTATGGAAGTGTGGCTCAGTGAAAATATCGGAAATATCATCGTCATCACGATAGTTGTGGTTATACTCGCACTGGCTCTGCGGTCGGTCATCAAAGACAGATTGTCGGGCAAAGGCGGCTGCGGTTGCGGCTGTGCGAACTGTGCTATGCACGGCAAGTGCCATACTGCTAAGAAATAATGTTAAAGTATGTTCGGGGGAGGAAACTCTCCCGTTCATCATATTAAGTTCTGTATAGAAAGGAAGTATCACTATGTCAATTTGGGTCAAAGCAGGATTATTCGTTGGAGGTATGGCAGCAAGCACGCTGGGTGTCAAGCTGCTGACAAGCAAGACCGCCAAGAAAGTTTACTCTCACACAACAGCGGCAGTTATCCGCGGCAAGGACTGTGTAATGGAGGGCGTTACCAAAGTCCGCGAGGGCTGTGACGATATCGTTGCAGACGCTAAGGATATCAACGAGAAGCGTGCCGACGAGGATATTATCGATATCATCGAGGATTGCGCCGACACCGCTGATGAAAAATTTTCTGACGAGGAGAAGAAAGACTGATGAAATGTCAGATACTCCACAGTTCCCGTAACCGCCTGCGTATACATATCATGCGTTCACATATGACTCTCCGTCAGGCGGATATGCTGGAATACTATCTGCGGGCAAAGCCCTATGTCACAGATGTAAAGGTCTATGACCGCACAGGCGATGCGGTGATAATCTTCACCGACAGGTCGCAGGTAATAAAAGCGTTAGCTGATTTCAGCTACACCGACAAGAATACCGCCGTCCTCGTACCCGAGCATACAGGCAGAGAGCTTGACCGCGAGTTTGAGGACAAGCTGTTCTTCATGCTGGCAAGGCGTTACATCTTCAGGCGGCTGATACCCGCACCGCTGAGAATGGTGCTGTCGGTCATCAAGGCGGCGAAATACGTCCGAGAAGCGCTTATCTCTCTGTCAAAGGGTAAGATCGAAGTCAGCCTGCTGGATGCTGTTGCCATAACGGTATCCCTCATAAGGCGCGACAGCAAAACAGCTTCAAGCGTTATGTTCATGCTGGGTCTGGGCGAACTTTTAGAGGACTGGACACACAAAAAGTCAGTTGACGATCTGGCGAGAACAATGTCACTTGGCGTAGAAAAAGTATGGCTGAAAACAGGCGAAAGCGAAATGCTGGTACCTATCAAGGATATCAGCGAGGGCGATGAGATAATCGTCCGCACAGGCAGCATGATACCGCTTGACGGCAAGGTCATCTCGGGTGAAGCTGAGGTCAATCAGGCGACACTGACAGGTGAGGCACTTGCAGTTCACAAATCTGCAGGAAGCTATGCATATGCAGGCACGGTAGTCGAGCAGGGCAGCTGTGTCATTCAAGTGGATAAACTCACGGGCAGCGGAAAGTATGACCGCATAGTCAAGATGATAGAGGAGAGCGAAAAACTCAAATCCGAAGTCGAGAGCCGTGCGGCACATCTTGCGGATAAGCTGGTGCCTTATTGTCTTGGCGGCACACTGCTGACATATCTGCTGACGAGAAATGCCACAAAAGCGATATCAATACTCATGGTGGATTTCTCCTGTGCGCTGAAACTGGCTATGCCTATATCTGTGATATCGGCAATGCGAGAGGGTCAGACTTACGGCATGACAATCAAGGGCGGCAAGTTCCTTGAAGCCGTGGCTGATGCTGATACCATCATTTTCGACAAGACGGGAACTCTCACCCATTCAGAACCGAAAGTCGCTAAGATAATAACTTTCGGTGAAAACGATAAGGACGAAGCACTCAGACTGGCGGCTTGTCTGGAAGAACACTACCCCCACTCAATAGCAAACGCTGTAGTAAAGGCTGCAAGCGACAGAGACCTTGTCCACGAGGAGCTCCACAGCGAAGTCGAGTATGTAGTTGCACACGGCATTGCAAGCTCGGTTAGCGGTGTAAAGGTTGTACTGGGAAGTTATCATTTTGTGTTTGAGGACGAGGGATGTACTCTACCCGAAAACGAGCAGGAAAAATTCGACAGTCTGCCCGATGAGTATTCGCATCTGTTCCTTGCGGTAGGCAGAGTGCTTGCGGCTGTGATATGCATCGAAGACCCCATACGCGAAGAAGCAAAGGAAGTTCTTTCACAGCTGAAATCTCTTGGAATAAGCAAGATAGTCATGATGACGGGCGACAGTGAACGTACCGCAAAGGCAGTTGCGGCTAAAGTGGGTGTTGATGAATACTACGCCGAAGTTCTTCCCGAGGACAAGGCTGAATATGTCCGCCGCGAAAAACACGAGGGCAGAAAAGTCATCATGATAGGTGACGGAGTAAACGATTCTCCCGCCCTATCCGAAGCCGATGCTGGCATAGCAATTAGCAGCGGTGCCGCTATAGCCCGAGAGGTGGCAGATATCACCATATCGGCAAATGACCTCACCTGCCTTGTTACCCTGCGGCAGCTTTCCGGAGCTTTGATGAAGCGTATAAATTCCAATTACCGCACGATAATCGGGTTCAATTTTTCGCTTATGGTGCTGGGCGCGACAGGGGTAATTGCCCCGACTACATCTGCACTTCTACACAATTCATCTACCCTTGCGATATCACTGGCGAGTATGAGGAATTATCTTAAATAGCAGAAGACCGCTTTTCGGAAAAAGAAAAGCGGTCTTTTTTTCTGGTATCAGCTGTGATATTCCGACAGCAGATTTTTCAGCGCACTGACACTTGAAGAATGCAAGTGCCTTACAGGTGTACCCGATTTCTCGGTATGCTTTTTGACACCTCCCAGCATCTTGTGGGAACAAGTCCCCGTGAACACGATAACAAGGTCGGGCTGACCTATCTTGTTCTCAAAATCCGCAGGCATCTGTGTGAACACCTTCGACTTACATTTGTAATACTTGCAGATATCCTGATATCTGGTCGCCATGCGGTCATTTCCGCCAACTATAACAACGCTCATTTTAGTTCCTTTCTATGATTAGTTTACACTAACCTCAGTCGAAATAAATATGGTTAGCTATTACTAACCATATTTATTATACCATAGATCGTTGAGTATGTCAATAGCTTTGACGGGTTTTTTTCACATATTTAAAAGCTTCTGTTACGCCTGCTTTTCAGCCCTGATGAAAGCCTGACTGCACCATTCCAGTACCTTCGGGAACACATTGTCAAAGTCCTGCGGTGTGTACTTCCCGCTCAGTTCAAGCATATACCTGTCTTCGGGACTGACCTTTTCTATCAGTTCTTTCTTTGTCAGCAGAAATTCTCCGCTTTCAAGATAATGCAGATTCTGTATCAGAAAGAAAAAACCTTTCATGGTAAATGGCAGCTTCGCCGCACTGTTTTCCTTGTCCGTATGTATATATCGGTGGCACAGCTCATGGTAAAGGTTTCCGAGACTTACCTTTACATAGTTGACCTCGTCTTCTCTTCCTGCTTCGGGCAAGAGCCCTGCCAGCGTGCCGTAAAGGTCTTTGGTAGTGTATCTCAGCTGTATCACTTCAAGTGGATTCCAGCGTGCAAGTTCCTCTCTGCCGCAGATAAACCCGCAGGACTTTTCATATTCCCCGATCCTTTTGAGTATCTCACGGTAGATATCCATATCCTCAGCACACAGCCCGTCTATGACCGTCATTATATCGATATCGCTGTGCTCGGTGGCTTCACCCCTGAGAAAGCTTCCCTGCAAGCCAAGATATACCAGCCTTTCACCAAAAGTGCACCTGCACTCGCTTATCAGCTTTTCCAGATGATCTTCAAGTATGAACATGATACCCTCCTGAATTTATGAAATATTTGAACAGGTGAATAGTGTATCACACTTGATGATATTTGTCAATAGCTTTTCGGGATTAATGGGACTATCGCGACAATATCATTAATGCACGCAGGATAGTTCACCCCAGTGCCACATCAAGTGCCATCATCAAGGTAAATCCCAGAGAGAACATCAGCACACCGATGTTAGAATGCTCACCCTCGGACATTTCCGGTATAAGCTCCTCCACCACCACATATATCATCGCACCCGCCGCAAAGCTCAGAAGATAGGGCATCGCGGGCAGTATAAGTCCCGCAAACAATATGGTAAGCACAGCACCTATCGGCTCTACGGCTCCCGATAATACGCCGTCTGCAAAGGCTCTGCCCTTGCTTTTGCCCTCAGAGTGAAGAGGCATGGATATTATGGCACCCTCAGGAAAGTTCTGTATCGCAATACCAAGTGCAAGTGCGAAGGCTCCACCTGCATTTATCTCCGCTGTCCCCGATAAAAGCCCAGCATACACGATGCCCACAGCCATTCCTTCCGGGATATTGTGAAGTGTCACTGCTAGCACCATCATAGTTGTGCGAGCGAGCCGTGACGGCATACCCTCGGCTTTCTCGGCATTCATGTGAAGATGCGGTATGACCGTATCGAGAAGCAGCAGAAAAAGCACTCCGCACCAGAACCCAATAACAGCAGGCAGGAATGACAGCTTTCCCATACTTTCCGACTGCTCCATCGCGGGTATTATCAGGCTCCATATCGAAGCGGCGGTCATAACACCTGCCGCAAAGCCAGTCAGCGTTCGCTGTACACCTTTGCCAAGGCTTTTCTTCATAAACAGCACACAGCCCGAGCCTAAAGCTGTCCCCGCAAAGGGCAACGCAAGTCCGAGAAATATTTCCCTTGTCATAGCATCACTCAAACCTTCCTTATGTAAAAATCACACCTGTCAGCATCTTTGCCGAGAGTTCCTTTTCGCTCAAAAACAAGCCCAGGCAGGCTGCCGTAAACACGTTCGTCATTGTCGCAAAATATCTTTGTGATTTCGGGACAGCCAAGCTCCGTGAAGTATTTTTTGTAAGGACATTCCAGGATATCCATTCGGTATTCGCCCTTTTCTTTTGGGTAGAACCTGTTCTTAAAACCGCAAGACGAGCCGAATTTCATTTTAGTTATAGGATCCCACATTCTTACGAAAAGTGCGGGCATGAAAGGTATCTTCATTGCCTTTTTCAGACCATTGCTTGCCTTTGCACATATTGTAACAGCCGCATTTTCGATGACCAAATATGCCTGTTCGTCGGTCATAAACTCCTTGCAGGTGATGTACACCGCGGCGGCAGGGAATATTTTTTCGTCAGTGTGCGAATGGACACCCTTTGGCAGGTCAGCGTATTTTTCAAGATATTTATTGAGCCTTGATTCGGCTCTGCGCCAGAGTTTCAGGCATTCCTCTTCGGAAAGTATCTTGCCTATCTCGTGGCGCAATTCTATTTTTGCTGACATTATCTGTACGGCAGACTTCATTTTAATTCTCCTTTCGCGAGACGATTAGTGTTAACTAACCATATTGTAATTATATCATACTCTTTTTAAAATGTCAAACTAAAATATAAAAAACACTTGACAAATGATAGAGAACAGTGTATACTAATAACGTTGGTGTACACTTTTCATTTACTATTTCGGGAGGTGAGATCATGCCGAGAGACAAAACGCAGAGCCACGAAAGGATCATTCAAGCTGCCAAAAAGGAGTTTATGGAGTACGGCTTTACAGATGCTTCACTCCGAAGGATAGCAGCTGAGGCAGGTATCCAGGTTGGCGGGCTTTATAAGCATTTCGGAAGCAAAGAGGAAATGTTCGCTTCGCTGGTGGATCCTGCGATAGAAGGGCTTATGCAGTGCTTCCATGAGATTGAAGACGATTATTTTGATGAGATCGGCAAGGTGGCGGCGGAATCTATATGGGAAGACCAGACTGAGACAGTCAGATTTATGAGCTACATCTACGACCATTTTGACGAATTCAAGCTGATAGTTTGCAGGTCACAGGGTACAAAATATGAAAACTTCACCCATGACATAGCAAAGCAGGAGGAAGAAGTCACCATAAGATATATGAACGCGCTGAAGAAAAGCGGCATAGCTGTCAATGACATAGATGAAAAGGAGTTTCATCTGCTGGTTACGGCAAGCGTTGAAGCTATACTTCAGGCTGTAATACATGATTTCACGAAAGAGGAAGCCATGCACTACGCTCATACGCTAGAAAAGTTTTATCTACCGGCGTGGAAGGCTTTATTCGGTCTTTATAGCAATCCAACTAGATAAATTCACAAAATCATATCGCAAAAGCTAGGATATATGGGTTTTGAGACGGGATCATGTCTGAATTTTAAGGCTGATTGCTATAGTACAAGGGAAACGCATCATCGGCGTTTCCCTATTATACAGTCTATAAGTTAGTTAGAGCTAACCATTTTTAAACGGAGGAGAATTATAAATGAAGAAAAAACGAAGTCTTTTATCTTGGGTGCTTGAATTTGCAGGGAGAAAGAAAGTCTATTTCGTAGGTAGCGTTTTACTTGCTATCCTTGGAGTGGCTGCATCATTTATCCCGTATCTGATAATGGCGGATATTGTAGAAAAGCTGCTTGTAGGAAACAGAGAATGGGATTATTACCTGAAACAGATATTGCTGATGGGGCTATTCTGGGTGATAAGAGTCACACTTCACTCATTCTCGACTTCATTATCTCATGTAGCAACATTTACTGTGCTTGGCACTATCCGAAAACAGCTCTGCGAAAAACTTTCAAAGATACCCCTTGGCTCCGTGCTTGATGACAACAGCGGCAGCTACAAGAATATCATCGTTGACAGAGTGGACTCCATGGAAACTACTCTTGCGCATATCGTGCCTGAGTTTACAGCGAATATCCTGCTGCCTGTCATAATGTTCATCTATCTGATTACTCTTGACTGGCGGTTAGGTTTATCTAATCTCATTGGTGCTGCCATCGGTATCATCTGCGCAACGGTCATGTTTGCAAGAAGCAAAGGCGGCTTTGAACTATCCATAGCAAAGACCAAAAAGCTCAATGATACCGCAGTGGAGTACATAAACGGAATAGAGGTAATCAAAGCCTTCGGAAAGACTGGCAGTTCATATGAGAAATTCGTGACAGCCGCAAGAGAGGGTGCAGATGTTTTCATCGACTGGATGCGCAGGTGTATCTGGCCGCAGTCGGGAACGATGGCTTTTCTTCCTGCGACATTCTTAGGTGTTCTGCCGGTCGGTCTTTTGCTTGTGAAGAACGGTTCCCTTACTGCGGTGGACTTCATCACAGGCATCATTCTCTCGGCAGGACTGATAACGCCCCTTGTGGTAGCATTTTCTTACATGGACGATATCCTGAAAATGAAAACCATCTTCGGTGAGGTGACAGAGATCATTGAGCGTGAGGACATGGTAAGACCACTTGATCTGACAAAGAAGCTTGTCGGTTCGGACATAAGGCTTTCCGACGTGCGTTTCACCTACAAGGACAAGGAAGTACTGCACGGGATCAATATGGAGATAAAACAGGGCGAGATAGCTGCCATCGTCGGTCCGTCGGGTTCGGGAAAGAGCACTATTGCAAGGCTAATCGACTCGCTTTGGGATACCGATTCCGGCGATATCACGTACGGCGGTGTGAATATAAGAGACTTGCCCCTTGATCATTACATGGCTCAGATATCCTATGTGGCTCAGGAAAACTATCTTTTTGATTTGTCGATAAAAGAAAACATCAGGCTGGGCAGATCGGGGGCGACTGACGAAGACGTTATAAATGCGGCAAAAGCGTCGGGCTGTCATGATTTCATTATGGGGCTTGAAAACGGATATGATACGGTTGTCGGCGGAGCAGGCGGACATCTTTCGGGCGGCGAGCGGCAGAGAATATGTATCGCAAGGGCGATGCTGAAAAATGCACCTGTTGTCATACTGGATGAAGCGACCGCTTATACCGACCCCGAAAACGAAGCTCTTGTTCAGGCAAGCGTTGCAAAGCTGATACAGGGCAGAACGCTGATCGTGATCGCACACCGCCTTTCAACTATCGTAGATGCGGATAAGATTTTTGTTGTCAACAATGGAAATATCGAGGCTTGCGGTACACAGCAGGAACTGCTTGAAAACTGTGAGCTTTACAGAAAAATGTGGGAAGCACACAGTATGGTGAAGGACAGCGACAGCGGAAAGGAGAAAGCTTATGCTTGAAATGATAAAAAAGTTCTTTGACTTCTGTAATGACAGGAACAGACGAAAATTTTACAAGGCTATCGTACTGGGTGTCATTGAAGCAATGTTCACCGCCATGAAGATACCCGCCGCATTTGTGGCAATAAAAGCGGTGCTTGACGATCATATCAACACAAAGTCGATGCTGACCGTCATAGGTCTGATGCTGATAAGTACACTTGGAAAGACGGTGATAAGCCGCTTTTCCACCATGCTCCAGACAGAAGCAGGATATGATACTGCCGCACTCAAACGTATCGAGATAGGCGAGCATCTGCGGTATCTTCCCATGGGCTACTTCAATGATACAAGTCTCGGGCATATCACATCGGTGGCTACAAACACTATGGAGCAGATGGGTGATATAGCCACCCGTGCCATTATGCTGGTATTGCAGGGCGTTATCACTACTGCGGTCATCGCGCTTTTCATGTTTTTGTTCGATGTTCGTATTGGTCTTATCTCTCTGGCTGGCATCGGCGTTTTTATACTGGTGAATCAGTGGACGAACCGCTGTGTTGCAAGGGTCGCTGATGAAAAGCTTTCAGCTGACAGAGAAATGGTAGGCGTGATACTGGAATACATTCAGGGCATTTCGGAAATCAGGAACTACAACATCATCGGTCTCAATCAGTCGAAGCTCAAAAACTCCATTGAACGCAAGAAAAATGCTGATATTTCCGCAGAGCTGGCGGCAATTCCCGCCGTCGGCGTTCAGAATCTGATATGCAAGCTGATAGGCGTTGCGATAGCGGGCGCATCGGTCTATTTCTATCTTAACGGAAGTATGGGGCTTGTACACACCATAACTATGCTGCTGTGTTCCTTCATGGTGTTTGAATCGCTGGATTCGGCAGGTATCTACACCGCTCTTCTCCGTGTTATCGGAAAAGGCGTTGATCTGGCGAATGAGATCCTGGACATCGAGCAGATGGACACTGACGGAGAAACCATCACACCTCAGAACAGGGATATCCGCCTTGAACACGTCAGCTTTGCCTACGAAAACAGGAAGATCATTGATGATGTATCGCTGGAAATAAAGGAGAACACTACCACTGCTATCGTTGGTCCATCGGGGGGCGGAAAGACTACTATAACTTCTCTTATCTCCCGTTTCTGGGATGTTCAGGAGGGAAAGGTCACACTCGGTGGAAGAAACGTCAAGGATTACAGTTTTGATTCGCTGATGGAGAATTTCAGCTTTGTATTTCAGCGGGTATATCTTTTTGAGGACACTATCTCCAACAATATCCGTTTCGGCAGACCCGAAGCGTCAATTGAGGAAGTCAAGCAAGCTGCCAAGAAAGCCGCCTGCCACGATTTCATTATGTCGCTTCCAAAGGGCTATGATACCGTGATCGGCGAGGGCGGTGCGACACTTTCAGGCGGCGAAAAACAAAGGCTTGCCATTGCCCGCGCGATAATGAAAGACGCGCCTATCATAATACTGGACGAAGCAACAGCAAATGTTGACCCCGAAAACGAAAAGGAACTCACCGAAGCCATTGAGAACCTGACCAAGCACAAGACCATCATCATGATCGCCCACAGGCTGAAGACTGTGAGAAACGCCGATCAGATCATCGTTGTGGACAAGGGGCGCATAGTGCAAAAAGGACGGCACGAAGAATTGATGGCGCAGGAGGGCATCTACAAGAACTTCATCAGCGGCAGAAAACAAGCGGTAAGCTGGAAACTGGCATAACTTAAAATTCACTATAAGGAGAGTTAAAAAATGAATGATAAGAAATTACAGGCAAAAGATTTTATCACGATAGGCATTTTCACGGCGCTTTTGTTCGTTGTAGAGTTTGCCTGCGGAATATTGGGATTTATCCACCCCTACATAGTGGCGTCTTATGTAGTACTGATACCGATAGTCGGTTCTATCCCGATGATGCTGTTTTATACGAAGATAGAAAAATTCGGTATGCTGACCATAATGTCCGTGCTGGTCGCGATCATCATGTTCGTTACGGGTATGGGATATCTTGGTGCACCGTTTATCATTGCCGCCGGTGTCATAGCCGATCTGATCGCAAGATCGGGCAGATATAAGAGCTTTAAGAAGACAATCATCAGCTATGGTGTTTTCTGCCTGTGGATATGTGCGAATTATTTCCCCGTAGTTATCACAGCAAATTCTTACAGAAAAAATCTGATCGAAGGTGGCTACTCAGCAGAGTACTGTGATAACCTGTTCCGAGCTATCAACTCAAAAACCATCGCAGTACTGCTTATACTTTGCTTTGTTTTCGGCTGTGTGGGGGCTTATGTGGGCAAGGCTGTTGTAAAGAAGCATTTTGAGAAAGCAGGTATCGTGTAATGTCCTTAAAACTCGATCCCAGAACAAAGCTGTACATGATATTCGTGGTGTCAGCGGTGGTTATGATGAGTGCCACAACGCCATTTCTGTGGGCGGTTCGGATATCCATGACCATGATACCGATACTTTTGCTTATCATTGAAAAGCATTATGCGGCGGCATTTCGGTTCCTGATACTGTATGCGGCAGCCCTGATAGTTTCATTCCGATTCCTTTCTGAAAACTCAAAGGGGTTTCTGTCGGCGTTCCTTGTGGGGTATTGCAGTATCATCGTGCAGTTCATGCCTGCGATGATAACTGCGTGGTATGTGGTGAGGACTACAAAGATTGGCGAATTTGTCTGCGCAATGCAGAAAATGCACATCCCCGACGGTATCACTATCTCACTTGCGGTAGTCATGAGATTTTTCCCCACCATAAAAGAAGAATACACCGCAATCCGTGATGCCATGAAAATGCGGGGTATCATGTTGGGCGGAGGAGATGCCGCTGGTATTATAGAATACCGGATGATACCGTTGTTGTTTTCCTGTGTGAATATCGGAGATGAATTATCCGCAGCCGCTGTGACAAGGGGCTTAGGAGGAAAGGTAAAAAGAACCAGTGTGCAGGTGCTGAAAATGAGCGTGGCAGACTATCTGCTGATGCTTTTGTTCACGGCAGCACTTGCCGTTTTTGTGGTTTTTAAGTATATCAAATGATGCAGACGATAGCGAAGATAGATAACGTCACGCACAAGTACAAGGGTGCAGCTGAGAACTCGCTTGACGGCGTTTCTCTGACGATACATAAGGGCGAAACAATTCTTTTATGCGGTGCATCGGGCTCCGGAAAGACTTCTGTGATACGGCTGCTGAACGGACTTATCCCGCATTACTATCATGGCGATATGACGGGTTATGTCACGGTGAACGGGCATGATATCGCTAAAACTCAGCTCTATGAGCTTGCGGGTATCGTGGGTACAGTCTTTCAGAATCCGAGAAGCCAGTTCTTTTCGGTTGATACCGACGGTGAGATCGTGTTCGGTCCCGAAAACATCGGGCTTGAACCCAAAGAGATCAACGCAAGAAAAGAGATCATAGCAGAACAGATGAAGCTGGACAAACTGCTTGGCAGAAGCCTTTTTGAATTATCAGGCGGCGAAAAACAGCGGATAGCCTGTGCTTCGGTGGCAGCGCTTCTGCCCGAGATCATATTGCTGGACGAGCCTTCATCGAACCTGGATATGCAGGCAGTATCAATGCTGCATGACATAATCTGTGAATGGAAAAAGCAGGGCAAGACCATAATCATTTCCGAACACAGGCTCTGGTATCTGAAAGACATAGCAGACCGTGTGATCTATATGGACAAAGGCAGGATCGTCCGTGAGTGGTCGGGCAATGATTTCGCAGAGCTTTCGGAAGAAGAAACAAAGCAGATGAAGCTTCGCCCGACGAACATAAACGAGCGTTATCTTGCACTGCTTTCGGGCAATGATGAATCGGGCTCCAGGCATACAGATGTTTCCGACGGGATAATTCTCAGGGAATTTTATTTTTCCTATAATCACAAGCCCTGTCTTCTGCGAAGAAAGATATTTACAGCCGCTGACGGTGATGACCTCAGCTTGTGTATCCCGAAACTTACTATTCCCAAAGGAAAAGTGACCGCAGTTATCGGCAGCAACGGCACTGGAAAATCAACATTTCTCCGATGTATCTGCGGGCTGGAAAAGGACTGCACGGGCGTTATCATATCAAAGGGGAAGGAATACAGAAAACGTCAGCGCATCGGCTTTTCCTACATGGTCATGCAGGATGTGAACCACCAGCTATTCACCGACAGTGTGGAAAAAGAGGTGCTGCTTTCGATGAAAGAAAAAGACATAATCAGGTGCCATGAGATACTCGATACCCTCGGCTTGCTGGAATATAAGGGCACTCACCCAATGGCTCTTTCCGGCGGACAGAAACAGCGTGTGGCAATAGCATCTGCAATTGCAGCAGGCGCAGAGCTATTGCTGTTTGACGAGCCGACCTCCGGACTGGATTATGCCCACATGGAAAAGGTAGGAGAACTTCTGCGGCAGCTTGCGGATTCGGGCAGTACAGTGCTTGTTTCAACTCACGATCCCGAATTTATAGAGCTGTGCTGTGATCACACACTTCGGATAAAAAAAGGCAGGGTGGATTCATTGGATTGACTGTTATCATGTTATATATGGTGCTTCTGTTATGACACGTTCTAAAGTATTTTTCGGTAAGTCGTTTCCTCTGCAAATGCTGAGATAGTGTGCTGATAAATAGATTTACAAGGGCTCTGTACCACAAATGGTAAACAGCTTCATCGAAGAACACAACCGACTTTTAAGCCTGTGGGAACAGGTGAAGGATTATTATACTCTCTCCGATAAGGGTGAGCTTTCAGAAAGCGAAAAGCTGATGTTGTCGATTTGCAAACGTGCGATGACGGACAATGGCATATATACTCGTGCAGATTTTGACCAACTGAAAGAACGAACCGGAATGATCAACAGAAAGATAAGCAATATGAGTAACAGGGCTGTTTCACCAAGCACCAATACAAAACCTCCCACAGCTTTTACACTGCGGGAGGTCTAGAAAAAACTGTTATAATTTCAAAAAACTACTTGACAGTAATGCTGAACGCTCTGCTGCTGATATCAACGGTATCCCATTTGCCGCCGACCTTTGCGCATATGACCATCTTGTAGGTCTGACCGGGTCTGAGCTTGGGCGAGGTAAAGCTTGTTGTACCCGCTGGGATATCCTGATTGACTACAATCCATTTGCCCGAGGCGAATACAGCCACGCCGTAGTTCTGAGCACCCTTGACATTTGTCCAGTTCAGCCTGAACTGGTGGTATTCCTCGTTGTATTCGATGGAAGTTACCGAAGGGAATCTCGTTTCGGTATCCTTTGGAGCAACAATGACAGCGTTTGAAACATCCTGTACCCAATTGCCCGATAACATCGTTACCACAGCCACCTTGTACTTTTTACCTTCTTTAAGGTTTCTGAGTTCATAGGTATTATCGGTGCAGGTATCAAAGAGCTTCCATTTGCCGTTCACGTATCCCGCGATACCGTATTTTTCCGCACTGCCGACTTTATCCCAGCTGAGCTTTACAGCGTTGTAGCCCTGTTCATATGATATCTTGGGGGCAGTGTAAACGAGCTTGGGTATGGTAACTTCCTTGGTGTCATTATAGGTCTTATTGTTGAAAGTAACAGTCGCTTTGTATATGGTTTTCCCCTCGGAGGTATAGGTCGGATCAATGGTTTCCGTTTTTATCAGAGCATTAGAACTGCTTACCTTTCCGCATTCAGCACAGGTGGAGGATATCGTCGCCCGCGAATAGTCCTTGCTCCAGTTCCATGTGGGTTCTACGAAGCTGTGACCCTTTGCCTTGACTACGGTAGCCGAAAGCAGTATCTCTTTGGTACCCTTATCATCAGTGTAGTATTTTCCATCGGAACAGATGTAGTATTCGATGTTGCCCTTTTTTGTGCAGGTGGGCTCGACTGCTGCTACCTTTGTATATGTATGATGAACGGTAACGGGTACGCTTATACCCTTAATTGTAAGATAATGCTCGGTATCATTCGGAGTGAATATCGCCTTGAAGTTTTTTGTGCCAATGTCGCCAACGCTAAGGTTGCTGTCTTCCCAGCTCCATGTGCCGTTATCTGCTTCGGGAAGCTTGACATCGGCAAGCGTGCTGCCGAAAGGCACATTGACATTATCAGGGATGTTGTATACGGGACGCTCCTTTATGCAGAAAGTTTTAGTTACAGTGCCGTAAAAATCGCCTATGCCGTTTATATGCATCGTAGCAGTGCCGACATCGATGTTGTTTTCGTAGGAAACGGTATAATCAACATTTTCTTTCAGTCCCCTTGTGCCGAAGTTTATCTCGTGCTTAGGCCTTATGATCCTGCGTGTGAATTGCTGATCAAGGATATCTGCTATATCTGCCTTATCAATAGCTTCAGCACCGAGCTTGCGGATGCCTGTAATGTATTTTTCATCACCTGTTTCATAATACTCATGATCATTGTCAAGCTTAAATTTCAGATTGCTCAGTCTGCTGTTCTCGGTATAATATCCGCCTAACAGATAATAATTACCTGAAACGTTCCTGTAGAACGGACCGTCACTATCATCGTTGAGAAGATCGTAATATCCGCCCCTGACATAAACATATGCACTGACCGTATTTGTTCTGGTGATATCATATCCGCTTATATATGTTCCGCTGAGAAGCTCGACAGTTCCTCTGCTTATCATTATCAGGCGAACGATATTTTTATTGACAGCAGTGAGCCCGCCGCCGTGTCCGCTGTCAAGGAACGTGATATGACAATCGTTGTGATCTATATATAGATAGTTCTGTATCTTACTTGAACCTTGACCGTCAAAATTTATCGTATTGCCGTTGAAGTCTACAGTAAATGTTTTGCCGTTATTTATCGTGACTTTAGAAGAGATGGTGAACGAATCGGTCAGCATGATAGTATCGCCGTCATTGACTTTATTTACAGCACTAAGAAATTCGTCAAGATTTGATGCATCATAAACCGATGTAGTGTAGATCGGATCGCCTAATTCGGGCATATCAACTATTACGATATCGTTATCGGTCTCATTGTCTGCATAAGCTGTTATCGCGTTTATGCCGTAAAAGCCTTTCAGAACTCTTCCTGATGGAACAGCACCCGCAGCGCAAAGCAGTGCCAGCATACCTGCAAATGTGCGTTTTGTGATATTATGGGTCATAAAGATCCTCCTCCTGTTGATCAATGATATGTTTGATTCCAGATACATCCGTCGGATTTCATACAAAAATTATTATATCATGATTTGATTCAAATATCAAGAAAATTTAAATATTCATGAATGCCTTCTTTCGATTTCGTGAAATATAACAAATAGCATTAATGATTAAACCACATTTGATACAAACAAATATCATAATACAGCTGTTTGGGCTTTTACCGATACATAGCAGCTGATTACAAATGCTTTTCAAAATCCGCTTAAAATTTCTGACTGCTCTATTATTTGCTCTAATAATAATAGTATGTTGAAGAATTAAAGCGGTTTATTACAATATAAATGGTAGTATGTTACAATTTTACATCATCCTTTCGTTTTAGTAAAACAAATAAAAAAGCGGTGAGAGCAGTCCGTTGGTATGACTATATGTGTGCTGACGGGCTGTCTATTTTACATTTAAACTGCTGTTGCTACAGTTCAAAATTAAAGATAGATAGCGGAGAATTTGGCTCACCGCCTTTTGGATATACCTTTGACATCAAAGATAACTACTACTCCAAAGCGAATCGACCAAGCTCTGTTCGGTGGCGACTTCTCCTATAAAAACGAGATTTGAGTAACAACTCCCTTATAGTTGCTTCCTTTCATAACTCTGAGGGGAAATCAACGCTGATCGTGGTAAACAACGTTTAACTACCGAAATACAGTAAAAAGCACAGCTGAAAACCACTAAGCCAGCACCATTAATATATTGCTAATGTTTATTATTTTTTGATATATGTTTAAAGATATTTAAATACATTGACAAATTGTATTTGCTTTGATATTATATACTTGGTAAAATGTCTATAATTTACCATATTTTTTTTGAAAAGGAATGATTAAAAATGAAGAAAGTTTTCAAGCGGTTCGCTTCTTTCGCAATGGCATTAACTATTGCAGGATCTGGAGCGGTAATAACAGGGACTTTTTCACCGAATTCTGTCGGGATAATGACAGCACAAGCATCTGTAATTGAAGGGAAAGCGGTTTCTGACTATTCTCTTTATACAGGAGGAGTTAATACTGACCTTACGATCAAAAGGAAGCCTGATAACAAGTCTGCGAGTATGGGAGTTTTAAAAAAAGGTACACCTGTTGTAATATACGAAGTTAACAATGGCTTTGGCAGAATAGATAAAGGCTGGATCCAACTTCGTTATGTAACTGTTGACCTGAATACTGTTTTTAAAGATATTAAAAATATCAAAAATATAAAAGCTGTAGAGTTTGTATTCAAAAATCAGTTCATGGTTGGAAAACCGTCAAATGATTCTAAAAAGAATACTTTCGCACCAAAAGAGACCATAAAACGATCTGACATTGTTTCTGTAATTTACAATATGGCAGGAAAACCATACACTCATTATGAGAGGATATTTAAAGATGTGACTTTTGATAAACCGTGTAAATATGCTGTAACATGGGCATATAGAAACGATATTGTAGCGGGGTATGCAAACGGTAATTTTGGCATCAATGACGATGTTACGATCGAACAAGTAGCACAAATGCTTTTCAAGTATGCAAAGCTATGCGGATATGACACATCATTCACCAAAGGTGAATCATCAAAGTATAAGCAGAGTGACTGGGCAAAAAAATCAGGTGCTGTTGACTGGGCTGTTCATCAGAAAATATTAACAAAAGCTAACACTAACTCCTCATATAATGCTACCCAAAAAGCAAGTCGCGAGCTGTGTGCAGACATGGTTAAAAATTTAATGGAGAATCATTTATAAGGATCAATAAGAATTAAAAGCGAACCGCCCTGCTTTGCACATAAAGTACAAAGCGGGGCAGTTTAGTTTGGCTCTCCGCGTTTTTTCTGCACGAAGCTCGTCATATTCGCTAAATTCCAAATAATGTAATCCGCAGTTTTTTACAAAATTTATGTATAAGATATCTAAAATGTCTGAATCACTTGATAAAAATAAATGAATACGATATAATAATTAACGTTAAGTTAAATCATTGACCTTTTTCCTCGGATAATACAGAGTATCCAGTGGAAAATCTTTTTTCGTAAAGAGGAGGAAAGCAAAAATGAGAGTACACAATACCGGAAAACGTTTTGCTGCCGGAGTACTGGCAATTACCCTTGTAGGGGGCGCTGTGCCCGCAAACATCGGGGTATTTGACCTGTCAGGCAGTACTGTTGTTGTGGCAAGCGCAGAAGAGTCGGAACAGAACATTTCCAAAGCAACCATAACAATGAAAGCACACTCACCCAAAGTCCTTTCAGTAGAGCTTGACGGAACTATACTTCAGAAAAACATCGATTACACCGTTTCTTATACCCAAAAGGATACCGACGGAAATACCATTGAGTTTTCCGAGCCCCCTAAAGCGGCAGGCAACTATCAAGCTGTCATCACCGGTATCGGCGATTATCAAGGGGTTGTATACAGAGCCTTTGATATCGTAGGAAGCGGTTACGAGGGTATTTCGATTATCGACGGCGGTCAGGGTACCCATACACCTTCAAATGAACATCTCTGGCTGATATTCGACAAAAACAAAAACACCAAGTGGTGCAGCAGAGTAATAAGCGCAGGCGAATATGCAAACAGAGACAGTGACTGGCTGCTGTTTGAAGCAGATACACCTTTTGCAATTCATAACTATGTTCTGACTACCGCAAATGATACTTCAAGATACACGGGCAGAAACTGGAAAAGCTGGCGTATCTACGGAAGCAACAGCGCTGCGGCAGCGGAATACTCCCCTACTTATACCGACCATAAAGTAACAGATATTGACGAAGATATCTGGTCACTGGTACATCAGGTAACAGACGATACTGTTTTAGAACCTGTGAATTTCACCGAATTTCCGTATGCTGTCCCTCATAACAAGTGCAAGTATAAGTATTATCTGCTTATTCTTGATGATATCGTTGATTCATATGATAATATCGCGCAGATGTCCGAAATAGAGTTCAATGCCGATCTGCCTGTAACAGTTACTCATGTTGATGCTGTACCCGTGGGCTGTCTTAACGAAGGCAACATCGAATGCTGGTACGATGAGTACAACGATAAGTATTATCTCGATGAAGAAGCAACAAAAGAGATAACCGAGGAAGAAGTCATTATCCCCACCATAGGCAGACATACATACGGTGAACCCGAATGGAACTGGGACGAGAAAACCCAAACCGTTACTGCCACATTCACCTGCGAAGCCTGCGGCGAAAAGCACACTGTTGATGCAGAGATACAGCGCAGTTCTATCGCGGCGACCTGCACCACACCCGCATATACCAGCTACACCGCTGTCGTTGAATTTGAAGGTGAAACATACAGGTCTAAACCAAAAATTTATAAGGGTGCAGGCGCTCTTGGTCACAGCTACGGCAGACCCGAGTGGAAGTACGACGAAAAGAATCACACCGTGACGGCAACTTTTAAGTGTGAACGCTGCACAGATGTGCAAACCATTGATGCGACCATCACTTCAAAGACTACCAGCCCGACTTATATCAAAGATGGTAAGATAGTTTATACCGCTGCCGTAAAGTTTAACGGTCAGACCTACACCACAAATAAGACAGTGATTTTAGACAAGCTCACCTACACTCCTCCAACGATCACCTACCTGAAGGGTGAGGGCGCTGTAAAGCTCCAGTGGACTGATATTAAGGGTGCTGAAAAGTACGGTGTTGCAGGCTTTATAAACGGCAAATGGAGAATGATCGATGAGGGCGAGGGTACATCCTATATACTAAAAGACCTTCAGGCTGGCAAGGAATACAAAGTATGTGTAGCCACAAAACTTAACGGCGAATGGTTCACCGATCCGTCCAATGCTATCACAGTAACTCCAAAGCCCAAGGCTGTAAAGGACAATCCCGCTGTTACCTATGCAAAGGGCAATAACGCTGTCAAGCTCAGCTGGGATACTGTTGACGGCGCCGAAAAGTACGCAGTTGCAGGATATGTAAACGGCAGATGGCAGATACTGGCTGAGGGAATCGGTACTTCATATGTGCTGAGAGACCTCAAGGCAGGATTCCAGTACAAGGTAGCAGTATCCGCAATGTTCAACGGCAATTGGAACACAGATTTCAGTAATGCCATAACTGTGACCCCAAATGCAGCTGCCACTTCTCCATATCCCAAATTCGAGACACAGGTTAAGGACAACAGGATAGGCTTCAAATGGGAAGCAGTTCCAGATGCCGAGCAGTATGCGATAGCGGTATACCGTGCAGGCAGATGGGTCCCCATGAAGCAGTTTGACAGCAGCGTTCACACATGGACAACACCCCAGGTCAAAAGCGGTACATACACGGCTGTTGTAATAGCTAAAATAAACGGCGAATGGGTAACAGCTCATGCTTCCTCAAACGCTGTTACTATCAAGGTATTCTGATACCGGCTGATAATAATTTATCAGAATATTACAGAAACAACAAAGCGGCAGGGACAACAGTCCTTTGCCGCTTTATTCTAATTTTGTTGACATAGCTTTTCAAATATCTTCTATATGGTTATCCCGCTGACCACCTGACTTATAGTAAACAAAGTAATAAAATAATGTCAGCAATATTTATCCCTGTCGATCAGCATTTTAAGTGGTGTGCTAAAGGGATCGTCAGAATTTTCTATTATGATTTTAAACTCATTTCTTTTGGTAGGGTATGCACTAAACCTCTGATATATCTTTGTTAAGCTTTGCCCTTGTTTATTTGAGGTTTTCGTGGTATAATACATTGTTGTGGCGGGCTTAGATATGCCACATTACATATTTAACGAATAAGAGGTCGATCTCATGAAAAAACAACTTATCTGCGGACTTGCAGCGACAGTGCTCACTACATCCGGCGGCGGAACAGCACTCGGAAATGCAGTTGAAATGAATTTTGAGATTTCGGCAAGTGCAGCTCAAAATCTTGCATTCGGGGATTTCAGGTATGTAAACAGCGATACAGGTGTTACGATAACAAAGTATGTCGGCGAGAATAATAAAGTCATTATCCCTGATACTATCGACGGAAAACCTGTTACGGCCATCGGTGACAATGCGTTCAATTCGTGCTTTGATATTAAAAGTGTAACTATACCGAACAGTGTTACAAGCATCGGAAACGACGCATTTAACTCTTGCTGGGGTCTTACAAGCATAAACATCCCGTACGGTGTCACAAGCATCGGAGATTATGCGTTTGTAGATTGCGCCCTGACAAGCATAAACCTTCCCGACAGTGTTACGAGCATTGGAGATTATGCATTTTCATCATGTTCAAAACTGACAAGTATAGATATCCCGCGCAACGTTTCGAGCTTTGGAAAGAATGTATTCGCTGTATTCGTTGATGGCTCCAATCTTAAAAGTATAAACGTTGATCCCGCCAACAGCTACTATACCTCAGTAGACGGTGTTATGTATAACAAGGATATGACAGAACTCGTGGCTTTCCCGAATGGTAAAACAAGCATAGTGCTCCCTGACACTGTTAAGGGTATAGACGAAGCCACTTTTCAGTACTGTAGAAATCTGGAAAGCGCGATCATTCCGGGCAGCGTTAAAAGTATAGGTAAAGAAGCTTTTTCCGAGTGCAGTAAACTTAAAACTGTAACTATCCGTAACGGCGTTAAGAGTATAGGAAAATCCGCTTTTGAAGGCTGTGAAAAGCTCGAAAGCGTGTCTATCCCTGACAGCGTTGAGAGCATTGGCGATAATGCGTTTTATGACTGCAAGGCTATGACAAGAGCGATTCTCCCGAAGAGCAATATAAGTATCGGTAAATACGCTGTCGGTTACTACTACTATGAAAACTGGGATAATCCATATGCTGACAATTCCGAGACCCGTTTGCTCCAGAACTTCAAGATATACTGCTACGAAGGCACAAACGGCGAACAGTACGCGAAAGACAACAAGATCGCCTACGAACTGATCGAATCTGCAACCCCTGTCGTTACATACACCCCTGGCAAAGGCTGTGTTACCCTCAACTGGGAAGCAGTCGCAGGCGCGGAAAAGTACGCTGTCGGGATCAAAATAAACGGCAGATGGACTGCCATAGAAAAAACATACGACACTTCATATGTGCTGAAAGGTCTGAAAGCAGGCGTTAAATACAACGTTGCGGTCATTGCGATGCTTAACGGCGAGTGGTACACCAATTTAAAGGGCGCGATAACCGTTACCCCAAATGAGCCAGTTTACAACTACCCTACAGTAACAGATATCGAATACAATGAGCAGTTCCACCAGTTCAGACTGACCTGGACCGCAGTTGAAGGTGCGACAGAGTACGGCATTGCATTGAAAATCGCGGGCAAGTGGAAAATTCAGGCTTATACCGACAAGACCACATACACTTCACCCAAACTCAAACCCGGCAGCGTTGCCGAAGTTGTGATCTGTGCCAAGGTAGACGACGAATGGGATACAAGAAATATCGACAGCAGGGCTTTCAAGATCACAGTGAGTGAAAAAAAGACCGTAGACAGCGGAACTTGCGGCAAGGACGTGACATGGACGCTTGACGATGAGGGTACGCTTACTTTCAGCGGCACGGGAACTATATCGCGTTCCACGTATATTGATAAAGATGTAAAAAAAGTCATCATCGGTGATGGTATAACAAGCATCGGCGGCGGTGCTTTCTCCGACTGCAAAAACCTTTCAAGCATCAATATCCCGGACAGTGTTAAGATCATCGGCAGTTACGCTTTTACCGGATGTACAAGTCTTAAAACCGTAACTATCCCCGAGACTGTTACGTTCATCGGCTATAAGACCTTTGGTTACATGGATGACAATTACTTGTATGGAGAAGGGATCTACGGCTTCAATATCCGTTGTTATAAAGGCACTGCCGCTGAGGACTATGCTTACGATAATGGAATCCCCTACACACTTCTTAATGATAAATTACCTGATTTTACAGCCGTTCCGGGCAAATATAGTGCAACACTCAACTGGGGAGCGGTCAAAAACGCAGAGAAGTATGCTGTTGCAGTCGAGGTGGACGGAAACTGGACTCTTGTACAGAAGACAACAGACACTACATACACGCTGAAGGGTTTGAAGCCGGGTACAAATTATAAAGTAGCGGTCATAGCAATGTTCGGCGGCGAATGGAACTATGATTTCTACAATGCGAGATGTATTACCACGAATGCCGATCCTACAGTACCAGATGTTGAATACAACGAGGAATTCCACCAGTTCAGACTGACATGGAAAAAGGTCGAGGGCGCTGAGAAATACGGCATTGCCGTAAGAACTGCGGGTAAGTGGAAAATTCAGGCCTGCACTGATAAGACAGTCTTCACTTCTCAAAAACTTAACCCCGGAAGCACCTTAGAAATTGTCATCTGCGCCCGTGTCAACGGCGAATGGGATACAAGCGATATAAACAGCAAAGCTTTCGAGGTCACTGTAAAATAACAGAATATCATAAAACAGTCTGCTTTTGCAAAAGGAGAAAATCATGGATTATAAAGTATTGGATGATTTTGAAAAAGTTAGTGATGTAAGTCCTGAAACTATCAAAAAGTATGAGGATTTGCTTCCCGCTGAATGGATCGGGTTTTGGAAAGAGTATGGATACGGTTCCTTCATGAACGGTTATTTAAGGGTGATCGACCCTGATGAATACAAGGATTTTTATAATGAAAGCGTTTTAAAGCTCTACAAGGAGGAAGCTATACCGGTCATGGTAACAGCCTTTGGAGATATTATCGCTTTTAAGATCAGTTTTAAAAATGATGAAAAAAAGTGGAGTCTGGAGTGTGCGTATTACAGATATGTACGTTCAACATTTTTTCTGCCATCGGTAGAACACTTCTTTGAGGGACTTTGCACTCCCGAGGTTTTTGGTTTTGAAGAGAATTTTACATTTATAAAGTATGCCGAGGCGGTAGAGAAACTCGGAAAACTAAAATACGATCAGTGTTTCGGATACGAGCCGATATTAACGAAGCGAAGCAAAGAAAAGCTGACTGATCTTCGTATTGTGGATACAAAGGCTTACTTAAAAGCAGCATTTGTACAGAATAGTAGAATCGAAGATCTTATGCTGGATGGAAAAGTCATAGATGTCTCATATTCCGCGAAAAAAGAAAAGAAGCCCAAAAGGGTGATCGCAGACAACCCATATGAACTAAAGCCCATCAATGAACCTGCACTTAAATTTGATAATTTCAATTTCAAATTATGTATCATACAGGTGCTTATGTATGAGAAGAAGCTTCTGAAACCTGTATTTGATATATATGAGTTTTCCAAGTGTTATCCGCCGCGGGAGATCAATATAGATGAAGAAGGTTATGACCCGATCAAACCTGCCATTGAATATTTTAAGAGACTTGAGATACCGACCTCTCTTGCTGATGAGATCAAAGAGATAATCATGGATGGCGGCAATGATATCTATGGTCAGATAATTCCGTTCTGGGACGGAGAGGATGAATATTTTGACCTGAAAAGAGTATCGGATGCAGAACTATCTCAGTTTCCGAACCTGAAGCACATGGTACTTATTAACAGCCCTGAAAATCTTGGCAAAACGCTGTTAAATAGACTGAAAAAACATGGAATCGAAGTAAATGAATGATAAGCGGATAACTGCTTTTTCCTTAGCAGTTATACAAAATAATACGGCAGGGATGAACAGCTTCCCTGCCGTGTTTTTATTCAAGTTAGATCTTTGCCGCTTTCAGTGGCATCCTTAGTGATATGCCAGGTATCGTCGGTAAAGGATAAATGCAGTATACGCCTTTCGCCGTTATTATCGATGATGACCACCGCGCCTTTCACATTTTTGTCTTTATCGGCTGTACTCACAGAAGATGACCGTTCATCGTACTGCATATCGATTTTTATGATCCTGCATTTTGGGTATTTACTTTCGATAATGTCAGTCATCATTCTTCCCCTGCGGTCTTTGTTCGGTTTAAACAGCCGAATCAGGATGATGAACGGAAGCAGAAGTATCAGAAATAAAAGGTTGAGTTTATTCATGTTTTTCCTCCCTGCATAGTTTATTATCTTGTCTAAAATAGTATAGCATACTTTCGTACAGAAAGCAAGAATGGATTCTTTTCACTCAGATTTTGATCGACAATCTGTTCCGATCATGGTAAGATTTAGTTTGTAAAGCAAATAATTTAGCTGATGATCAGACTACTGCATCCAGGCTTCCAAATTTGAATTCTTTCAGATTATTTTATCCATCTCCACCCCCAACATATAAAAAACGTCTCTCTTCGGAGGGACGTTTTTTTAATTGTGTCATGCGTAACACAAAGGATAAAGCTTAATATACACATATGAGTATTCTCTCCAAACGCCGTCGCAGACCGAATGCAATTCACATAAAGTTATTTTTAAATTAACACAACGTTTGTAACTTTCCGGTGATTTGCTCGTCTAATATAGTGTATGATAGCAGAGCACATGGTTGATAACTATTTATTTGAAAGTGAAGGTAATAAAAATGAAGAGAAAACTATTCTGTGAAATTTCCCCACTAACTTACGCATTGTCAGTCAAAAAGTGCGAAGCCCTCAGGTTTTTGCACGATATCAAGGACAAGCACACATTCGCACGCACATTCTCCGAAGACAAACTTGAATACCTGATCTACAAGCACAACTCCCTTATCCGCAGAAGACTTGGCAACGTTGATATGCATCTTCAGGAAAACAAGGCTGTTAACCTTTCCCTTGCCGCACCCAAGATAAACACCGTGCTTATCCGCCCCGGTGAGACTTTCTCATTCTGGAACCTTGTGGGCAGTCTCACGGTGAAGAAAGGCTACCGCGAGGGTCTGACCATATTCTCCGACCACCCGTCATCGGGTCTCGGCGGCGGCATGTGCCAGATGACTAACCTTATCCACTGGATGATACTCCATTCCGAGCTCACCATCACCGAGCACCACCACCATGACCAGATAGACCTCTTCCCCGATTTCAACAGGACCATACCCTTCGGCACTGGCACTTCCATAATGTATAATTACCTGGATTACCGCTTCCGCAACGATACCGATAATACATACCAGCTTATCATCTACACCACCGATGAATACCTCTGCGGCGAGCTGAGAGCCGAGAAAAGGCAGTCCTACAAGTTCCATATCCAGGCTGAGAACGTGTACTTCTCCCGCGAAGACGGCATAGTATACCGCAACGGCGATGTTTACCGCGACAAGATAGACCGCCGCACAGGCGAGCACGTTTCAAGAGAACTGATAAGACACAACCACGCAAGGGTGTGCTATGATACCTCAGACCTGACAATAGTCGAGGAAAAGAACGCAGGCTGAAAAAGCAGCAATATACCTATAAAGCAAAAGACAGATATCCCGCAGGATACCTGTCTTTCTTTATATAATATCATCAGGTGAGGAAATCAAACCAATCAGCCGAGAAGTTCCAGCAGCTTTTCAGCCGCTTTCTCGGTGTCCTCGGGGCTGCCGAAGGTGGAGAATCTCAGATAACCCTCGCCGCACTTGCCGAAGCCCTCGCCGGGGGTACCGACTATCTGTGCTTCGTTCAGCAGCTTGTCAAAGAACTCCCAAGAACCCATGCCATTGGGGCACTCCATCCAGATGTAAGGCGCGTTCTTGCCGCCTGTGTACCAGATGCCCAGCTTGTCAAGAGCCTTCATCAGGGTGCGGGCATTGTTCTTGTATACGTTGATGTTCGCGTGTATCTGCTGCTGTCCCTCAGGGGTGAATACCTCGCAGGCAGCGCGCTGTATAATGTAAGATACACCGTTGGTCTTGGTGGTGCGGTTGCGTACCCACATATCATTGAAGTTCATGCCGTTGCGCACAAGGTCCTTGGGTATAACAGTGTAGCCCAGACGTGTACCTGTGAATCCAGCAGTCTTTGAAAGTGAGCATATCTCAATTGCGCAGGTGCGTGCACCCTCGATCTCGAATATGGAATGAGGCAGACCCTCTTCCTCGATAAAGGATTCATAAGCCGCATCGAACAGTATAACAGAACCGTGAGCATTAGCCCAGTCCACCCAGACCTTCAGCTGTTCCTTGCTGAATACAGCACCTGTGGGGTTGTTGGGTGAGCAAAGGTATATCAGCTCAGCCGATGTATCATCATCGGGCAGGGGCAGAAAACCATTTTCTCTGGAAGAAGGCAGATGAACTATCTCTCTGCCCCCCATGATGTTTGCATCAACATATGCAGGGTATGCAGGCTCGATTATCAGCGAACGGTTTGAACGGTCAAAGATATCAAGGATATCACCCAGTTCGTCCGATGCACCCGAGGATACGAATACCTCGTCATCTTCCAGGGCTACTCCCCTGCCGCGGTAATAATCAGCGATAGCCTTTCTCAGGAAAGGCGCACCGCACTCGGGCATATAGCCGTTGAAAGTCTTGGCATCAGCCTGATCGTCAGCCGCCTTGTGCAGACCCTTGATAACAGCGTCGCAAAGTGGCAGAGAAACATCGCCTATGCCCAGACGAAGGATATGCTCATCGGGGTGTGCAGCCTGATAAGCCTTAACTTTCTGACCTATGTTATAAAAAAGGTACGAAGCCTTTAAATGGGAATAATTCATGTTAGGTGTAAGCATTTTTATCACTCCTGTATCTTCATTTCGTATTTATCCTTGTGTGCTTTTTCGGGAACGGGTGTGGGATAGTTTCCGTTGAAGCAAGCCTTGCAGCAGCCCGCACCCAGATTCAGCTTGTCCAGCGCTTCCATGGGCAGATATCCCAGACTGTCAGCGCCCATCTCAGCCGCTATCTCTTCGGGGGTACGGCGTGCCGCTATAAGGTTCTCCTCCGAATCTATATCAGTGCCGTAGTAGCATGGGTGCAGAAAAGCAGGTGCAGATACGCGGAAATGTATCTCCTTTGCTCCCGCCTCTCGGAGAAGTGCAACTATCCTGCCCCCCGTAGTGCCGCGTACTATGGAATCGTCCACCAGCACAACGCGCTTGCCCTTTACAGTCTCTTCTACAGCCGAAAGCTTTATGCGCACCTTGTCCACACGACTCTCCTGTGTTGGGGATATGAACGTCCTTGCAACATACTTGTTCTTGATAAGCCCTATGCCGTAGGGTATACCCGACTTCTGTGAGAATCCCAGCGCCGCATCAAGTCCCGAATCAGGCACTCCTATTACGATATCTGCGTCCACAGGACAGCTCTCAGCCAGTATATGTCCTGCTCTCAGCCTTGCGGAATGTACCGATACACCGTCGATAACGGAATCGGGACGAGCAAAGTATATGTACTCGAATATGCATATGCTCTTGGGCTTTTTGACGCAGTGTGAACGGTCTGAACGCACACCGTCCTTGGAGAATATCAGCATCTCTCCCGCTTCGATATCACGGACGAACTTCGCACCCACCGCAGTGAGCGCACAGCTCTCCGATGCCACCACATAGGTGCCGTCAGGCATCTGTCCGAAGCACAAGGGTCTGAAACCGAAGGGGTCACGGCAGGCAATGAGTTTTGTGGGGCTCATCACCACAAGGGAATAAGCGCCTTCGATTATGTCCATTGCGGAAAGCACTGCTTCCTCGATAGAGCCTCTGATAAGACGCTGCTTTGTTATTATGTAGGCGATGGTCTCAGTATCGGAGGTGGTATGGAATATAGCCCCCGAAAGCTCCAGCTCGCTTCTCAGCTCTCCCGCATTGGAAAGATTTCCGTTGTGAGCCAGCGCCATGCGCCCTTTCATGTGGTTGACAACTATTGGCTGACAGTTGCGCCTTTCGTTGCCGCCTGTGGTAGAATATCTTACGTGTCCCACAGCCATATTGCCCTGTGGCATTTCTGCCAGTACACGGTGGGTGAATACCTCACCTGCAAGCCCCACATCTTTGTGGGCGGTGATGACACCGTCCTCACAAACTGCGATGCCGCAGCCCTCCTGACCTCTGTGCTGCAAAGCGTAAAGACCGTAGTATACTATCTCGGCAAGATGGGATTTCTGCGGGGAGTATAAGCCGAATACCCCGCACTCCTCATGCAGACCGCTCATTTGCCGCTCCTCTCTGCCGCTGCTGAAACGAAGCCCATAAACAGCGGATGAGGACGGTTAGGACGGCTCTTGAACTCAGGGTGGAACTGTACGCCCACATAGAAATCACGTTCAGTGAGCTCAACAGTTTCCACAAGTCTGCCGTCAGGTGACATACCGCTGAGGGTAAGACCCGCATTTGACAGTGTATCGCGATAATCGTTGTTGAATTCGTATCTGTGGCGGTGACGTTCGCTTATCTCATTCTTGCCGTAGCATCTCTCCATGGTTGTTCCCTGAGAGATAACACATGGGTAAGCACCCAGACGAAGCGTGCCGCCCTTGTCGATGCTGTCGCTCTGACCGGGCATAAAGTCGATGACCTTGTGCTTGCATACCTCGTTGAATTCGCCCGAATCAGCATCGCTGATTCCGCATACATTTCTGGCATATTCGATAACAGCTATCTGCATACCAAGGCATATACCGAAAAACGGGATATTGTTCTCTCGTGCGTACTTGACAGCCTGTATCATGCCCTCAATACCTCTTCCGCCGAAGCCTCCGGGGACTATGATACCGTTAACGCCTGCAAGGGACTCGCCGATATTCTCAGCCGTGAGCTTTTCCGAATCCACCCAACTGATATCAACGTGTGTACCGATGGAATATCTTTCTTGGCGAAGTGCCTCAGCCACCGAGAGATAAGCATCGTGAAGCTCGGTGTACTTACCTACCAAAGCTATCTTTGTAGTGGTATCAGCAGACTTTATCCTCTCCACCATCTCGCACCATTCATCAAGATGCGGGCGGGGAGCAGTTATTCCCAGCCTGTCACAGACAACATCGGAGAATTTAGCTTTCTCCAGCATCAGCGGAGCTTCATAAAGATCAGGCAGTGTGATGTTCTCGATAACGCACTCGGGGCGAACGTTGCAGAAAAGTGCTATCTTCTGGAAGATAGATGGCTCCAGAGGTCTGTCACAGCGCAGTACGATGATATCTGGATTAATGCCCATGCCCTGAAGTTCCTTTACGGAATGCTGTGTAGGCTTTGACTTGTGCTCGTCCGAACCGCTCAGGAAAGGAACCAGTGTAACATGGATAAACAGAGCGTTCTCTCTGCCCACTTCAAGGGATATCTGCCTTACAGCTTCAATAAAAGGCTGAGATTCGATATCGCCGATAGTACCGCCTATCTCGGTGATGATAACATCAGCATCGGTCTTCTTGCCCACAGAGTATACGAATTCCTTGATCTCATTGGTGATATGAGGTATCACCTGCACCGTTGAACCCAGATATTCACCTCTGCGCTCCTTGTTAAGAACATTCCAGTATACCTTACCCGTGGTCAGATTTGAATACTTGTTCAGATCCTCGTCGATGAAACGTTCATAGTGTCCAAGGTCCAGATCGGTCTCGGCACCGTCCTCGGTAACATATACCTCACCGTGCTGATAAGGGCTCATGGTACCGGGGTCTACATTTATATATGGGTCGAGCTTCTGTGCAGCCACAGTCAGCCCGCGGGATTTTAGCAATCTACCTAGAGAAGCCGCGGTAATACCCTTACCAAGTCCCGAAACGACTCCTCCCGTAACAAAAATATATTTTCTCATCAGGCTGTCCTCCTTATTCCGCACTTGCGCCGTAGTTTGAAAGTACTCTTGCCGAAGGGTCGTTGACGTTGCAGCCTTCCCATGACTTGTTAGGCATCCAGAAATCAACGATCATCTCGCTCTGACCCTCATAATATTTCTCGAAAATCTCGCGGTAAAGCAGAGATTCCTTAGTGAAGGGCTGAGCGTGTGTGTACTTCTTTCTCAGTGTTTCAAACTCTTCCTCTGTGTAATAATCCTCAGCATAAGCCTTCAGATAGTTTACCAGAGAATGTCCAACAGCGTCGGAGAACGCAGCCTTTTCTCTCCAAAGTATATTCTCGGGAAGAACTCCGTCAGCCTCAAAAGCTTTACGCAGCAGGAACTTGCCCTTGCCGTAGGTGTTGAGCTTCTTTTCGGGGTCTATCGCCATTACGTATTTAACAAAATCAAGGTCGCCGAAAGGCACTCTTGCTTCAAGTGAGTTTACAGAGATACATCTGTCAGCACGCAGAACATCATACATATGAAGCTCGCGTACACGCTTCTCGGCTTCACGCTGAAATTCCTCAGCAGAGGGAGCAAAATCGGTGTACTTGTATCCGAAAAGCTCATCGGATATCTCACCTGTCAGCAGTACGCGGATATCGGTCTGCTCATGTATAGCCTTGCAGATAAGGTACATACCCATGCTTGCACGGATAGTGGTTATATCAAATGTTCCCAGCAGATGCACAACATCGTCCAGTGCCGCAATAACATCGTCCTTTGTTATGATTATCTCAGTATGCTCAGAGCCGATATAATCAGCGGTCTCCTTAGCATATTTCAGGTCGATGGCGTCTTCCGACATACCGATAGCGAAAGTCCTGATGGGCTTATCGGATTTCTGCTGTGCGACAGCGCATACCAGTGAAGAATCCAGACCGCCCGAAAGCAGGAAGCCTACCTTTGCATCAGCCACCAGACGCTTCTCGATACCTGCAACAAGCTTGTCATGAATGTTCTTGTAGATAGTCTCGTGATCATCATGACATACATGATCAGGTCTTGCGATATCATTGTAGCAGTGGAACTTGCCGTCCATATAATAGTGTCCGGGAGGGAAAGGCATGATCTTGTCACAGATGTCCACAAGGTTCTGTGGCTCGCTTGCGAATACAACAGCACCATCTTTGTCATGACCATAATAAAGGGGACGTATGCCGATGGGGTCACGGGCAGCGATGAACTTTCCTGTCGCACCGTCAAAGATTATGCAGGCAAACTCAGCATCCAGCATAGCGAACATATCGGTATTGTACTGCTCCCACATTGGCAGAAGTATCTCACAGTCCGAATCGCTCTGGAAACGGTAGCCCTTGCTTGCAAGATCATCTCTGATCTTCTCAAAGCCATAAAGCTCGCCGTTGCAGACAACATAGCTGTTACCCAGCCTGAATGGCTGCATACCATCAGGGGTAAGACCCATTATCGCAAGCCTGTGGAACGCCAGGATACCACTCGGTACAGCCTCATAACGGCTGTCATCAGGTCCTCTTGATTTTGTCCTTTCAAAACATTTTTCCATAAGGTCACGGTCAGCTTTGACCGAGCACCAACCCATAATACAACACATAATCTGATTCCTCCGAAAAACGGAACTTGGCTGTCGCATTTCTGTGGCAGCCATTTCCTTATAATTTAAGATAGGATTTTAGTATAACGCTTATTTAACACCGAACAGCAGCTCGTCGTAGGTCGGGAACGGCCAGAACTTTGCAGCTGTGATCTTTTCTGCCTCATCGCATGATGCACGGAGCTTTTCCATAACACCGAGAAGTTCATCTCTGATGATGTAAGCGGTATCGGTAACGCTGTCTGAATCCTTCACCTTATCGAGAACGCTGTCAAGTTCGTCAAGGCTCTGATAAGCCTCTCCTGCATAGCCGGACAGCTTCTTCACTGTCTCGGTCTCATAGGTGCAGGCAAGATCGGTAGCAAGTGATTTCTTTGCATTTGCGGTCTTTGCAACGAATGCTGCATATTCCTCGATAGCGGGAAGTATCTCGCGGCGAGCCAGCATCTCCATGGTCTTGGCTTCGATAACAACAGCCTTGCAGTAGTTCTCCAGAGTGATCTCTGTACGGCTGCGGAGCTCAGCTTCGGTGAATACCTTATGAGCAGTCAGCATCTTGACGTTCTTCTCGTCCATCAGATGAGGGATAGCATCGGGAGTTGTGCGGTAGTTCAGCAGACCGCGAACCTCAGTAGCTTCCTTGATCCATGTATCATCATAGCCGTTGCCGTTGAAGATGATGCGCTTGTGATCGGTGATGGTCTTCTTGATCATCTCATGGAGAGCGTCCTCGAAGTTGTCAGCCTTTTCCAGTCTGTCAGCGTAGATCTTCAGGCTCTCTGCCACTGCTGAGTTCAGCATGATGTTAGCACAAGCGATGCTGTCAGCAGAACCGACCATTCTGAACTCGAACTTGTTGCCTGTGAATGCGAAAGGCGAAGTACGGTTACGGTCTGTGGTATCTCTTGTGAATCTGGGCAGTACGCTTACACCCAGCTTCATTACAGTCTTCTCAACGCCCTCATAAGGAGTATCGTTCTCGATAGCCTCAAGGATACCCTCAAGCTCCTCACCAAGGAAGATGGAGATAACTGCGGGAGGTGCCTCGTTAGCACCCAGACGGTGATCGTTGCCCGCGGTAGCAACGGAGATTCTCAGCAGATCCTGATAATCGTCAACAGCCTTGATAACTGCGCACAGGAACAGCAGGAACTGTGCATTCTCATAAGGTGTCTCGCCTGGAGTCAGCAGGTTAACGCCTGTATCGGTAGCGATAGACCAGTTGTTGTGCTTACCTGAACCGTTGACACCGTCAAAAGGCTTCTCATGCAGCAGGCAGACCAGACCGTGCTTCTGTGCAACCTTCTTCATGATCTCCATTGTCAGCTGGTTGTGATCGGTAGCGATGTTTGTGGTAGCGTAGATAGGTGCAAGCTCGTGCTGTGCAGGAGCAACCTCGTTGTGCTGGGTCTTTGCAAGGATGCCCAGCTTCCACAGCTCCTCGTTCAGGTCGGACATATAAGCCTCAACTCTGGGCTTGATAACACCGAAGTAGTGATCGTCCAGCTCCTGACCCTTGGGAGGCTTAGCACCGAACAGTGTTCTGCCTGTATAGATAAGGTCTTTTCTCTGATCGTACAGCTCCTTGGGGATGAGGAAGTATTCCTGCTCGGGTCCCACAGAAGTAGTAACGTGTCTTACCTGATCGTTGCCGAAAAGCTTCAGGATACGCAGTGCCTGCTTGTTGAGAGCTTCCATTGATCTCAGCAGAGGTGTCTTCTTGTCCAGAGCCTCACCGCCGTAGGAACAGAAAGCAGTAGGAATGCACAGCGTCTTGCCCTTGATGAATGCATAAGATGTAGGATCCCATGCGGTGTATCCTCTTGCTTCAAAAGTAGCTCTCAGTCCGCCCGAAGGAAACGATGATGCATCAGGTTCGCCCTTGATGAGTTCCTTGCCCGAGAAGTCCATGATAACTCTTCCGTCGGGAGAAGGGCTTATAAAACTGTCGTGCTTTTCAGCAGTGATGCCTGTAAGGGGCTGGAACCAGTGAGTATAATGTGTAGCTCCCTGCTCGATCGCCCAGTCCTTCATAGCCTCGGCAACTGCATTGGCAACAGTGATGTCAAGCTTCTCGCCGATCTCAATAGTATTCTTCAGTGAATTGTAGACTTTAGATGACAGTCTTGATTTCATAACTCTGTCATCAAAAACCTTGCTTGCAAACAATTCGGGTACCGTACTCATTATGATTTCCTCCGTTCGTTATAAACAAAAGCGTCTCCGATGAACAGAGAGTATTATCCCTGTACCGAAGACGCCATTGCCTTATAAATATAGAAAATTATATTTAGGAAAGACTTTATACTTTCCATATGCCTTTCCAATGTCAACAAAAAAAGACAAAGAGCCTTGAAACCTAAGCTTCATTCAAGACCTCTTTGCCTTCCATGATTCGTATTATACACCATCCCGAAGCATTTGTCAAGCACGTTTTTCACAAAAGTCGTGAAAGTTTACAAACCGAATCTTGCAAAATTTTCACAAATCTTGCAAAACCCCTTGACAAAAATGAAATTGTGAGATATAATACTTGCAAATACTGCATGAGCAATGGCGTTCATTCTTTTTTATTGCCGTGAAGCGATTCACGCCGATAAAAAAGGGTGAACGTTTTTTTTATGATAAGGAGTGCTGAAAATGAAACTTGAAGGCGAAGTTCGTATACCGTCCGGCTGTGCGATAGCGGCAGTCATTTCAAGAGAGGGTAAAGGGATAACGGGAGATGTTATCTATAATGCCATGAAACCAATGCACGACCGTTCAAACGGTCTGGGCGGAGGATTTGCGGCTTACGGTATCTATCCCGAATACAAAGATCTGTATGCTTTCCATATCTTCTTCGATCACCGTTCCACCCGCAAGGAATGTGAAGCTTACTTAAAGGAACGTTTCGAGATCGTAAAGGGTGAGCTGATACCCACCCGCAAGATACCCCAGATCACTAATGAACCTATTATATGGAGATACTTCTGCGCACCGCTTGGTTCAATGGTTGCTTCCGAGCAGGTTGACGAAAATGAATTCGTAGCACGCACAGTAATGAAGATCAACACCGAGATGAAGGGTGCATACGTATTCTCCAGCGGCAAGAATATGGGATGTTTCAAAGCCGTTGGCTATCCCGAAGACGTTGGTGTATTCTATAAACTGGAAGAGTACGAAGGCTATTCCTGGACAGCCCACGGCCGTTACCCCACAAACACCCCCGGCTGGTGGGGCGGTGCTCACCCCTTCTCCCTGCTGGACAGCTCCATCGTCCACAACGGCGAGATATCTTCCTACGATGCAAACCGCCGCTTCATTGAGATGTTCGGCTATAAATGTACATTACAGACCGATACCGAGGTCATCACCTATATCCTCGACTATCTGCTGAGAAGACAGGGTCTTACTATGGAGGAAGCTGCTTCCGTTATCGCAGCACCTTTCTGGTCAACGATAAACTCGAAGCCCGAGAAGGAAAAAGAAAGACTTACATTCTTAAGACAGGTGTTTCCAAGTCTGCTGATAACAGGACCTTTCTCAATAGTATACGGCTGGAACGGAGGACTCATGGCTCTTAACGACCGCCTGAAGCTCCGTTCGATGATAACCGCCGAAAAGGACGATAAAGTATTCATAGCCAGCGAAGAAGCCGCAGTAAGGGTAATGGAGCCCGATGCCGAGAACTTCTACGCACCAGCGGGCGGAGAGCCTGTTATAGTAAGAGTCAAGGAGGGTAAATTCTGATGATAGATCATTTTATATATCCCGAGTTCGAGGTAGTGCGCAACGATAACCGCTGCATACAGTGCCGTGTCTGTGAAAGACAGTGCGCCAACGAAGTACACAGCTTTGACCCCGACCGCGGAATCATGCTTTCAGACGAAACTAAATGCGTAAACTGCCAGCGCTGCGTATCTCTATGTCCCACAAGAGCGCTCAAAATAGTAAAGAGCGACTGCCGTCTCCGTGAGAACGCAAACTGGGCTGACGATACTATCAAAGAAGTTTATAAGCAGGCAAACAGCGGCGGTGTGCTGCTGTCATCAATGGGCAACCCCAAGCCTCTGCCCGTTTACTGGGATAAGATCCTGATAAACGCATCTCAGGTAACAAACCCTCCTATCGATCCCCTGCGTGAACCTATGGAGACCAAGGTCTTCCTCGGCAAAAAGCCCGAAAAGATCAAGCGCAACGAGGACGGAGAGCTTGTCACCGAGACTTCTCCTCAGCTGGAACTCTCCATGCCCGTTATGTTCTCTGCCATGAGCTACGGCTCTATCAGCTATAACGCTCACGCTTCCCTCGCCCGCGCAGCTACCGAACTGGGTATCTGCTACAACACAGGTGAAGGCGGTCTGCATGAAGACTTCTACGTATACGGACCCAACACCGTCGTTCAGGTTGCATCGGGACGTTTCGGTGTTCACAAGGATTACCTGGAAGCTGCCGCAGCTATCGAGATAAAGATGGGTCAGGGCGCAAAGCCAGGTATCGGCGGACATCTCCCCGGTGCTAAGATCGTCGGCGACGTTTCCAAGACCAGAATGATACCAGAGGGCTCAGATGCTATATCCCCTGCACCTCATCACGATATCTATTCCATCGAAGATCTCCGTCAGCTGGTATTCTCCCTCAAAGAGGCTACCGAGTATAAAAAGCCTGTTATCGTAAAGGTAGCAGCTGTTCATAACATCGCAGCTATCGCCAGCGGTATCGCCCGCAGCGGTGCTGATATCATCGCTATCGACGGCTTCCGCGGCGGTACGGGCGCAGCTCCCACACGTATCCGTGATAACGTTGGTATCCCCATAGAGCTTGCACTGGCATCAGTTGACCAGCGTCTGCGCGATGAGGGCATCAGAAACAACGTATCCCTGGTAGTAGGCGGTAGTGTACGCTCCGCAGCAGATGTTGTAAAGGCAGTAGCACTTGGTGCAGATGCAGTATATGTTGCAACAGCAGCACTGCTGGCTATGGGATGTCATCTATGCCGTACCTGCCAGAGCGGCAAGTGCAACTGGGGTATCGCAACCCAGAGACCCGAGCTTGTTAAGCGCCTGAACCCAGATATCGGTTCACGCAGACTTGTAAACCTCATGGACGCATGGCGCCACGAGATCAAGGAACTTATGGGCGGCATGGGTATCAACTCCATCGAGAGTCTCCGCGGCAACAGACTGATGCTGCGCGGTGTAGGGCTTACCGATAAGGAACTCGAGATACTCGGTATCTCCCACGCAGGCGAATAAGGAGGGTCATTAAGATGAAAAGAGTATTTGTTAACGAGGAATGGTGCCTTGGCTGCCACCTCTGCGAATATAACTGCGCTTATGCCAATTCAGGACTTTCCGATATGGTAAAAGCGCTGAAGGGCAAGGATATCTTCCCACGCATACACATCGAAGAATCCGAGGGCATAACCTATGCGGTTTCCTGCCGCCACTGTAAAGACCCCCTCTGCGTAAAGAGCTGTATAGCAGGTGCTATATCCATAGAAGACGGTACAGTAAAGATCGATAAGACCAAGTGTGTCGGCTGCCTTACCTGCGTTCTCGTATGTCCTTACGGCGCGGTAGCAGCAGGTCCCGAGGGTGCAGCACAGAAATGCGAGCTTTGCCTTGCAAACAGCTGCGGATCTCCCGCCTGTGTAAAGGGATGCCCCAACAATGCCATAGTTTATGAGGAGAGGTGAGCAAAGTGGCTGAATATGTTATCATAGGAAACGGAACAGCCGCAGTCGGCTGCATAGAGGGTATCAGGAGCATCGACAGCGAAGGTGCTATCACCGTTATCTCGAGCGAAGAGCACCACGTTTACTCCCGTCCTCTTATATCCTATCTGCTCGAGGGCAAAACAGACCTCGAAAGAATGAAATACCGCCCCGCGGATTTCTACGAGAAGAATAAAGTCAATGTAGTATACGGCAAAGCCGCAAAGATAGATACCAAAAAGCAGGTAGCAGTTCTGGAAGGCAAAGGAAAGTTCGGTTATGACAAGCTCTGTATGTGTACAGGCTCTTCCCCTTTCGTTCCTCCTTTTGAGGGTCTCGATAAGGTGAAGGCTAAATATTCCTTCATGACACTTGATGACGCTCTTGCACTTGAAAAGGCACTCACAGATAAATCCCGCGTGCTGATAGTCGGCGCAGGTCTTATCGGTCTTAAATGTGCCGAGGGTATCGCTGAAAGAGTTGGCAGTATAACCGTCTGCGACCTTGCAGACAGAGTTCTCTCCTCTATCCTCGATGCTGAGTGCGCTGCATATATGCAGAAAGAACTGGAATCCCACGGTGTAAGCTTCATGCTGGGCGATACCGCTGTTAAGTTCGATAAGAACAAGGCTTATATGAAGAGCGGTTCCGAGGTGGAATTCGATATCCTCGTACTCGCCGTAGGTGTAAGAGCCGAGACCGAGCTTGCAAAGCAGGCAGGCTGTGACGCTAACAGAGGCATCATCATCGACACCAAAATGCAGACCACCTCAGCAAATATCTATGCCGCAGGCGACTGTGCCGAGGGTTATGACAGCTCCATCGGCGCAAACAGAGTACTGGCTATCCTGCCCAATGCCTATATGCAGGGCAGATGCGCAGGCATAAATATGGCAGGCGGCTCTTCCGAAATGACCGACTCTATCCCCATGAACTCCATAGGTTTCTTCGGTCTCCACTGCGCAACGGCAGGTGCTTATCCCGAAGACGGCGAGATATACGAGGAGCGCACCGATAAGGGAATAAAAAGGCTGTATTTCAAGGACAGCAAGCTCGCAGGCTATATGCTCATAGGCGATGTCAACAGAGCAGGTATCTATACTTCTCTTGTACGCGAAAAGACAGTCCTTGACGAAGAAGAGACCGAAAAGGTCAAGAAAATGCCGTCACTGGCTATCTTCTCCAATGATAAGCGCAAAACAAAACTCGGAGGTGTGGTATGATGAATATAAATGCAACAGGGCTCGATTATAAAGAGCTCAACGAATCCATAAGACAGGTACACGGCAGCTGTACAATAACCAACTGTCTCGGACAGAGATTCATCGCCGCAGGCATCTCCAATATGACACTGAAGATAAGCGGTATCCCTGGCAACGCCCTCGGCGCATACCTCAACGGCGCAAAGATAGAGGTAATGGGCAATGCTCAGGACGCCGTAGGCGATACCATGAACGACGGCACCATCGTTATCCACGGCAACGTAGGCGACGCTGTGGGCTACGCTATGCGCGGCGGACATATCTATGTTCAGGGCAATGCAGGCTACCGTTCGGGCATACATATGAAAGCCTATGAGGATAAGCAGCCCGCCCTCATCATCGGCGGACGTGCAGGCAGCTTCCTTGGCGAATATCAGGCAGGCGGAACTATCGTCGTACTTGGTCTTAACGGCGATGATAAGCCCATAGTCGGCAACTTCCCTTCCACAGGTATGCACGGCGGAAAAATGTTCCTGCGTTCCGACTGCAAGGGTATCCACTTCCCCCATCAGGTACACGCCCGCCCCGCTACCGAAGATGATCTCAAGGAGATATCTCACTATCTCAGAAGATTCTGCGTCTACTTCGGTCACGAACTAGACGAGGTACTTGACCACCCCTTCACTGTCGTTACCCCCGACAGCAGCAACCCCTACAGACAGATGTACGTTGCAAACTGATGGTCATCACTGTTAACCAACATTGTTTAGCCCATAAGAATCAACACATATCGAAAAGCCCTTGCTCTCACCCCCTGAGAGCGGGGCTTTTTGCTATATATCCAAAACTACGGAATAAACCTTTCCACGCAGTACAGCACTTCTCAGCCTGATATTCAGCAATCAGGCACAGCAGGATATCAAATTGCAAAACGATATATAATATTTGTATTGCAATACTATTTTTCTGTTTTTCAATAATTTCGTATTGACAAACGAGTTTTGATGTGTTATAATACGAACATGCAAAAAGGATCGCCTATCAGTAAAACGATTTTTAAGGAGTTATGAATAAGATGTTATTTGTGTTTTTGGAGTTTATAATTGGAGATATATTTTTTATAGTAGATATATTTAAAACTATCATGTTAATTCTTACTATCTGGAATATATTTAACTGCATAGCAGATGATTCAAAAATAGAAAACCTTATATCATCTCTTACTGTTTTATTGGGAGCGGTATTTTATTATCTTTTATTTAATATAAGCCTAGACGTAGGCGATAACGGTTCAGCTTTTTATTACAGAACTCTTTCACCTGAGTATTGGCTTATCGATTATGTAGTTGTTTTAGGATTTATCGGATATTTTATATTGCTGTATAATAAGGCAAATAAACTTTCGCCGCTGTTATCAGCGCTGTCTATAGGCACAGTGGTAATCCTGAATATCTTTCAGATCGCATATGCTTTCCAGATCAGCGTACATCTCCAAGATTCAAATAAACTTATATATCTGTACCATGCCAATATCCTGCTTATGTCAGCAAGAGTAATATATAGACATATGAAAGAACAGGTCGAAATTTTCAGAAACAGGCTGACCGAAAATGAAGATCATAAAAAAGTCGGTCATATATCCAATAAGATAGATAGTCTGTCGAAATATTCATTATTTATTTTTGTTGTATTTCTATTGCTTGTTGCCTTGATCGAGCTGATATTCGTACTTCTTGGACAAGGACTTGATGCACCCATTAAAGCATTTACAGAAACAGCAGATTGGAAATTCTCAAAGTATATAAAACCGCCTTATTTGAAGTAAGGTACCACATATCGATTAATGTAGCCTCAGACTGGCAAAAAAACATAAAGGAACACATTTCAGTAAAACTATATTAAGGAGAAATATTTGATCATGTTAGGATTGCTTATTGTGGGCATTGTAGCTTTTATTATTCCCGGGATACTTACATGGTGTAATGTATATAACTGCATAGCAGATAAACCAAAGAAGGAAAAACTCACATCAACTCTCACTATTTTAATCGGAGGAATGCTGTATTTCCTTTTATTAGATATTGAATTTGAACCTGCAGGTGATTGGTATGAGGTGATCAATACATTACAACATCACAACATTCTGTCATCTGAGTATTGGCTTATTAAATTTATAGTTCTTTTCGGATTTATCGGATATTTTATATTGCTGTATAATAAGGCAAGTGAACTTCCGCCGCTGTTGTCCGCACTGTCTATAGGTGCAGTGATGATCCTGAATATCTTCCAGATAGCATATGCCTGCCAGCTCCTTGTAAATGTAAAAGGTGATATAGATTGTTTGCTATATCTGTACCATGCCAATATCCTGCTTTTGTCAGCAAGGGTAATACATAGACATATGAAAGAACAAGTCGAACTTTTCAGAAACAGGCTGACCGAAAATGAAGATAATAAAACTGCCGACCGTTTACTTAATAAGGTAGATAGTCTGTCTAAATATTCAATCCTGATATTTATTGCCTTTTTCTTCCTTGTAGCTTTGATCGAGCTGATATTCGTGCTTTTGGGTCAGGGATTTGATGCACCCATCAAAGCATTTACCGAAACCGCAGACTGGACATTTTCAAAACAGATACCACCCCCTCCTGTGGATTATGACGGGCACTATCTGTGTACTGTTGCCGCAGGCGGACATCGTAAAGTTGTAAAACCTCTCAGGTTAGGTACAAGACGTAATGAAACCATAGTAGTTAATCGTCAATTGTGTATCGCAAACGCTTTTGAAGAACTGATACAAGTGAAAACTCCGAAATTCCACAAAAAGATCAGAACATTTTATAATACACACGGCTATCCGCTGTCACGAAAGATCACATCACCTGCCAGAGCAGATATAATATACATTATCATGAAACCATTGGAATGGGCATTTCTTATATTTCTCTATGCCTTTGATCTTCGTCCCGAACAGCGGATAGCAAGACAATATAAGTACATTGAACCAAGTAAAAATTAATATGTGACCCCGAAAACAAAAAGCCCTCGATAATGCTGCACAGCATTATCAAGGGCTTTTTTTCATGCATAAAACTCTGTGCATATCATACATATCCTACGCGAAAACATTGTACAAACAACTGTTTTTAAATTTAACCCGGACATATTTCTGCAAGAGTTGTACAAAAACGTACAACTTTTTCATTAAATACACTGTTAGTAAGAAAGGTTTTACCGGCTGAATGCCGTTTACATAGATAGTACCGATACGCACGATGGCAGGCAGCCACCCACTGTGACTACGGCACACCCGGGAGGCGTGTTATACTGTACCGGTTCAGCAGCTTGACAATTGAATATTATCGTTCAAAATGCAGAAACAAATTAGGCGAAAAGTATCAGAAAATAGCGTATGAATTGTAGGTTATAACCATATTTGATAACCATTTTATCTGTATTTGTCACATTGACTTTCTTGCACAAATATGATATAATATAAGTAGTATTTTAGATATTTTTATATACTATTAACAATATTTTAAGGAGGTATAACTATTGAGAAAACCAGTGCTAAGAATAATAGCCGCCCTCACTGCAGCTGTTTGTATGGCTTTTACTTCTATCCCGGCATGGGCGGCAACACAGACTGATCCTTCAATGATAGATTATAATCAAAGCGTTATGGAAGCCCGTGAGAACTATATAAAGAAAGTCGGTGAAGCCGCACTTTCCTACACCACCGAATTAATAGATGTCAGCGCACTCAGACTCAGGGCAAATTCGGACGATATCAGTGATTTTCAGATGGCAGTACAGGCTAATTATCCCGAGCTTTTCTATTGGAGATCCACTCGCTATTATCACAATGGTACATATGTCACCCAGATGTGCCCCGTTTATTCGTATGATAAAGATACAGCAATGAGTATGCTGGCTGAGTTCTATAACGAGGCTGACAAGTATCTCGCACTGGTAAATGACAGTATGTCAAACCTTGAAATAGCCATCGTCCTCCACGATGCCATTGTAAACGATGTGGCTTATGAGTTACCCGACGTGGCAAACAAAGATACTTACAGCCTGATGCTGGAAAAAGTCGGCTACTGCGATCTATATTCAAAGGTCTATGCCTACCTCCTTTCACAGTGCGGCATACGTTCCGAGATAGTTTTCTCTGACTCGATGAACCACGAGTGGCTGAAAGCCGAGCTTATCCCGGGCAGATATTTCAATATCGACATAACCTGGGACGACCCTACCCCAAATGTCAACGGCAGAGTTCACCACACATATTTCGGACTGAGCGATACCGCCCTGCAAAGCGATAACTCTCACTATGATTATGACAGCATATATCCCGATGATAAATACTTTGATAACTCGGGCATAAATGACCTGGATACTGCCATCGTAGAGCTGAACGGCGAGCTGTATGCGATTTATGAGGGCTCAAACACCCGTGACAGACAGCTTGTCAAGCTAGACATCGTTCTCGGTCAGAACAGCGGCAAACTTGAACGGACTACCGTTTCAAGGCTTGATAACATGGTATGGTCGGCCGGAAGCCAGGGATACTGGATGGGCATTTATACAGGACTTTTCAAGCACGGCAGCAAGCTATACTATAATACCCCCGATTCAATCTGTTGGATAGACCCAGCTACCTCAGAAAGCGGCGTTCTTGTAAGACCAAGCAAACCCTCCGGTAAGTACATTTACGGCTGCTATATCGATAATGGTAAGGTATATGCGGTATACAAGTCTTCACCAAATGATTCGGGAACTCTCACATACTCGGCTGTGTATGACCTGGGCGATGAACCCTATACTCCCCCCGTACATGAGCATAGCTATTCTTCAACCCCCACATGGAACTGGTCTGAGGATATGAGCAGAGCCACAGCAACTTTCAAGTGTAACGGCTGCACCGATACCCAGACAGTCAATGCCAATATCGTTTCATCATATAACAGCAGCGGCGACCTCATCTATACAGCCACTGCTCAGTTTGGTGGAAGAACTTACACCGATGTCAAGACAGTTTCGCTGTATACGCTCACTATCCCCGAGGCGCTCAAGATCGTCGGTTCGGATAAACCCGCAGTCAACGGAAAGTATTACAGCGGCACGAAGGTCACTGTAAAGCCGCGTGATGAGTTTGGTGTATCAAAATATTCACTTGTGAATATCTCGGATTATAAACAGGATTCCGACGGTTCTCTCACAGTTACAATTGCAGGCAACGCCGAGATCAAAGCTGAATACAAGGTCTACACCACATTTATAGAGGGTTTCAGCGTTACCCTTGGCAGCCGCATAGGTCTTAATGTTTACTTCAAACCCGAATATGATATCGTAAATGACGGTTATATCAACATCATCGCAAACACTGGTGAGACCAGGATAAATTTCAGCGATATCACTCCTGATGAAAACGGCAGATACAAGGCAACATTCTATATGTCCGTCAAGGATATAGATGAAAAGGTAAACATCAGCTTCGGCAACGGCAGCGGCAATAATGTTGAATTCTCACTGATGAATGATAAGGACTTTGTAAAGAGCATTGATTACAGCCCCACTGATTACCTCAACGTCCTCAGTAACAGCAGCGACCAAAAGCTTGCAGCCCTTGCTGAATCGGTAAAAATTTACGGCGATAATGCCAAGGCTTTCTTTGATGGCAGTGCACCCGATAAAACAGTGACCGGCCTGACGGCTAATGATGTTAAGATCTTTGCACCTTCAGTGACCGCCGGCACAAGCACTGTGTACTACGGACAATCCCTGCTGCTTCGTTCAAATACGGCTCTCAGGCTGTATTTCAAAGGCAGTGTAAGCGGATGCAGAGTGACAGACAGCAGAGGAAGGAACGTTTCATTTGTTACAGGCACAGCATCGGGAATGAACTATGTTGAGATACCCGATATCACAGCTGAAAAGCTTGAAAACACGTTCAATGTCATCCTTGCAGACGGCGGCAAAGTAACACTTAGCCCAATGACTTACGTCTATGAAACACTTCTCCACTATCAGAATGATTCTTCAAAGGCACAGCTTTGCAGCACTGTCAGGGCGCTGTACAACTACAATAAGGCAGTACAGAATTATCTTAGCTGACAACTAAAAATATCACTCGGGGACGGTGGAATATCGTCCCCGAGTTTTTGATGCAAAAAAGAGCTGTCCGCAAAGGGACAGCTCCATAGCTTTTATTCTGTTCTGAGTGCGATAACAGGGTCTTTCTTCGCCGCGATACGTGACGGGAACAGACCTGCAAGCAGAGTAAGAACAATGCTTATCGCTACCAGTATCACCGCCGCCGCAACGGGGATCGATGCCCTCATGGGTACGGTGGTAAGGTGTGCGATTATAATGTTGATGGGTATGGTCAGCAGGTAGGAAAGACCTACGCCAAGCATGCCCGCTACAAATCCTACTATTACAGTCTCCGCATTGAATACACGGGAGATATCGCGCTTTGAAGCACCTATGCTTCGCAGTATGCCTATCTCCTTTGTTCTTTCGAGAACGGAGATGTAGGTGATTATGCCTATCATGATAGATGATACTATCAGTGAGATAGCTACGAATGCTATCAGCACATAGCTTATCGCATTGATGATAGAGGTAACAGAAGACATCATCTTGCCCACGATATCGGTATACTCTATCTTTGCTGAATCCTCAGCTTCAGCGTTGTATTCATCGATTATCTCAACTATGCGCTCCTTAGCGGCGAAATCCTTGGGGTAGATATTGATGCCGCTGGGGCTTTCAAGAGTTGCATAACCAAGGGTGAGCATATTTGCATCGTAGGTGGAAGTTGAATACTTGCCGCTGTTTGCCAGAGCATCTGCGTTATCCTTTGCAGACTCGGTTATCATGTTCTGCATCATTTCCAGCTGTTCATCTGTAAGGCTTGCAAGAAACTCTTTCTGCTGGTCGGTGAGACCGCCCATAAGACTTCCGCTGCCGCCGTTCTGCATAGCGCTCATATCCAGCCCCGACATTGCGTCCATGCCCATATTTGTGAGGTCGGACATCTGCTGCTGTGTACCGCCCTGAGCCATCAGTGCGGCAGCTTCTTCCTCAGTCATACCTTCGGGGAGCTGACCTGCCATAAGTGCGGCAAGCTGTTCATCGGTGAGCTGAGGCTGCTGTTCAGAAGCAGGAACTTCGGAAGGCACCTGCGACATCAGTGCTGCGAAATCCTCATCGCTCATTCCTTCGGGCTTCTGACCCTGCATCAGTGACGTGATCTGTTCATCGGTAAGTCCCGCCATAAGATCTGTCTTATCTGCCTGAGTGCTGTCAACAGTTTCAGCGGAGGTGGGGTTTTCCTCGTTGGTATTTTCATCCTCTGGCTCAGGGTTTTCGGGCTTGAATTTAAGACCTGTGAAAACATCGATATCAGGTGAAGCCTGCTGGTCTTTAACTATCTCGCTGTTCTTGACTTCGTTCACGAGATACTCCATAAGCTCATGCTTATATGCGATACCGCCGTTGAGAGAAGTCGCAGTAGCATCCTCATTTGGGCGGATGATACCAACAACGCTGACTTTCAGACCATTGTTTACAACGTCAGTCATGTAAGCCTCGTCCTCTTTCATGTCCTCCCAAATGCCGTCCTTTTTACGGTAAAGATCAGTGGAAGGTACGACCATGAAATCAAGGTCAAGGAGTTCATCATAAGTATAGCTGTGCTGTTCGTTTTTCAGCTTTACATCTTCGCCCATAACTGCACGGCGTACTATACCGTTTATCTCGGTGGAATCAAGAAGACCCAGGGAGTAAAGGATATAATCGTTTATCTCATTGTGCTTATCTATTATCAGCACTACCTCTTGGTAGTTTTCAGGCATACGTCCTGCAACTACATCATACTGGGCATTGATGAGGTCTTCATTTTCAATCATCTCAGACCATACATCCATACTGCCCATGCCCATTGAGCTGCTCATGGACATTCCCATCATCTGGGTATCGCTGAGGTATCCCATATCAAGAAGTACCTGTGAGGGGTTTACCTGATAAACGCCGTCTGAAGTATCCGCCTTGAAAACATTGAGCTTGGTTGCATAGCTGTACTTGATATCAGTGGTCAGCTTCTTTATCTCATCATTGTTATCGAGGAAGGTCTTGAACTTTTCAAGGTCGTTGACCTTTGTCTCCTGCATCAGGGTATTTATCATCTGCGCCATCTGATTCTGTGAGTATACCTTATCCATACCGTGGTCGGGCTCAGCATCGCGGGCTTCAGCCATGGTATCCATTATTTCGCTGAGACTGGTGGTAGTCTTTTCGATAGTCAGCGGGAATGTGGACAGGGTATCCGACTGCACCTGATCAATATAGATCTGCACACCGTTGGATATTGAAAGTATCAGTGCGATACCGATAATACCTATGGAACCCGCAAAGGAAGTCAGCAGAGTTCTCGCCTTTTTGGTCATCAGGTTATTGCGGCTGAGGGAGAGTGCTGTAAGGAAATTCATTGAAGTTTTCAGCTTTTTGCGCTCTGCCTTTTTCTCGGAAGCAGACTTTTTATCAGCCTTTATATCCGCTTTGAACGGGTCGGTATCATCGGTAACCTTACCGTCCAGAAGCCTGATTATACGCGATGAATACTGCTCGGCAAGCTCAGGGTTATGGGTTACCATTATTATCAGCTTGTTCTTGGAGATCTTTTTGAGTATCTCCATTATCTGTACGCTGGTCTCGGTATCCAGTGCGCCTGTGGGTTCATCGGCAAGCAGGATATCTGGGTCGTTTACAAGTGCTCTTGCTATAGCCACACGCTGCATCTGTCCGCCTGACATCTGGTTAGGCTTTTTGTTCAGCTGGTCGCCCAGACCAACCTGTTCAAGGGCTTCCACCGCCCTTTTTCTTCTTTCGCCCTTTGATACGCCAGAGAGAGTCAGCGCAAGTTCAACGTTTGCAAGCACCGTCTGGTGGGGTATCAGGTTGTAGCTCTGGAATACGAAGCCTATGGAGTGATTTCGGTAGCTGTCCCAGTCGGCATCTTTGAAATCCTTGGTTGACTTGCCGTTGATATTCAGGTCACCTGAAGTATACCTGTCAAGTCCGCCGATGATGTTCAGCAGAGTGGTCTTGCCGCAGCCCGACTGTCCCAGTATGGAAACAAATTCGTTCTCACGGAAATCGATGCTGACACCGCGGAGGGCATTGACCTTGCTGTCACCGACCTCATAATCCTTGGTGATGTTATTCAAACTTAACATACATTACTTTCCCTTCTCTAATTTAACACTTTCTAGCTCTCCGGCATATTCGCCGAGATTGTTTATAAGTTTACAGCTGACCTCATAGAAAGTTTTAAGGTCTTCCTTCGGGATATCCTTTGAAACTTCCGAAGATATCTTCAGAAATTCCACCGAAAGCATATCACCGAGTATTTTTCCCTTTTCGCTTGGGATATAGCGCATACCGCGCTGTTTGTCCTTATCCTCGGGGTTGCGGATTATATACCCGTCATTCTGCATATCCGTCAGCATTCTGGAGATAAGCGCTTTATCATAGCAGGACATCTCTTTCAGCTCAGTGGCAGAACATCCGCCCTCGGTACCGTTGATGATACCTAAGCATACCGCCGATGAGATATTCAGTTCCTTTGATGCGGGGATACAGGAATATATCCTGGCAAAATAATGACCCTTATGTATCATCAGCCCCGCCAGATTTTCCAGCAGCGACCTGTCCAATCTATCGCCCCTTTCTGTACAAAAGTCAAATAGGTTGATTTCTCAACCTATCGTGAAGTATAGCACATCTAAGTTGATTTGTCAACAACGCAAACGTTTGCGTTTGTGAATTCTATGTAAATAATATGCAAAAAGTCCGACAACATTCACAAAGGCTGTCGGACTTATGATAATATTATTCTTCTTCGTTAGTGCCTAAAACGGCAGTCAGCTGCATGATAAGCTCGCTGAAATATCTGTCACCTACCTCACCGACTTTTATCGGCTTGGAACGGTAGTGGTCTGCATTGGGACGATGGAGTTCCAGTTTTTCAATGGAGACATCTTCGCCCTCGAAATCGTAGTTGACTATGCTTGCGCCTGAGAAAGCAAGCTCGGCATGGACACCATTGTTTACGGTGGTACCGTCGGGCAGATTCTCGCGGCTGCTGATATCCTCGCGCCAGAAGTAGTAGAAGAATCCTGCATCTTCTGCATAGCCCTTATACCAGCCTATCTTGGTGAGTTTGCCAATGAGGGACAGGCTGTTGAGCTCGATACCCTCAAAGCGGAGTATCTCAGTGAATTCTCTTTCCTCGTCGGTCATGGTATAGATCTTTCTGTCAAGCTGTGGGAAAGGCTGTTCTATCTCGTAATCGGAGAGCTGTTCTTTCCATGCTTCTATGTCATCCTTGGTGAGTTCCAGCGGGTGTACAAGACCTATCTGACCATTCTCGGGGAGCTCTGTCTCATCGTCATCTACTGTATTGAAGCTTCCCTCTTCGGTATAGCGGAATGATTGTATCAGCTTGCCGTCAGCATCGTAAAGTCCCCAGATAAGACCTGTTGCAAAGCCGTGCATAACTGCGTTCTTAACAAAGAGTGCTTTCCAGCCCTCGATCGACCATTTTCTGTCATTCATCAGAACGCTTTCAAGTCGGGCTTTCTGGTTGGTGGCAACGGTCTTCAGCTGCTTTTTCATCTCCTTAAAATCAGCGGCTGCATTTGCTGCCTTTTCAGCATCGTCATTTGCTCCGGGCTTGGGCAGATTCTTCACCTGCTTATCGCCGCAGAATATCTCAAGGGTATTGCCTGTGCCAAGATATACCTTGAACTGACGGGGACCGAAATCGAACTCGCGGCACATATTTTCATCAAAGCCCAGGTCGGGTACTATCTTATCCGCAAGTTCCTCGGTGGTAAGACCAAGTTCCTTGGCGGCGTTGCTGAGAGCATCTGCCGCAGCGGAACGAACCATCTTGTTTTTGAACTTGCGTGACATACCGTCAACGTTCATGAGGGCGGTGGTGCTTCCGCTGAGTGCCATAGCACGTACAGCTTCTGATGCGATAGCGCCTCTTGAATTTTCGCCCCACTGCTTTATGTACTGCATAAGGATATCCACCATGGCTTCACCGCCGTGGATAGCCGCGAAATAGAGCACCCACTTGGTCTTTGCCTGTGCACCAAGGTCTACCCATTTGCCGAAAACATTCTGTGCAAAGGTGTTGAGTTCACGGGTGTTGAGGTTATCGGCAAGGTTGTTTGCGGCGGCACTGACACCAAGTTCGCTCATATTCGCGTAGCAGAGCAGCATAGCTTCAAGATACTTCTGCTCAACATCACTGCCGTCTGCATTATGTACGGAGTAATTACAGCCCTCAAATGCCCACGCTACTTTCTTTGCCTTGCCACCCTTGGTCAGTTCTTCAACGGTATCAACTGCGGAGAGAGGTGCGCCGCCTGTGGTATCACCCGAAACAGCCGCGCCTATCAGTACGGCTATCTTATCCTTTATCTTTGCGGATTTCTCCTTTTCAAAGGCGGCTTCAAGTGCTTCCTTATATTCGGCACTGCCCTGTCTCTCAATAGATGCCAGAGCAAGTTCACGGGCGGAAGCTTTTTTCTTTGAGAGCAGCTCGATGATATCATCTTTCCACGCGGGCTGACTACCTAGTATCTTGGCAAGGGCTGTTTTAACTGCCTTGCTGCTGTCATCAGCAGAAGCAAACAGCTTATCCTTGAACAGCTCAGAGTCGAAACCGTATGCCATAATGCCTATCTGTCTGGCAATAGCAGAAAGCGTTGAAAGCTCTGTTTTGAGCAGGAGGTCTTTGTGCTTGGCGGCTTCGGCGGCTGTTTTTGCGATAGTTTCATCTTTCTTGGAGTACATATTATCGATATAATCGCCTGTACAGCTGAGGATAGCATTCATGGGCAGACCTGCCTTTACAAGGCAGTCAAAGCCTTCACTTACATTTCTGCCATAGTCGAGACCTGTTGCCCTCTCGGTGAACCACGACTTGCTGTAGCCTGCGTTAACAGTCATTTCGGCTGCATAAAAGCGGCAGAAGAAATCGTCTGCACCAACATCATGGAAATAGTCGAAAGTATCGCTCATGCCCCTTGAAGTGGGAGCATCCAGCATTTTATCCAGAACTTCCTCGATGGGCTTGTTGCCCTTGATATACTCGATGATATCGGTGGCATCGTCGCGGTGGGTGTTGCTTACTATGGTCAGAGCCTTTTCACGGACAGCACTGAGTACATCGGGACAGGGCAGACCGTTGGCTTTCAGCATTTCAGCCATATTTTTGGCAGCACCTACGCTAACATCGTGGAGCATGGTATTGGTGAAAATATCGGTATGCTCTTTAAGCATATATTCAAGATGAGGGCGCAGTACAGGCACACTATGCTTTTCAGCGAGAAATCTGAGATATCCGCCTTTGATTGCCGCAGGTTCTTTATCCAGAGAATCAAGGAATTTAGGGCAGAAGTGGCGCAGAGCGAAATCAGGGAGATTTTTTACCTCATATTTACAGCGCTCGGAGAATTTAGCCTTTCCCATGTCAGAAAAGCGCAGGCATTCACCCAGCAGGACGGTATATTCCCAGCCCTCGGAATTGCGGACAGGCTTGGGTTCATTAATTGTTGCCGTATAGTTTACTATCTTCTTTATGAGGACAGCGTCCTCTTTCTCATCTGCTTTATCAAGAGCCATAGCGTACATTACCCTTGCTGCCCAATAATTAGTTTCGCATACCAAGTCTGCAATAGCTGCTATCTCATTAGCGGAACGTCCCTCAGCCACGAATTTGCTTTCATTCGCCCTTAGTATGGCGAATATGGAAGCACCTGCTGTTGCCCACAGCTTTGCTGTCGTTTCACCGGCCCAGGGTGTAAGGCATTCAAGCAGTACATCGTAGTATTTGACCGATTCATAGCTGTTTACAACATCCATCATATTTGCCACACAGCTTGCACCGAATGCCGCCCATAGGAAGCACACGAACCTGCTTTTTATCTCGCTGTCCCGCGGCTTAATTATCCATTTTTTTACTGCCAGTGAGTAATTGGTAAATGAAGTTATACTCTTTCCGTAGGCAGATGTCATCTTTACTTTTTTCAGCAGGCTGTCATCACGGGGAGAATCCATATCCATGTACTTAACAAATATCTCCTCGTTGCTTTTTATCATGCCCCTTTCAGTCAAGTAAGAGGCAAGCTTTGTCATGCTTTCAGAAACATCACCGTAGATCATTTTAAAATCTCCTTTCGTTTATGAGTTTATTTCACGAATATCATCGGGCTGCATACGTGACAATGCGCTGATGGTTTGCAGCCGTCCCTCACCTGTTGTTATATAGTCTGAGAGCTTTTCCATGCTCAACAGCATTTCTCTTGCATTGCCGCCTGTGCTGTGGCGGAAGGCTGAAGCGCCTTCGATAACTTTTACTGCCAGTTCTGCAAGACCTTTCATGCCGCAGTTTTCGGCATATTTTACCAGCTTGTCATCATCGCGTATCTCGGAACGAAGTCCGCAGTGCAGGATAGCGCTCATCATTTCCCTGAGTTTTGAAAACAGGTTCAGCAGAGTTTCCGCGTAGCCTGCATAGGCTGCTGCGCCCTCATATTTTTCGGGGAGCTTATAGCCGCTGCACTCAAAAGGTACGATGAAATCGTATATCTCTATGGGGAAGAGAGTTAGCTCGCCGTCTTCGATGCCTGCCACCGCAAGCAGGGTGAAGCAGGTGTCCTTATCGTCTAGCATACGCTTGCCTATCTTTTCAAGGGTCTCGATGAAAGACTTGGTCTCGGCGCGGAATTTCGCCTTGATATTTATTCGGCAGCCGTTAACATCCTCGATTTCCATTATGAACTGCTGATCGTACTTATCATAGCGCTGACTAAGGCAGGCGGTGGGTCTTACAAAGAAGAGCCTGTCCGTTTCAAGGTCGCCCGCTTCGTCAAGGGCAGAGGCTATCTCCCTGAAATCATCCTTGATCAGGTCATAGACCTCGGGAGAATTCAGACTGACCTTTGACTTGTTCATGACCTTGGTCTCGGCGGAAGTCGATAATTTATCATCGCTTATCTTAGCGTTATAAAGCACCAGACTGTTCTTCATCACCGATTTAAGAGGGACAGCTAGATCCCAAGGGCATACCGATGGAGTTCTGCGGCGCTTTTTTTCGTTCTCGTAAAAAACTGGTCTTAGATCGGACACGGTAAGGAAGTTCCTGCCCGATGTTTTATTCACATCAAGGAAGTAGTATATCTCCCCAACATAATCACCGATATCAACATCACGGGCACCTACGGGCATGAGAGAAAGCTCACCGTCGAGTGTTGTATACTTTCTTTTGAACTCGCCCAGGTCATCTTCGGTGAGCTTTTTTTCTTCAAGCTCACGGAGAAGCTCATCGCATTTCATGAGCCTTTCGGTGAATTTGCTCAGGTCAAAAGCTGCGCGGCGCTCGGTATAATCCGATAGCCTGCCGCCTATCTCGCGCATTATTTTTTCTGCCGCGGCGGCTTTTACGCTGTGGCATCTCACTGCGGCGGCCTCTATCCTTGCGGGCATATCCGCAGGGGTGCGCACAAGTCCGTCTGCGAGGATATCTGCTAAAAGCCCTCTGCAAAGTTCAGCACAGGCTCGTACTTTAGCTGTGTCCTTTTCGGAGAGATACACCGTTTCGGGCTCTGATGGTACAGGCTCGGGTGCGGGTACTTCTGCGGTCTCGGCGGAAATTTCCTCTGCCGTGTTTTCAGCCGCGGCAGTCTCCAACACGGGTTCGGGAGCGGCGGCTTCATCTGCGGGGATTACGCCTTTCATCACCACGAGAGCGCCAACGATATGTCTGCAAACGGCTCTTGACGGACAAGTGCAGGTGCTCTTTTCAAGAGGTGATTTAATGGTTACAGTCTCGCCGCCGAAATCAAGAACTATGCTGTCATCTGTCTCGGTAAAGTCAGCGGGGGCTCCCTCAGCGTCTTTGCAGGCGCGTTTATATGTGCCTTTGTTGGCAAGGTTCACAAGGGTATCCTCATCAGCTGAAGCTATGAGTTTTCGTATTTCTTTAACTGCGTCTGTCAAGCTTTCACCCCCCACTGAATATCCTGCCTACGTAATCCCCAAGCTGGTCGGGGGTAAGAGCGCCCACGAAAGCGCCCATATCTGCCAGCCGCTGACCCAGGTTCCTGTCGAATGCGGCATTTGCGTTTTCATCCAAAGCGGTAAGGTAGCTGAGCTTTGCACCGCTGGTTATTATATTTCTGCTGACGTTCATCAGCGTATTTACGGGGCCACCCTCGTAGAGGTCTGTCACGCATATCACAACTGTCTGTGAGGGGGCTGTTATCAGCTTTTCGCAGTAGCACATCGCCTTGCCGATATCAGTGCCGCCCCCCAGCTGTACGCTCATCAGTACTTCGGCAGGGTCTTCTGCCTGACCTGTGAGGTCAACTATATTGGTATCGAATATGACCAGCTTGACCTCGGCAAAGGGCAGTTTAGAGATTATCTGCGCCATTACAGCGCTGTATATCACAGAGCCCACCATGGAGCCGCTTTCGTCAACGGCGATAATGACAGTCTTGTTGCTGTACCTTTTAACGCGATTGGAAAAGTAAATCTCTTTCAGCATAAGCTGTCCACTCTCACTGTCATAGTTTTTGAGATTGCGTCGGATAGTCTTTTTGAAATCCAGATTTCTCGCCGTATGCACGGGGCTGGAGCTGTTGCGGTCTATCCTGCCTAGTATGGACTGTCTGACGCTGTTTTCCAGCTTTTCGCGGAGTTCATCTGCCACTTTGGCGGCTATGCGCTTTGCTGTTTCAAGGACTTCACCTTTCATCAGGTGGCGCAGCTGCATGATGGTCTTTAACAAGTCCATATTCGGTGTCATTTTTTCAAGAACTTCCTTATCGGTGAGAAGCTCGGTAAGGTGGAATTCATCGAGGGCGTGCTTTTCCAGAACGTCTGCTGTTTTGTTCGGGAAAAGTTCGCGGACTTTGTTTATCCACTTAGCGGCACTAAGGGTAGAATCTCCCCTGCCTCCCGACCTGCTTCCCTCTTCGCGGACATCGTCACCCGATGAACGGCTGTAAAGGTAATCCAGAAGGTCTTCCATATCCGCAAAGGCGCGGAGTTCTGAGGGAGTACCCGAAAATTCAAGGTCACGGTCAGACTGACTGCCCAGAACCAGTCTCCAGCGGTTCACCGAAAGTTCTCTGCGTTCATCTTCCGTCACTGCATCTCACCTCCATTCAGCCGTGCTGTGATAAGGCTGTCGAGCTTTTTGCCGAACTCGAACAAGCCCTCGTCTATGGTATCGCCATAGATTATATCCTTGTCCTTAACGCCGTGTATGCCTGCCACAGCCTTTGCTATGGACTGTATCTCCGATGGCGTGAAATAGGAGAATGCAAGGCGCATGGAAGGCAGTATCTCAAGGTAGTCTTCCCTTTCAAAGCCTGTTATCAGCTCGTCTGTCATGTACAGGAAAGAGTCATCGGCAAGGACGATATCACCTGCGGTGCAGAACAAGCCTTTGAGATAATCCGCACCCTGCATACGCACCTTTTCGGAACCTTGCAGAAAGCCGCGCATAGCGTCCTCGGCGGCGCTTCGGCGGGAAGGCTCGAGAGCATATAGCAGACCCATCGCCGCGCCGTAGACTTCGGGGTTTTTGTCCTTGGATCCCACCAGAGTAAGCAGAGCGCCCTCAAGGGTATCGCGCCAGTTTTCAAGCATACTGCCTGTCAGGCTGTACATCCGGCGCATAACGTCCACTACATCAGAGGCTGTTTCTTCGGGAGAATTAGCCATTGATGGCAGGGCGGGGATAAGTCTTGACATACATTTTTCAAGGCAGGCGAAAGAAGAACTGTCCTCAAATTCGTACAGTTTTTGCAGATCGCAAAGTCTGGCAAAACAGCGCAGACCCTCGCCGATGGAGAAGAAATCTCCGTCTTCGGAAACTATATCGTAAAGCAGTTCTTTCTGATGACCTGTAAGTGGTATGCCCATTAGGAAGCAGTCGATGGCGGTCTGTGCCGCGTCCTGACATCTGCGGTGCTCCGTGAGGGCGCGTGCCGCCAGATTGGTGCAGGCTTCCTCGATGGTGAAACCGTCAGTGGTGTGGTCGATGAGTGCGGCATCCACCTGAGGAGTGCGGCGGTACTTCCAAAGCTCCCGCACACGGCTCCTGTCCTTTCCTCGTTTCAGGTCGGGACCTTTTGTGAGGGTGGCAAAGCCTGTATCAAGGTAAGTTATCCTGTGCATAAAGCGGCTGAGATTCAGCCCTCTTTCCCCCAGGAAAAGGGGTACATCAGCTTCCTGCGGGATAACGCTTGCGTATTTGAGTTTGAAGATATCGCACTGCTTTTCAAAGTCTGCCACAAGGGGCGGAACATGGGTCTTATCGCCGATATGACCGATGCCGTCACCTGTTGCAAGGCGCCTCATGATATCCAGAGGCATGGCGGAAGATATGGTCTTTTCGCCCTTGATGAACGCTGAAGTGATACCGTCAGCAAGCTCGGAGATACCACACTGGCTCACATTTCTAAGGGCAGCAAGACCGTTCATTACGGTCTGGGCTGAGGTGATATCGGCTATGGAAATGGCGATATCCTTTTTTGAGCTTTCCTTGGCGGTCTTGATAAGAAGTTCAAGAGTGGCATCATTATAGACATTCGCAGGGTCTGCGCCGTTCACGATGCGCTTCATTATACCGTCGTAGAAAGCGGGAAATCTCATGCCCGAAGCATAACCGTGTAGCGCATCTGCAGCTTCGTAGGAATATGCGGTGGGAAAAGAACCCTGAATATCGGGTGTCATTTTGTGGAGCTTTTCAGCTTTGATCTTTCCCGATTTAAGCAGCTTTGCCAACCCTAAGCTGTGAAGTCCGCCTGTGACCACGAGGACTTTTTCGCCTTTGTCCAGAGCTTCTTTTATGCGCAAAGCCATATGACGCTCACGGGCGAGGGTGCCATCTGCTTCAAGCTCGGAATCCTTTTCCTGTGCGCGGGTCAGCACGCAATAGGTGTGCATATTTTTACAGAATTCGGCTGGGGTGAGTTTAAGACCTTCTATCTCAAAATACTTCTCCCAGAACTCTTCAAAATTGCGTATGCCTGTTTTCTCGCATAGCTTTTTATAGAACTTCGAGCGGATAAGGCGGGTGTCATCGGTATAGCTGTGCTTTTCTTTCTCGGTGCGCAGACCTTTGCCCTTTGCTGTGTTGATAAGTATCTCGCAATATGGCAGGTCGATGAATGCCGCACGTATGCCTTTAGCGGCAGCGGCGGCGAGAGCGTTGAACTCGGGGGAGGAATAGAGGAACGGGTAGTAGCACTTGTAATCCTCTGCGTCCTCGCTGACCAGCTTCTTTTTGTCCTTGTAGAAGTAGTAAAATGCCGCAGGAAGTTCAGTGCGCTCATCGGTCAGCACAGGGATAAGACCGTTGGCATTTTCGGGACCTTCAACCAGTATCGCAGTTGGTGAGAATTCTTCCACCGCACGAAGAATCTGATATGAACACACGGGGCTGTGGTGCCTTACAGGAAAAAGCAGAAGATCCCCAGAAGTATCATATTTTAAAAGCTCCCCTGCTTCACCTGTTATCTCAGCAAAGAGGCTGTCTTTGAATATTCCTTCCATGCGCCACCAACCTTTTTCGCTTTCTCCTTGACTGCTGTTCTGAAATATGCTTTCAGCTTTTCGAGATCGTCCTTATTCTCCTTGCACACCGCCCCGAGAAGATTCTCGGTGAGTATGCCAAGATCAGCTGTGCCATCACCGTAATACCATGCGTGGCTGATAGTCTGATAATAAACAGACACAGCTTCGGCGGTACTCATGACAGCGGCAGGTTTTTCCACCACTGTGCCCTCAGATGTCTTGCCCTCGCGGAGTTCGTGGTATGTAACTGCAAGAAGTTCGGCAACATCGGTATCTACGGGGCAGTCGATATGACCAGCCTTAGCCATATTTTCTGCTTCACGGATAATGATCTCCTTTTCAAGGCTGACATCGCTGACGGGCTCGACTGTTTCAAAGTTGAATCGTCTTTTGAGAGCGCCTGACATTTCGTTAACGCCTTTATCGCGGGTGTTTGCGGTGCCTATTATATTGAAGCCGCGTTTCGCCTGAACAAGACCCTCATCGCCAAGTTCTGGGATATTGAGTATCTGGTCGCTCATTACGGAAATAAGGCTGTCCTGTATCTCAGCAGGAGTACGGGTTATTTCCTCAAAGCGGGCGAAGATGCCTTTTTCCATGCCCACAAGCAGTGGCGAGGGAACAAGTGCTTCGCGGCAGGGTCCCTTTGCCAGGAGCAGAGCATAATTCCAGCTGTACTTTATCATGTCCTCGGTAGTACCCGCGGTGCCCTGAACTGTATTGGTGCTCACTCCGCAGCAGGCTGCTGAAAGAAGTTCTGAGAGCATGGTCTTTGCTGTACCCGGCTCTCCAACCAGCATAAGACCTCGGCTACCCGCCAGAGTTATGATACATCTTTCAACAAGAGCATCGTTACCATAGAACTTACGTGGTATCTTGACCTTTCCCTCGGGGGTATCAACTTCCCCGCCGAGTATGAAAGTGCGTACTGCTTTAGGTGAAAGCAGCCAGTTTTCGGGCTTTTTGCCATTATCGTTATCCCGCAGTGTCTTCAGCTCATCGGCATATCTGATCTCCACGGGTGGCTTTATATAGTTTTGTTCCATAAGACTTGTCCTCCTTAGTTGTTCACGAAATATCCATGCATTGATTATACCATATTTAATTTCAGATTACAACAGATTTTTATAAAAAATGAAATGCAGTACAACTTTCTGTACTAAAAAGAAATGTTCGTGGCAATAAAAAACTGCTCTCCGCAAAAACAGAGAACAGTTAAAAAGCTATTTATTTACCAGTATTTGCCTTCCCCAGGACAGCTTTGTTCGGGTTTCAGCGCACGGAGTTCCACATAACAGCCGCAGACAGCGCACATACCGTTTGAAAGCTGTTCGCACTGTTTGCACAGTGTAAGTCGGCGCTGATATTCTTCCTCGTCCACACGCTTATCCTCGGGAACGGCGGCGATATACTCCATTAGTTTTTCGGTGTAAGCATCGCGGTCGATATCCGCCAGCAGACATTTTTTGCAGATTATTTTCATAGTGACCTCCGTATGTTCTTCAGTCTGATTATATATAAAAAAGACCGCCCATATGAACGGTCTTTTACTGGTCGGAGTGACGGGACTTGAACCCACGGCCTCTACCACCCCAAGGTAGCGCGCTACCACCTGCGCCACACCCCGACGAATCGTTTATATTTAATTAGTTGAATCGAGGTGACGTGATTTGAACACGCGACTTCTACGTCCCGAACGTAGCGCTCTACCAAACTGAGCCACACCTCGATATAACAAGACCGCCCAAAATGAGCGGTCTGTTTTTTAGTCTGGTCGGAGTGACGGGACTTGAACCCACGGCCTCTACCACCCCAAGGTAGCGCGCTACCACCTGCGCCACACCCCGACGACTTAATTATTATAGCATATCAGTGTCGATTTGTCAAGAACTTTTTTCAGATTTTTTTGAAAAGTTCTCGCAAGCTGAAACTGCGTGATTTCCGATAAAAGCAAGTAAACGGAGCGTTTTGTAACACTCCGTTCTCAAACTATTTACAATTATCTTTTTACGAAATATTCCTCATACCATACAAGGAATGTGTATATCGTCCAGATCTTACGCCAGTTATCGGAGTTTCCGCCGACATAATCAGCATAGATAGCATTGATCTCATCAAGGTCAAAGAACTTCGCAGCCATATCGCTGTTGAACTTCGCCCTTACATCAGCGTTGTAGCGCTCATCAGCGAGCCAGAAGCGGATAGGAACGACAAAGCCCAGCTTCTTGCGGAATGCTATCTCAGCGGGCAGTACCTTTGCAGCTGCGGTACGGAATGCCACCTTGTTCTTCTCTTCGTTTACCTTGAAGCGTGAGGGCATACGTGAAGCGATATCGAATACTCTCCTGTCAGTCAGGGGCATTCTTATCTCCAGACCTGCGGCTTCGCTCATCTTGTCAACGTTCAGGTAGATATCACCCTCCAGCCATATCTGGATATCCACATCGGACATTTTTGTCAGCGGGTCAAGACCCTCGGTCTCATCGTAGATATACTTAACCAGGTCTATTGGCAGATAGTTAGGGTCATAGTGCTTGAGTATGCGCTGCTTCTCATCTTCCTTCATAATGTTGGTGTTGCCCACATAGAAGGTCTTGAGATTATCGCCGTAGCGCTCTGCGTTGCGGTACATATTGTATCCGCCGAAGAATTCGTCAGCGCCCTCGCCGGAATAACAGAGCTTTGTATGCTCGGCGGTAGCTTTGCAGGCGATGGCGAACACGATAGCGGAAGCATCACCAAGGGGCTGCTCCATATTATACATAACGTAGGGTACGATATCGAAATACTGCTCTGGAGTGATCTTGCAGCGGTTGTTCTTTCTGCCAAGGATATCAGCGGTCTGCTTTGCAAGTCCGCTCTCGTCGAAACGCTCCTCGTCGTAACCGCAGGAATCTGTCACCTGAGCATCGGACATAGCCAGAACGTAGGAAGAATCAACGCCGCCGGAAAGGAAGCTCTCAGCGATCTCTCCATCTTCCTTGACCTCAGGGAAGATATTCTGTATGGTGGTATGTATCTCGTCAGCCCAGTCTTCTAGAGACTTGCTCTCATCGGGACGGAACTCGGGATGCCAGTAGCGGGTGATGGAAGTCTTTCCGTTTTTGTGGACAAGATAATGTCCGGGCATCAGCTTCTTCACACCCTTGAAGAAAGTGTCCTCGCCTGCCACGTAGGTCAGGGTCATGTATATCTGGAGCATTTTCTCGTTAAGCTCCTTGACGAAGCCCTCCTGCTCCATTATACGGCGGATAGTGGTGCCGTAGAGCAGTCTGCCGTCAGCGGTCTCGTAATAATAAAATGGCTTTGTGCCGAAATGGTCGCGGACGCAGAAGATCTCGCCGTCATTTTCAACGGCGAAAGCGAACATACCGTAAAGATGGTCTGCCACAGCGGTTCCCCACTTTTCGTATGCCTTTACCACGATAGCCTTTTCTCTTTCGGCGCGGGGAAGACTGCTGTCAATGCCCAGCTCTTCGCAAAGCTGACGCCAGTTGCGTATATGACCTCTGTATTCGTTTAATTCTATCATTGATTACACCTCTCAAAATTAATATATACTTATATATTATACCATGCTCAGCCGATAAATGCAAGTGCGGGTGAAAAATTTTCAGCAAAAAGACACTTCAGCCCAAAAGCAGAAGTGTCCGTAAAATCATTATGTTGTTGAAAATATCATTTTCTTGAATCAATGACAAACTTGTGGCAGTAGTGTCTGATGAAGTGATCCATGTTCTCGTTGAACATCCTTTTCAGGGTGTCATTAGAATACTGTGAACAGCTATCCTCATCGATGAGCCATATCTTATAGGCTTCATTTGAAGCATGGATGGAAGCTACCCTGTAATCATACTCATCATCGGTAAGCTCCTTGGGTCTGGAGCCATCCAGTGCAAGCATATTCACCTTATCGCCCACAATGCCTGTACCCATAAGATGATGTGCCATTTTCTGGGCGGCAAACTCAGCATCGCCGCTAGTCTCAGATTCGATTATCGCACGCTCAAAAAAACTATCCTTATCTGCCAGCATCTGATATGCATATACAGCATATCTCTTTTTGCCTGCAAGTACGGAAGTATCAGTAAATGCGTGCTCGCCTATCTCTCTTACACTTTCGGGGATAGGCATAGGCTCCATCTTTTTGTTGCTGAAAAAGGCGGTGGCGCCGATAGATCTTACTGTATCAGGGATATTCACTGTCCTGAGATGACGGCAGCAGCCGAAAGCATAGTCACCGATCACCTGCAGACCATCGGGCAGTTTGACATGTCTGAGAGTGCTGCAGCCGCCGAAAGCAGCTTCACCTATCTCAACAACACCATCGGGAACTACAATATCAGAAACGCCCTCTTCTTCAATATAGCCAACAAGAACGCCATTTTCTATCTCAAATGCCATATTATCTTCCTCCGTATTTTGTCACCAAAAAACTGCACAGTGCTTTATTTATCTTCATTTTATCATTGATTAACCCGACATTATAATATTACAATTATTATACAATATCAACAGTTGGTTGTCAATGGAATTAAAAACATTTTAACAGTACAAACATAAAATAAAGCCTGTTAATGTTAAAGACGACGATTTAATATATGCTATAATCCATTAAAAAGCAAACTTATCATTTTCACTGTTTTTTTATGAATGTTATTCCGAGCAAAACAAGCCAACAGCATTATCAAATTGGCATTTTCTAAATGATCCGGATTTGCAATTGATTCATTCGCCAGAGTTTTCATCTATAAAAATGATAATCGTAGCTTAACATATTCTATAATAAAGCCCCCTAACTTATTGAATGTTTTTCTAATTAAAGTTATCCAGCAATGTTACGAAAACGTTTTTGGAAGACGAAAATTTATCATTAAACGTTCAGTTTGTTCCCGATTTTCGTAGTATGTCATGATCTTTCGTTATTTTTCCACTTTTAAAAGCTTGAAATTTATCATTTTGTATGCTATACTAACATTATAACAGGTTTATCATTGACCTGAAAGGAGCAATATATGAGCATTAAGATTTGGGGAGCTTTCAACGACCGCACAGAGCATGAAAGCTTCCATATAAATATACCGGGCGAGCCATGCTATATGCTGGTGCATTTTCACGATCCTGTGGAGCTTCTGCTTAATGGAAACACCATCATCACCGAACCACACGCCTGCGTGATATTCCCGCCTGACAAGCCTGTGGACTACAAGTCTCTTAAGGGCGGATTTACAAACGACTATGTAAAATTCACATATGACGACGAAAGGCTTCTTGAAAACAGCAGACTTCCAATAAACAAGGTTTTCTACATTGAGCCCAGCTGGAAGTTCATCGAGAGTATTTCGCGCATCACATGGTGGCTAACCGATGTTATGATAGATCACAGCCGCGAAATGGCTGATGCTCTGCGATGTGTGATAGACGAGCTGTGTATCAACCGTGTGGATATCAGCCCGAAAGCAAAGCGGGATAATCTGACTGTTCAACGTTTGCGACAGATACGGTCAGAGGTAATTTCTGCGCCCGGAGAATGGTCAGTGGAGCGTATGGCTGAGGCTTTCTTCATGACGCGCAGTCATTTCAGTGTGCTGTATAAAAAGCAGTTCGGGGTATCTCCGGGGGAGGATATACAGCGGATAACCATGGAGCTGGCGGCTTCCCTGCTGAAAGAAACTCATATGAGCGTTGAGGAGATATCACGGAAATGCGGTTACAGCAGCAGTGAGAATTTCATAAGGAGTTTCAAGAAGATATTTGGGACGACTCCGCTGAAGTATCGGCATAGCGTGGAGCAATAAGCAAATAGCGAGATTTCGTTGCATCAAGCCTGCGTACAGAGCAAACAATAAGAGAAAATCAAACTAACGATAAAAGCGGGCGGTCATCAAAATTCATGCATCTGCGAAATGATGACTACCCGCTATTTCTAACCGTGTCAAATGACGGTGCGGCAATATTTTACGGACATAGTTTGAGCGTATGCACTGGTTTTGCATACGCTCGATTTTTTTGTTAGCAGTGACTGCGTAGACCGCGCGTTTAGTGTCTTTGGCAGTATACGCGAGATTTTAGTTTTACAATTCATTCGGTGTATTCGATATCCGTTTCGACTTCAGCTTCTTCCTCTTCATCTGCGTCTTCCATTGTCAGTTTATAGTAGTCATCTTCCCCACCGTTCAAAACTACCATTTCCAGAAAATTATGATTCTCATAGTAGCTGAATTTTACGCGGCTGCTGTATCCCCAGAGGTCAGCACGGACATCTTTGGGAAGCTTTTTGTATTCGCTGACATACCATATGGGACAGTCATTAAAAAGTTCTGCGCTTGCTATATCTTCATAGAAATCGGCATCGCACTTTATTATCGGAGTACATCCGTACTCCTCTTCTATCCTGTCAACAAAGGCACGAAGACTGTCGGCTACCTTTTCTTCGTCTGAGGGAAGTACCGAGTAGAAAACACTCAGGTCACAGTCAACCACCGGACGGAGCCTTCCTCCCATGCCGCCGCATACTTCGATGAAATGCTCTGCCTGCTCTTCACCGTCCCGCATGGGGTCGAATACGTGTATCATACCCGTAGGCAAATCGGACTGACCCGAGCCCTCTTTATTCTGCTCGAATAGCTTATCCTCGAAAGAGACGCCCTTAGTGGCGCGGATATAGCATATCTGGATATTCTGCTGCGCAAAGCGTTTCCACTGGACTTCACCTGCTTTTTCGGTGATAACAGGTCCTCTTATGGGATAATCGCGCTTTCTGGGCTCGTTGAACCACAGATGTCCCGAGAAAAAGAGAAGTCCGATATCAACGGCTATGACCGTAAAGCAGAGTACTATAACGCCGACTATCAGTCTTCTCAGCCAGTGCTTTTTCTTCTTTTTGGGAGGTCGTTCCTCCTCGCCCTCAGGAGTTTCGACTTCGGGAAATTCTCCGTATTCTTCCTCCGGGATATCGTCGAAGTCGTCAAAATCATCGGAATAATCCTCGGGATTATCTTCGTACTCGTCCTGAACATCTTCGTATCCGTCCTGAATGTCCTCGTATTCGTCGAAAGGATAGTCGTACTCTTCGCTATCATCTGCGTACCTATCGGGATGATCATCATACTCCTCAAAGTCATTGTTATACTCACGGTAGTTACTGAAGTTATTATTTGGCACAACAGTGCGGGGACGGATATAATTTGAATAATCATCGGGGACATCCATGTATTCCCTGTCAATTTCAGCTCTCGCCTCATCGCTGAGGCGAAAGCTGTTTTTGGGCTTATCATTATCAGGTCTATTTTCCATCAGAAACCTCATACTTGCTGTTAAGCTCGGCAAAATTATGGCTTTCAAGCTTTTCAGAAACTACGGCTGTGATATCGGCAAAGGCGTCCTGAAAAGGACATCTTCCCGATGCGCCTCTGTTACATTCCGAATCGGGCTGTAAACATCTTGAAAAGCAGTATGTACCCTCGATAGCCTCTATAACCATTTTCAGCGTGATATCCTTTGGTTCCATTGCGATGACATATCCGCCCTGGGTGCCTTTAAAGGACTTCACTATCCCTGCAGACACCAATTTGCGGAGTATTTTCAGCGAGAATCTCAGGGTAACACAGGTCTGTTCGGAAATAGTCTTTGCATCGAGCCTGCTCTCTGATCTGCACAGCAGGGACGTTATCCTTACTGCGTAATCAGTTTCGAGAGTTATGTACATCTCGCCCTCCCTTAGTCAAGATAATCTCTGACCTTGTTGCTTCTGTTGGGGTGACGGAGCTTACGCAGTGCCTTTGCTTCGATCTGGCGGATACGCTCTCTGGTTACCTTGAATTCCTGACCAACTTCTTCAAGTGTTCTGGATCTGCCGTCCTGGAGACCGAATCTCAGTCTGAGAACCTTTTCCTCACGCTCGGTAAGGGTGGAGAGCACCTGATCGATCTGCTCTTTCAGCAGTACGAGTGAAGCTGCTTCGGCAGGAGCAGGAGCGTCATCATCGGGGATAAAGTCACCAAGGTGAGAATCTTCCTCTTCACCGATAGGTGTTTCAAGGGATACGGGATCCTGAGCTATCCTCATGATCTCACGTACTCTTTCAACGCTCATATCCAGCTCTTCAGCGATCTCCTCGGGTGACGGATCGTGGCCGTTTTTGTGCAGGAGCTGAGAAGATACTTTCTTAACCTTGGTGATAGTCTCAACCATGTGAACAGGGATACGGATAGTTCTTGCCTGATCAGCGATGGCTCTAGTGATAGCCTGTCTTATCCACCATGTTGCATAGGTGGAGAACTTGAAGCCCTTTTTGTAGTCGAACTTTTCAACTGCCTTGATAAGACCCATGTTGCCTTCCTGAATGAGGTCAAGGAAGCTCATGCCTCTGCCCACATATCTCTTGGCTATGGATACGACCAGACGCAGGTTAGCTTCCGCAAGACGCTTTCTTGCCTTGGTAGCTTCCCTGTCGTTATCGCCTGACATCATTTCAGCCAGCTGTATCTCTTCTTCGGAAGTCAGCAGGGGAACTCTGCCTATCTCCTTGAGATATATCTTAACGGGGTCGTCAATGGCAATACCGTCAGTGGAAAGCGCGATATCAACGTCGTCCTGCTCCAGCTCGTCATCGGGGTTAACGAAATCCAGAGTATCGTCAACTACTACGTCGTCGATGATCTCTATATTCAGGCTGTTGCAGGTGTCATAGAAATTATCCATCTGCTCAACGTCGAAATTCAGCTTTTCCAGTGCATCAGTTATCTCCTTGGTGGTCAGCTTGCCTGTCTGCTTGCCGTGTTCCATCAGGTTTTCCATTATCTTGCTCTTATCAGTCATGTTCAACTCTCCTTATTTAGGTGACCTTTATTTTGTCTGCGTCAGCATTTTTTCCTGCGCAGTTCCTCCATCATTTTCAAGTAGTCCTCGCTGGTCTTCTCTTCCTGCGCCGGCGGAGCATTTCTCTTATTATACGCCTTTATGGAAGAAATATACTGTTCAGCGACTTCCCTGTTGACATTCAGCTTCGCGTACTTTGCGAAAGACCGTCTGACCATGTTTTGTTCCTCCTCCGAAAGCTGTTCGCAGATAACGTCCAGCGATATGATATCGCCTACCGAAAGTCTGCCCGAGATATCGACGAAAAGCTTTCTGTTGAATTCATCCGTGAACTCTTCGGGTGAGATGCGCTGACCTATCTCCTGTGCAGCATCACTGTTGCAGCATATGTAGTAGATAAGTCCACGCTCGCAGTAGACTGCTTTATTCGCTGCTGTTTCTTCATCGGCTAGGATGGTCTGTCTTACTTCTTCACGCTGCTTTGAACGCCTTTGGGTGTCCATCATACGCACCATGATATCATCTACCGCCGCTCTTATAACATCGAAAGAAACATTGTACTGCTCCGACAGCTGTCTTTCCATGGTATCCCTTGCGGTGCTGTCGGGTTCGCCCGCTATGGACGCATAAGCCATTTTCAGAAAACGTATCTTATCGTCCCTTTTATCAAGATCAAGTCCCCGCGAATAGTACCCTAATTCAAAATCAAAGCCGTCTGCGGCATTATTTATCAGATATCTGAAATGGTCTTCGCCGAACTTGTTTATATACTCATCAGGGTCTTTTGCGCCCTCCATATGGATAACACTGCTGCCCAAGCCTCCGCTTCTCAGCATACCCACCGCTCTCAGAGCGGCTTTCTGTCCGGGGTCATCGGCATCATAGCAGATAACTACCTTATCGGCATAGTTCTTCATCGCCTTGACCTGTTCGGGAGTCAGTGCTGTACCACATGATGCCACCGCATTGGTGAATCCGTGCTGGTACAGGGAAATTACATCCAAGTTGCCCTCGCAGAGAAGCAGTTCTCTGGTTTTTACGGACACGTCTTTCGCGTAATTCAGAGAGAAGACAAAACGCGCCTTTGAATAGCCGTCAAGCTTTTTCTCGTCATTCGTCCTGCGGAATTCTTCGGAAGTGGTATCGCCTGTGTTGAGGTACTTTCTTTTATCGTCCCCAAGGGTTCTTCCACCGAAGCCGACTATATTTCCCGCTACATCGATAAATGGGAACATTGCCCTGTCCATGAAGAAATCGTAAGTCCTGCCGGAAGTCTGAGAACGTCCCAGAAGCGATGCGGAAACAAGTTCATCCTCGCTGTATCCACAGCCCAGCATATATGACTTCAACGCAGTAAAGCTTTTAGGAGCAAAGCCCATGCCGTACTTTTTAATAACATCGGCTGAAAGCTTTCTGGTATGTACCAGGTAATTCAGACACCTGAGACCGTCCTGAGTTTTCAGCTGGTCGCGGAAAAACCTTGCCGCGCACTTGTTCATCTCGTATATGCGCATCCTGCGCTTATAGCTTTTATCATCGCCGCCCTGCCATGTGGGTACTGTCATTCCCGCACGCTGGGCAAGATAATTGATTGCATCCATAAAGCCGAGGTTTCTGTACTTGCGTACAAAGCTGACAACATCTCCGCTGACACCGCAGCCGAAGCAGTGGAAAAATCCCTGTGAGGGCACCACACTGCACGAAGCTGTGCTGTCATCGTGGAAGGGGCATTTGCACATATATCCCCGACCCGAAGTTTTCAGCTCGATGCCGTTTTCACGCATTACCTCGTTGATGGGGTTCTCATATTTCAGCTTTTCAAGAAATTCCTGATCCAAGAAATGACTCCCCCTCTCCTGTGCGGCTGAACATTTGCTTTACTTTATCATCCACGCCGCGGGAATGAAAAGTTCCTTGAAAGTTTCCACCGCGAAAACATCGGTCATTCCCGATATGTAATCGCAGACCGCCATATCTATGCCGTAATGATAGGCAAGGTTCATATACATAGCAGGCAGTCTTTCAAGATGGTCTGTATAATACTTATATAAATATGCTATCATATCCTGCGCCTTGCGTTCCTCGGATTTGCAGGCGGGATTTGTATAAACACTGTCGAACATAAATCTGTGCAGTGCTTTGTAAGCTGTTTCCACCTCCGGGGTCATTTTCAGTGAATCCTCGTCACCCGCTTCACCGCTAAGTCCGCACTCGATGAGGGAACTTACGAGGGTGGTTATGCGCGAGGATTTATCGTGACCCAGCACAGAGGTTATCTTCGATGGTATATCCTCTTCCCTGAGTATACCCGCCCTTATGGAATCGTCGATATCGTGGTTGATATAGGCGATAACGTCGGCAAAACGCACGGCATAGCCCTCATAGGTCTTTGCAACGCTGTTGGTATGCTTCAGTATGCCGTCCCTGACCTCATGGGTAAGGTTAAGTCCCTCGCCGCCGCGTTCAAGTTTATCCACCACCCTGAGACTTTGCTCGTAATGATGGAAACCGCAGGGGCTTAATTCGTTCAGCATACGTTCACCGGCATGACCGAAAGGTGTATGACCCAAATCGTGACCCAAAGCTATGGCTTCGGTAAGATCCTCATTCAGCCTGAGTGCGCGGGCTATGGTGCCTGCTATCTGGCTGACTTCGAGGGTATGGGTCAGTCGGGTACGGTAATGATCTCCCGCAGGAGAAAGGAACACCTGGGTTTTGTGTTTCAGCCTTCTGAAAGAATTGCAGTGGAGTATCCTGTCCCTGTCGCGCCTGTATTCAGAGCGTATGGGGCATTTCTCCTCAGGTCTTTCTCTTCCTGCGGAACTATCAGAGAATGCGGCTTTTTCACAAAGGATACTATGTTCAAACTGTTCCCACTGTTCTCTGGGCAGCATATCATCACCTCCGACTTTTTTCGCCGTTTACTAGAATATACTGCATTCACTCAAAAAATACCTTTATTTTTTGAGATCGCCGCAATCGATTTGTAGGATATCACAAATTAACAATACAAATCAATCGCATAATATACAAATCAACGGTTATTTTCGGAGAAATCCGCCCACAAGCCATCCTGTATCTCATATTTCAGCTGACCATTGGAAATATCCGTCAGCTTTTTGGTAAAAGGGTCGGTCAGCTCGGACTTGACAAGCAGCTCCATAGTGACGGTATCGGAAAAATCCTCGCTCTTGGTGATGGCTTCAAAATCAGGCAGGATATATTTTATCTTGCCGTAGAGATTATAGTCGCAGGAAAATGAGATCATTGAACACTCGTACATATTCAGGATATCCGCTTCGGATATCGCCAGCGAACAAGCCTGGGAATACGCCCTCACCAATCCGTTTGCACCCAAGAGTATCCCGCCAAAATACCTAGTGACCACAACGCACACATCGGTAAGACCCGCCTTGTTTATTACATCAAGCACGGGTACCCCGCCTGTGCCCTGAGGTTCACCGTCATCGGAATAACGCGAAACATTACCCTCACGCACCACATAGGCATATACGTTATGCCTTGCCTTGCGGTTTTCAGCCTTTATCTTCTCGATAAACTCAACAGCCTGTTCAGCTGTTTTTACGGGGGCTATCTGTCCTATAAAATCGCTTTTTTTCTCGGTATAAGTGCCCGTGGCACAACCGTAGACCGTTTTGTAGTTCATACACTGTCCTCTTTCGATATAGTTTACCCACTTGTATCTGCGGAGTCTCTTTATATACAAAAAAGAGCGGAAAATTTCCGCTCTTTAACTTCCTGATAATTAGTCGAGGTTGAATCTCTTCTTGAATCTGTCAACACGTCCGCCGCTGTCAACCAGCTTCTGCTTACCGGTGAAGAAAGGGTGGCACTTGGAGCAGATCTCGACCTTGATATTCTCCTTGGTGGATCTGGTGTTTATAACGTTGCCGCAAGCACAAGTAATTGTAGTCTCGACATAGTTAGGGTGAATACCTTCTCTCATCAGAACTTACCTCCTTCCAAACTAAAAATTATGGCTCATAGAAGCCCATCATCCTTAGTTCAGACAGTAGTTCTATGCAGCATTCATTATTAAGTCCTTTCAGACTAAAATATTATACCATCATCAAGCAGGTTTGTCAACGCTTTTAATAGTTTTTTTACAATTGATTATCCTCCACCGTATCCTTATCGGCATAACGAACTCTTGCTTCCTCTATCTTGTCATAGGCGGATTTGAAAGCTTCGATTACTTCTTCATCGAACTGCGTGCCTGAATTTTTGACTATCTCGTTATAAGCGTCTTTGGAATCCCAAGCCTTTTTGTAGCTTCGGCGGCTTGTGAGAGCGTCATAAACATCAGCTACCGCGACTATACGGCTCTCGGGAGCTATAGCGTGACCTTCCTTACCCAGGGGATAACCGTTGCCGTCAGCACGCTCATGATGTTCGAGAGCTATGGTCTTGGAAAGCTGCATAACATCACCCTCAACACGGCTTAGAAGTGCTGCACCGTAGGTGGTATGGGTCTTTATCGTTGCGAATTCATCGTCATTAAGTCTGCCGGGCTTGTCCAGAATCTCAGAGGGCACTATCAGCTTGCCAATATCATGCATTGTTGACGCAAGACCGATGAGCTGAACTCTGTCGGCTTCAAGACCCATTTCAGCGGCTATTATCTTTGAATACTCAGCCACTCGCCTGATATGCTGACCTGTCTGACCAGATTTGTTTTCGGTGATTTCCGCAAATGACACGATTATCTCTTCCTGTATGCGGTTGGTCTCGTTGGCTTTCTTTTGCAGATACGCACCGTATTCAAACAGCACAGCGAAAAGCCTTAGAATCATGAACATCAGTATGGTGACCACGGGATTGCCCGATAATGCGAAAAGCAAGGTCAGGTAGGAATACTTTTTCATCATTCTGCCTGTTTCCTGTGTAAAGGGCTGACCCTGCCCCACCACGGCTTTGACAAGTTTCTGATAAAAGCTGAGGATCATCACAACCAGTGCTGAATACAGGGAATAGAGGAAGTATCCGATACCTGAAACGTAATATTCATCAAGATCATCGAAAGCTACTGTCAGGTCAAAGGCATTGAAATCGAAGTCCTTGATGTAGATACTTTCTGCAAAGCCTTTGGGAAGTTTGTCGTAGATAAGCGAACCTACCGCGCAGAGAAAACTCAGAACCGCTGATATCAGGAATCCGATTATCAGCACGTTCATGACTTTTGAAAACCGTCCGCCGATCTTTTCTATATGGGCTATCATGCCCTTTAACTCGTTTTCTTCCACGCAAAGACCACCACCTTTTGAACAACCAGCGTCACAAACAAGAAGCGAGGTTAATTATCATAATTTATATTTTATTTTAACATATCGTGAAGTAAATGTCAATTATATGCTTTGACGAAATATCATGCTAAAATAGGGTGTATTTGCCGGATGGAATTGTTTTGCCTGTCAAATATCGGATATTGTTGGTATTGTCGGATATCTGTTTCGGGCGGTAATTTGGTGGTTTTCGCCCCTCGTTCCTCGGGTCGAGAAATCAACGAGCGTACCGCCGTTGATTTCGGGCGCGGCAATAATTTTACGGACATAGAAAGAGCGTGGACGGTTGTATTGTCCACGCTCATATTGTTGTTATTGCCACGCCCTATTTGAACGTTAGTTTGCTTTTCTATTTATAGCACGGTTTTCACGTCGCTTTTGCACCTTGACCGAGAGGCAGAGCCTCTCGCGAAGGGCTTGAGCCAAAGCTCTCTTCCTTGGCATTTTTCGCCAGATTGTAGTTTTAAGTTTCAGAAGCCTTGTTATCTTCTTCGGAAGCCTTATTATCTTCGCCGCGCTTGAATTTTCCGCCGTTCATATTGCCGGGTCTGCCCATGCCGCCAAAGCCGCCTTTGCTATTGGAAGTGATAACACTTTCAAGTGTTATTTCTTCACTTTCACCACCTGCGGATACTGTATAGGTCTCACCCTGTTTCAGGTCGGGAGAGGAAAATATCACGCCCTGCCAGGTCTTAGGGTTTGTGAAACTCAGGATAACATTTCCGTCCTTATCGGTCACGGTGAATTCGGTATCGGCTGAGAAACTTTGTGTGAAATCATGGAGAACAGCGCACTGTGTGGTGCCATCTTCGTCAAACATTTCTTCCATGCCTATAGCACCCGATGCGATTATCGTGCCGCCTGTGATGGTGGCTTCACCGTTATGATCGACCGAGCCGTTTGCGCCGTTTTCGGTACCGCTGACGTAGATGGTACCGCCCTCGATGATGAGGTCGCCGTTGGAATCAAGACCATCGCCTGCTGAGTTGACATTCAGTGTGCCGCCGCTGATTTTCAGGAAAACGCCTTCCTGTGCTGCGAACATATCCCTGCCCATGCGGTCGGATGAACCCGTATCACTACCGCCTGCGCAGTTGATGCCATCGTCAGATGCGGTAACATTTACTTCGCCGCCTGAGATGGTGACTGTCATGCCCTCGATACCCTCATAGCTCTTGGAGATATCCACTGTGCCGCCGCTGATGACCAGATCGCCGCCAACGTGGATACCATCATCGCCCGAACTTGCGGATAAGCTGCCGCCGCTGATGCTTGCTGCGCCGTCGCAGTGCAGGCTGTCGTCTGCGGAATCTATGGTGATTTTTCCGCCATCAATTATAATATTCCCGCCTGATTTAAGGGCTTTTGCTGATGTAGTTTCAGTGGTCTCGGATCCGGTCTGCTCGTTATCGGCTTGCTTATCAGCCGAAGTATCGGTATTTTTCTTATCTGAATTACCGCTATCGGGCTTATCGGGAGGAGTGAAGTCACCCTTGTCAAAGTCGCCCATATCAGGTGGTGTGAAGTCACCCTTGTCAAAGTCGCCCATATCGGGAGGTGTGAAATCGTCCTTATCAAAGTCACCCATATCAGGTGGTGTGAAATCGCCTTTATCAAAGTCGCCAATATCAGGAGGTGTGAAATCACCGTTGCCGCCAAAGCCCTGTTTCCAGTCGCCATTGGGGAAACCATCAGACTTCATGGATGCGTTGGCACTTCCGCCGCCTGTGGTGATGTTTATGTCACCGCCGCTTATCTGGAGTTCCTTCGCCGCAGAAAGACCATCGCCGCCTGCATTAATAGTGAAATTGCCGCCTGATATACTAACGATGCCCTTGCCTTCCTCTTCGTCATTGGTAGACTTCACCGCATCGGTACCCGAGGTCAGGTCAAAAGTGCCTGCACTTATCTTCACGTTGTCCTTGCCGGAAAGCGCGGACGATACCGCGTTAACGGTGACATTTCCGCCTGTTACGACTAGGTCGTCCTTTGATACTATGCCGTGCTTATAGTTGCTTGTGACATTCAGTACGCCGTCCCCATTTATGGTGAGGTCGCACTTTGCGAATACTGCCGCATCGGTGTTTTCGCCATCAGCGAGGGAATATTCTTTTCCGTCGGTGAGCTTGTTCTCAGTGCCGTTTTCAAGCAAAAGGTAGACTTTATCTGCGGATTTTGCGGTGATAGCAGCGTTGTCGGTGCAGGTGAGATCGAGACCATTGAGCACCAGCTTGACTTTAGCCTTTTTATCAGCTTCGATGACTATCCTGCCGTTGGCACAGCTGCCGCTGAGACGGTAAGTGCCCTCGGCGGTGATGGTGAGGACAGTACCCTCTGCAGAAATACCGCTGCCGCTTACTTCAATACCGCTGTCAGAGAAAACCGCGTCTATAACATCGTTTTCTTCGTAGCCAACTTCGATATCGTCAGCCGAGATACCGGCATCTGCCGCTGTTACAACAAATGAATTATCAGCCTTCGAGGAAGAGCCCTTGCCCTTTCCAGTATCTGCACAGCCTGTCATTGCAAGTATCATCAATGCGGCCGCTACGGCAGCCGCTCTTTTCATCGCACTTATTTTCATCGCAGATTGCCTCCTTATTAAATAATTAAATCTTATAACATTAGTTTTTTCTTTTTTTACTCACCCGAAAAAAACGCTTTCGGGCGAGTAAAAATCCTAATTATCAGAGTCTGTCAGCGTTTGCCATTTTTCTTGAGCAGAGTATCTCAAGATTGCCATTGCGAACACGGAGCTCGTCAATAAATGCTTTTTCGCTTGCGCCCTTTTTGAGTGTTACATTATATTTCAGCTTGAAAAGGCTGCCCATATTGGTGGTCTTTACCTGATCGAGAGTAGCATTTGTTGTGAACTTTCTGAAAATGTCGTCAAAAACATCGCTGTAGTCAAGGCTTTCGGGGATAGTGATGGTCAGCTCCTTTTCGCTGGTGTCATTTTCGATGAAAGGTATATAGAGATAAGCAATGTTCAGCGCACATACGATCAGTGTGAGAATGACTGCAAGTTTCAAGCTGTTAGTGCCTGTTGCGAGACCTACTGCCATCGCCAGGAATATTGCCAGGATATCCTTGGCATTTCCCTGCATGGAACGGAACCTTACCAGGCTGAATGCGCCTGCAACAGCTACGCCTGTACCGAGATTTCCGTTTACCAGCATAATAACGACCTGTACTATCACGGGCAGAAGTGCCAGCGTTGTCAGGAAATTCTTTGACTTATTCTGCTTGTAGCAGAAAGCAAATGCTATAACAGCACCTATTACTAGCGACACAAGGGTGCACACTGCAAATGTCCCGTTGGATATGGTCGTATTTCCGACAGATGATGTAAGATCCGCCGCATTCAAGTTTAATTCATTAAGCACAATCGTTCACCTTACCTTTTACATTTTCGCGGTTAAGTCTGAGGTATTTTTCCTGGTCGAGGGCTTCGCTGAAAACCCGCTTGTAAGCTTCACCATACTTTGAGAAGCTGCCGGGATATATTTTCATATCATCCAGCAGACGGCTGAGCCATATAGGCATAGCGCCGGGGATCTTTATCTCCATGATCCTTGTATGAGGATCCAGAAGCTTATCGCCCCAAACGCCCTTTTCAAGCCTTACTTCATCCTCACGGTAGGTGATGTTGCCGTCGAAGGTTATTCTCAGATCGGGATTATCTACTCCTGCAAACGCTATCCTGTCATAGCTCAGATACATCGCAGGTCCGATATCACGATAGTATTTCAGGAAATACTCGATCTCCTTCTCTATCTGCGGGTTCTTGCCGGGGTTCACGCCGAAGTTCACAAATTCGTAGGAATCTATCAGGGACATATCAACACGTCTTTTGTAGACAACGCCTTTGTACTTCTTCTTCAGCTCAACAAAGACCTTAGAATCCTTGTTGGGAACGCCGTAGCTCCTTATACGCAGCTTTTCCTTGTATACGGGCTTCTCCATGGAAGTCCTGATAAGCTGATGGTCGGGAGTATCGTAATATATGTTGCAGATCGTCGTAAGTCCGTAGTTATCGGCAGCGGCTCTTCCTGTCATTGCACGTACGAGCTCTTCCTGCTGTTCATCGGTAACTATGTATTTCTTCTCAACTCTCTTGAATATTTCCTGTATTGCGCCCATATATCATCACTTTCCTTTCCGTATCTTTTCTCTTCCCATGGTTCAGTTTTTCTTCCTATGATTCAGAGTATACACCCTCAACCTAAAACTTAGCTTAACCATTTTGATTCTTCCATAATTTTTTTTACAGACACCTGAGTTTTACAGTAAATACGATCTTGCCGTCCTCAGCCTTGCAGGAAATTTTTCCTTTGTGAGACTCGGTTACGGCTTTGGCTACCGACAATCCTATGCCGTAGCCTGATTTTGTTTCACCGTCCTCGCGCTTACGGGACTTATCTGCCCTGTAAAAGCGGTCAAACAGGCGTTCGGGCTGTGAAGGAGGCTCTGCACAGTCGTTCTTCACCCGTATGACAGCGTGTCTGCCGCTTGCCGTCTTTTCGACGGAAGCTTCTATACTTCCGCCCGCATCACAGTACTTAACGGCGTTTTCGGTAAGTATGGATACGAGCTGTCGTATCGATGATTCATCGCCATTCATGCGGATACCTTCCTGAGTGCTGATGGCAAGGGAAAGTCCCTTGTTCTCCGCAAGTGTCCTGAAAGGTCCTGCTATATCGGCGAAAGCGTTTGACAGATCGAACTCGGCAAATACGAGCTTTACGCTCTCTTCATCCATTCGTGACAGTCTCAGCAGATCAGCTATGAGACCGTTGAGCCTTTCGATCTGATTCTTGATGCTGATCGTCCACTCGCTGGGTTCGTTCAGCATCTCGATAACTTCGGTATTAGCCTGTATTATCGCCAGCGGGGTCTTTATCTCATGCCCCGCATCGGTTATGAACATTTTCTGCTTTTCGTAGTTCTCGATAAAAGGTCTGACAGCGAACCGTGAGCACACGATTATCAGCAGGCAGACCAGCAGCCAGCCGCCTATGGATATCGCTGCTGATATCAGCAGGAATAGGCGCTGTGTGCGTATGTCTTCGCGGCAATCGAGAAAAACGAACAACTTTCCGCCAATGGTATCCCTGACCTCAAAGCGGTAATTGCCCTGAAATCCTGAAGTCTTCCCCGAAAGGCTGACTTCTTCGGCATAGCTGAGTGCCTCGGCAGAAGTAACTGCGGCAACATGACCTGTATTGACCTCCACAGGTTCAAGTTCCCTGTTATAGCGAATGTAGAAGTACCTTGTCTGGTAGCGTGTCTCCTCATTGAGCTTGAAGCCAAGATCGGGAAAACGCTTTTCTTCACCGTTCATGTCAGGCGGGAAGAAACGTCCTCCTCCGGGACCGTTACCGTTGTTGTACATCTGCTCACGCCACATACCGAATTCTGGAAAATCTCCGTCATTCTCGCAGAGTATATTCATGAGCTGCGTCTGGCGCTTATGCATCTCGCCGATATTTATAACGTTTATCAGTCCTACGACGATAAGCTCCACCGCAAGTACGCTTGCAGCAGCTATCAGCACAAATTTGCGCCGCAGCCTTTTTATCATTCTCTGACCTCCAGCGTGTATCCGACGCCGCGGCTGGCTTTGATCTCAACATCGGCGCCTACCGAGGCAAGCTTTTTCCTGATATAAGAGATATAGACCCAAACCACGCTTATCTCGGCTTCCGCATCAAAGCCCCATATCCTTTCCATCAATTTTTCTGTGGAAATGAGAATATTGCGGTTGAGCATCAGCATTTCCAAAACCTGAAATTCCTTATTGCCAAGTTTTGTCTCGCCGTTTTCGGTGGAGATAACGAATCTCTCCCTATCCAGCGTTACATTTCCGACTTTCAGCAAATTCGGTGAAAACTCGGTCTTGCGCCTGGTCATGGCTCTTATCCTCGCAAGTAGTTCACCCATGGCAAAGGGCTTGGTCAGGTAATCATCAGCGCCAGAATCCAGACCTGTTATCCTGTCTTCGACCTGAGATTTTGCAGTAAGCAGCAGTACGGGGGTGTGTATGCCTTTTTCGCGGATACGCTTCAACACAGTGATACCGTCAAGGCCGGGCATCATGATATCAAGTATCACTCCGTCGTATTCAGCTCCGATGATATAATCATAGGCATCATTTCCGTTATAGACTGCATCGACAGAATAGTTGTTGTGTTTAAGGACTGCAACAAGAGCGTTGGACAGTTCCTTTTCATCTTCGGCAAGTAGTAATCTCATAATTTTCAGCTCCTTTGCACTGTTTTAGTTAATTTTATCTTACAATGCACAGCTTAATTTTAATTTAAATTTTAAATCATTATACCATATCTCACCCCGTTTTGCAAGTTGATTTGTAAATCCTTTGTACTTATTCAGCCTTTTGTACAAATTTAAGCCGCGAATTACAATTTTTATGATAACATCAAAAATTATCAAAATCAAGCACGATATTGCGCAAATACGCGATTTTTCAGACATTTTTTGCTTTACTGGCTGAAAAAATAACAAAATTTCGTCATAAACTATTGACGAATCGCGATTATTATGGTACAATAATGCTGATATAATATACCTATTAAGAAATACTCTCTTTCTCGACCGCAGCACAAGTATAAACCGTAAAGGTAAGAATCAGGTTAAAAAAGAGCAGTTTCACAAGTTGTTTAATATTTTTTTACTTTTTGATAATTTTAGCGATTCTATGCTGTGTTCCTCAGCGGCTCAGCATTCACATATTCGGAGGAACCAATGAGAAGATTCAGGAGAGCTGCTGCAGCTGCGGCAGCCGCAGCTATAGTCAGCGTGTGCACAATGAGTGCAGGAGCTGATGGCGGATCGGTGGATATAGTCGTGGACCTCTCACAGGAGAGCAAGGCGATATCGCCCTATATCTTCGGCGTGAACGAAGAGCTTATGGGCGGCAGTGTAATGCCCACTGCGATACGTGCGGGTGGTAACAGATCATCTGCTTACAACTGGGAGACCAACGCTTCAAACGCGGGTTCGGATAAGGAACATATATCCGATAATTATTTTCCGCAGATAATGGATCCCAAGCTTGCAGATGTTCCCGGAGCCATGTCGATAAACCTCAAAAGAAAATGCGAGGAAAAGAACAACGCATACGCAATGACAACTCTGCAGCTGGCAGGCTATGTTTCGGCTGATATGAACGGTGCAGTATCCGAAAGTGAGAAAGCGCCATCGGACAGATGGAACAGGGTAGAGATAACCAAGGGCAGCGATTTTGCAGATACTCCTGACCTCACGGACGGGATTGTATACATGGACGAGTATGTGAACTATCTTGTGAATACACTGGGCTCTGCAAAGAACGGCGGTATACAGGGGTATTCGATGGATAACGAACCATCACTGTGGCACATGACCCATGCGCGTATGCACCCCGAGCAGTGTACCTGTGCGGAGATAGTCGAGAAGAACACAGCAATGGCAAAGGCTGTCAAAGATATAGATCCCGATGCCGAGATATTCGGACCTGCACTTTTCGGTTACAGCGCTTTCGATACTTTCTGTTCGGCAAAGGACTGGAAGGATATCAAAGCTGAAAGAGATGATTACCGCTGGTTCGTAGACTACTACCTCGACCAGATGAAGAAAGCCGAGGACGAAACAGGCACCCGTCTGCTGGATGCTCTCGATGTGCATTATTACACCGAGGCTAAAGGTCCATGCGGAGAGCGTTCATGCAAGCATTACAGCGATGAAGGGTGCGTTCAGGCGCGTTTCGATTCTGTGAGAAGCCTGTGGGATGACACCTACAAGGAGGATAGCTGGATAACTGATACTGGCGGGACTTTCCTGCCGCTACTTCCTAATCTGAAGCAGTCTATCGATCAGTACTATCCCGGAACGAAGATAGCCATAACAGAGTATGATTTCGGCGGAAGCTACGATATATGCGGAGCCATAGCCGAAGCAGACGCACTTGGCGCTTTCATGGAAAACGATGTTTATCTGGCAACGCTTTTTGCGATGGAAGCTGATTATCAGTGCGCAGCGATAGATTTATTTACTAATTTTGACGGTAACGGCGGTCACTTCGGTGATACGCTGAGACATACCGAATCCAGCGATTTTGAAAGATCGTCGGCTTACGCTTCCACCTTCGAAGACAACAGCGATGTTGTAACGCTGGTGGTAACGAACAAGTCCTTCAAGGACAAGACTACGGCGAATATCAAGATCAAAGGCGGAGAGTACAGCTATGTACATCTGTACGGACTGAACAATTTCGCACCGCAGGTATTCGATATGACCGACAGCAATGATGCCGTTCAGGTGATGGACAACACCATAACATATGAAATGGAACCCGAGACCGTGTCTTTGCTTCTGATAGCAAAAGATAAAGACTGCATACCTGATTTCTCTGCAGGAATATCCCCAAAAGCGGAAAGTTCCAGTGCAGAGGGAAAAGAAAAAACGGCTTCAGGAAATAACAAAGGCGTGATAGCCGCTGTTATCGGAGCAGCCGCTTTATGCGGTGCAGGATTCGGGGTATTCCGAGCAAAGAAAAAGAAGAAAACTTGAACATTATTAAGTTTTATGCCGAAAGGAGTGATGTACGGCAAAAGTTAACTAAATAGCCGAAAGGAGTTGAGTAATAAGGAGTAATTGGAGGACATGACCAAGGGTTATGTTAGATTTTCGATATTTAAGTTATATTTTTTATATAAAAAAATCAATTTTTAAGCTATAATTATGTCAATCTAAGGGCAGCAAATGCCCTGCCAATAAAGATTTACGGAGGAAATAAACATGAAGGTAAAAAGAATTTTTGCGGGACTTTCCGCAACAGTAATCGCAGCAACACTGGCAATGACAGCATCCGCTACAAAGCTGACTGACAAGGTATACCCCAGCGAGTCAGATGCAGATATCAACGATGCATATTATGGCCTTGGTGCTATGGGATTTTTCATGAATAATGACGGTAAGTGGGCTTGGAACCAGAGCGATTGGTTCGGCATCGACGAAGAGGGTAAGATCTCTGTTGAGTACAAGATCAGCCCCATACTCACTGACAAGGTCGAGATGGGCGAAAAGGGTACCCTTGGCGAAATGGGTGTTATGGTCTGCAACGTAGACAAGGCTCTCGGCAAGGCAGGTCTTGATGAGACAAGCTATCCTATCGAAGTTGCAGTCACAGAGGCTAAGTTCGTAGCTGAGGATGGCACTGAGACTGTTTTCAACGATATGCTCAACATTACCGAGATGCAGCGTGACGCTGAGGGCGACATCAGATTCCACATTCGTCCTGTTGATAAGGTTGACGAGGAGACCGGTGAAGTTTTACTGAGCGCTACTCCCGAGGCAGCAGGCTGGGATCAGGAAGGTGCTTTCAAGGGCGGTACACTGTACGTTACACTTGACTTTGGTGCACCCAATGCCGGTGGTTCAACCGAGAGCAAGGCTGAGTCAAAGGCAGAATCCAAGACTGAGAGCGCTGCTGATTCCAAGACTGACAGCAAGGCTGATAGCAAGTCTACAACAACTAACAATAACGGCACAGGCACAACATCTACTTCTTCCGCAGCTTCCGATGCTACTGACAACACCAACTCCAACACCGGTGCAGCTACAGGCGCAGTACTTGGTCTGATGGCAGTTGCAGCAGCTGGCGCTATCGTTGCTAAGAAGAAGCACTGATAACCGATGACCATAGGGTCAACACGGAGGGATATAATATGAGAAAAATTAAGCTTACAGCAGCAGCACTTCTTGCACTGGCACTTGCTATGGGCATGTCAGCCTGCAATTCAGGCAAAAGCAGCGATTCCGACAAAAAAGGCGGCGATGCTTCCTCAATGCCTGAAAAGAAGCTCGAAGAGAGCCAGCAGGACATTGTAACAAGACTTGCCGGCGAGATGGAGGACAAGGAGCTCGCAAACAACGAGATCGTTTGGTTCTCTTTCTACGACATAAATCCTACAGCTTCAGCTGACAAGGATATCGGCGTTGACCTGGCTCTGTTCCAGACCAAGTACAACGGCAAGATAGTATACAGACAGACTACTTGGGAAACTAAGTTCGACGACCTTGCAAACGCTATTCTGTCAGGCGATTCACCTGACTTTATCGGCGCAGACGATATGGACGTTTTCCCTAAGGGTGCTATAAAGAGCATGATCGAACCAATGGATGATTACGTTGACTTCGACAGTGCACTGTGGAGCCCAATGAAATCTGCTAACGACCAGTTCATGTACAAGGGCAGTCACTATGTGGCAGTTTCACGTGTTGACCCCAGTTATATCTGGATATATAATAAAAATGTAATTGAGGAAAATGGTCTCGAGGATCCCGCTGAGCTTTACTACAACGGCGAATGGAACTGGGACAAGCTTTCAGAAATGTGTATTGAGTTCACAGACGAAGAAGCTGATAAGTGGGCTATGGACGGCTGGTACTATGAAAATGCACTGACTGAATCCTCAGGTAAGCCTTTGGTAGGCATGGAGGACGGCAAGATCGTCAACAACATCAATACTCCTGAGCTGGCTAAGGCTCAGAACATGATGTACAACCTCCAGAAGAATAACGTTGTTTACCCCAAGCATCTGCATGAGTGGAAGGTAAGAGGCGATGTATTCGGTACAGGTATCGCTTCCGGCGAGACACTGTTCTATCCTATCGGTCTCTGGGCAATCGAGGACGCACCCAGCACTACCGCTCCCTACGGCGATCTGGCTGCAGGTGAAGTAATGTTCGTGCCCGTTCCCTGCGCTAAGGATACCGACAATATGTATGTTCCTTCAAGAGTTCACGGTTTCTGCATCGCTAAGGGTGCTAAGAATCCCGAAGGCGTTGCTGCTTGGCTCGACTGCACAAGATATGCAGAGATAGACGAGGCAGCTCACCAGATCACTCTTGACCAGTATAAAAACGACTACGGTTGGACAGATGAAATGCTCGAAATGCGTGACGAGATCTATGCAAGAGCTGCAGAGCATCCTGTATTTGAGTTCGCACAGGGCGTTTCCAGCGATCTGTCGAATCTGACTGATAGTATAATCAAGAATTCTATGAACCCTGCTGAGTCATACACATGGACCTCTACAGTTGCTGAGAACGAGAAGGCTCTCGATTATCTCATCAAAGAGGCCCAGGAAAAGACTGAGGAATAATATGATCTTGCTTTAATATCCTTCATTTTTATATTCCGGTTTTACAAAACGGCGGGCTTTTTCCAGTCCGCCGTTTTGGTTTCTCGGAATTTTGTATAATCTTTGAACGAATGTTTTAATTTTGTCACATTTCACAGAATATCGTGCTTACAATTTGTAATGACCTGCGAAATTCTGTGAAATCTGACAAAGATATTAGTAGATCAGCTTAACAGCAAGCTGGCTTAGTTTTGACAAGGAGACAAAAATGTGGTATGATACTGTTAAACAGACTTCTGTGAAGGGGGCGCTCTTCGTGGGCATCAACAAGGAACTTTCCCATCGTGAATTTATTCAGCGCGAAACGGGTGAGACTCACTCGCCTTACGAGAAGGAACTGGAGTTCTATTCTGCTGTAGCTGCGGGCAATATCGAGCGCGTGCGCAAGCTTTATACTCCGCTGGCTGTTGAAGGCTACGGCAAGCTCAGTGATGATCCCGTGCGCAATGTAAAATACCATCTGACTATCACGATAGCACTGATAGCAAGATTCTGCATTGAAAAAGGTCTTCCTACCGAGACCAGTTACACTATAAGCGACATATTCATCAACAAACTGGATGTTGCCACCGATCTTCTTCAGCTTGAGGACATTCACCGTGAAGTGTTCATAGAATATGCAAAGCGTATGCAGAAGGTAAATTCAGGCAACGCTTATTCAAAGCACGTTCTGATGTGTCTGGATATAATCTACGACAACATATACAACGGTGTACGTGTTCAGGAGATCGCAGACAGGCTCGGACTTACTCCCCAGTATCTCTCTAAGCTATTCAAGCAGGAGGTTGGCATGACCATATCGGAATACATCATGTCCAGGAGGATACAGGCGGCAGAAAATATGCTGAAATTCTCGGAGTACACTCCGCTGGATATCGGCAATTACCTGAATTTCAGTTCCCACAGCCATTTTATTGCCTGCTTCAGAAAGCACACGGGGCTGACACCAAAACAGTACCGTGAGAATTATTTTCGTATCAGCTGGCAGGACAGAGAATAATTCTGAGTTACAGCAATTTTGAAATAAAAGAATCAGCCATAGTATTTCTGATATGGATATCAGGAATGCTATGGCTTTTCTATTTTTGGGATATTGATAGTATAATCATTTAGGATAGTCGGATATTTGCTATGACCGGTAGTTTGCTGGTTTTCGCCCGTACGGAGTTAGGAACTTTTCGCGAAAAGTTTGCGCCAAAGCTCAGTTCCTTGGCAGTTTCCACATGATTGCGTATTTTTAAAAAGCAAAAGAAAAGACCCTCAGAAAGGGTCTTAGTCTTTGTCAGACGCGGGTGACGTCCGACGGATATATGGATATGGTTGGGTATCATTGCTCCCCTTGCGGGAAACAACGGAAGATAGCTTATTATTCAGCAGCTGTAAAACGTGCGAACTGATATTCAGCTGTTATAGGTGTTGTACCGTCGTATTTGCCGAGCCAGCCGTCAACGCCCTTGCCGTTCCATGCATTCATCATGATCTTGCCGGGAGTTACAGGCAGATTCTCAGTTGCTGTGTAAACAGCTTCGCCGTCAACATACCAAGTGATAGAATCCTCTTTCCATTCAAAACCGTAGGTGTGGAATTCTTCTGAAGCATCAAATCCCAGGTCATAGAGATATTCGTGATTGCCCTTGCCGTTGGTGTAATAATTGAACTGCACCTTGGTGGTATCCTTTCCAAGGAACTCGATATCTATCTCGTCCCATGGATTGCTGTCGGAAGGACCTGTATAAGTAAAGAAAGAGGAGACAACACCTACATTCTTCATGGGCTTCATGCTGACTTCGTAAAGTCCGTAGCCATAGAAATCGTTTGAGCGATACTCAGCAGCATTGTATTCATCTTCGATGACACTGCTGATAGTCAGCTTCATCAGACCGTCCTCAAAGGTAACGTTATCCTTTTTCCAAGTGCAGTCGAAAGGCGAGCCGTTAGACCAGCCATCGGAACACATAAAGCTGCTGGATTCACCTTTTGAGAAATCAGCCAGAACGGTGTAAGGACTGTCGTCCTCAGCTTCTTCAGCTGCAGATTCAGTCTGCTCAGCAGATGATACCTCAGCGGCGGAAGATTTTGTTTCAGCCTTGCTGCTATCGGATGATTTTGTATCCTGACAGGAAGCAAGAGACACAACAGTTAAAAATGCAAGCATTGATACAGCTATTTTTTTCATGCGATATCCTCCGTTCATTTCATACTATATATTCCGTATTATTTACCCTTCAATCAAACCTTTGTAGTCGTTTTCATTGAGTATATAATACATCTTTTTCCGAAAAAACTATATCATGTAAATAATTTTTATATCAAAAATATAACACAACCGTGATTATTTATCCTTGAATGTTTCACGGAAGGCTGTTACATTTTTGCCGTCTGATTTGCCGTATACAGCGAAAACTATGTGGGTGAAGCATTTTTCATAGCCTTCGTCCATAAGGACTTTTCTGAAATAATGCGAAACTTTCTGCGGTGAATTTCCGAAAGCTCCGCAGCCCCATGCCCCAAGAACAAGCTCTTTACAGCCACGTGAAACCGCTGTATGGAGCATTATGCGTATGCGGCGGGTCATGGTGGATTCAATCAGGCTGTCTGAAGCGATAAACGCTGCACCTCGCCTGTTCGGGGCGGGTATGGTGATGACCGACACCTTGAAAGGGTTTGCTGTCAGCTGAAGATCACTGCCGCGAATGACCCAGACCTCTGGGGAATAGAGCATATGATCTGATTCTACCTTGCTGAGGTGAGTGTTGTTGTAGCGGTACATTTCGCTTGCAGCCTTCGATGATATGGAGCTGTAAAGGGTACTGCACCTGCACAGCGCTTCTTCCTGGGCTGATGCACCTAAACGAAAACCTCCCCCTGCGTTGTGGGCATTGGCAAAGTTCATCACCATTGGCTCGTGCAGGCGCTTTGCTGCTTCAAATGAATCCTCACAGGTGACTTCGATGATACAGGGCGTCCCGACATGGTATGCCGAAATATCCTCTTTCAGCATAGCCTCCCCCATTGCAGAAGTTATTACCTCAACAGTTGATGTATCGTGCTTTGGCAGAGTTACCTTTTTACCATCGACAGTGTATTCAAGCTCGGAAGTGATTTTTATCGTTTCTTTTGCTATCGCGATATTATTCATATAATCACCTTATCAAAAATCCCGAAACGTATCTCGGTCTCAGGGTCATACTACAACGAACCTGTTCTTGCCGCCGTGTTTAGCATCGTAAAGTGCAGAATCCACACGTATAAGCAGTTTATCCAGAGTGTCGTCCCCTCTGGCTTCGGTCACGCCGATACTTATGGTGCGCTTCCCTGCCAATGGGAAATCTATCTCCCTGAATGCCTCGCACATCTCCCCTGCTGCATCGATGGCGTTGTTGATGTCATTGGGAATTAGCACCATGAATTCCTCACCGCCCCAGCGTCCTGCGGAAGCAAAATTGCCGCGGCTGGAAATCCCATCTTTCAGCATTTTCGCAAGACCGACTATGACATTGTCGCCCTCGTTATGACCGTAGGTATCGTTGACCGACTTGAAGTTATCGATATCTATCATTATCAGCGAAAGCTTTTCGCCACTGATAAGGCGCTCATTTATCCTGCGCTGTATCTCGGCTCGGTTGTAAAGCTTGGTGAGACCGTCACGTATAGCAGATTCTTCAAGTTCACGGAAAGCGGCATTTATATAGTTTGCCAGACGATTTATCAGCGCCATTTTACCTGTGAATTCTTCGCCGTCTATTTCAAGGGTCTTTGCAGGCAGGTCATCAGCCAGACCCTCACGCATACCTACAAGCACCATAGTTACGTTGTGCTGATTCACGTACTTATCGGTACGCAGGAACTCTCCAGAGGTATAGAATCCGGAGGTGGGAGCGATACCGCAGAACGGCTTGGATTCTTTGGATATCTCGTTATTGCCCCAGAAGCTTCGTCTTGCGGCGCAGGAGAAGATCTGCACGATCTCGGGACGGAAATCACGTATCCTTGCTCCCTCTTCGCGGACGCTGTCCAATATCGTGCCCGGGTCACCGTATGCAAGCTGTGCAAATTCATCGGACTCCATATCCGATGTCATTATTAGGGAACCGTCTTCAAGGCTGGCAGTTGGCGCGCGGAGTATATTTATACCGTGGCATTTATAGAAGAATGGAAATTCCAGCGAATGGTTAAAGAAGTGAGAATCATTTTTGATGTTGAGGTATTTATAGTAAACATCATAGGCAGGTGCGCCGTCCAGTTCATAGAGCCTGCTGCCCTCGGAACGGGTGACATGGAACATTTTGCCGAGAGGTTTCCAGCCTGTGACATAAGTCGAATCGATAGCCAGGTCTTCACCGCCCAGCAGCCAGAAAACTACTCCGCGTGAAGAGATACCACTGCTTTTTGAGAAAACGCAGGCTTCTTCATTATTGATATCCGAAGCGAAAGCACCGCCGCCAAAAATCTGTATATCCTCTCTGGCTCGGCTTAGATTATCGCAGAAGACTGTCATGGACATACCTCTTAAAGTTGTCACCAGCTCCACTGCCTTGACCCAGGGATTCTCGTCAATAAGATGAAGAATATCGCCTGTGACACTGTCGGCAGTTTCATCAGAGAGTTCGTACTGCCTGAACAGCATTTTGGTTGAAGGATATTCAAAAACGGTACATACAATGGAGATATCATTTCCTGAAAATTCTCCGCCAATGATATTACCGTTTGTCGAACAGCCGAAGTATTCAGCCTGCGGCAGAGCAGATTCAATGACTGAGCAGATATGTCTTATCTTTTCCCGGTCAACCAGTTCTGAATATATCTGAAAAACTATATGTGAATACACGCTCGAATCGCACCACAGCCTTATTTTAGTAAGTTCGGTCTTCAGCGTGAAGTCGTTATAATAATCAAACTGAAATTGTCTCAACGACAGCTCCTCCATTCAGTAGAAATCCATTATATTTATAGATTAGTATAACACATTTTTTCTAAAACTTCAAGATAATTTTAATATTTTTTCAAATGACAATGTGATTTTCATGAAATAGGTTATCACGCATTGACTTTTTTGTTTCAGCTTGGTATAATTAGTGATAAGCGAGGTGAAAATGCTCCATGAATAATAATGACCTTTTAAAAAATATTATCGAATATATTAAAGATAACGAAGAGCTTCTTGATTATCTTTCAGGTGAATGTGATCTTGATTTTGAGGATGACGAGGAACTTGCAGATGATCTGAGTTTTCTTACTGAGAACGCCAAAAGCAATTACAAGCTTGAACCCTTTGCCTGCGATGGTGAAGGCGGAATATATGCCCTGCTTGATGGTGAGATGGTGGGTATGATAGACTCTGAGGGGCAGTCGGGTATAGTCGCAAAAAACATCCGCGACTTTTTCAGCATCATCATTCACTGCGGATACCTTAAAGATTTCGGAAAGTTCGGATGGCTGGAAGATCATGATGAATTTTCTGAACATTTTATTGAGATCGAAGAAGATTTTCTGGAGGATTTTTCAGAGGAATTTCAGCTTGAAACTGATCCGCAGAAAATATTTCAGATGTTCAGAGAAGCTGTTCAAACACAACCCCAACTGAAGATCACAGCAACTTCAGAGGACTATGATGATTACCAACAGATATTTGAATTTTGACGAATTATAACAGTATTTCGTGTACATAGGCAAAAGGAGGCGGTCACGTGAAAAAGAACTGGCTGGTATCTCCGCCTGACAGGGACGGAAATTTCCCTAAGCATGGCAGGAGCAGGCAGACTATGGAAAATTTTGCGCACAATACTGCGGTATTCGCAGACAGCAAACACAGACCTCTCCACGGTCAGCGCACAAAACCACTTTGCGATATGCGCTACGGCACATATCCCCTAAGCTGGAACGGCTGTGAACTCATTGCCTGCTACAACTGCGCTGTTCTTCTCGGTAGAGAGATAACATTTCCGCAAGTGGTATTTGAGTTTGAGATAAACAAGATGCACTATATTTTCCCCAACGGATACTGGGGTACTGCCCCGAAGAAGCTGTGGTACTTTTTTAAAAAGCACGATATGCCCTACCGTTCCTACCGTGACGGAGGAGAGTTTGCAAAATACGCCAAGACCACAAAAGCGTCCTGCGGGATAATCTCTTTCTGGAACAACGAGCGTTCGACTGCGAAGTTCCACGGGCTTGATTTTTTCAGCGGCGGACTTCACACTGTAGCATACAAATACCGTGCAGGACGATTCCTCGTATACAATCTCTACGGCAATGATACATCAGTTCGCCACTATGCGGATATCGGTCAAGTTTACAAGGAAAACAGGTTCATCATAGGATATATTTTTGACGGCGATATCAAGGAATGATACTCCTCTGAAATACCGTGTATAGTTCAGGTTGACAATAAGCCCGTGATGTGATACAATAAATGTATACAAAATTTGGAGGTAATCACAATGGCAGAAATTAAAATTTCAGACAGCATAGTATATATAGGTGCTGACGATAAGGATCTGGATCTTTTTGAAAGTCAGTACGATGTTCCCAACGGTATGGCTTACAATTCCTATGCTATACTCGATGACAAGGTTTGCATCATGGATACAGCTGACAAGCGTGTCAGTGATATATGGCTCGCAAATGTTAAGAAAGCTCTTGGGGACAGAAAGGCTGACTATCTGGTAGTTCAGCACGTTGAGCCCGACCATTCCGCAAACATCGCAAAACTTATGGCTGAGTATCCCGATATGAAGGTCGTTGGTAACGCAAAGACATTCACCATGCTGGGACAGTTCTTCAATATACCCGATATCGGTGCTCGTTCTGTAATAGTTAAAGAGGGCGACACACTGGAACTTGGCAGTCATACCCTGAAATTCTTCATGACACCTATGGTACACTGGCCTGAGGTCATGATGACATTTGAAGTAAGCGAGGGCGCTTTCTTCTCCGCTGATGCATTCGGTAAATTCGGCACTCTCGATACCGATGAGGACTGGGCTTGCGAGGCAAGAAGATACTACTTCAACATTGTCGGAAAGTACGGCGCACAGGTTCAGGCTGTTCTTAAAAAGGCGGCTGCGCTGGATATCAAGATGATACTCCCTCTCCACGGTCCGATACTGACCGAAAATCTGGGGTATTATATTGACCTTTACAATACATGGTCCAGCTACGAGCCTGAGAACAAGGGAATATTCATCGCTTGCGCTTCTATACACGGCAACACTCTCGCAGCAGCTGAAAAGCTGAAAGAAATGCTGGAAGCAAGGGGCGCTGAGAAAGTTTCACTCTCCGACATTACCCGTGACGATCAGGCTGAAGCTGTTGAGGACGCATTCCGCTATGACAGACTGGTACTTATGTCTTCATCTTACGACGGCGGCGTGTTCCCTCCTATGGAAGAACTGCTGATGCACCTGCGTGACAAGACTTACAGAAACAGGAAGATTGCCATTGTTGAGAACGGTTCATGGGCACCTTCGGCTGCAAGGGTAATCAAGAGCTATGTTGAAAAGTTCAAGGATATCACTCTGGTTGAACCTGTTGTTACCATAAAGTCCGCACTGAACGCCGAAAGCGAAAAGGCTCTGGAAGAACTGGCTGATGCGCTGACTGCTAAGTGATCTGTATAGTTACATATTTAAATTCAAACAAAATTCCCCGAAGCATTTCACAGTGCTTCGGGGGTTATTATTATCTTCCGTTATGTATCATTATAAGCAGTATCGAAAACCAGTGGAACACGCTTCCGCCGATGGTGAAAAGATGCCATATTGAATGGAAGTAGCGCTTTTTCTTCATCACGTAGAAGAACACACCGATGGTGTAAAAAAGTCCGCCTATGAGCAGGAACAGCAGGGATATCTTGTTTATCGTCCTCAGCATGGGCTTTACCGCGAAGACAACTGCCCAGCCCATAAGTATATAACACACCACCGAGGGCTTGCGGAATTTTTCCAGGTCGATGGAGTTCAGCACTATGCCGACCACCGCCGCCGCCCATATCACACCGAAAAGCGTCCAGCCAAAGGCACCCCGCAGTGGTACCAGTGTGATAGGTGTATAAGTTCCCGCAATCAGGAAAAATATTGTGTTGTGATCCATTATGCGGAAAAATCCCTTTGCTCTGTCATTCGTAATGGCGTGGTATAAGGTGGACATGGTGTACAAGATTATCAGCGAAGCCCCGTATATCGCACTGCTGACAACGCCCCAGGCATCGGAGTAGATCACTGCGAATACTATCAGTATCACCGTTCCCGCGATTGAAAGTCCCCCGCCTACACCGTGGCTCACGGAGTTGAATATCTCTTCCCCGAGAGTATACCGTTTCTGTTTATTTTTGATGTCAGTGCTCACATTACCGCCCCTTTCGGTCTGTTTTCTCTTAGGTATATGATAGCACCGATGCTTGAAAAAGTCAATACTTTTTTAGACAGTTGTCAAAAAAGCTTCAGGGGATCGCGGCAGAAAAATCAGCTTTCTCTTTTCTCAATAAGGATATCTTTTTCTGGTGATTCGATCTCAAACTTATCGTGATCTACACGAATTATCAAAGTGCCGTAAGGCGCGGATATCAGCTCGTTCAGTGCAGGTTCAAACATCAGCACCGAGCCAACTTTCCACAGTTCCAGATTATCCGCATCGTTGGCATAATTCTCAGGCTCATTTCCGACACCAAAGTACCAGCCACTATCGCCATCTCTCGTAGGTTCATCACGGATACCGAAGCAGATTTTCCAGCCCTCGGCACGAACTTTTTTGGAAACTATCGCTGTCTTATCCCAAAGCTTCCTTCGTTCTATCATGGGCATATAGTATTTTTCCGAATCAAGAAACACTCTAACCGACTGTTCATCACAAATATCACCCTCGGGAAGATCTCTGATATCAGCATCCCATATCTTTTTTTCATCAGCATTATCTGTCAGAAATGCTGCTAATCTCAGAAGCTGATCTGCATCTGCTTCTACAGTATAAGTAACCTCTTCCGCATCAGCATGACCCTTATCGCCGAAAACATAAACGGATAATCTTCCGTCTGAATAAAGGGTCGCCTTTACCGCACCCAGGTTTTCTTTATCACCGTAGAAAATAAAAAAGCATGGGAAATGCTCGTTGACGAACCAATCAAAAGCCGTTCCGTTTTTTCCGTTCATATAAAAAACTGCGCCATCTTTTTCAAGATCAGCCGAACTTACTTCGGGAAGTTTGCTTTTCAGCGCTTCGTGCATATATTTATCTACCTGAACAAGTATATTATTCATAACTATCCACCGCCATATCATAAGTATTTTCTTGATTATATCAGAATCCGTTCCCATTGTCAACAGAAAAGCCACAGCACTTCTGGCTTCACATCAGAAATGCTATGGCTACAATTTTTTTTATCAACAAAAAACTTTTAGCTGAAAGCTGTTAGGATTTAGCTCCACTGGTAAACATCGTCAGAGCCGTAGTATATCCAGTTGTAGGTGAAGTAAACTGCTTCACCGTCGTGCATATCCAGGAAATAATATCCTATAACTGGCTTTTCACCGTAGAGGTTCACTTCGTCAAGCTCAATAAGGCAGTAGGTGCTGTCATAAGGACGTTCATCGGTTGCGGGTATAGCGCAGTAAGAGCCGACATTTTTCGTCATACTGTATTTGCTTACACCGTGTCCGTTGTGGAAAAGCTCATCGGTAAGAGTACAGCCCTGTGCTTCGTACATAGCGACCATGCCGTCATAATTCTGATCGGTGCAGTGGTGGCATATACCTCCCGGGAGCCACAGATTATCATTTGTGATACCTCCCTCGCTTTTAAAACACATTATGACAGCATCGGCAACTGTGCCGCTTCCCGATACCGGTGCAGTTGCTACCATTTCCATAAAAAGATCTGTACCTTTTAAAGTCGCCTTGAGGAAACGGAAAAACTTTGTATCAGCTTCCATGGTGAGGTCGATCTCGGAGCAGTCCCATCTGTCGCCGTAGTTTTCAACGAACTCCCCTACCGTCATATAGCCGCCCTCTCTGAAAATGTCATTAGCTATCTGGACATAGCCCGATGAAAGGGTCGCGTCCTTTATCTGCTGAGTAGTCTGAAAATCCATAGATGCTGGAGTTTCGGAAGCTTCATCGGTATCAGCGGGAGCATCTTCGCTTGCTGGTGCATTATCGTCAGCGGTGTTGTTTTCAGCTTTATCCACTGATGCCGAAGCCGCGGGCTTATCGGTAGGCTTGGCGTTCTTTTCCACATTTTCTCCACAGCCTGTCATTGCAAGACATAAACATACTGCTGCCACTACTGTTATTTTCTTGATATTCATTTTTATTCCTCCGTTAAGTCAATTTCAGTTTTTTGATAAATTGTCGATAAACATATCTATCCTGTGCTTGTTATCAAACCACTTGATATTTGCCTGTTTATCGAATGAAGCGGGACAGGTCGTTACAGGATCGGAGATCCCATATAATCTGGTGTGTGATTCCATAAATAAATCTTTCTCGATCTCATTCTTTCCCCTGAAATACACAAATCCTTTGTCGGTCACATTGAAAGTATCGCTTATACCGCCGTCATACTCAAAATGACCGTCCACTATCCTGTGGCGCAATTCGGTGTACTGCACTGTGTTTTCGTCTAACCTCAGGGGATTGACAGTACACACATTCTCGTTTTGTCCCGTGAATGTCAATCCGCCTACAAGTTCTGTATCCTCACGATGATTGTAATCTGCACTCGTAATAGAATCGCGCTCACCGCTGCTGTCACAGGTGACCATCACAGCATCACTGCCTATGTGTTTTCCATCATCTGTCACCTCGATATACGATTCAAGCAGAAGTTCGGGAACACCGTCGGCATTAACATCATAAAGCCCGCAGCGGACATTGTTGTGATGGTTGGCATAAATATCGATATACTCAAAATATGAATTCTGCCATACATTCAGGTTATTGCAGGAAAGCAAGGGTGCATCTTCGGTCTTAAGTTCATAGTTGCCATTCCAGCTTTCTATCCACTTGGCGAAATCGCCTATCTCTTCAAATCCTGTGGTCTCGTCAGCAATCAGCCTGTGGGTCTCGCTGTCAAAATCATATATACTCTTTGCTTCCTCGGCGCTCATACCCATACCGATATTAAGATGACCGCCCTCTTTGGTTGTGAATATCTCCTGCCTACTTTCCACGGTCTCGACACACAGCAGATCATTCTCCGACGGGTCACCCGAACACCAAATAGTCGGCTGAAAATCAGTATCTGCTCTGATGTATTTTTCCGAATATCCATAAAGACATCTTGTACCCACAGTAAGGTAATTTGACTCCTTATCAGTATTGAACCTTTTCGCAGATTCTGATGCCTTGCCGTATATGAAATATTCGGGGATATCGTCACCGTCCGTATCATACATGATACCCTTTAATCCCGATGCATCGCCGTATTCCTCAGTCAGCTTGCTCAGCATTTCCGCTTTCCAGTCAGGCTGAGAGGTAATGTCGTTTGTCTCTGTCTTAATCAGCTGAGGTTTCTGGCTTGTATCGCTGTCTTTTCCTACATCGGGAACTTTCTGAACTGCGGCATGAAGCTGACCTCCGTGGTCTTTGTCTTTCTTATCCGATCTGTTAACAGCTATAGTCACTCCGCCTGCAACCACACCTGCCGCGATGACAGCCGCTGCAACTTTTGCAGCTATTCCCGATTTTACAGCCGTTGAACTCTTTGCGGCTGTGGTGGCTGCTTTTGCAGCAGCACCCGCAGCGGTGGCTGTTTCCAGTTTTCCTGCATTTTCGGGTATGAATTTGAAGAGCGGAACAGCACACAGCACAACGCCCGCTTTTTGCAGTTTTTCAAGGTTAGCTTTCAGCTTCTTGCGCGCATTGAAGAGCCTGACCTTTGCGTTGTTCGCATTCGTTCCTGTAAGTTCGGCTATCTCGGCAATACTTTTGTTTTTGTAGTAAAACAGAAAGAGCGCCTCCTTGTATTCGGGGCTGAGTGCTTCCAGCTGTTCTGTAATTATCTGCTTGATGTCCTCATTAACAGCGTAATCCTCGGGGAGCATCACTGTATCTTCGCGGGCTTGTTCGTAAGCTAGTTCAAGAGCGCGGTCGGGGTCATCATCCTCGGGATCGGCTGGGATATCCTGTCTGCGTGATGCTTTTTCCTTGGCTTCCCAAGCCTTGCGCTTTGCTATAGTATGTATCCACGAATTGAATGACGAGGATTCTTTCAGCTGATCGATGTGTTTCATCATTTCAACAAAGGTATCGGATACAACGTCCTGCGCATCAAATTCTGTGAGCCCCTGCTTCATCACGAATTTTGTCAGGGTATCGCTGTACTCTCTGTATATCTCGTCAACTGCGGACTTATCTCCGTTTTTCGCCCTTTCAATAAGCTGTTGAATATTTAAGTCACCCATTTTCGTTACTCCTTATCATTGTATTTACCAAGCAGATCATCAAGCATACCATTTTCTGCCATATAAGCCAGGATAAGCGCTATCAGCTCATCAAGCAGAACTTCATCATTTTGTTCCCATTCCAGATCTATCCCTCCTTCTATGGTCTGAAAGGCTTTTTTCGCCTCTCTGTATGTTAGAGGGTCTATCTCTGCAAAAGGTTAATGCTTTTTTGAAAAAAATTTTTATTCCAGTGTTTTTACATAACCATTATACAATTTTAAAGGCTATCCGTCAAGAATATCTATAAAAGCAAAAGGCAGACACAGTACCTTACCTGCATCCGCCTGAATGTGTTATCTCCTTTTGTAAAGAACTATCTCCGGTTCACTGCCGTCAACGCTGTATGAAGATATCAGTATGAACGAAGCATCAGCCGCTACACCATAACAGACTCCCATATCCGCAAATTCTATCTGGGTGCCCAGGTAGATATTCTTGTCATTCAGAAGCTTCACCTTTTCACCGCTTGGCATAGTATATTCAAGGTTGATGAAACTTCCCGCAAGCTCACAGAGTTCTTCCGCTTTTCCTAAGCCCTCGGCTTTCAAAAGTTTGTTTATCTCCTCAAGAAGCTTAGCTTTGAAATCCTCATAGCCTTTTCTTCCGCCGACTTTTATGTACTCAGCAGCAACACATCTCCCCCCGAAAGGCGAACCGCAGGTGGCGGTACAGCCTTTACAGTTTTCCTTTATCCCACAATTCTCGCAGTTTGCTCCACAGTAGTTTTCCATATTGTTCTCCTTTCTTTAGACAAACAGTTACTATTGATTCTTCTCCCGTGGCATTTTATAAAGCGATACCGCTTTCAGTGCCAGCAGAAAAAACTCCGTCACTGCAGCATAAGGCACTCTGGTCATTATAAGGTACAGCACGGCCGCCATGCTCAGTACGAAGGAAATCGCTGTTAAAATCCGCTGTCCCTTTTCAGCTTTCAACCTATTCAGAATGATACCTGCCGATCCCGATGATACCAGTAAAATGAAAAGTATCCAGTAAACCAGAAGTATCGGCTTTTGGTGCGTACAATGCCACAATGTCACCGATGTGATATGACCGTTTTTTTCGCATGGATAAAGCGGCAGAAGTATAAACATGATGCTCATGACATCGGCTATGCCCGAAAGCAGGCGGTAAATGCTCCGCATATTTGAATCATTCTCGTCCCGCGCGGCTGTGATAAGTTCCTCGGAAGAAAGCAGAGAATCTATCGAAACAGAGAAATATCGGGATATCTCTTTTAGAGAATCGATGCTCGGGTATCCCCTGCCGGATTCCCATTTTGATATCGCAGTCCGCGAAACATACAGCTCTTTCGCAAGCTCGTCCTGCGTAAGACCCCGCTGTTTTCTCAGTTCCTGTAATTTTTCGTTGAATTCCATTTCTGCCTCCGTCAATCTTTTTCATTCAATAAAACTGCACCGTGATACAGCAGATACAGCCCTCCGCTGAGTGTCACCGAACCGATTATATCAGTCAGCCAGTGTACCCCCGAAACTGTTCGTCCGATGACCATAAACAGAGAAAAAAACAAGGCAAATATATCCGCCAAGAGTTTCAAAACTCCTGCCGAAGCCCTGCGGTGCGCCTGAAAACTCAGCGTAGGCATTACACTCAGCACCAGCAGAGTTGTGGATGAGGGATAGGAAGCTTCCATATAGCCGTTTATCGGTATGGGTCGATAATTTATGGGTATCATCTCGAATATAAGATACCCGAAGATCACCAGAATATAATAAACGCCCAGCAGTACGATATCAACATCGACCTTTAAAAGGCTTTTTCTTTTGACAAGCTGTGTCAGACCCAGTAAACCAAAGCCCATGCAGACAGCTATCGGCACAAGCCCAAGCCAGTCCGTGATGGTGTAAATGCTCATATGCACACCTGTGATATCATGAAACCTGACATTTATATCAGCAAAACCGATATCAGTCCCCTTTTGTCCCACCGGCTGAACATCTACCGTCTGTATCAGATATGTCCACATCGCAAAGATCGCCAGCATGACAACTCCAAAAATCGTCAGTTTCTTTCCCTTATTTCTCATCGCTCATTCTCCTTTAAGGTATTGCCTTTCGGCTGACCTTATGGTAACACACGAGCGGGATGATGTAAAGAATCTGTCCGTCACAGCCGTGATACGATTCGTGTCATGGCGTATTTTCGGGGATTTTGAGCCATCACCCGTATTGCTATCGACCTTTGTGTTTCTCTTTTTTCTTTTGCTGTTTCAGTTCAAAAAGGCGCTTCGCTTCCGCCTGTTTCTCCTCTCGTGTCCTGACCTTTCGCTCCAGTTTGTTCTCTTCCAGCTGTTTCTGAAGTGCCTGCTGAGATTTCGTACCGATACCTTTCTGCGCCATTTGCTTTCTGGCGTTCCGCTGTCTTCTTTTAGGATTATCTGCGGTCTTTCTCTTTTCAGCCTCGATAGCTTTGCTGAAAGGAAGTTCATCCCAATGCTTCAGAACAAATCCATAAACCTCGCAGTCAGAAGGTTCAGCGCCAAAAGTTACACGGCAGACCGAAAGCTTTCCGCCGTCACAGCGCTCAAATACCCCGACCCAGAAAGGGTCATCAAAATAGACCGTCAGCTTTCCTTCCATGGCTCAATAAATATGATCTTGTTTTTCATGGAAATCTTTGCCACCCTGTATCCGTAGACGGTAAGCTCTTTTTTGTAATTCAGGAATGAGTGGTCAATATCTGTCCCGCATATCTTTTCCACTTCATCAAAGGTAAGTTCAGCGGGCGAATTATCCCTGATGTATTCCCAGAGTTTGCTGTATTTGCTCATTTTTCCCTCTTTTCAGATATCCAGCAAAGGCACCCAGATACCGCTTTCATAATCGGGTGACTTCGGTTCGCCTGTGGAATAAACTTCTATCGTGGCTGTGCCGTCAGCATGATGTTGCTGACCGTCTTTCGGGAACCACTCCTGCCATACGTATGTGTTCAGTGCTTGCAGAGATTCGGGGATAGCACCTTTTGTTGAAAATACCGCCCAATCACCTTCACGGAAAGAGAAAAGCTCCAGTCCATCCGGAACTTCCCCGCCCTTGTAAAGACCCGCTATCCAGTAGGAAAAACAGTTATCCGATTCCACGCAGATAGCGTACATACCTATGCCGTTTTCAAGTATAGCTGCTTCCACGGGAGTTTCAGGCTTCATAGTCTGCCACAGCCTTGCATATTTCGCGTTGTATTCCCTCTCCCAGAACTGGGGACACTTGGTATAGCCCTCGCCGTTAGGTATCTCAGTGTGAAAGCCTATAAATGTCATTTTATGTTTCTTTTCATAAGTTACGTTCATTGTTACACCTCTCAGTATTCAGTTTAAGGCAGAAGCCAGTCCTTTGCCTTTTCGTAATCATCAAAAGTTTCCACGGCTATACACTTTGCTTTCAAAGCTTTTATCTCTCTGCGTAACCGACTGCCTACACCGACAAAAGCTATCTTCCTGAACACTTTTCCGCTGTTTTCAAAAGCAGAAAAGATCGTTTCGGTTATACGTTCGGTGATTTCGGTCTTATCCAGGTTGATGATCATAAATGCGGAAGATGAAGGTCTTGAAAAAGCCTTTTTATCACCGAGTAATTTTTCAATGACTTCATCTTCATATCCGCCCATGCCGTCAAGATGTTCGCACCAGATCGTACCGCCGTTATAGTTCAGTTCAAAGGATTTTTTCTTTATCGCCGCCTGTTGGATATCATCCATTTTCTGTCACCTTATCCCGTATGTATTCACAAAATGCCTGCTGAATTTTTCTATCTTTTCGATTGCTTCATCTGCCTTTTCAGGTTCGCGGTCACAAAGGTGTATCAAAGCTGATATCGGCGCAGTATATGCAAATGCCAGCATTTCAGGTTCATCACATCTCAGCAGACCTTTCTCCGCCATTCCCCTGAAAATATGGGCAAACATATCCGTCAGCCCTGTGAGAAAATGCTTAGTTGCCAACTCCTTTGCCCGCTCATCACGGTATTGCTCTATCGAAAGCAGTTTTCTCGTCATAACGACCCGCTCGTCATGCACCGTGAAATCCACCATACGCATCGTCATTGCCGTCAGCGCTTCAAGAGAATCTGGAACAGGCGGCAGATTTTCCGCTGAACCGAAACCCTTGTCATAATAGGCTATCATCTCGTCAAGCAGGCTGTTCCAGATATCCTCCTTACTTTTGAAATGCTTGTACATCGAGGATTTAACCAGTCCCAGCGATGCAGTCAGCTCTCGGATATTTGTACCCGCATAGCCCTTTTGCGAAAACTGATCCAGCGCCGCTTCCAGAATTCTTTCTTTAGTATCCTTTGCCATCGTTACCTCCGATCAAACAGTGACCAATCGTTCACTTATATTATAGTGAACTATCGGTCACTTGTCAAGGGGTTTTTGATATTTTTTTCATTTTCGTCCAAACAAAACTGCCGATGCGCTTTTAAACACATCGGCAGTAAGTATTTTATTATTCAGTCCTGAGAGCTGTTACAGGGTCTTTCTTAGCCGCTTTTTTCGCGGGGATAAAGCCGCCAATAAGTGTAAGGAATATACTCAGAACTATCAGTACCAAAGCACTAAGCACAGGCAGAGAAGCATTCACATCCTCTGATTCAGCCACTGCATGGATGACCGCATTTCCGGGTATCAGCAACAGAAGAGTCAGCCCGATACCGATAAGACCCGAACAAAGTCCGATGATGAATGTTTCCGCATTGAACACCTGTGAGATGTTTCTCTTTGAAGCGCCTATCGCACGGAGAATACCTATCTCCTTTGTTCTTTCAAGAACGGAGATATATGTGATAATGCCTATCATTATAGAAGATACTATCAGTGATACCGCAACAAAGGCTATCAGCACATAGGATATAGTATTTACTATAGTCGTTACTGAGGACATAAGCAGACCAACATAATCGGTGTAGATTATCTGGTCTTCATCACTTGCTTCACTGTTGTAATCCTTGATACACTGGGCTATAGCATCCTTAGATTCAAAATCATCTGCATAGATGTCTATCGAAGACGGAGCATCAAGGCTGACAACACCAAGTGTCGAGAGAGTATCATCATAGTCACCGCTAGAGATGTACATATCGTATATCATCAGCATCATTTCATCATCAGGTGATTCAAGATATTCGTCAAGAAAAGCCGACATATCGTTCTCGCTCATATTTTCAGGGTCAGTCATCGCCGCTGATATCGCATCAAGGTCATTGGAAGTTTCATCGTCAACCGCGGGAATATCCATTCCCTGAATATCCCCAGACATTCCTGACATAACACCCGCAAGGTCACCTATAGACATTCCTCCAATGGACATATCGCTCATGGACTGCATCATCGTGGTGTAAAGACCCGCTTTTTCACTTGTGTTCAGGTTCCTGATATAGGTCTTTGCGTCCTCTATCTTCTGCTTGTCATCAGAAGCCTCAAAGCGCATACCGTTGATAACATTTATCTCCTTGTTCGCCATCTGGGCTTTTACTATCTCGCTGTTGTTTGTGTAATCGATAAGATAATTTGTCAGCGCCGAGGTATAGCCGATAGGTGTACTGATAAGCTGAACATCGTTATTGCCGTTGGGCTTGATTACACCGACTATCTTCAGCTTTACAGCGCTGCCCAGCATATCCTCTATGACAGTATTTTCTTCGGTGATATCATCGTATGTGCCGCTGTCGTTCTTAACAAAAAGGTCGCACTGAGGGATAAGGTAATAATCCTTAGCACAGATATCAGCATAGTCCAGCTTTTTAATATCTATCTTGACCTCTTCGCCCTCATCAATCTGAGCCATAAGGTCTTTGTATTCCTGCGTCGGAAGAATACCAAGTTCATAAAGTGCAGTGGAAGATACCTCGTTGTTCTCGTCAAGCACCAGCACAACTTCATCGTATTTTTCGGGATATTTTCCGTAAAGAACATCGTAGTTCTCTGTCATCACATTGCTGACCTGTTCGCCGTCAGCACCTGCGATAAGCTGTGAAAAATCGGATGCATAAGCACCGCCCATCATACCCATCATTCCCCTGCTGCCAAGGGGAGTCGCCTTTATGGATTCAAGTGTACTACCGTCAGTGTTTACGAACTCGCCGTTATCATCATAGGTGTATACCCCGAATTTTGTATCGTAGGTATATACTATGCCGTTTTCGCCCACGTATTTATTTATCTCGCTGTCCTTGTCGTCGAGATATTTCTTGAAAGCGGTAAGATTGTTTTCGGTTATGCTAAGCTGCATTTCCGATTGTCTCTGAATGTCTGAAACGTCAGCATAAACACCGTCCATTTCGTGACCCTGTACCTCATCTTTTCCCCTGCCCATAGGCGCAGTCTCTATCACAGCACTCATATCGAAAGCCTGAGCTTCAATGCTGATAGGATAGGAAGACATGGTGCTCTTCTGCACATCGCTGATATAATTGTTTACGCCGTTTGAGAGAGAAAGTATCATCGCTATGCCGATTATGCCGATAGAACCTGCAAAAGCTGTCAGCAGAGTTCTTCCCTTTTTGGTTCGCAGATTGTTGAAACTCAGTCCCAGAGAGGTAAGCGGGGACATGGAAGACTTGCCCATGTTCTTATGCTCGGGTACTGAAAGATCAGATTCATCTACTTCAAAGGGATTTGAATCGTTTATAATCTTACCATCCTTCAGCTTGACTATCCTGTTGGCATATTCTTCAGCAAGCTCGGGATTGTGCGTTACCATTATAACAAGTCTGTCCTTTGCAACTTCTGCAAGCAAGTCCATGACCTGAACGCTTGTCTCAGAATCCAGCGCACCAGTTGGCTCGTCAGCAAGCAGGATATCGGGATCGTTCACCAGCGCTCTGGCGATAGCAACACGCTGCATCTGTCCGCCCGACATCTGATTCGGGCGCTTGTGGAGCTGTTCACCAAGTCCCACTTTTTCAAGTGCTTCTTTAGCACGTCTTTTTCTTTCGGACTTCGATATACCCGAGATAGTCAGCGCCAGCTCAACATTTGAAAGCACAGTCTGGTGCGGGATAAGGTTGTAGCTCTGGAATACAAAACCTATTGTGTGGTTTCGGTAGCTGTCCCAGTCCCTGTCCTTATACTTCTTTGTGGATATACCGTTGATAATAAGGTCGCCGCTGTCATAGCGGTCAAGTCCGCCGACAATGTTCAGCAGTGTGGTCTTGCCCGACCCCGAGGGTCCAAGTATCGCCACAAACTCATTGTCGCGGAAATTAAGACTCACGCCGTCCAGCGCAGTCTGCTTCAGATCACCCGTAATGTACTCCTTTCGGATGTCTTCGATCTTTAACATTTTGCTCTCCTTCTTTCGTTGTATTTTATATCTGAAATATTGCAGAGTGTTTTCACAACAGAGCAGATATCCTCTGCTCAGTTGTATCATTTTCTCCGCGTGTATCATTTTAACACGGTTTAGAAAAATAAAAATTATCATTATGTGATAGTAATGTGAAATTAGCTGAAAATAATGTGATACTGGACCGGCATTATCTTTCAGTTTATTTTCATAAAATTGACAATGTGCTAAAAGAGGCGGCTATTATATTGATGTCACGGTGTATAACAATTTTTCGCCATTGCCCGATCCGCACTCATCAAAAAAGCTTTACTTGCTGAGATTTTTGTGGTATAATTATCTGTGGACAGTATTCAAAAATGGCAATTTCAGAATAATGAAAGGCTGTTCTATGTGAAATGATATGACTGAAAGTTCAGCCCATACAAAAATTACTTACCCCGAAAGGTTGTGGACAACATAAAAGTATTTGATTTCGACAACACCCTATACCACGGCGAAAGCTCGATAGACCTGGCGTTTTATCTGATCCGCAGAAACAAAAGGATACTGCTATACGTACCCTCGATATTGATAAACCTTGCCAAGTACAAGATGTGCATTGTTGACAGGGAAAAAGCCGAGCAGGAGATCAACGATTTCCTGAAGATCGCAGTAAAGGACAAGTACGAAGCCGCAGAGATAGTCGAAAGCTTCTGGGCTGAAAATATCCACAGGCTCGACCATAACATTATAAAGCGCGTAAACAAGGACGATGTTATAATAACAGCCGGTCCCGATATGCTGATAAATGCCATAAAGGATAAACTCGGCACAGACAATATAATCAGCAGTATTATCGACCCCGACAAGCGTGAAATGGTGTATTTCAACTTCGGCGAAAACAAGGCCAAGCGCTATAAAGAGGTCTACGGTGACACCCCTATCGACAGCTTTTACACCGATTCGTTCAACGACAAACCACTGATGAAGCTGGCAAACAATGTGTACATAGTCGAAAAAGGCAGACTAAAAAAGATGACCGAACAGGGCAAAGCAAAACTATGATGATCCGAAACAGGCAGTACCCGCCAGAGGTGCTGCCTGCAATTTTTTGTCTTTATATTATCCGTTTGTTGTCTGATTTCATAGACCTGCTGATACATTTCGGGGATATTTTTCTGTTACCCGCTTACCTGCAGATATCTCATTATACTCACAGCGCTATCCTTATTATAAGCTTGTTGTTCATGTATTCCGCTGTGATAGTTCCGCCCATGCGCTCCACAAGTGTACGGGCGATGGACAGTCCCAATCCCGTTGAATGGTGTGCCGCTTCTACCGTGTAAAATCTGTCAAACAGCTGTTCAACATCCACCGATGACAGATCCTTTGCCGTGTTTGAAAACGTGATGACACCATCTCCGGAAAGTATTATCCGCAGATCGCCGTCAGAATATTTCAGCGCATTGTTCAGCAGATTTGAAAATATCCTTGCAAGATACTCCTTGTTGAGTTCACGTATAACAGTGTGTTCGGTCAGGCTGACCTCGGGGACTATCCCCTTTTCGTTAAGGGCGGCGAAGTATCCCATGATACTGTCCTCCAGTACCTGTCCAACATTTACTGACTCCGTCTGCATCTCGCTCTCATCGGATACTATTACCGAATATCGGAAAAGCTCCTCTGTCAGCTGCTTCATCAGCTCGGCGCGCTCTTTCATTATGGCGATATACTTTGCCTGCTTTTCGGGATCATCAGTCTGCTGAAGCATATCAAGATAGCCGTATATCGCCGTAAGCGGTGTACGTATATCATGGGATATATTGGTTATCGCCGTTTTCAGTTCCGTGTTGCCCTGATGATACTGCAAATGCTCTTTCCGCAGTTTTTTCAGCTGTTTGTTTATACTGTCAGCCAGAAAAAGCATATCCTTGTCACGGCTGGTGATATCTATAACCGTGTTGGTGTCATTCTGCAGCTTGTCGGAAAATCCCTCTACGATCTCCCGAGCCGATTTTTTCAGCAGATAAATTCTCACCGAAAGTATTATGATAACCACTATCGCCGCCGCAAGACACCAGACCATTTGCACACCTACTTTATATCACATTTTTTGAATTGATGAAGGCCTATCAGACTCATTACAGCTATCAGCCCTGCCGATACCGCATAGTTTTTCCATATACCCTCGGGTACCGCAAAGCAGGAAAAATAGAACACACAGCTCTGGGGGAATATTTTTGCTGCGATATCAGCGATAATGTTGTCATATTTGTACATACCGAATACAATCGATATATTCAAAATGTACTGAACAACAAGTATCACTATCGTGAGCTTTCCGCCCCTCATAAGATTTCCCAGCAGGAGCGAGATCACCGTGCTTTCAAATATCAGCATCAACAGCATCGCCGAAAGTGATACCAAAGTTGCTTTAAGATCATATCCCTCAAAATCGAAAACGCACACAGCCATGAATATCGCTGCGACCTGATACAATACAAAATATATCGCCGCTGCCGCGCTCATGGTTATAAGGTTTGAAAAGAATATATCTGTACGGGTATGTCCGCAGCAGATCATGTTCCTGATAGTGCCGTGATTGTACTGTGAATCCAGCAGCACCGCAACTGTTGCAGCCGCCGCAAAGGGTAACAGCATAGTCGCAAAGGAAGGCACAACACCGAGGATGTTTTCCTTTGTAAGTATCAATCTTGAATTTTCAGGCTGATTATAGTTTGGGAAAAGGTACATACCCGTTGTCAGACCTGCTCCGAAAATAACGCATATTATCGAAGTAATATAAAAGTATTTTGATTTGAACAGCTCGTGAAACTGAGCATTTAAAAGCTTAGTCATTGCCCGCACCTCCCACAAGTGATATATAAAAGCTCTCCAGACTCTCGTCGTGCTCTTCAACAGTGAGAACTTCGCAGTTCTCATTTGCAAGAGCCATCGAAAGCTGAGTTATGTTAGGCTTTGCGTAGATATCCGCGTGGCTATCGTCGATTATGGTATACTCAAGCCCCATATCGTCAAGAACTTTCGCCAGAACAGACGTGTTCGAAACGGTTATGCGCATACACTTGCGGCAGGCGGCTTCAAGCTCCTCGGCGCTCATCTCACGGACGATCCTGCCGTTGTCGATAAAGCCATAATGTGTCGCCAGCCTTGCAAGCTCATCAAGTATATGTGAAGATATCAGCACCGTGATCTTTCTTTCGCGGTTGAGCTTCAGTATAAGTTCGCGTATCTCAATAATGCCCTGAGGGTCAAGACCGTTTATAGGTTCATCAAGCACCAGCAGATCGGGATCTCCGCACAGCGCAACTGCTATGCCCAGACGCTGACGCATACCAAGTGAGAAATGCTTTGCTTTTTTCTTACCTGTATCTTCAAGCCCAACAAGTTTCAGTATCTCATCAATGCCCTCAAAACTTGGCAGACCTAAAATGCGGTACTGCTGTTTCAGATTATCCACCGCAGTCATGTCAAGGTATATGGACGGAGTTTCCACCACTGCACCGATTCTCCTGCGGGACTTGGAGATCTCCTTATCCGTAAGCTTTGCACCGTAAAGTTCCAGCTCACCGCTTGTGGGCAGCTGCATACCGCATACCAGTCGGATAAGCGTGGTCTTGCCCGCGCCGTTCTTACCAACAAATCCGTATATCGAACCCTGAGGCACATTCATCGTGAGACCGTTCAGTGCTTTGAAATCTTTATAGTTCTTGCAGATATCTTTTGTTTTCAGAACATATTTCATGATGTATCACCTTTCCTTTCTGAAAACATAATAACACATAATGGTCAAGACAGCGGCAAAGAAAATGTCAAGATTTCGTCAAGATTTGAATCTGAACCCTATGCCGTACACCGCTTCGATATGATCTCTGCCATTCACTGCTGAAAGTTTATGGCGGATATTGCTGATATGTTGTTTCAGCGAACGCTCGGTACAATCTGGTGTATCATAGCTTATCTTATCTAGTATCGTGGTCTTACCCACAGGCATATCGGGATTCTGCATCAGCAGTTTAAGTATAGCACACTCGGTGCGGGTAAGCTGTACTTCTGTATCATTAACCGCTACCGAAAGCCTGTCACAGCAGAGAGAAAGCTCGCCGCAGGTAATGGAATCAGAAGTGCTGCGGTCTTTCTGCCTGAGCTGTACAGATACCCTTGCAAGAAGTTCGCTTATATTGAAAGGCTTTGTGATATAGTCCGCAGCTCCGCCCATCAGCAGACCGACTTTATCGCTGATATCGGCTTTTGCGCTGACTATTATAACAGGTATATCCTTTATCTTAGGCAATATCTCCTCACCTGTCAGCCCCGGCAGCATAAGGTCAAGCAGCACAAGGTCGGGCTTGCTGTGAGAAAGTACCATCAGCGCCTCAGTCCCCGAATACGCTCTTAAAACCGTATGACCCTCATTCATAAGGGCTTCGGATATCATATCGCTGATGTTTGCATCATCGTCTGTTATCAATATTTTTGCCATGATCTCACCTCGTTTTTTTATTATATCACAAAACATAATTTAATGCAATGCCGCCTAAGATCAGACACGATCTTATATTTTCTGTATTTATTTATATTCACTATTGATTTTTTATGAAAAATATAGTATAATTCTGTTAAGCGATGTTACTCTAAAACGCATCATATCATACATACCATCAAGGAGGCTTTTATGGATCTTCAGGCATTTGTCAATAAATTCAAAATCATAGCGGGAGTTTACGCTTTCGATATACTGCCCGACGGCAGCAAAAGCGAGATCCGCATAATGGCAATAAATGATATAAACACAATGATGTTCAATATGCTCCCCGATGCACCCGAATTCTATCCCGGCGTTCCCCTTCGCAGATATTTCACCGAGGTAAATCTCGAAAACTTCATATATAACAGCGCTATCAATAATGAGCCGCTATACTCCTACGTTAATGCTTTCGGTATGTGGATAAAGGGTTTCTATCTGCCCCTGGATGAAGACGGAAATATCTTGAACGAAAAAGGAGAGCCCAACACATCGCCGAGAACGGCATACTGCCTGTACATAACTACCCGCTCAGCAGAACCCGAAACGGAATATATGACACAGCGTTCGGGCGAAGTTGCATCTGCAATAATGGAACTCAGTGTCAAGCTCAATAAAATGCAGAGCTTTGAAATGGCTATGAAAGAATGCATAAGCGAACTTAATAACATATGCAGTTCAGAATACTGTGCCCTTTATACCATTGATGCCCTTAAAAAGGAGTGTAAACTTTATAACGAAAACGGCGAACAGCCCGAGATGCTTGAAAGCATGACATCCGGAATGGGACGCACACCCTATGAAACAGCTCTCGCCTGGGAAAAAGACCTTGACGGCACTGACTGCCTGCTGCTGGACGACCTGAGCATAATCGAAGAACGCGATCCTGTATGGTACAGGTCTCTTAAGAGTTTCAATGTTAACAAACTGATACTTACAGCCATACGCTACGACCATGACCTGGTGGGATTTATCTGGGCAATCAATTTCGATACCGAGAAAACAATGGAGATCAAAGAAACTCTTGAACTCACCACATTCATGCTGGGTGCAAGAATTTCTCACCACCACCTTGTTTCAAGACTGGAAATAATGAGCAGAACTGACAGCCTTACACAGCTGCTAAACCGAAATGCGATGAACGAACGTGTTGAACAGCTGACCAACGACAAGTCCGCCAAGCCCGAGTGTATCGGCGTGGTATTTGCCGACCTTAACGGTTTGAAAGCAGTCAACGATGGCAGCGGTCATGCGGCGGGAGACAAACTTCTCCAGAATGCCGCAGCTTTACTGAAAATAGCTTTCGATGAGTATGAGATATACCGTTCCGGCGGTGATGAGTTCGTGGTACTGTGCCCCGATATCACTCCCGAAAAGCTGGAAGAAAGCGTTGCAAGGCTCCATGCCCTTGCCGAAAACACCCCGAATGTCAGCTTTGCAACAGGTGCAAAATGGTATAAGGGTGACTACGATATTTTCACCGCAATGCAGGCAGCTGACCAGAGTATGTATCAGAACAAGGAAGAATTCTACCGCCAGCATCCCGAGAAGAACTGGCGCAAAAATCTCTGATAATAACAATGACAAGACCTCCCGCGGATTTTCCACGAGAGGTCTTTTTATCGGCATAGTTTCATAATAACAAAAAATACGGGACGTCCAAAGCGGTCGTCCCGTATCTGTTTATGCTATTGATGTACTTGTAAAACTGATATTATCTAACAGTTACATTTACAGCGTTCTTGATAGCATTAGCGGTATCCCAGTTGCCGTTAACTCTTGCAGCGATAGCTACCTTATAGCTCATGCCGGGAGTCAGGTTCTTAGGAGTTACATAGCTGTTTGTGGTGATGTTGGAAGTCTGAACTCTCCACTTACCAGCCAGATATACAGCGATGCCGTACTTGTCAGCGCCCTGTACCTTATCCCAAGTGAACTGTACCTGGTGATACTGAGTGCTGTAATTTACCTTGATGTTTGTAGGATAGGTGTCGCCGGTGTTGTTTCCGCCGTTGTTGCCGCCATTATTACCACCGTTGTTGCCGCCGTTATTACCGTTGGTCTTGCCCCACAGATCGGTAGGAATAATGCTTATAACAGAGCTGTATGCCTGCTTAGGCTTGTAGCTTGAATCGAACAGCAGAGGAGTATCGGATTTTCTCCAGCTCATGCCGTCGTTGGTGCCCCACCATGTCAGTGAAGTTACAGCGTCGCAGTTAACGATATTCTGAACGATGCCCTTGTAGTAGCTAGCAAATGCGGAGTCGCTTGCGCCCTTCTGCATAACGTCCAGCTCAGTTACGTGGATCTCGATGCCAGGGATAGAAGAGAACAGATCAAGTGCGTTCTTATATCTTGAAGCATCAGGATAGTTTGTACCCAGGTGAGACTGCATACCGATACCGTCCAGGTTACCTGCTTCGTGAACCTTCTTGCAGAAGTTGTAGATGGAAGTTACCTTGCCATCGTCATACTCGTTGAAGTCGTTGTAGAACAGCTTGCAGTCAGAAGGAGCATACTTTCTTGCATAAGCGAATGCCTTCTGCATATAGCTGTCGCTGCCGTAAATAGCCATATAAGGAGACTGACCATAAGCGCCGTTCATACCTGCCTGTCTGAGGTTGCCGTTGCTTACTTCAAATGCTTCGTTAACAACGTCATAAGCATAGAGCTTAAGAGTAGGATAATTATCCTTGATCATCTGGAAAGTATTCTTGATGAAGTTTTCCATACGCTGATCCATTACCGACTGAGAAACAACTGAACCGTTGCTGTCGAAGTTCTGTCTGAAGAACCAGTCAGGAGTCTGGCTGTGCCAGATGAGTGTATGACCTCTTACAGGTATATTGTACTTAACAGCAAAGTCAAGGATAGTCTTTAAGTTGCTGGGCAGTTTTACCTGAGGATTTACGTTGTTGCCGTAGGACTTACTTGCATTCTGGTCAAGAATGTTATCGGGCTTCAGTTCGTTCTCGGGAGTGATGCTGTTGAAGTGCTTTCTGATAAAGTCAGGGTGTGAGCTAACTTCATAAGAGCTTACAGCAGTACCTACCTTGAATTCGGTAGAGAATACGTCCTTCAGACCTGCATCCGAAGTATTAACATCAGAAGAACCGGTACCTGTGCCTGTGCCGGAAGAAGAATCTACCTTACCGCCGCCTGTGGTAACGGAAGAAGCCTTGCCAGCCTTGGAAGCCTGTACGTTGTCGATATAGAAATCTGTCAGGCTGTCAGGAGCTTCAACATAAAGAACAAGATTGGAAGCGCCGCTGGGGATCTTGTAAGATGTATTCTCCAGCTTTGTCCACTTGCCGTTCTGTGCAGTAGCGGAAGCAACCTCATCATACTGCTCAGTACCGGAAGAATCAGTGTACTGCATAGTCATCTTCATGCTTGTGGAGGAACCGCTCTTCTGCAGAACGCCTGTGCTGAAGCTGAAGGAATTGCCGGGGACGAATGTGGAAGTGCTCAGGGGGATAGATGCACCGTGCCAGTTGCTTGTTCTGCCGCTTACATACAGTGACTTGCTGCCGCCGTAGTAGTTCTTGCTGTCGATAGCAACAGATGCAGCACCTCTGCCTTCCCAGTTACCTGCACCATTCTCAAATGTGCTGGTGAAATAATCGCCGTTAGAATCGGGATTTGGAACAGTTGTAGAACCACCATTGTTACCGCCATTATTGCCACCGTTGTTACCGCCGTTGCCCTTACCCTCGTACATCTTCAGGGTAACATCAGCCTGACCGTCGGATTCCCAACCTTCAACGTTGAAAGCAACTTCGTACAGGTTGCCCATCTTCAGACCCTTGGATTCCCATGCCTTGAAGTGCTCGGAAACGCTTATTGTGCCCTTGGTTCTTGTGTTCTGACGGATGCTGATATACTGTGTGAAATTCTTGTTGCCCTCAATGGTGTAGGAATTTCTTGCACTTGTATATATCTTGTATTCACTTCCGTCGATAGTTACAGAACCCTTGTACTGTGCTGTAGAATCCTGTGCGGGAGACCAGTTCTTCCAGTCTTCAATAATATAGTACTCTACCAGAGGATTCTGAGCCCAGCCGTAGATACAGATTCTGGAGTTACCTGATGAACCTGCGGACCAGCTGCAGTCGTAGTCACAGTAGAAATCACCATAGTCCTTGTAAGTCTTAGGGTTATTCAGACCCCAGTACAGACCACGGCGAGCAAGGAAGTTACCTCTTGATCCGTTAGGACCGCACTTCCAGGATGTGCTGAAACCGCCGTCATTGTCATGCAGTGTCATAGTAGACGAGTTAGGAGTATCTGCCTGCCAGATCTCGTGGTGATAATCGTTATACCAGCCAACTTCCTGTGTGTGCGAAGGGCTTGTTGTCAGCATCTTTGCAGCTGATACACTTATAACAGTCTGGCTGATCATAGGTGTCATTGGAGCTGTCAGCATCATACCTGCAATAAGAGCACTTACCGCACGCTTTGTAACATAATTCTTCATAAGCAAAAATCCTCTCTTTCCAAATAATATAGGTTAAAAGATCAAATTAAAAGAATTGTACAGAACCTGGTTTTACCTCGTCGAAAGCCCCATGTTTCGGCTTCAGACCCTGTACCCTTTCTTTTGTTAATATTTTATATTTTTTAAGAGATAAATTCAAATCGTTTTTTGCTATTTATCAGCTTCCAATATTCAAAAATTGCTATATTGCACTTTTACTATATTCATCACCGTATTTTTAAAATATTTGTAACATATTCCGACATCTAATTAACCAAATGTTGTTCTTTTCAATTATCTTATTTCATTATATCATTGTACAATTTCACTATGTTTTTATTCTTGCCGTTTTGTCCATATCCGTTTTCAGAAATGAATTTAACATATCCTCTAATGCACTATGATGTTTTCTATCAAAAAAGATCCCCCTGCATCTGCAGAGGGATCATCAGTTGATCATATTTCAGTAACGATCATTTGCTTACTTGTTTTCAATGCCAAGGTCAGCATTGAGCTTCTCGATGAAAGACAGACAGCCGTTAGTACCATCGATAGCACTTCTTTCCACTGTCATACCGAGACACCTACCGTCGGTATACGCCCAGTAGTTACTGTCATCTATGGGCACAAGTTCAAGCTTGCGCTTTGTACCATCGGTAAGGGTATATGCGAATGTGCAGGTGGGTTCACCCATCTTTTCGGGAATATCCTCCCTGAATTCGCCGTGCTTTATCTCAGATACGGAAGCGTACAGGTATTCAAAATTCTTTGCAGCTTCCTCATTATCCTTGGAAGTCACATCGACATCATCATAAACATATTTTGAATTCTCATGATCGACAGTCAGCTTGTGTGTCTCGCCGTTAACATCGATTTCCAGAGTTTCCGCATCATAGAATGAAACAGACATTGCCTGCTTTGTTATAAGATCCTGCCACTTGCCAGAAAGGAAAGCAGCACTGTTGCTTGATATCGCGCATACCTCGTATGTATCTGCATCATAACACCATACCTTCTCATCCTCCGCGCTTATCTCGGGGAATTCAAGAGTGATGGTCTTGTCAGATGTCTCCACCGTGAAAGTATAAGCAGGAGAATCAAGTCCGTACTTTGCCAGTTCGGATTCATCCTTGGTGAAGCACTCAAAATCAGCAGCCTCGATCCTGACCATGTTGGTAAGGATGGTATTAACCGTGATAGTGTCAATGGCAACATCGGTCACAGGACCATTGAAGGACCATACCGCAGTATTATCCTCATTTCGGCAGAGGTCGTAAACAACTTCATCGTTATGCACCAGTGCAAAACGCATTATCTCGTTATCGGTGCATTCAAGTAAGTATGGGTCGCATATCTTGGCTATATCGCCGCGAAGTTCAAGACCCGTAGCATTGTCGATACAGTATACCGTATCATCATCGGGCAGCATAACATAGCAGAATTCGTTAGTAACCGAGCTGCTACCAACATAGACAGTATAATCCTTGTCAGCTGTGTGGCATATAACCGTAGCAGGCGAATCCAGCCCATACTTGCCAAGATCATCTTTCTTCGTATCAGCTTTGTGATCGGCTTTTAGCTTGCTCATTGCAGATGCGATGACGTTCATCTGATAGCTGTAGGGAGTGAACTTGTAGGGATAATCAGTGTCTTCGAGAGTCCACTCGCCGTTATCCCCGCACTTCATCTTGAAATATCCCTCAGCGGTAGTGATATCTATAGCATTTACATCATTGGAATCAAATTCCATCAGTTTCAGAGAATCAGCCTCAGCCTTTTCAGCAGCTTCCTCTGAAGACTTCTTGTGATCAACATAGTAGTACGCGCCGACCGCACCTCCTAAGAGGAGAACAAGGGCAGCACCGGTAGCGATCATTGATCTACGGTTCATTCTGTATACCTCCGCTTGAGCAATACTGCGCCGCCGATAAGTCCGACAAAGACGGGTACAGCAATGAATATGACGTTTGTTACCTGTGCCTTTGAAGTAGATTCGATGCTCATTTCATCGAAAGTACGCTCCTTGCTTCCTATACCGAAGTCAAGTGCAAGTTCGGAATCATACATCCATGAGAATACGGAGAGCTGCAGATTTACTGGAATCATCGAGTAGTTCTGATCAATATTCTCATCGTCTATAAATTCAGCGTTACCGATGACCATTATCTTAGAATCCGCACGCTGTGTATCTGTAGAATACATTGCAAGTTCCAGAACGCTGTTACCCAGAGTCTCTCGTGGCTTAGCACCGCCCACAGGCTTACCTATAGCAGTCGAAGAACCGTCACCTATCTTGTCGATGGTCTCTAGGAGCCCATCAGAAAAAACGTGTGTGCTGTTATCGCCCTCGCCGTATATCTGTACAAAGCTTCTGGTATTGATCATTGCAGGGAAATAATTCTGATCAGTGAATTCCTTAAGACCGCTGGTGATGTCAATTTTAGTGGTTTCATCTGCAACAACTATGCTGCAGTAGAAACTTGTTGGATCATTCGGAGCGTAGAGATCGGGGTCTGTCTCTTCAACACGGTCGTAGTCCATTGCTATATTGTATTCTTTAAGCAGTTTCTCGATATTGACATAATCTAACTCAGCCTCATTTGGAGACATCCAGAAACAGATGTTACCGCCCTTATCGAGATAGTCGTTCAGAACTTTCAGCTCGTTTTCTGAGATATCATTCTTAGGAGCAGCCAGTATAACGATAGCAGCATCATCAGGAACAGAATCCTTGTTTGTCAGGTCAAGAGTGGCGGCAATATAGTTACGTGTAGCAAGTCTGCTTCTCAGTGTGGTGTAATCTGTGTCAAGAGGCTTCTCGCCGTGACCTGTCAGGAAATAGATCTTTGTCTCTCTGCCTGATACTACAGCATCAATCGCACCTGTGATGAGGTTCTCACCTGTGAAATACAAAGTGCTTGTGGTCTGATTGTCGGCAACACGTGTCTGGAACATGGTGTTGCCGGGTATACGCTTGCTTCTGCCTTCGCACTCAACAACGATATCGCCCTGAGAAACTGAAAAGCCCATATTCTGGAGTTCCTTTGTCTTATCGGGGTCGCTATCCGGATCGAAAGCCTGGAAATTTATGCAGTCGAATTGAGAATACTCTTTCATAGCATTGTAAAGCGGCATACTGTCGGTATCGGTTGAAAGCACGTCCATATCGAACAGGAAGTAGAAATTTACTTTCTTGTCTACGGAATTCAGATAATCCTTGGTAGAATCCGTGAGCTTGTATATACCTGTAGAAGTCATATCCCAAATGATATTCATACGTGATACCATCAGATTGATCAGGACGACTATCGCCAGCGATATAGCTGCGAAAACAAGTGCAACGGCAGTAAAGCCGTATGACTTTTTCGGTTTTTTTGTTTCATTCTGTGCCATGTATCATTCCCTCCAATCAGTTATGGCTGCGGCGGCGCTTTTCGATGTAAAGTACGATCCAGAAGAGCACCATAGCGGTCAGGCTCAGGAAGAATACAAGATCTTCAAGACGGAACATACCCTGTGCGATGAATACAAAGCGGCGCTGCATGGAGAACCATGTAACAACAGAATTAAGACGAGGGTTGCTCTCGATCATCTTAGATGCACCGATCAGATCCAGGGTCAGGAAGCCTTCCATGATTATCTCACCGATTATCGCAGCGATGATGGAGCTGCTCTGCATAGCAGAAATCAGCATACCAATAGCGATGCAGGTAGTTCCCCACAGGAAAAAGCTCACATAACCGCATATAAGAGAAGGCCATATAACAGTTCCGTGGAAAGAAACGTAGATCGGGAAGAACAGAGAAAGAACCAGCATAAATATAAATACTGTTACTATAGAAAAGAACTTCGCAAGAACAATCTGCGGAATGGTCAGCGGGCTGGTAAGCAGCTGAACTTCCGTACCGCCGCGGCGCTCATCAGCAAATGAACGCATGGTCAGAAGCGGTATGATGAATATAAAATAGAAGAAATTGTTATAGAACATATCAGGGAAGGAGAACTGGAACACACTGGTCTCCATATTTACGATCCTACCAACGAAAGCGAATCCGAAGATCAGCATGAACAAAGCCGACAGCACGTAAGCAAACGGCGAGTAAAAGAACGACTGGATCTCCTTTTTATATAAAGAAAACATTTTGCACACTCCTTTTACTTATTGTCGGATTTTTTATGGCTGCCCTTTTTGCGTGTGAGATCGAGGAATACCTTTTCAAGATCGGGTTTGTCCATAGACATCTCAACTATGCTTATGCCGTTTTCGACCATAGCAGACATGATACCCTGACGGACTTTTTCGTCCTCAAGACTGATCTTGAAGAAGAATGTATCTCCGCCCATTTCAAATACTTCCTTGATCTCTCTTATACCGTTGATACCATCAAGAACCATGGAAGCAGCGAGCTGATCGCCCTCAACAGTCAGGTTAAGTATAGTCTCACCCGCAGCCTTGCGTTCAAGATTATCAATAGTATCCACTGCACAGAGCTCACCCTTGTTGATGATAACAACGCGGTTGCAGACAGCGCTTATCTCGCCGAGGATATGAGAGGACAGTATGACCGAATGATCCTTACCGAGCTCACGTATAAAATCACGCAGCTCAGATACCTGAGACGGGTCAAGACCAACTGTAGGCTCATCGAGTATCAACAGATCAGGATCACCGATTATAGCCTGTGCCAGACCGACACGCTGTTTATAACCTTTAGAAAGGTTAACGATCAGACGACGGCGCATATCAGTAAGCTGAAGACGCTCCATAGCCTTCTCGATCTCTTTTTTGATCTCACCTCTGCGGATACCCTTGATGCCAGCACAGTAGCGAAGATACTCCTCAACTCGCATATCGGGGTAAAGGGGCGGTATCTCGGGGAGATATCCTATACATTTCTTTGCGGCTCTGGCATCCTCTTTAATATCGTGTCCGCAGACGGTCACGGTACCTTCAGAAGATGGCAGATAGCCTGCGATGATATTCATCGTGGTGGATTTGCCCGCACCATTGGGTCCGAGAAATCCCAGGATCTCATTATCCCTGATCTCAAAGCTCAGATCATTTACAGCTGTAACGTGACCGTAGTGCTTAGTCAGGTTTTTAACTTCAACCATTAAAAGGCTCCTTTCATCTCATCATATTATGGGTCAAAAAAGACCGGATTGTCAATGTGCCGCTGTACACCTTTTTACACGAACACACGTTAATTAGTATTATCCTACATAAAGATGGACTTGAAATGTACAAAATATGTATATTCCAATAACACTTGGTAAGAATTAATAAACCTAACTGACAGAGGCGAAAAAAAGTAGGAAGAGTGTACTCAGATTTGTATTGTTTTCAAATTCTTCATAAAAGTTGACTTTATCAAGGTTTAGACATATCAAATTAACCGTTATTTCAAACTCTGCGGAAATTGTCAGATAAAATAAATAATTAACATTCGGACTGGCTGTTAAAAGCGCCGAAAAATTGTTATTAAACGATTAAGTGCCCCAAAAAGATTGAAAAGTCAAGATATTAGATAAAATAGACAAATGCCGTTTATTTTAGGTAGGCAAACCGCTGAAAATAAAGTTTTTAATCGATTAAGTGCAGTAAAAAGCTTGAAAAATAAAAAATATCGTGTATAATAATTTGTGGAAACAGTGATATTATTGTGTGACTTTTGTGGGCAGCAGAAAACACACGGGTGTTAAAGTTTTTCTGGTTAACTGTTTATGGAGGTTAACAATGGTCAGTACCACTGTTACCGTAAAGAATGGCGCAGGCACGACCTGCAAACAATGCTCGGCAGACACTGCCGGCACAACTATCTACGAGAGGGGAATATTAAATGCTTCCTAAGAAAACAAAGGCTGTTGTTGCTAGTATTCTTACAGCAGCAATGACAACAAATGTCATCGCAGCAACCGTAGTTCCTGCATCTGCAGCAAGAACTAAGGCAAACAAGTATGGCGATTCAACCTATGCACAGCGTTTCATGTCCATGTATGATGATGTAATCACCAACGGACAGGCAAACGGCTATCTGTCACAGAACAACGGTGGTTCTGGTTCCTTCGGTGTTCCTTACCACGCAAGAGAAGAGCTGATCGTTGAGGCTCCTGACTACGGTCACGAGACAACTTCCGAGGCTATGTCTTATCTGGTATGGGTTGCAGCAATGCACGATAACATCGTAAAGAATTCCGGTGAGAAATTCTCCGGCGCTTCCACTAACGACCTTGCTAAGGCATGGAAGACAATGGAAGTTATGATTCCTGATGTACAGGATAGCTTCTGGCAGTCAAGCAGCGTAAGCTCTCAGTACTGCGGTGAGTATGATACTCCCGATCAGTGCCCCAACGCTTGGGCTGGTGAGGCTAGCAAGACTGCTGAAAACCCCATTTTCAACAAGTTCACAAGCGTATATCAGGGTAAAAACGGCAATGGCGGTCTGTATCTGATGCACTGGCTGGCCGACGTTGATAACTGGTATGGCTTCGGTTCCGGTACTGAATTCACATTCATCAACACCTTCCAGCGTGGTGAGCAGGAGTCTTGTTGGGAAACAGTTCCTTTCCCCTGCGTAGAAGAGAAGAAGTATGGTAACTCTCAGCAGGGTATCAAGGGTATCTTCAATAAGGACAGCCAGGTTACAAATCAGTGGGCTTACACCAACGCTCCTGACGCAGAAGACAGAGCTATCCAGGGTGTATATGACGCTATTCAGTGGAAGGTTGCTGATTCTTCTATCACCGCTAAGGCTTCTGAGATGGGTGACGAACTCCGTAACAATATGTATGATAAGTACTATCAGGAGATCTCCACTAACACTTCTTGGACCAACGGCAACGCTGGTGACAAGTCCAAGCACTATCTGATGAACTGGTACACTTCTTGGGGCGGAGCTCTCAAGAGCACAGGTCAGAACTGGTGCTGGCAGATCGGCTGCTCGCACGCTCACGAGTTCTATCAGAACCCCCTGGCTGCTTACGGCCTGCTGACAAGCATGAACATGAAGGCTGACGGCGCTAAGCAGGATTACACCAAGTCTCTGGAGAGACAGCTGGAATTCTATCTGTGGCTGCAGTCCTCTAATGGTCCTATCGCTGGTGGTGCTACCAACTCTTATAAGGGCCGTTATCTTACTTATCCTTCCGGCGTACCTACCTTCTATGGTATGATGTACGTTGAGCATCCTGTATATGCTGACCCCGGTTCCAACCACTGGACTGGTAACCAGGTATGGGCAGTACAGAGACTTGCTGAACTGTATTACTGGGTTAAGCAGAATGGCGACAACACCGGCGTAAGACCCGGCGGAATGACCATGGAAGCTGCTCTGGAGCAGATCCTTGACAAGTGGTGCGCATGGTTCGTTAACAACACCATCCTCACTGATGATGGCGACTTCTATATGCCTTCCAACCTTGATTGGAGCGGTGCACCTGATACATGGAACGGCTCTGCTACAAGCAACAGCGGCCTGACCTGCAAGATCACCGGCTACGGCAACACTGACCTTGGTTGTATCTCTTCTCTGGCAAACACTCTTACTTACTATGCTAAGGCTAAGGGCGTTAAGGCTAGCGATATCAGCAGTATGACTGCAAGCTCTGTTGGCGGTTCCTTCAACTACAAGATCGACGGCGTTTCAAATGCTAAGGCTGGCACCAAGACCTACACTGCTAAGGATTCTGCTCTGCCTAAGGCTTCTCTGTTCCTTGCTAAGTCTCTCATCGACCGTGCTTGGGATAAGGGTCGTGATAACCTTGGTATGTCCAGAACTGAGCACAACGGTTCTATGGCTCGTTTCTTCAGCCAGGAAGTTTATATCCCCGAGAGCTACAACGGAACAATGCCTAACGGCGACAAGCTGCAGAATGGTGCTACATTCGAGAGCATCCGTACAATGTACACCGGCAACTGCGCAGGTGCAGAGACTTCTCAGGAGTGCATAAAGCTTGTTGAAGAGCTGAGAGCTGCATACAAGAAGGACGTTGCTGCCGGCGCTAAGTGGAGCAACAAGTACTCTGCATCCGACGCTGAGGGTCAGGCAGAGCTTGCTAAGTTCAAGAACATTGCAAACGTTGACCTGAACTACCACAGATTCTGGCACGCAGGCGACGACATGATGGCTATGGGTGTAATGGCTACACTGTATCCTGATCTGAAGCCTGTTCCTATTCCTGTTCCTAGCGATGATTATCCCAAGAATGTTAGAGCTATAACCAACTCTCAGTATCATCAGGTACAGTTCGTTTGGGACAAGGTAGATGGCGCTGACAAGTACGGCATCGCTGTATACCTGGCTGGTAAGTGGAGAGTTCAGACTTCCAACATCACTACAAACAGCTATGTAACTCCTAAGAACCTGACTCCCGGCATGACCTACAAGGTAGCAGTTGCTGCAAGAGTTAACGGTAAGTGGAATACAACTGATCCTATCAAGAATGCTATAACTGTTACTGTTAAGTAATCCATAGGATAACTTAGTACATCATAAAAGCATAATAAGAACCGGGATGGCAATAGTCATCTCGGTTCTTTCTTTATTATGGTACAATCTATGTAATTACTCTCGACAAACATCTATCATTCAACACAGAAGATAGCATCATACTTGTATCCCCTGCTTTCCGGGCTCGATACATACTTAGGATGCAAATAAATAATTCAAAGCGTAGCCTCTCCTTTGCCTTATCCCATACAAAAAAGCTCCGACCCATAAAGTCGGAGCTTTTAAAATCAATATTACTTTATGAGACCTATGCCCCAGATGGTGAACTGACCGCTGCCGCTGATAGAAACATCAAGATCGCCTGATGTGTTCTGATAGTAGCCAAGTTCTGCATCAGGACCGCCCCATGTGTACTGCTTATTACCGCTGATCTTAGTGGTCTTGCCGTTAACAGTAACATCTATGCTGCCCATACCCGAGCTGTTAGCCTTGAATACGATTATCAGACCCTTGCCCTTTGTCTTGAACTTCATGGGGTTCCAACCGTTGAGATTGTACGAATAGGTCAGACCTGAGCTGCCGTAACCTGAACCCGAAGACCATGAACCAGCACTGAAGTTATCCAGATTCTTGGGATCAACATTAACAGTATTTGCGTACTCAGCACCGTATACGTAGCTGGTAGGCTGAGTATAACCGGAGCAGCTGTTTACACTCTTCATAGCCTGACGAACATAGTAAGCCATACAGTCAGCAACAAGCTGTCCGCCCTTCTGATGAGGGTGATACTCGTCAGTGTAGTAATCGCCTGTATTGAGGAAACCGCTATTGAATGCCTTGGTAAGAGCATCGTCCATGCTGATAACAGGTATATCGAAGTTCTTGCCTATAGGATACATCTGATTCTGGCTGGAGAATCCTCCCTTGGAGCGTGTGATTATGATACCTACTGCGGGTGCATTAGGCATATCCAGGAACTTCTTGATGCAGCTCTCGAAGCACTTCTTGTACATAATATCCTCATGGTCGTTTACGGAGAATTCCAGGAAGATGATATCAGGCTTCTTAGAAACTATCTGTGCTTCACTTCTTACAAGGCCGACAACCGAAGAAGTACCGGAAAGACCGGCATTGATCTCGGTGAAACCGCCCTTAGCAAAGGTGTTCTTCAGGTAGTTGGAGAAAGGTGTGGTATAGTTCTTACCCTCAGTGATAGAACCGCCCAGATAAGCAACTGTCAAAGGTGCGCCCTGCTCAGCAGCCGCAAGCTTCTGAGTAAGTCTGTAAGTATTGCCCATGTGCTTTATGGAGTTCTTGTAGAAATTGATGTACTGATAGGAAGCAGTCTCCTGATAGTTATCCCACTTGGAGTGATCAACCGTAACCTCTGTACCGGTACCAGTGCCGGTGCTGGGAACTTTACCTGTTCCGCCTGTCTGAACAGACGATTTAGTTCCCTGTGGTGCAATAACTATATCGTCAATGTAGAAGTCCATAGTGTCGCCGGTGGACTGAACTGTTTCAACATAAAGGGTCATATCACCTGCATTATCAGGGATAGTAAATGTAGTATTCTCAAGCTTTGTCCACTCACCGCTCTCGCAGGTAGCAGAAGCTATGTGAGAATATACAGCAGTGGTTCCGTTGCTGCCGCCCTGCTGCAGAGAAATCTGTATCTCAGCGGATCTGCCGGAAGTCTGAAGAGCCGCACAGCTTATGCTGTATGTCTGACCTGCCTTGAAATCAGAACCGAGACTAACAGCCGCACCGTTCCACTCAGCAGTTCTGCCCGAAACGTATAGCGATTTGCCTGATGTGCCGTAATATGCATAATCGGTAGCTGTAACAGATGCGGGACCTCTGCCTGCCCATGAGTCTACACCCGAATTGAAATCATAATTCAGAAGCGCATTCTGGGAAGGGACATTAATGGAAGGTTCCTCAGGAAGTTGTGAAATAAGACCTGCAAGGTACTTCTGTATAGAATTAACATCATCTATAGTAATACCGCTGCCTACGTTGAATGCATCAGCATTAGCAAGTCCCTGCTTGGAAATATAAGTCTTACTGGGATTCTTGACATACTGAGCAATTAGAATAGCATCATGTATATCAACAACACCGTCGGTGTTAGCATCACCATAAAGTGTAGCATTGCCGGCAGCACTAGCGCTGAACGGTAACGAAGCACCGATCATCATAAGTGCGACAGTTGCACTGAGTACCCTCTTCATTTTTGAAAGTTTCACTATAATCACTCCTTTTATAATTGTAGTCCCGAATAATTATATAAAAATAATAAACAGAACAAACCTTCCGAACAGTTATCCGGGATAAAGAGACGTTTAAAATTTGCTCTTCCAATGTTTGGCATATTTCATAATAAATTACATGATTCAACAATCCCTTATAGTAAATATACAATATATTTAAGTAAAAGTAAATAACAAATTCTCTACATCGCAATTTATGATTAGTACTCCGCAATAATTGATTAGATAATTTACAATACAATGATTAAACTATGATATTTTTAAGAAATACAATTTGAGTTAAATCAATTAACACGTTCTGATTTCTAAGATAAATATATAAATATATTATCACATGTAAAAATGCTCCGCATTAAATTATATAAATAAAAAACTCCACAAACGAAGTGAACCGCCCCACATTGTGCGTACAGCACAAAAAAGCCCCTATGATAATTGAATCAAGCAACAAACTGGCTTCGCAATTCAAGCGGAGTCAGTTTTGTTTTGAGTTGAATGCGTTGGTTATTGTAAAAGTAGATGTAATCATCAATGAGCTGCTTTTCTTCTGCAAAAGTCTTTATCTTAGTTCTGTAAATGCATTCGGTTTTGAGTATAGAAAAGAAGTTTTCTGCTAAAGCATTGTCATATGGGTTCCCACGTCTTGACATCGACGGCGTAATGTGATATGCTTTAGTTAGGTTAAAATACGGTTGTGAAGTGTATTGAAACCCTTGGTCACTGTGGAGTTGCAGCTCTGCAGTGACCTTTTCTTTTGCCTTTGCCGCTTTTATGGTATTCAGAACAAGGTTTATGTTCTGAACAGTAGAAGTCTTGTATGCAACTATGCTGCGGTCATAAAGGTCTCTGATCACCGAGAGATACAGAAATCCCTGAGAAGTCTTGTGTCACCCACTTCTGATTAGTTCTGTCTGAATGAAAGTCACGGTTGAGCAGATTGTCATATCTGTGCAGAGCCTGGCTGTAATTGCAGTATCTTCTTCGTCTGACAACGGAGAGAAGGCTGTACTTATTCATTATACGTAGTATGGTCTTAGGGTTGTGATGGACGCCTTTGCGTTCCAGCCATATCGCAACACGGCGATAGCCATATGTCTGCTTTGTCTCAACCTGGCATTCTCTTATCAGCTCGGAAAGCTCCAGATCCTTTGCAGGCTTTCTCGCTGCGTATCGATGTTTTCCAAAGTGCGGAATAATCACTCTGGTTGTCATGCAACCTTTATTACTGTGACCAACGTTCTTGCGTGACCATTGTTCCCCATAAAAAGGAAAGCAAACCCATTCATAATACGAATTTGTGCAGAACTTGTCAGATCATGTGTTTTTTTTCTGCACCACTGTATTTCCGTATCATCCATATCAATACTTATCCTGCCATAGTAACGTGCTTTTTTGACAAGCTGTTTCCAGCTTTTGAAGCCGCCATGGTTTTCAGATCATTATATATTTATGATACCATAGTTTTCGGGAGAAGTCAATTAAACCAGCGGTTTAGTGTCAGAATATGTTATACCCGGTTAATCACTTACATCTTCATGCATATTGAGGACAGTACGATACAATTCATTAAGCTCTGTAATTTTCAAACGCAGATACTTGTCCGCATCTACATAGCAATCCCTGTTTTTAATATTTCCCCACGAATAGTCATAGAGCAGATCCTTCATACTGTAATCGCTGTCATCATCAAGCGCCATGGCAAGATATTTCGTGCCGTAAGTCACATTGTCAAGCTCACCTATTTCAGGATAGTCAAGGTCAAGCGACTGATAATCACCGCTGTTAAGATAACCTCCTGTTAGCTCTGCATCTTCCTCAGAAAAGCTCTCGATCGGATAGAGCATACTGTACCGGCTTCCTTTATGGCGATACTGCTCAAGGTTATCATTAAACAATTTGAGCCTTTCGTCATCGGGCTCAGTGAACACGCCGTATTCTGTTTGCACCTTCTGCCCGTCACGGTAGGTCACCTTTACAAGATCACCTTTTTTAAATGGCAGCGGTATCCACACAAAATATCCCGAAATATTTAGCTCGTCGCGCAGTTTATTATCTTCTATCACAGGGTCGGCGCTGATAAGGCGGAGGTTCTTGTCATATATATGGTCATAGCCCAGAATACACCCGTTTGGTACTAACGGAACTGCCGATATTATAAACTCGCAGAACTGATCAGGTTCATAGAATTTCTTATTCTTTTTTATCTCCTCAAAAGCATCTCTGTATGTCGGGAAGTATTTGTTCGGGCAGCCTAAATCATCGTCTTCGTCATTTATCGTTTTTATAAAAACATAGCCCTGCGATACATCTCTGAGCGAGAGCGATTTCTTCATACAGTCGATATAAGTTCTTAGCTTCTGCCGGAATGAATTTTCCGTACATTGCCAGGGAGCGCCTGCCATTTCTTCGCCGAACTCATCATCTGCATAGGTCTTAAAAAGATATTCAAGAGCGACTATCTTTTCTTCGGGCGTTTTGTCCCTGTTTCTTGTTATAATTACCGCCTGCTCTGCCGGGGTAAACTCATATCCGATCGATCTGATATGACGTCTTATCGCCTTTGAATCTACAAATGAAAGAAAATCATAATCCATTTTGTTCTCCTGCTCTTATGCGCAGATATTCATCTGCTTTGTCAAGATCTCTGCATCTGAAATATCCCCACGAATAGTCACTTAGTAGTTCTTTCAGACTGTAACCGCTGTTATCATCAAGCGCCATTGCGAGGTATTTTGTGCCGCAGTTTACATTGTCAAGCTCGCTTATTTCGGGGTAGTCAAGGTCAAGCGGATAATAATGGTCGTAACTAAACGTTCCTCCGATAGATGAATCATTTTCTTCTATGAAATGGTCAAGCGGGTAGAACATATCGGTATAGTCGCCTTGTTTACGGTGGCGTTCACGCTTTCTTATAAAGCGCTCGTCTTTTTCATCTTCCTCCCACGAAAAGACTGCGTATTCCTTCTTAAAGCACCAAGAATTTGCATAACGTATCCTGACAAGGTCGCCTTTTTTGAACGGCAAAGGCAGCCAGACATAGTATTTCGAGATATCAAGCTCAGGCAGCTCATCATTTATCGGCAAAACTGCATCGGCACTTACAAGACGAAACTCGTTATCATATGTGTGATCGTAACAGTATCTCTCGCCCTCTGGCTTAGCTGTTATCCTATACTCGCATATGCAGCCGGATATTTCATCGACGTAGTACTCTTTCTTTGCTTTCAGGTATTCATATGCCTGCTGATATGATGAAAAATATATCTTCTCACAATCGGAATAACTATAGCCCTCTTCGCACACTGCGACAATGAAGATATACCCCTGCGCCGATTCTCTAAGCACAAGCGATTCCTTTACACTGTCGATATAGATCCTTAGCTTCTGACGGAATGTCATTTCCGACTCACCGTAAAACGTACCGACCTTGTCTTCACCAAAATCTTTGTCGGTGTATTTCGCATAGAGATATTCAAGTGCGGCGAGCTTTTCACCGACTGTCTTATTATAGCTGTTTGCCATAATCACCGCCTGCTCGGCAGGGGTGAATTTATAGCCTGTCTTTCTAATGTATTCCCTTATCGTCTTTGAGTCGATAAAGGATAAAAAATCATAAATCATGGGTTGTCTCCATTTTTTACATTTATAATCATACTATCTTTCTTTGTTAATACTTGACACTAGGCAGATATCTTTGTACTTTTCACGCAGCGAAAGCACACATATTGCAGCAATAGTATCAATCCTTACCGCACCGTCTGCGTAAAATTCGGTGACAATTTCAATCGTAATGAGCTTTTCAAGGCAAGCGAAAAGCCTTTTGAAAAGTGTTACCTTTTTTCGAGATCTCCCTGTGTCCTGTAAAGCAGACCGAACGCTTCATCTTATAATCTCCTTCTTTTATTATGATAACACAACGTCGGCGCAGAATTTTGCACACGGAATATAATCGATATAATATCAAAGCCAACTCAAATGAGTCGGCTGATTTTTTTCTGACATATCCAAACCATATCGGATGCATTCATTATAACTTACGTATCACTCGTTTGCTGCTTCTCTGAGTTTACGCAGCACCTTGACCATTGCATAGGTATCAAGTCCGCAATATCTCAGCAGATTTTGGCGTATCTCTTCTATCTCTTCTGGAGTGTGGTTTGGCATATCCGCAAATGCATATGAAGCCTCTGAACCATTGTGGACACCGTCGAGATTATGATAATCGAGCTCGGGATCATAGGGATATAGTGCAGGCAGAACATACTTTATGGAATACGAACCATTCATGGCTGAGCTGTAATAATCCTGATCCTTAAATGGTATCATCAGATCATGCATATTGTCATGGATATCCATAAGATGCTCAGACAGATCGGGGAACTGTTTTGCAAGTCTTTCGATAACTCCCTTTTCAAAGCTCATATTATATGCCAGTGAGCATACTCCCATGGGGATATCCGAGACCAGCTGTTCCGCAAGAGCACGCCTGGGATCTGTGCCTTCTTTACCAAGGAACTCACGATGTTCAAGGCTGCCGTCCACCTGTTCGATATGAAGCGAATACTGGAATGGTATCTGCTGGTATGGTCGCTCTTCGTCAAACTCGGGCACAGCGTGCTGGAATGTCTCGAAGTCCAGGTGATATACGGGATATCTTATGGTATTGAGAAAAGCTTGTATGTTATCTGTATTTATCTCATCCGGTCTGTCATACAAAATACTCTCCACCTGCCGCCTGTGCTTCGAATTCAGCTTTATAGCTTTGGCATTATCCAGTATATCCTCGTATGTGATTATACCGTTATGATAATGCTTATACTTGGTTTTTGCAAACATCCCCGCAAGATCAAATATCGAGTTTTCCGGCAGATGTTTACCGCAGTACTTGCGATAGGCACATTCATACGGCTTTTCACAGTAGAGATCAATATCACGCTCGGGTTCTTCCGTAACGGATACATAGCTGCGTATATCGGCAATATTATGATCAACACTGTCACACTTTGCGATCACCACATCGGTACAGTCTTCCATAACAAAAAGCTTACTGAGATCAAGTTCACCATGGCGCACATAGGCACCGTTTAGATGCATATTGAAAACACGCTTGATGTTAAGCCCGCATTTCGTCAGCAGATAATACTGAAATGCCATATCCTCGACGTAAATTTCGGTCAGGTGGGTCGAGCTTTTGACCTCAACTATATCCCACCCGTCACCGTTTTTATGGAGGATATCCACTGCACAGTAAAGTCCGTCATACAGAAAAGCTGCCTCTGCGATGTTCTCAGCGCCTGCGTTTATGAATTCCTGTGTTTTCTTAGTCATCTCGGTTTTTATGTAAGAAAAATCCACAAGATAATAATCTCTGAAATAGCTTCGTGCCAGATCACCCACGAGATTGCCGTTAGCTATAACATTCTCCGACAGAATGTTCTCACCCACCTCGGGCTTATATGCATCAAGCCATAAGATCTTCGGACACTGTATGCCCTTACAGTATTTTGATTTGCTGAGGTCTGTTATCTTCGACACGGATATACCCCCTTTATATCAGTCATTCATACTAACGATACTATTATACAATACATTGATTCGGTGTTACTGGATAGTCATATCCACATGGAAATGTCCGCAGAACCATTTATCATATGTCACTCTTTCAAGAATCTCATCAAGAAATCTTGCTGTTTTGCATCTGCACATCTTATGTGAAAATAACGGTGTTTCTGCGATGATGCTCTGCAGCAGAGTATGGGTTATGATGTAGTCCGCCTTATAAGCGTTCTTTTCAAGAACATCCCGTGCGTGCTGCATATCTTCGCTGCTTGCTTCTTCACCGCTCCACCGGCTGACCCCCTCTGTCCGAAAAGGCTTGTCCACGCTCATTGCACCACCGAAAGTGAAGAACGATCTATCTTCTATCTTATACATTTCACCACGCATAAGATGTATGACATTCGTAGCGTGAGGATGTATCTGTACCTTCCCGCCGAACATATCGGTAACTTCCTGTCTGCTCCACCAGTCGTGATTATCATGGTTGCCTTCGATAAAAAGTATCGAGTACGGTCTTTCTTTCAGATACTTTATACGGTAACTGTATTCACCCTCCCTGCCATTTGAAGCTTCATATTCGGATATATCACTCGGCAAAAACGGAAATCCGAAATCTCCAGTTATGATAAGATGATCATTCTCAGTCAGTTCTATGCCCTGCTTTTTTAGCTGCTCCGTGCTGAGCTTTCCCATATCTAAACCACAGTGAGTATCCCCCGTCAGATATATCATTTTTTCACCTCGTATAGCTTGACATCTTTAATCGTGCAGAAATCTTTTATGGATACTGATAAACTCCTCCGCTGTCATATCCGGCAGTTCACCGAATTTATCAAATATCAGCTTGATAAGCACTGCCGAGCGTGCCTGCGTATTTATACTTCTTTTGGGAGAAAACTCTATATCCGTAAAATGGGTGTAGTTTTTCAGCTGAGATAATTCTTCCAAAGTAAGGCTCTGCCTGACGGCTTTGTAATAGATATGGTCGTAGAATACGGTCTTTGGCTCTAATGGATAATCTGTACCGTCATACCTGAAACCCAGCAGTTTATGGCTCTCGTGAAGTTTTCCTGCTTCTCTCTTTGCCTCTTTCGGGTGAAGTTCAAGCCACTCACGGTGGGGACTGTTGTCATCGTCAAAAACCTTAGATGACTGGAATACATTTTCAAGATAATATCCATCCAGTTTCAGGTTGAACGCACTCAGCTTATTGCCGAGCGGTATTTCTCCTTTGGTGCTTATTTCCAGAGGTTCGGCACCCGGATATTCAACTTTTATAGCCTCATGAAGTGCGGCTATACTCTTTCGCTTCTGACTTACCGCAAAACCCGAAAACCACTGAAATTCGATATCTACACATTTTACTGCATTTCCATCCGCATAAAAAACAGGTCTTTTTGCCATAATTTTCACCTCAGATCAATATTTTCCAGCGCATCATACAGCTTCCTGAATACCAACTGATTAGGATACCGCTTAAAATCTGCAAACACCCATATGCCGTCATGCGAAAAGTGCTCGCGTATTGCAGCAGCACTGCCCGCACTTCTGCTTTGACCGTATTCACACTGGCAGATGATATCTCTGCTGCTTTTGTATGCATCAACAATAAACCTATCCATATCTTTGGCTTCGGAGAAATAAGTATCGTAGTCATACCCCATGTCGCCCAGCACATCAAGATCGTCAAGCTCACTGTAATAGACTTTATCACACACTTCGCTCTAATCAACATGGGTGTAGCTCTTGTCGATATGCTTTATGGCAGGATCATAAAAGCTGATGACCATCGTGTTTTTGGAAAAATCTCCATTTGCGATAAGTGTTTCTGCTTCTGCACGGAAATATATGGTAACATTCATATCTATTGTATCCCTCCTGTAAGTCCGCTGCCTTTTTATACAGTATCATAAAGAGTATAGTACTCTTTGCAATACGCATCGAAATTATCTTCAAAGCCGTCGGGAAATACGATAACCGTGTTTTCTCCATCTACGAGGATCAGTTCTCCGGAGTATCGGGATTACTGCTATCTATTGCTATTAGCTGTTCGCCGTCTACTCTGTCGTAGGTGATCTTACGCTTGTAGGGATCGCTTGAAATCTGAATCGAAATCATACTGGTAGCCCTCCTGCTTGTATACTTAGCAAAATATTAACGCGTATAACCTTTTTGTATAGTTTTAATAAAAATTAATTTAAACTCTCAACATATTATACCACAATATTAGCAATAAAGTCAATTGTTTTTGATGTAAAAAAATATTGTTTAGTTTCATTTAGCTCTTCCACTTCTATGCTGAATACAGAAACCAATCGAAATCAATGCGATTACGATTAACCATATGCAAGACTTATAGTGTGCATTATATGAGCCTTCTCAAATCTCAATTTCATCATAGTTCCTCAGTGTCACAATATAAAGACATCCAAACAGATGAAACCAGACTGTTTTCAGAACCCCAGCTTTCTTTAAGCTTTAGTTCCGGCTTAGTCCTGCCGTCACCGTAACGTGTTGTGCCGACAACAAGCTTTTCACCAAAGTTCATGGTATCGACCGAAGCTATCTCATCCATGACCAAATCAAAAAGCTCTTCATCCATCACATAGCTTAAAACTGTATCCCTAGTCTCACAGAATAACACCTCCCTGTCCGTTGCCAGAAAAAGTTCTTTTTCTGGCATATGCTTTTCCTCCTTGATCTTTAATATACCCATATTGTATCATATACGATGGGTAGAAAAGCGGATATATACTACACGAAAATATATGGCAGCATATCAAGCTCCAAACCCCATCCGTCGTGAAATATCATTGATCTCACAGCTCATATTCAGCCCTGTATCCGAGAAATCCTCCGCGCAAAGAGTGATGATATCATCACCGGTCAGACTTTCTATACTCTTATATTTTGACAATCTTACAGCCTGAGCCAGCTGTGCGTGTTCGACAAGCTTTCTGGCAAATCTGCCATTGCCGAAATCATCACTGTTTATTGCTCTTTTAAAAATGGGTATGAGCGTTTCTTCCACATCAGCCGACAGTTTATAGCCATTGTTCTTTGCAATAAGTTTTGTTATTTCATAAAGCTCGGTGACGGAGTAGTTTTCAAAATCAACATAGAAAGATATCCTTGATCTCAGCCCCGGATTGCGCTCGATGAAAGTTCTCATCTCATCGGGGTAGCCTGCAAATATCACTATCATATCCTCACGATTGTTTTCCATTTCCTGTACGATAGTGTTTATCGCCTCGTCGCCATACATTCCGCTTTTGTCGTCTACCAGCGAATAGGCTTCGTCAATGAACAGCACAGAACCCTTTGCCTTTTTGAACATTTCCTTGACCTGAACCGCTGTCCAGCCGACGTATTTTCCCACAAGGTCACTCCTGCCGCACTCTAACAGATCACCAACGGAAAGCACGCCATTGTCTTTCAGTATTCTTGCAAAAAGCCTTGCAACAGTGGTTTTTGCTGTGCCTGGTGCGCCCGTGAACACCATGTGCATTGAGCGTTTGGCGTTTGGCATACCTCTGTCTGCAAGAAGCTTCTGCATTTTTGAATATGTGACCGCCTGATCGATAACAGTCTTTACGTTTTCAAGCCCGATCATTTCTTTCAGCTTGCTGTAAGCACTGCCCTCGGGTGTTGTATCCTTGTTCAGCAGACTGTTCTTTTTGAACTGCGAATACTGCGGATATACCTTGGTTTTCAGTGCATTGGTGAACCATGTATCATACATCTGTTTCAGATCTTTGGAAGAATATTTTGTATCGGTTGCTACAGCCGAAAGCAGTCCTTTGTCAGCCCTGATTTTATCCTCCCTGCAATATGCACGCAGGATCTTTTTTGCCTCATCGTTCATCGCAAAACGCTCATCTATCCCGATAAACGTCATTTCGGGAAGTCTGTTGGCAAGTATCTTTTCAATGGTGTCATTACCATTACTGTTATCTGCTGCAAATATCACCAGTGTATCACGCTTGTATTTCTTTACGGAATCAAACAGACTGTCGCTCAGGATATCAGCTTTTTTGTGATCGTCAGGAGTATACGTCAGCCCATGCAGCGAAATAACTATGGTACAGCCAACGGCAGTTTTGAAATACTCGTCAAAGCTGTTATGACGATGAAGCTCCCTTTTACCGAATGACAGATAACGCTTTGAACGCAGTCTGCCGTGCTTGTATAGCTGAGATATCAGCCTGTCGCATATATCATCGGTACAGCTGCTTTTCACTATATAATGAACGGGATGACCATATACGTTCTTCGGATTTGAAGGCATGGTTATCCTCTCAAGCTCGGGGAGAAAACTGTCAGCATATAGCCCATAAACAGCGTGCTTTTTGATATCACTCAAAGAATATATTCCGGATAAATTATCTTTAGGCGGATCTCTGTAACTTTCCGTCAACAGCTCAAGACCATAAGGAGAAAGAAGATCACGTTCAAAAGTGAAATCGCTATAATTTGAAATATGCTTACATCTTTCAAAAGCCGTGACAGTTATTTCTTCAAAATTGTATTTACCCGAGATACCGCAAACTTCAGTCAGCTCATTCATGAAGTCATCAACGCTGCTTTTGTCATTTATGATCATGCAGAAATCCAGTACCTTATTAGTATTCTGATAAACGAAAGCGCAGATCTTTCCAAAATATTTTATGTTAAGATCATTCAGGCTGTTCTGTATAAGGTTGATCGCTTCATCGTCAATATCTCTGCGTCTGCGCTTGCCCTCTTCAAAAAGAAGTGGTGTATCAAGGGTGAGCTTTATCTTATAGCACTGCATATTATCCTCCGTTTCGTTTTCCTGTTGTCAGTATGTACCGTCAGAAGTGTTGCTTTTTCAGCATTTTTTCCAGCTCCGTCATTTCGGGTATGCCTGCCTTTTCATAGTATTTGGCGTTCCAAGCGGGAAAGTTTTTTCGCAGGTCATTCTCCGCTTTTAAAAGGTTATTCGCCGTCACCAGCACTTCAATGTCTATCTCGCCTTTTAAGGCTGCGCTCAGTGTTTTCAGCAAACGATGATCCTTGTATTTTGGATTGTATAGATCCAGTCTGAAGAACTCTCCTGTGAAGTATTCAAGATTGTGATAATCATGTACACACTCTTCATAGACCTGACCATCATTACCTAGCCAATATCCATATGCAGTCATGTCCGAGAAATCAGCATATACTTTTCGTTTTTCAAGCCATTCTTCGTCCTTTCCCCAGTAACATATATCATTCAGCACCATAGGCTCGGGAGGGTAGAAAGTCGCACAGGGGATAAGAATATCGCCCTTTTTGAATGGTGTGGGGATATACACCCAGAGAATATCAAAAAGCGGTATCTCCTCATGACAGTTGTACCAAAGGGTATTAACTTCAAGATTATCGTTGAGATGCCCTGTTATATACTTGTCTGTATCTGGAATTTTTGCGGTGATAAAAAGTCCTCGGTATTCGTCGGGCTCACTGTCGGATATATTCTCCTTTAAAACCTCATACGCACGTCCGTATGAGGTGTAGATGGTATCATCGGTGAATCTATTATTATAGTGATAACAGCCGTACTGACAGAACATTCCGTTCCTGTCAGCGTGTATCAGCTGCTCGTATGCTGTCTGCTCGCTGGGGATAAAGGCATTTTTGAGCGCATGGAAAAAGCTGTCGGAGCCTGTGTATTTTTTCAGCCTTTCGTTCCTGACATCGGACATGGTCTCCATTATTTCTCTGTAAAGATCGAGTTTTTCCTCAATGCTGATACGATTGCACGCGTTGATGATGAATCCTGTTTCATAGGCATTGAATTTGTGTCCAATACTGCGGCAGTATTCACCGACAGATTTTGAATTGAAATAGCTGTAAATATCCATATTTTCTCCTTTCAAGAAATCAGTCATAAACGATCTCTTCCCGAACATTATACTTTTTATCAATGAGCTCAAAATATTCAAGCGCACCGACCTTACCCATCGTGAAATATGTTCTGCCCGATTCGGAATCTTCTTCCGTGATATCGTCCCACATTCTGTAGCATACAAAAAGAAAGTCTTCCTCTGCATATTTTTCAAGCAGTTCTTCAATATTTCCCGCGGTGAAAAAGCTGCCCATTCCACCCTCAAAGGAATATGATATGCCGTCATTTGTGATGAAATATGCTCCGAACAATTCACTGCGATGATCCTCATTTTTTGAAAGTTCTACCTCACGACGAATAATAGCAAGCAATCTTTTTATTGCAGCTTGCCTGTCCGCAGCAACATCAACATTCCTGTATTTATCGGTATCTATGTCTGTAAGTTTCAGCCTTGCACAGCACAGCGCATAGTACATTTTGTGGAATACAGCAAGGTTAGGGCAGTATTTCGGATCTGCAAAAATTGCTGTACTGCTGCCCTCAAAAAACTCTGTTACGGCAGCCGCACAACCCGCACTGCGGCTCATACCGCACTCACACTGAAAGATGAGCGTACATCCGTCGTTTACAGCCCTTATAACAAATTCGGCTGCCTCAGATGCTTCGTCAAAAAAATGATAGTACGCATCTTTCAGCTCACTTTTATCAAGATCATCAAGCTGTACGCTGAACACTCTCCCACCCGTCCCGTCAAGGCTGACAGGCTCAGTTTCCTTGTCATAAAAGCTGATGACAGCTGTTTTGCTGTCAATGTCATGGCACTTTACAGCATGGATAAGGTCTTTTCTGGAAAATATCTTTAGTTTCATAATGTGTACCTCCGATTTCGAGCGTATTTTTTTCTTACTGTATCTATATTAACATAGGGCATGCGCAGTTTTTTGAACATGAGGTGTGATATGGATATGATGAGAAGAACCGATTTTTTCGGCAAATATTCATCCGTTCAGCCTGACCACCTTTCCCCACGGCGGCTCTACTTTATCATTATTGATTACCCAAAGCACGGGTATATCATTACACATATCCTCGGGGGGATACTCGGCAATACCATCGGTAAGTATGGTGATGCTTACGGGCGGTTCGTCTTTCATATTGTCGATTACATATTGAAAAATAATGTCAAATCGTGTCCCGCCGCCGCCCTGTGGACGTATGATATCGAGCTTCTCAACATCTTCAAAGCGAACAGGCTCGGTGACCTCGGCATCGAAAAAACCAAGCCAGCCCTGAAGCCTTCCGCTGAACTGTTCAACTGCGCCTCTGACTTCCGAAAAAACATCGGTGATATCATCATCGCTCATTGAACCCGAAGCGTCGATCATAAAAAGGATATTATTGATCTTGTCATCGGGCACATTGAAGTCGGGAAGAAAAAAGTCGCTGTCCTGAAATCGACGGTCGGGCGGCTCAAAGGAATAATCGTTGATCTCCTGCTTGATGAACTCGTTCAGCACCTGCCTCCAATCAATTTGCGGTTCACGGATATCTTTCAGAAGACGTGCGGCAAGCATCGAAACCCCGTCGTAGTTAAAGGTAGAATTCTGTATTTCTATTGCCTTTACAGCGTCACTGATATTCTTCCTCCACTGTTCGTCAAGATATGTATTATCGGAAATTTTTTGCCAACAGCTGTGGTCATCAAACTCGGATAGATTGGAAGCTCTGTCTCCCGACTGTTCTCCCGACTTTGAATCATCATTTGATTTTTCGCTACCGCATTTTTTATCAAATTCTGAGCCAGATGAAGCGGGAACTTTGTTTCCCGATTGCTTTCCCGCCTTTGAATCATCATTTGATTTTTCGTTGCCGACTTTTTTATCTGATTCCGAGCCCGACGAAGCGGGAGTTTTGTTCCCAGATTGCTTTCCCGACTTTGAACCATCATCTGATTTTCCCCTGCCGCTTTTTTCATCAGATGCTAAGCCCGAAGAAGCAGAAGAATTATTCGGTGAAAGCAGATGATAAAGTTCCTCCAGCGAATGTTCATTCCCCTCGCTGCCGTCGGGAGCTTTGTGCGGCAGTATCTTTCCGCCAAGGTGGAGCATACTCTCGTCATTACCATATTCCTCGAAAATATATGAATTAACGATGATGTCCGCAGCAAGCTCTGCACATTTTTTGTCGGACAGACAAGAGATTCTTTTCGGGTGAGATAACGCCAGATGTGTTACCGCATGAAGCATGACAAGGTCAAGTTCACGGTCTGAAATGCTGTCAAGGAAATCTGGCTCGAAATACAGAAAAACTCCGTCTGTACCGAAGTTTTTCACTTCCGACGAAAGCATTATCCTGAGGTGCATCAGCAGCATACCGTAAAAGCCGTGTTCCACCAGAATTCTCATTCTTGAACGCATTATCCGTCCGACAAAAATACTTATCCTGTTACTTTGCATCGGTGAAAAACCTCCCGTTTTTTTGCAGCCATTCGGTAAATTCGGGTATGCACATAAGCTTCAGGCGAAACCCATCTTCAAAAGCCATATAATCACGAAGCAGCATCGCCGCAAATTCGGGCGGAAGCTTTTTTGCATAGCGCACAGAATTTGCGATACGCTCCATATCTTCCTTACATCTGCACGCCCTTGCTGTCATTTCGGCGGTAAGCGCATATAATGCATCGGTGTTTTTGGGAACATCGGGCATTTTACCCGAGAATATCCCGTCGATATCTGGCAGCTCGTCAAACACCCTGCACCAGCTGCGGAATTCAAGTGCCTTGCCGATACCGATACACCCTGCTATCATCGGAAAAATACTTTCGATATCATCGCTGACCACATTCAGCAGAGTGCTGACCATTTCCCATGTACGGGGCGTGGTGAATGCCAGCCCGTCATCTGTATTATCGGACATAAGGCTGCTTTGGCTGAAAGTAAGAAAGCCCAGCACTTTTGAATTTATACCCGAAGCTATTGCCCAGTGCTTCCAGCTTTCAAAGCTGTGCTCTATCTCAAAATGACAAAGACGGTTCGCCAGTGCTCTGGGCATTTTGTAAGTCACCGACTTGTCCGTAACTCTGTTGCCAGCTGCGATCACGATACAGTTTTCGGGCAGCTTATGTTCGCCCACGGTACGGTCAAGGGTTATCTGATAGGCAGCAGCCTGCACCGATTGTGGAGCTGCTGAGATCTCGTCAAGAAACAGTATATTTATCACATCTTCACTTTCGTCCATCTGAAATATTTTCGGGCGCAGCCAGATCGCAAGGGTGCGCTCGGCATTTACTGTTGGTATGCCTCTAAGATCAATAGGATTAAACAGCAGCAGACGGACATCTGTTATTATGACACTTTTTCCTGTGGTGACTTCAATGCGTTCTGCAAGCTGACGTACACCCTGAGACTTGCCTACACCGGGCGCACCCCAGAGCATTACCGAAGGTATCAGTCTGACAGGAAGCCCTGCATTTATAACAGATGAATAGGCAGCTGCAAGCTGTTTGACCATTCCGTCAACACTTTGTACAGTCATTGATGATGTTTTGATCTCGGTCATTTTATTTCACTCCCAGTTTTTTATCAATTAGTTTTAATTTTCTTGATAGTCTCCTTATTTCATCTGAATAGCTCTCCTTGTTTTCAAGCTGTGAACGTGCGGACTTTTCTTCATCTTCAAGATCAGCTATCCGCTTTCTGCGTTTCTCGGCATATTCGTCCAGTGAATTAAGAAAATTATCTGTCCTGATAAGATAGCCTTGCGGACTTTCGCCCAGCGCAAGGCGATATGCCCCTGACCTTTCTATAATAATAATTGGTTTTTCGGCTATCATATTCGCAGGAACAGACAACCTGAAACCTCTGTATTCGCAGATGAAAAGAGGCGTGTCGGAACGGGCATTTTTCATTATCCCGTCATGTATCATATCACGGATTTTCCGACGTTCTTCGAGCTTTGGTATACAGTTGTTTTCTTGTAAAAATGCAAAGTCGCTTTCGGCTTTTTCGATAATGTCATTAAGCCTGTCCATTTCGTTCGGAATAACAGCCAGCCGAGCCGAAAGGCTGTCGTAATGCTCGGTAATCTGTCGCTGTAAAATGCGGTATTTTGAAAGCTCGTTTTCAAACTCAACTCGTTTCTTTATCATCGGATCACCAACTGCCAGTGCTTTGACCTCGGCATAATCAAGCACTGCGCTGTCCACTTCACTTCCGCTGCGTTCGGAGAGTTCTCCCGATATGAGCTGCGTGATGAAACGCTGTTTGATCTCCAGAATCTGCCACGAATATGCGTCAAAGCTGCCCTCGGTTATGTAGCGAAATATCTTTACCTCGCTGTTCGTGTTGCCCTGCCGCAATATCCGCCCCTCACGCTGTATCATGTCGGCAGGCCTCCACGGAACGTCAAGATGATGAACAGCTTTCAGATATGTCTGCACATTTACACCTGTCCCGAGTTTTGCAGTCGAACCAATTAGCACTCTGACCTTACCCGTATTCATATCACTGAATAGTGCTTTCCGCTTTTTGTCATTATTGGCATCATGAATGAATGCTACCTGATCGGAGGGTATGCCCATTCGGATAAGAATATTTTTTAGTTCGTCGTATATGTTGAAACCCTGCTTAGGCGTTGAAATATCACAGAAAACAAGCTGCGTACATTTGCCGCTCGTATCGGAAGCATAGATGTCAAAAACATTCTCTGCGCAGCGGTATACTTTCATATCACATGACGGTTTCACCTTGCTGTCTGCAAGCCGCATATCCAGAGCAGCCTTGCGTCCGTCGGTGGTCAGAAGCAGCATATTATCCTCTTTTCGGTTGACAATTCCCTCACGGATACAATCGGCACGCTCGGATATCATTGAAAGATACGCAGTAAGTTCAGGCGTTTTTGCAACAAGGCAATCTGTTCGTCCATTTAGTTTTGGAATATCCTTTGAAATATCGTTTTTGTGAAAGCAGGCAGCACCCGAGAAAAGCGCTGTCAGCTCCGTCAGATTGTGGAATTGGCTGAGCCTTGTGACCATGCGGTATCCCGAGGTGTCAACATCTATCTCAAAGTCGTTTTTCGGCTCGGCAAACATACCAAGCCAGCTGTCAAACTTGTCTATACCAAGCATTTTAAGTTCACCATGCTGGAGATAGGTCTGCATGGCAAAACAGTCAGACAGCGAGTTCGTTATGGGCGTTGCCGTTGCCATTATCACACCACGTCCGCCGTTCTGTTGCTGGACGATATGCACCTTGTATAGCATATTCACACATTTGAGTGAACCGTTTTCGTTTATACCCAGATACCCGCCTTTGGTTTCGATGGGTATATTTTTGTAGTTGTGCGCTTCGTCAACAAACAGCGTGTTTATGCCAAGCTCGTCAAAATACAGCACTTTATTGTCTTTTGCAGACTTTTGTTCCTGATGCTTTTTAAGCTGCTTTTTGAGCTTCTTCTCATATTTTTCGGTAGACTTTGTTCTTTTATGATACGGTATATCGGCTACGGCAGCGATATGTCTGTTAAGCTCGTTTTCAATGAAGTCGTCCGAGGGGTCTATCATATCAAAGCAGCTGTATGCCATGATGATGCCATCAAAGTCTTCATCAATGATAAGCTGTTTGACAGTCTCACGTTTTGTTTTTGTAAAGAATTTCGGTGTCACGCAAAGCAGCTTTGCGTTCGGGTACATTTTAAGAAAAATGCTTTCCCACTGTGCTACCAGACCGTTTGGCACAACATACAGATTTTTTTGGGATATCCCCGTCTGTCTCAGCTTCATTCCTGCCGCGATCATTATATATGTTTTGCCCGAACCCACCTCGTGAGCAAGCAGAGTATTCGGCATGAACAGTATCTTAGCGACGGCATTTTTCTGATAGGGATAAAGAGTTATTTCGCTCAACATCCCGGGAAAAGTCAAAAATGAACCGTCATATTTTCTCTGTCTGATACAGCCGAATTTTTCATTGTATATATCTCTTAGCTGTTTGCATCGCCTTGCATCATCCCATATCCATTTATCGAATTCAGCGCGTATCTTTCTCTCACATTCGGCAGCTGCGATAGTTTCACTTTCATTGAGCGCCTTGATCTTTTTGTTTTTATCCTGCGGTGACTGTACGCTGTTATACACCTTTATCGGTTTCATGTTCAGCATATTTTCAATGATACACACAGCACTGAGTCTTTTGGTGCCATAATAGCTTTCGTTGTCGCTGAAATAGATATTAGCTGTGACCTCCCAGCAGCCTGTTATTTCGTCATGTTTCACCACTGCTCCCGCAATGCCCAATAGATGACCTATAAAATCCTCTACTATCCTTTCGGGCAGCCAGGGCGAACCGAGTGTAACATAGATATCTTCGGTTTTCAGTGGTACGGGAATGATCTTTTCAAGCGCTTTGATATTATCCTCGAAATATCCGTTGTACTTTTCATTTGCGCTTTCGGCTGCCTTGTATTTGCGCAAGATATTACCGCTGAGATATTCGTCCGCCGTCACCCAGCCTTTGTAGAAACACTCTCCCCATGTTTCAGGATCCTGATATATCGAACCCTTCAGCGTTTCGATCACTTCTCTGTGACTGCTGCCTGTTATCTGAGAAATGTATTCTATATCCACACGGCTCAGGTCATTCAAAGACAGTATCAGCCCGTCGGAAATAGATCCCACATATACACCTGCTGCACGTTCGTCGGAAGAATAACAGTTATTATAATCAAGAGGAAGCTCCATAGAAGTTACCTCGGCAATATGACGTTCTTCCGCCTGCTTTTTCTCGATCTCACACTTGTTGAACTTTGCTATCTGCTCATAGTTTTCGGTGAACCGCTTTAGTTCTGCTGCCGCCTCGTGAAGCTCACTTGCTGAAAGAAATCCCGAGTATTCATTGAAGTGTTTCAGAAATTCACCGAACATTTCCTGCGTTATATTATCGTCAGCCATATCCATTCCCCCTTTGCTTTTTTATCATATCACAGTGTCTGCCCAAAAAATTTAGCACAGCGTGTGATATCCTTATATCATCACGAAAGGAGGAGCTTCTATGTGCTTAAAAACAGTAATGATAATATGGAAATTATGACCGATAGAATACATGGTGTGTATGATATACCGATAAGGATATCCATTCCAAAGGGTGATATCATCGGGACGTGTGTATCGGTGGACGGCACAGATGCAGAGCGATATTTTGAGGCAGGCTTTGCGGTAATATCCTTTGATCTTCCCGGTCATGGTGATAGCGATGCGAGTGAATATTTCTGTGAAACAAATTGCAGGCTGGACCTGCTTACGGTTTTAAAGTATGCAGATGATCATTTTCCCAATGCAAACAACAGGATTATCACAGCATCGGAACATGACCTTACATTTCTTATGGATTATGCAGGAGAACAAATAATTACAGCAGAAAGTGAGGAAATAATATGCTTGAAATTAAGATAGGTGAACAGGGTGCATTATTTGAAATATGCGTTAATGGGCAGATCCAAAAAATAACTCTTGATATGTTGCACCCGATATGGCGTGACATAAAAGATAATGGTATTGAGGACATAGAGTATCTTTCCGCTGATATATGCGGTGATCTTGTAGCCTGCTGTGCCTGTGTATCTCAGGGACAGGGAGGAATAGTTTTTGTCTGGGATACTGTGACGGAAAGCATAGTCCATTACAGCGACGGATGCTATGCGGTGAGAGCATTGGTCTGTGATGATATGGTGTATACCATCCGGGAGGTACATGGCTACGGAATAAGAGCGAGATTAGAGCTTGACCACTGTCCTTTTGGGACAAAAGACACCGAGTTTGAGTGCGAAAACTGTGAGATAGACGATCATATCTGCTTTGCTGAGGATAAGCGCGATTACTTCATCGATTTTGATGAAAACGGAAAGGCGTTTTTGGTGAAAAAAGATGACTGATAAAAAATACAAGCTTCTTGATAGCAGCGGTAATATGTATATTTCAGATGTTCCCGGTTCGCTTGGAGGACATAATAAACTAAAAATTTACGGCAGGCTTGACTGCCCCTCTGCATTGAGATACATCGCAAAGGGACAGTATGTAAAAAACAGGGTGTTCTTTGCCGATGAACAGACAGCCATTGCAGCGGGCTACAGACCGTGCGCTGTGTGTATGAGAGAAAGGTATCTTAAATGGAAAAACAGAAGATGATATGCTGTACAAAATTACGCCCTAATATGAGATATTTACAATTTGTTAACGAACCATGCCTTGCCATATGGTATCATACAAACAAGGAAAACAAAAATGCCTGCGCTCAAAATTTTGAGCAGAAGTCATGCTATAATAAGTCCGTAAATTCAAGAGGAGGAATTGTCATGAAAGAACTCAGACACGCAGAACTCAGCAAAAAGGAATGTTCGCTTTTTATCGTACTGGATTATCTTCGCAACCATACTTCGGAAAACAAGCCAATCACTCTTGAGATTATGTGCAGAGAGATCGAAGAGCTTTACGGACTTGAAATGGTCCGCAATACCCTGACAAGCAAGCTCAGACAGCTTAAAAAGATAGGATATGTTGCCGAACCAAAGAACAACTATGTGCTGACAGAAAAAGAGTTTTCCGATACGGAACTTCGTGTGCTTATAGACAGCCTTGTATACACAAATGCGCTGTCAGAGGATTCGGCAGAGGAACTTATCGACAAGCTGATGTATTTTGCAAACGACAGCCTGCGCAGGGAGAAAAAGCAGATCAAAAGGCGCATGAATAATTATTCTAGAAAAAACGGACGTGACATCATCGGTTCCTATGAATATGTCACCGAAGCCATAAGAAAAAGGAAGAAGCTGCTGCTTAATGTCAAGGTGCTTGACAGTGATTTCAACATGGTAAGAAAATACCCCGAGAGTGTGCCGGTAAGCCCTTACGAGCTTGTCATCTCGAATAACAGATATGTGCTTATATGTGCGGTTGACGGTGATGAAACTCTATCTGAATTCTATCTTGACCGAATCACGAATATGTCGGACACCAATGAAAATATCCGCCCCATTGAGGAGATACAAGGCTTTGAAAAACGTGGTGCTCTGGAGGAATATATAAAATCATCGCCCACACTTGGCGGAGGTATGCTAAAAAACTTTACGGTAAAATGCGATAACGAAGTGCTTTGCGATTTTGCCGAAAGTCTGGGCTGTGAGTTCAGAAAGTACCCTGCGAGCGAAGAAAATGACATATACAATACCGTCATCAGGGTGAATACCACAGCGAATAATCTGAAGCTTGCAATGCTGCCCTATATTGATTCGGTGACTGTTCTGAACGACAAGCAGTTCAACAATGAACTGACAAATATCTTTGAAAGAAGTAAGCACAATATCCATATCAGCGGCAGAGATATTTCCACTAAAATACGTCTGGCAAATGATCTGGAGGAGGCGGTGCGTCTTATTGAGTCATCTAATAGCAGCGAGCTTTATTTTCACGGTCAGGGTGGCAGCTATGATATTTCTGTGCTGAAAAGAGTCCCCCATATCACTTCGATGACACTTCTTCATACCGATCTCGGCACGGGCGAGATACTGGAAGAACTTAAAGAGCTGAAAAAGTTGAAGCTCATAGACTGCAAATTTGACTTTGACCATGTTCTTAACTGCCAAAAACTCAGAAATCTTGCTATATCCGATCTGACACAGCAGCAGGCAGACAAGCTGACGGCTTTTAAAGAACTGGAAACGCTTGAATTATATTACAACGTGAACGACAGGTGCGAAACTCCATCGCAGGAGCTTAAAAATATTGATTTTGTAAAAGGTCTGCCAAAACTAAGACGTATCGAGATCTGCAACTGCATTGCAATTTCCGACTATACACCGCTGGCAGAGCTGCCCTGTCTCAGAACGGTATATATAAGATGTAAGGGGCTGCCCGAGGACACGGAGGAAAAGCTGAGGGAAATACTTCCAAAATGCGAAATTATTGTAAATACTTGACAAATTAATTCTTTTATGTTATAATTATTTATATAAATTTTATACACAAGGAGGATATCAATTATGAAAGAAGCTCTGAAAAATTTAGATGTTAATGGATTGCTGAAGGATCTGGCAAAAAAACGACCGCTGTTTCACAATGAAAGAGATTTTCAATTTGAGATAGCCCAGCTGATCAAAGAAAAATATGACTGTGATATACGTCTGGAATACTACTACGGAAACGATACAAATGCTAAGCGATGCTACATAGACCTTGTTGCAATGCATAATAACTATAAAATAGCTTTTGAACTAAAATACCGCACCAAAAAATTTGAGGGTACAGTTAAAGATGAAAAGTTCGATCTGAAAGAGCAAGGGGCAAGAGATTGGGGCTGTATATATGTTCATACAGACCTGCATAGGCTGGAAGATCTGGTCAATAAAAAGGAGTTTGAAAAAGGTTATGTCATCTTTCTGACAAATGACGAGAAATTCAGAGATAATCCTTTCAAAAAAGGCTCAATGAGTGAACAATTTAGTTTAACGAAAGATACTATTAAAGGAACGGTTAAATTCCAACATGAAGAAAATGGTAAGAAACACGAGGAAACCTCTGTAAAAAACTGTGCAGAGTCATATAAATTCAACGGAAAATATCCCATAAAATGGAATGAATATAGGTATCCTAAAACAGTAGATGACAAATTCAAAGTTCATAGCCTTGTTTTGTGTGTTGAAAAAAAATAAAAGCTGCCGCAGGAAAAATATCCTGCGGCATTTTTTTGCTCAAAAAATTGCACATTCCCCCTGCTATAATATATACAGAAACAAAACCAAAGACCGAAAAGGAGAAGGAAAAATGTATACCGATACCTATTCAAGAGAAGAAATGGCAAAGCGCATAGCAGAGGGCAGAAAGTTCGATAATGCCGTTATTATCAGCTTTTACGATACGGTGGGGTGCGAACCTCTTGACTGTTCGGGGATAAGCGATGATGTGTTTTATATAAAGGCTGATGATCTTGATATCTATGATCTGAATGATATGGGCATCACGGTATATGACTATTTTCCCGACTCGATAAAGCTGGCACAGTTCATAATCAAAGCACATGAAAACGGAAAGAATATCATCTGTCAGTGCGAGTACGGACAGGGGCGGAGTGCGGGCTGTCTTGCGGCAATTAGGGAGTATTTCTTACATGACGGTATATCTGTTTTTGCAGACTATATCTATACTCCCAACAAAATAATTTACAACGAGCTTATCCACGAACTCAGACGGCAGGGAGGAATGATGAATGAACAGACAAACAGATCATAATGGCATAAACAGATTCTACCTTTCGAGCAGAGACAGAGAATACATTGCTAAAAACATAAGGGAGATAAACAAGCAGTGCAGCGAGCCGCAAAGGTCACATTACAGCGTCAGACGCACTACTCCGCTATCTGATCTTGCGGCACTGCTGCTGAGCATTGGTGTAATTATGCTGATTATCCTGATGTTGAAGCATGGTGACAGCGTAAGTAATGTGCTTTATTCTTTGTTTATGAAGTTCTTTGAACAACTTGGCAGATTTCAAAACTGGTTGAATGAGTGAGTTTTACAGAAGGAATTATAACGGCATTTGAGATCGAGAAGGGCTTCACAAGTCTGACCTCGGTAACAATTAAAGGCAGCACGGAAATTTCGGAAAATGCTTTTGACGGCTGTGACAAGCTGACATCAATAATTACTCCGAACGGAGAGTGTTAAATGAAAATATTCATAGGCGGCTCAAAGACTGTCACCGCACTCAACGATGAGATCAGAAAAGTGATAGATATTTTTTGTGAGCAGAACGCAGAAATACTCATAGGTGACTGCTTTGGTGCGGACAAGCTGGTGCAGAGATATCTTCATGAGAAAGGATATCGCAACGTTACTGTATATGTCAGCGGAAGCAAGGTCAGGAACAATGTTGGCGGCTTCAGTACTGTTTTTGTTGATGTTCCCGATGGTAGTAAAGGCTACGGATTCTACGCCGAAAAGGACAAGCAGATGGTTCTTGCCGCAGATAGAGGACTGATGATATGGGACGGGAAAAGCAGAGGGACAAAAAATAATATTATATGGCTGAAAATCATGAAGAAACCCTGTATGATATATCTGACAACTGGTAAAGAACTTGTCTGCGCAGATGAATGTGATATCTGAAGATGTTTAAGAAAGCAAGTAAAAGGAGTCTATCCAAAAATTTGTGTAAACCTCCAAAGTAGTGTATAATAGAAGAGACACTACTTTGGAGGTTTTAATTAAAATAATAATGACCAACCGTAGAAAACAGCTAAAACAAAAAAACTCTGAAACAACGCAATCACGTTATCTCAGAGTTTATAAATCAGCGCCACCTGTTGGACTCGAACCAACGACCCTGCGGTTAACAGCCGCATGCTCTAATTATGCAAGGTTCTCGCACCCAAAATAGTTCTTTAAATGAAAGGTATTAAGATTTTATTCTAAATACCTTTTTATTCATCTATTGCACTTGTTGTAAAAGCGTTCTCAAAGTCCTCGCAGAACTGTTTGTATTCCATATTCAGCTCGATCTTCACATCGTAGCCTTTGAATACTTCTATCCTGCTGAGCACCTGCGAAACGATCATTTTCTTACGCTCCATAGGAATGTTCTCATTGAACTCCTCTGCCCAGCCCTTGAACCTATCGTACATAGGCTTGACCTTTTCAATAGAGCGTTTCTTACCATTCATTTCATTATCAAGAGTATCGAGCTTTTCCTTGATCTCGGCTATCTTTTCCTCGACCTTCTTTATCGACCTGCTAAGTATCTCGGGCGAATACTGACTGTCACCCGTAAGGCTCGCAGCCACCTCGTCCTCCAGCCTGTCGAGCTGATTCTGCTGTTTCGACAACTCAAGATTCAGCTTCGTCTTTTTAGCCTTGTAACATCTCATGTCATTATCAAAATTCTTTTTCAGGACAGCTTCATCGGGAGAGTCCTTGATGCTTTTGAACATCTTGTTTACCACTTCAAGAACTATCGCATCGACCCTATGAACAAGATATGCTGTCTGTCCGTCACAGTGGCACAGCCTCCTGTTTTTATGATAGCAGACGTATCTCGGCTCGGACTTGGTAACTACCGTTCCGTCCTTGCGGGTATGCTTTTCATTATGATTCATGGTACTCAGCGCACCGCCGCAGTGACCGCAGTACATGATGCCCGAAAGCAGCAGCTTCGTCTTAGTGTTCAATGCTACTTCCCTTCTCACATCACTTGTGATCGCCCGCTGTTCAAGTATCCTTTGCACACTCTCAAAGGTATCATCATCTATGATTTGAAGCTCCTTCAATCTCGGTGCATTTTCTACATTGCTGAGGTATCCGCAGTAAACTCTGTTCTTCAATATCCTTATGACCGTATTGCACTGGAACTTAGTTCCGTTATGCGTTGTACAGCCATTTTCGTTAAGATATGAAGCCAGTCTGAATGAACCGTAGCCTTCAACCATTGTCTTAGAGAACATATCTCTGACAATATCAGCTTCCACAGGATCGATTGCAAGGTCATGCACAGGCTTTCCTTTTTTATTCAGTCTGCCCGTATTCACAAGCTGATACCCCAACGGCACATGACCGCCGGTATAACAGCCCTCGGATTTTAACTGCTGCATTCTTGTCTTGATACGCATCGAGGTCTTTTCACTTTCGCCAGAAGCCTGCCAGAACCTTATGTAGTTCATCAGCTTATCGACGTGACTTTCAAACCTCTGCTCGCCCTCGTTGACGCTCCATACCCTTATTCCCTGTTTAACGAACCATTCTACTATGAACGGTGTCTCATCGTCTATACGTCCAATTCTATCGAACATGAACACAAGGAGAATATCGAACTCTTTATTGAGAGCAGCCGCCTTCAAGTCCTGAATTGCATCTCTGTTTTCAGCCGACACCTTGAAGCCCGATACACCCTTTTCAAGGAACTCCTTACCGATAGTCCAGCCCATTTTCTCGGCGAACTCGTGGCAGGCTTCCCTCTGCATAGGTATGTCATCCTTGGTCTTATCGACCTGCTGCTTTGTTGACACTCTATATAATGTATAAACCATTTCCATAACGATTACCTCCGATTTCAGAATTATCAAAAACGTTTCTAAATATCGGCAGATAGTCGTTTGGTGCTTCTCCAACATGGGGAATATTCTGTTTTCAAGCTGCAATAGATTTTCTATAAAATATTATAGCATGGAGCAGCCCGAATGTCAAGAGCGAAAACGATTTTTGCCGATATTTTTTTGTATAACAATAAGCCTTAAACTGCGCATTTAAGGCGTTTGACTTGACCTCCGGTTTAAGTTATTTGGCCGTCGGTTTATTGACTTGATGTATGCGGTATGGTATAATAAATTCATACCGGATTATAGGATATGTTATCACGTTTGCTTATTCGATTTACAGCAAAGCAAACGTGTCATTTGTATATCCTATGAAAAATCTCTAAATATTCTATTACGTTTTAAACTGTGAGTAAAATCCTTTACGCCTGGATTATAGACAAGTATTTTACAGTATGGTATAATAAAACAAACCACTTGAACTGTAAGTCAACTCTTGACTTCCGGATTATTTACAAATAAAAAGCAGTATGATATAATAGACTAAACCACCTCGAAAGGAGCTTATTCTTATGGACGTAAACGAACGCTGTCAGTCACTTCCCGTCATTCATACGCAAAAGGTTGAATGGAGCAAGGGTGAAAACAAGGATAATGTTATCACCCTGTCTTACCCTATCTACAACGATGAGGTCAAAGCATGGATAGACACCTTCTATTCACTTGACATCGCTGATACGGACTACATCAAGAACACCGAAAAGCTAAAGTTTAAACAGATCCCCGACCTTACAAGAGATGAAACTCTCACCCGCATTACTGCTATCATCAGAGCAGAACGTTTTTGTGACGGCACTATTGCCGAAGCTCTTGAAAATGGTGTGCTTGAAGAGCTGGGTGTTCATCTGCACGAGGTTGCAAAATAACCGATCAAACATATCAAAGGAGCAGCATACAATGACCTACGAAGAAGCAGTTGCCGCTATCCCAAAAGGCAGATACCGCCACTACAAAGGCAACGAATACGAAGTCCTTGAAATAGCAAAGCATTCGGAAACGCTTGAGCCTATGGTGGTGTATCGTGCGCTTTACGGCGAGCACGGCGTATGGGTGTGCCCTGCTGAGATGTGGAATGAAACCGTCGAAAAGGACGACAGAATGTTCAAGAGATTTGAAAAATGCGAATGATGTATTTAAATGAACAACCAAGAGCAATATGAAAAAAGATACCATTATAATAGGCGGCAGATCATGTACTGTTTACGCTGATACTTCCCCAGAATTTCTGCTGATACAGCCCACCGACAAACACGAAATTGAACTGCTCGCCAAAGAGATAGAACACATCAAATCACTGACCGACACCCCATTTGCTTTTGCCGCTTTTGAGATAACCGACTGGAACAGAGAACTGTCTCCGTGGGAAGCTCCGCCAGTTTTCGGGAACGAGCCTCTCGGAAACGGCGCAGGCGAAACGCTTGCTTTCATTGAAGATACTCTTATCCCGAAGCTGATCGAACAGTATTCCTTGAACAAGGATATTCCTGTAATCCTCGGCGGTTATTCTCTTGCGGGGCTGTTCGCATTATGGGCAGGTTACAACTCGGACAGATTTACAGCGGTTGCGGCGATATCGCCGTCGGTATGGTTTCCGGGGTGGCTTGAATTCATCGAAAAACACTTCCCTGCTGTAAAAAGCATTTATCTCAGCTTAGGCAATAAAGAGGAAAAGACTCGCAACAAGATCATGGCTGTGGTAGGCGATAATATCCGCAGACAGTACGAAATGCTGAATCAACTCGACCTCAATGTTACCCTCGAATGGAACGAGGGCAATCATTTCACCGAGCCAGAGATGAGGACGGCTAAGGGATTTGCTTGGTGTGTAAACCGATCATCGCATCAATAACGGAGGTAAAGATCATGTTTGACAATGATAGAGAAGAATATACTCCCCGCATCTTTCATACCAGATTCGGTATAATCGTTACTGATAAAAAACATTGCAGATTTGTTATCACAAGAGTAAACACCATAGATAGTCCGTTGGTGTTCCTGCGGAAATGGTCCGATGATACGGAATACGGCTATGAAGAATACTATACCCTTTACAGATCAGCGCTGACCGCAGATGAAGCCGATGAAATTCTCGGCCTTCTTAAAAACAACTAAAAACGCAAGGCAAATGCTCTTCTGAAAAAATGTTTCAAGCCCGAGGGTATTATCTGCGAATCCGTCAGCGAAACACGGCTTGAAGATGCCGTTCCCGATGAATGGTATGCTGTATGGCATGAGATCGAACTCTTTATCACTTGTGAAAAAGATTTTACAGGTTACTATGAAAATGACATTAAGGAACAGGGTTATTGAATAACTGCAAGCGGCAGAATCAGCAACAAAGATATTAGCTATCCCCTTGACAACCGCCGCCCAAAGTGATATACTATTTTTTCGGGCGATGACGTAAGGCGAAACGTCATATAGCAAAGGACAATTGAGCTTCGGCTCAAAGATCGCGGGGCTGCTGCGTGGCAGCCCCCTTTCTTTTTGCCTTGAACAGAATTTTTACAGCTTTCTCTTCCGCTTCTTCGCCTCCTGCTCCTTCCGCTGACGTTCTTCCTCGACGAGCTTCCCAATATAGTCGCCCTGCGAGATTTCGGCGTAAGTATCTCTAATATCCTTATATACATCATACCGCTGTCGGCAGCTGTCAAGACTTTCCTTGATTTTTGCTATCTTTTTGTCCAACTGCGAGGTTTTCTCACGCAGTCGGTCGGCATCGGCAGCGGTCATTATGCCGCTGTCATTTACAGCCTGTCTGCATATATTGAGCTTCACTTGTTCCGCAGAGGACAGCTCATTTTTCTTAGACAACGCAAAGTATTCCTGCGCCTGCTCCAAAAGGCTAACCATTCGGTTGTGTTCCTCAATATAGGCATTTATCTCCTGCCGCTGTTTTTCGTACTCAGCCCGGAGCTTAGTGATTCTGCCTTCAAGTTCACCGATAGAACCTATTCCGTCACGATTAATGACAGACAGTTGTGCCGACAGCCGATACACGTCAAGGTCGTTATCAACGGAATATTCTGCTGTGATAATGCGCTTGCGGGGTACTTTCTTCCGCTGTTCCGCGAGTATACGAACGTCGCCTATGACAGCGACATACGCCACCCTCAACTGCGACTTGCTGTCCATTGTGGGCGTTGTTCCGGCACCTACCTCACGATATAGTATCCGAATTTTCAGGCTTTCTTCGGTGTATTCTTCTCCGAGGGTCTTGGTGCGCACAAATCGCTCCTGCCCAGGTGCGCGGATAGAGATATACTTGCCGCGCTTTATTTCATATCCACGTTCTTCGAGTGCTTGCATCAGGTCATCAAGAGAATTAACGGAGTTTATCAGCCCGTCAATTGCCTGCCGTATCTGCTCCTTCCATGATTTGCCGTACTTCCGCTGCTCCCATTCATAGTAGCTGACCGAGCGTCCTTTGTTCTCGAAGTTCAGCGCAGGGGTAACACCGAACGCCCGGCATACACCGTTGACATTTTCCCTTGCCTGCCGCAGAGAATTTCGGCAAGCATAATATTTCTGCCCGGACAATGAATAAGAGTTCAATATTACATGACAATGCACATGGCTGCGGTCAACGTGTGTTGCGATAACAGCCTGGGCGTCCTCACCGAAATTCTTTCGCACGAATGCCTTTGCTATCTTGTGAGCAAGTTCCGGAGTTACATTTTCGGAATCGGCAAAGCTCATGATATAGTGGATAGCTTTCACCAAACCTTTCCCCTCCAGCGGTTTCGGGCTGCTGAACTTGTCTTTTGCAAACTGCTCATAGACCATACGCATCTGCATATAAGCTTGTTTGGCATCGGTTGTGCAGTTTATCGAAGTCGTGTACAGCATATTTTCTGTCTTATCGGGGTTCAAAATGTATGCTAGACTTTTGTTGACCGAGGTATGAATAGATATTGACTTAAGGTAAGGGATAACGATTCTACCTCCTCGTGTAGCTTTTTAATATCGGCTGCATATATGTTGTTCGTTTCATTTGCCTTCTTTGCGATCTGATTTATATTCGAGGAGATGATCCTCATGCCGTTCAGCAGAGGTGCGACCCCCTTCGTATCATAGAACGTCGGTTTGGCGTTAAGTATCACCTCTCTCAAATACTTTGATGTGGTGGTATTACACGCTTCCGCTCTGCGCTCGATCTTCTCCCAATCCTTTATATCGAAGTCGATCTCCTTGCGGTGTACCTGTTTATATTTTCTTGCCATAAAATGGTTCCTTTCATTTTCAAAATTATGGTTACAAAATCATCGTTCTGCCAATTGACAACTTCTATTTAAAATAGTATAATTATAGCGTTGTTTATCACAGCAAAAGAATACCCCGGGAGGCAAAACAATGGATAAGATAACAGTAGGCATGACAATAAAGCTGGTCAAGGATATTGGCGAAAATATCCCCGTCGGCTCGACAGCTACAATAGTTTATATAGACGACTTCGATCAGATCTTCATAGACTGGAAAGACGGAGGTCAGGCGAAGATCTCCGAGGAACAGCTTTTGAAGAACTTTGAAGTCGCTGCATAATCGTTATCACCAAGAGGGACTGCCGTGAGCAGCCCTCTGTTTTCATATTTTTATCCCATCATTTCTGAGCCTTTCAAGGCTTTTGGCGTAGTATTCTTAGTTTATCTCGCAGCCGATAAAATCCCTGCTAGTGATACCGCAGGCAGCCGCAGTCGTTCCCGAACCGCTGAAACAGTCGAGAACTGTATCTCCGGCATTGCTGTGTTTCAAGACCAGTGACTGGAAAAGTGCCAATGGCTTTTGTGTCGGGTGAAATCTTCCTTTATCGTGACAGATCGGGAAACGGTAGATTCCGTCATCATATTTTGAGTGAAAGGTCGGTTTGCCGTTCTTCACGGCAGCGACCGCCGCCTCCCTCGCATTGGTCAGATAATTCACATTGCTGTTTATCGGAACAGGATTTGTTTTGAGCCATTCAACAAAACGTATCTGCTTGAAACCTGTTTCTTCAAGAGTATCTTTCAGCTTTGTTATCTTCCAGAGATCATAAAAGCTGATGAACGTCCCGCGGCTTCTCAAAATCCGATAACTCTCCCGTACTACTTTTTCTATTCCCTGAAAGCTGCTGTCCCACTCTCCGAAATCCATAGTTATCCTGAAACGGTCGTTATCTCTCCCGCGAGGTTCACCATTGGCGAAATTGGTTTCCCTTGAAATATCATAAGGCGGGTCGATGAGTACCAGCGAAACAGAATTGTTCGGGATAGTCGGCAGAAGATCGAAACAGCTTTCGTTTTTTAGTTTTATGTTGCTTATGTAAACACCCCTTTCCGTGAGAGCATTAGTGCTCATTTTGCTTCACAGCTTATCTCTGTATTAACTTTCTCTATTCTTTTTCTGAAAGCAAGCAGACCTCCTAAAAACAGCTTTCTGTCATACTCGTCACGCTCGAAACAAACAAATCTGCGCTTATCCTTTATCGCTGTCATAAGCGTTGTTCCGACGCCGGAAAACGGGTCGAGAACAACATCGCCCACGCCGCTGTAAAAGAGCACTGCCATTTCAGTAACCTCCGCCGGAAGATACCTCTGATCTGTTTCTTTACTGAACATTGGAGAAACCTGAACCACTCCCCTGCTCCATCTGTCAACGAGCTCATTCTGGATTATGTTGTCGTCGATCTTGCGGCTGTTTATGATTTTTCCGACTTCGGTATATACGGGGCCTACTCCAAAGCAGTTACCGGGGCAGTTGCGGTTCTTGCAAACCCACTGCCTGTCGCCCTTCTTGTTGTATCCCCAATGTCCGACATTATCGCTGCCGCAGCGGGGACAGGAAACAGGTGTATCCTTATTATCCTTCTTCACAAAAACAAGAACGTGCTCCAAACTGCTGACAGGCGTTACCATGAACGGAAAATATGCACTGCTCCACTTGTTAGGAATACTCTTTCTGCCCTTGTCGGTCACATACTCGGTAACGTATGTGAAGCCTATCCATTCAAGCAGGTTGATAAAGTGAGCCGCAAGATGATATGTTTTCTTATCCCACTGACGGTCTCCGATGCGGGTGGTGGTGTCCCCGATATTAATAACACAGTAGTGCTGGTTTTTCAGGACGCGGTAAACTTCAGTAAACACCGTACCCATATAGTCGATATATTCATCGAAATTTTCCCATGAGTAGCTTGTTCCGATGCTCTCCTTTCCTGTCATTGCAAAAGCCGGAGGAGCCGTCACCAGCAGGTCGATGCAGCTGTCATCAAAAGTCATAAGCTCTTTTCTCGGATCCTTCATGCTGAAAATGTTCTGTTCTATATTCATATTTTTCTCCCTTTCATTAATAAAGCGGATAGCCGGAGGTGAATTCCTCTTGCAGAAATTCAGCTTCTCCGAACATGACTTTCTGATTATTGGTATCCCTTTCAAAGCAGACATATTTCCTGTTCAGCTTTACCGCTGCGAACATAGTTCTGCCGATCCCCACGAACGGGTCAAGCACAAGGTCGTCCACTCCGCTGAAATATCTCATTGCCATTTCAATTATCTCCATGGGGATAAATCGCTGTCTGCGGTATTTTTCCGCATAGGATCTTGACCTCGGTTCGATTTTCACAATATTCCTGTGCCACTTGTCAATGACCTCGACCGGGATAATGTTTTCTTCGGTCTTGCAGTCATTTACCATTATGCTGTATTCGGAAAATGTTTTTCCGCCCTTAAGCCCTACTCTGCCGGGGCAATCAGGATTCTCGCATCGCCACTGTCTGGCGTTTTCCTGTGTTATACACGCTCTTGATGTGTATGTTCCACCGCAGTACGGACAAGGTATCCTGTTGTAATTTATCTTCCGTTTTGAGAAAATAAGTATATGCTCGCAGCAGTTCTTCGGCATAACATTGTAGGGATAGCGTGGGGCTGTCGGCACATACGGATTTTCATAACCGCCCTTGTCCCACACCACTTCACTCAAATAGCTGAAACCGATCCTAGTAAGCATGGCAGTGAAATATGCCGGCAGTGGTATCTTTTCGGAATTTAATACGACCGCCTTGTTGTTGTACGTCTGATCTCCTGCCACGATAATGCAGTAGTGCTGATTTTTCAGCACATGGTACACCTCGGTAAATACCTTCTCCATATATTCGAGATAATTGCTGAGGCTATCCCAACAGTAGCTATGGTCGAGGTACTCCTTTGAAAAACGATCCTCCGAATAACTCGGCGGTGCCGTCACCACGAGATCAATGCTTCCTTCATCAAGGTCGGAGAGCTTATCGGCAGGGTCTTCTGTAAAGAACCTGCTGTTCTCTATCATCATTTTTTATGCACTTCCCTTCTGCTGTTCATTTTCCGGGGATACATCATTATCGCTCTCCCCCGCTTCTTTCATCACACGCTCCTCGAAGCTGTCGCACAAAAGACCGAGTATCTTCTGCTTGATATTCGGGTTGTAGCCCTTGAACGTGAGCGTAACATTGCTTTCACCGATTTTGAGGTGTATCTCCTTCGGCTCGTTCAAACTATCCCCTCCCCAGCATTTACAGCCTGCCTCAGCGACTTTCCGCTTACGAACGCAGGTGTCTTGTTGCCCGACAGGTCGGAGATAACAGTGAACTTACCGAAGCTACCTATCCTTACTTCGTCGCCCTCCGCAAGGACCTGACGGATCGTGTCCATCACCGAATTTATGTAGCGATAGGCAGTGACCTCGGAAATACCCTTGCGGGCGGCGAGTTCTCTTGTAAATTCCAGCGTATCCATTATGCCCTCTCCCTCCTTCTCACTATCTCCGTGACCGCAAGCATGACCTTGTAGTTCTGCATGATACCGAGCTCGGTATTCAGAAGGTCAACGGTCTCTTTGTCGGTTTTCCCGAGATACTCCGCAAGGTCGCTTATGCTCACGCCCGCGAGTATCATTTCTTCCTTTATTCTTGTATTAGGCATCTATCGTTCCCTCTCTGTTTCTCATTTCTTTTCTGATGAATGTGATATATCTCCTGCGCTTTCCGCCGACCCTCTTTTCGGGACGGTAGCGGAGATCCTTGCGCATCACCCAGCCGACCTTTATGAGGTTCGCTCTGAACAGTGTGTTGAGCACATTCTGAATATTGATCCCGGTCTTCCCTGCTCTTGTCAGGTAGTCATCGCACATTCCGAGCACCACGCTGGGGATAATGTAAATGTATTCCTCATCAAAATATCCGAGCAGCGTTTTGGTAGGATCAGTTTTATAGAACTCGTTTACGTTCAGCAGATAGTTGTGCTTATTGGCAACAAAAGTCTTTAAGAGGTACATAAATACCCGGGTGTCTCTGTTGTCAAACCTCATCGGACACTACCTCCATATCGTCATCAACAAGCAGGAAAGGAAAGAAAGCTCCCGCCCCACAGAACACAGCACCTATAAGAAACTTCATCATTTTATTATGTCCTCCATTATCTTGTATTACTTTTACAAACCTTACGGCTGAAAGCATCGAGCTTGTCCAACCGATTTTTAATGACAAGAGGATAATCCCTGTCAGTATCGTAGCAGGCACGTTTATCGTCATCGGAGCCGAACAGCAGTTGTTCGAGGTAGTAATTTGCGTACCCTCTTTCTTGCAGGCTCTCGATATATCGCTCATCGACTTCATCAATCGGACTTCGTGGATTGTACACCCTGTTCCAATAGTCGAGCAGCTTCTTGTATTCGATTATAACGTGGGTTGCTTCGTTGAGCCACAATTCATATCCTTCATCTTTTCGGGGTTTAGGTTTTCTCGGTTTCACGGGAATGGCGAGTTCACCGTTATCGAGCCCCAGCCCGAAGTCGTGACTGATCTTTTTCGCAGCTTCAATATTGGAGATACCATATAGCTTCTGAACGAAGTCAACGTGATCTCCGTGCTCACCACAGCCGAAGCAGTGGTAATGATCTTCATAGACTTTAAAAGAGGGGTTACGTTCATTGTGAAAGGGGCAGCAGGCGAAGCCGCCACGGTTCACATCAAGACCGTAATAGCGAACAAGGTCTCTGAGGTCCACCCTGTCTTTGATGTCCTGAAAGATATTTGTTGTCATCTCTCCTCCCTTGATTTTAAGTTTGAGCGAACCGATCTCATTGGCGTCTGCCGGCGAGATTATTTTGGCGAAATTATCTCGTCGGGAAATTGGTCCTCTCATAAGGTAGGAAACGGGAGAGCACTTTTTTCTGGTCTGATTCCTCAATTTTCAAAAACTTTGTATAGATACACAAAACAGAACAAGCTCAATGTGTGGCGATTTATTTATTTCTACAATATTTTTGCTAGTGACCAGAAAAAAAACTTCTCCCATTTCATTCCTTATGAAGGGGGAGAAGTTTCGGCTGCATACGCAGCGTATGTAATAATTTTAGGGGTGGCAGCCTATGCAGGCTGGAATATTGAACGTTATTTTTTATACCCTATTTTTGGCACCTCCTGAAGCAAGTATAGAAGATGCCGTATACCGAGGTCACGGCACTTTCCCAAATCGCAGTATCCTTGCGATTTGGGTGTTAAGGGAACCCGGAGCCCTTAACACCCTCCCTCTGCTGAGGGAGTACATAATAACAGCTATGAAAATGAAGCGAGCGATTCTATGACAAGAAAAAACTGTAAAATATCGTGCGAGGGGTAGCAATTCACAGCTGTTCGTGGTATAATGATATTAGATAAGGAGACAGATATGAGAGATACGATTTACAGATACAACACTCCGCTGCGGATAGCTTTGCTTGCCGATCTTCATGACCGAGAGTTCGGTTGGATAACCGATTCGCTGAAAGCACACAAACCTGATATAATCTGTATCGCAGGCGATGTCGTTCATAGAGTCGATACGAATACGGACGGACTTGCGATAGGTCAAACGCAGTATGTCCTGCCATTTCTGAAAGCCTGTGCTGAAATCGCACCAACATTTATGTCGCTCGGGAATCACGAATGGACGCTTTGCGTTGAAGATATTGAAGTCATGGCAGAAACAGGTGTGACCGTTCTTGATAACAGCTTTGTGCAGTATAAAGATGTGGTCATAGGCGGACTGAGTTCTGCAGGTGTTACGGCATACTGGGAGTACCGCAAGGATAAGCCCGAACGTTATCCTGAATGGGATTATGGGGACAGACCAGATGTGACCGAGCCAGATGTTTCGTGGCTTGATGACTTCTGTAAACAGGACGGCTACAAGATACTGCTGTGTCATCACCCCGAGTACAGAGATAGGTATCTGAAAAATATGCCGATAGATTTGGTTCTGTCAGGTCACGCGCATGGCGGACAGATACGGCTTTTCGGCAGAGGTCTGTTTGCACCTGGGCAAGGTATTCTCCCGAAGTATACAAGTGGTGTTCATGGGAATATGATAATCTCGAAGGGGCTTGCAAATACTGCCGGAACTATCCCACGATTGTTTAATCCGAGAGAGGTCGTGTATATTGAGCCAATGTGAAGAATCCTGATATCACTAATCTATTTGTATTTCCACAAACCTTTGAATCATCGTCTTTTTGTGAAATAATAAATAAGGATGAGCAAAATTATTTGTAAGTATTTGGTTGTTGAACAACTGCTGGTTTTGTTTTACGATAAGGAATTATATTTATGAAACGAAATATTAAAAGTGACACATTCAAAAAATTTATCTCATTTGCCTTCTACCCTAAGATAACAATTATAGTATGTCTTATCATAACGGCATTATCTAATCTTGTTTTAGGTTTGATCATGCATACTATTAAAGAGCATTCTACAGTATATAACATTCTATATGCTATTCTAACGGGAACAACTGCTTCATTTATTGTAGCTATATTTGTTGAGCTGACAAATAATTATCGTCACAATAAACTTGCTTGGCAGGAATTACAGGCTTATTATTCTGTTGTAACAGATTATGAACTTCACAAGCAAGTGGCAATGGGGAATACTCCGGCTCAACGAGCTACGCTTTTAGCAGAGATTGGAGCAGGGCTTCTTAATAAGGACGAAACTAAAGATTATATCGAAGCTACTTGGGAACAGCTCCCGACAATTATCCCAGTATTAAAAGATACACTTAATAATAAAAAACCATACTTAACAGACAAAGAGATTGTTGAGCTAAACAATATTGTAAATCTCTGTTACAAACAAATATGGGATAGAGTATATTCGCTCCTGATTATGTCCCCAATCAATCATAATGTTATGAATCACCCTGATGAAGATATACTAAATTATCCGAAAAACATTCTGGACGATATGCCCGATTGGCTCAGAAAGCAACTTGCAGGAAATGCAAATCAGCAAGCAATGAATAAACTTGTCGATGAGATATTGTCAGATTCTTTCTTGATGTCACAGTTTATGGTAGGATATGATATTTCAAAAAAAGGCATTTCTAATTATACAGAGTCCGATACATTTGATAGTGACTCAATAACTGACATGGATAATGATTATGAACATCAAGAATTTGAAACCGAAGAACAATTTAAGAAGGTTAACGAAAGACTGTATCAAAGGATAATAGAATCGGAAAGACCTTTTGTTTCGTATCATCTTAGCAATATGTGCAAAGATATTTCTGATAGTATTGATGTTTTAGAAAATGAAGTATTAAAAAAACCATACTACGGATTTATGCTCAAAGATTTCAAGGAAGCAAAAGAACAAATTTTATACTCTCCGATGAATAGAATGATTTACAGATCGGAGTTAAAAAGGGCAAAAGAAGCAGTTAAACTCAAAAAAGAAAAATGATGATTATTGAACCTGTAGCGAGAAAAAACACATCATGACTCGTTATTTATATTATATGAAATCAGGGCGGCTCCGTTTTTGCGGAACCGCCCCTTGTTATGATCACGTAATCTTATTACTCTTTACTACCATACACCTGCCACATTGTATGCTCTAATTCCTCGCTGCACAGCCCCGCACTTTTCAGAAGCCTGACCAAAACCATAAACGCAGCCTTCTTTTTGGCTTTTGTCTTGTTAGCAGCCCTGCCGCAGCCGAACACACCACCACAAGTGCAATCACATTCCCAACCTTCACTTGATTCTTCAAATGTGTATTTCGGCTCATCAACATATTTTTTCTGCTTCAGCTCTTGCAGCTGATTTATAGCGTCCTCTAATTTCGGTTCCAGGTTCGCATTTTTCAGATCGACCCACAGACCATTTTGCTGAATGAAACCAACAGCCATCATAGCCGCACGTTCTCTTGCGGCAGTGCGGTTTGGAAAGTCGAGAGCCTCTATCCGCTGATCGGTGTAAATATCTTTGTCGTTTTCGGGAACAAAGTAACGAACGGAGCAGCTGAAACTTTCTTCACCGTTCTGCAGTCTGCGTCTGAATATCTCATACTCGGGCATCTTATGGAAATGCCGCTGATGCCATGAATTGAACTGCTCATAGTAAGAGGTTTTCAGCAGACTATCGGGACTGTTCAGCTGGATATTCACAAGCCTGTCCACCACATCTTCAAGCACCCGCCAGTTCCAGTTTGAATCTACCGCCACAGCACCGATGAGTGCTTCCATCATGTCTTCACGGCTGCTGTCGGTTGCATTTTCGTCAGAGCCGTAAAGGATAAAGCGGTCAAGTTCAAGTTCCTTTGCACGCTCGGAAAGATATTCCTTGCTGACAAAGTGAGTGCGCATTTTCGACAGGTCGCCCTCACTGTACTTTGATTCAAACGGCGCATCGACCGTGCTTGTGGAGATCTCGGTGAAACGCTTGTAAATCTCCCTCGTCACCACCGTATTCAGCACGGTATCCCCAAAGAATTCAAGCTGCTCGCTGCATCCGTCCAGACCATATTCTATCTGAAATGCGCGGCGGGTGAACGCCTGACGGAGAATGTTCTCGTTGATGAAATCGTAGTTGATGATCTTTCTGATAAAGCTGACGGGACTATCCGTGTCATACGACGGTATCTTCAGAAGATTGATGCAGGTCGACATATCTTCTTCCCATATTTCAAGCAAGAATTCATCGTCCCAGTAGTCAGCACCATTTTCGGGCTGCCACGATTCATCGTAATCTTCATAATCTTCATTCAGCGTGTAATCGGGATTCAATCTGCCAAGTTCCACCTGCTCGTCAAAATACGCTCTGATGTCGAACAGTTCCTTGCCGTCGTCATCAAGCTCATCATAATTGAGCAACTCCGGATCGGTATTGGCGTACACACCCTCGCCGTTCCAGACAGGCTCGGGCCATACACATTTTTCGGGCCAGCATTTGTTTTCGGACATAAAAATACCTCCATAATTTTGGCTTGCTGCCATAGATTCACGGAGGACATATATCAGTATTTATAAGCATATAACGATAACACACAATATGGCGATCGGATATGATCCCCCTATTGCAGTCATCAGCTTCATTGATCCCATTCAAACATTTTTCCGAATGCCATCTCTCTGCCCGCGAGCCCTTTCAAGCGCACGACCAGGATAATGAACACACAGCCAAATGCCCTATGCCATCCATGTATGTTCATTATATCACATTTCGTTCGGAAAATCAAGAGGGTTCGGAAAAATATTCCTGTTCAAGTTCTTCTATAACGTTATACGGGAACATCTCTCCGTCACCCTCGTCAATATCTTTCAGTTCTGCGACAAATGCTTTTACAATCTCTATTGCCTTATCACAGTGCTTCCCGTCAGTGGGCGCACCATGTGACAGCCAATATTGATCATATATCTCGATCTGCGACACGAGATTATCAACATCACAGGAAAAATCAGACTCGTTCTTCCAAAAGCTGACCGCACCATATTTTTAAATTATCCAATCCAGCCTGCGCAGGATAGCTTCTTTGTTGATATCCATCGGGATATACACTCGGATATTATCATCATCCGGCAGTGGCTCGGCAAAGACGCCGGTTTCCATTATCCATTCCAGAGAACGGTCGATGAGCCAGGGTTCGTTAATGAAGATCGGCTGTTCTTCTTTTGGTATCGGGAATTCGTCGAGAGTGTGGTGCTCCATGTGGATTGTGACCTCCGTCAGTCAGTACAGTACATGTAGTATAGTAGCTCAGTTTATTCTCTCATTTAAAAAGTGGCAACATCATATTATTTTACACCAGTACACATTATCTCTTGATGTGTTATTTCAGAAGCTAATTCATCAAGGAATTGATCAAGTGCTAACGTGATAAATTCATGTAGCAACCAGTTCTCCTTAGATTGTAATAACCGTCTTAATTGTTCTGGTTTGTACCTAGCTATTTCACTTATCCGATGCATTGCTGCCATTATTAATGTCATATTTGAAAGATTGACTACGTCATCATTTTGAATCTGAGTCCTTTTTAAATACCACATACGATTATTGCCTTTGATATATGTGTAATTCTTTCTATACTGAGCATTCAATTCTTTTATTTCTGAAGAAACGCTACCAGAGTTGTACTTAGCATTGTTACTACTAATCAACCAAAATTGGTTATTTGAATAAACATTGTAATTAGTCTCTCCAAATGACCTTATATAATCCGAAGGTATTTTAGTAGCAGAAGGTGAAAAATACCGTTTATCTATTTTGGATACTAGATATGCTTTTCCATCATTAGCTTTGTAAAAGGTAGGCGTTGTTCCTCTTTCTAAAGGAATAAATAATTCATCAATTGTTCGACTTTTTTCTGCATATGTCATCATATAGGCTCTATGAATAAATGCCATATTATATAGTAATGTTTTTAAACTATATGATATGTTACGGTTCGGCCAAACATTATAGAAATCTTCATCTAGTTTACTCGCAAACAAAGGGAATACGCCCCAATCCTTATGCTTTATACTTATTGTTGACAAATCATTTCCTGCATCATCTTTATCTTCTAAAATGCCATGCCCACCAAAATCCTTAACAAAATCATCGGCTGACTCAGATGTATATGATATATATGCTTTTGCTGCATTTAACATACAATAATATGCTGCTACAGGAGAGGCTTCAACATCTATCGCTTTTGCAGATTTATAAAAAATCTCAGATTGTTTCCAATAAAAATTATATTTATATTGATTTGGATCACCATATTTTTCCTTGTTCTGTTGATCATTGAACTTCATTGCTTTTTTATGTACATCAAAGAAGAACGAAACATAGGTGTAAACATCGTCAGTAAGAACAGTATGTTTAGTAAAATCCTGTGTCGTGTAAGGTTTTTTCATTCTTAAAGACTGGTTTTTATGTTGGATTGGTATGTTTTGTAAAACAAATTTTGTATGTCGTGCCATGTTATCATAACCTCTCTCTTATTTCAACCTAAACTCTTCTAGCTTGTTATCACCTTATTGTCAGTCAATGTAATCTTAAACAGTCCCATATTCATTCTCTCCTTCACTTATTTCAACAAGCCCAAGGTCAAGCAGCGAAATAGTTAAAAGACTCAATGCTTTATATACATCATTCTGACTTTTGTAGGCTTCTTCGTAGTCAAAAACCTCATTATTGCACTCGGAAAGATCATCAAGATCATACTTGCAGCCATTGATTTGCTTCAGGGCAGACATCAGCTCTTTCACTGCCAGCTCCAGAGTATCATCGTCTATCTTACGATGATTAATCTTATTATCGTTCAGATATTGCTTTAAGTGTTTTCCGGTATCAAACACATTATTGAATGAATCATGAGTGAAATTTGATAATGTAAAGCTTTCAATAGCCGGATAACTGAGCAGAAGCATTCCTTGCCTGTCAAATCCCGGATTATTGCGGGAGTTTTTCAGCTTTGAAAGCAGTTGTTTTATTAACACAGGATCGGTATTTGAGTGATCGTCCCTGTCAAAAAGATAATAGATCGCTGCGTTGTCAACATCAAAGCTGTATTTCGTTATCAGTTCTGTAAAAAGTTTGTCAAGGTAATCATTGGGTTCATTGATGTACTTGATGTTGCTCTGCTCGGTATTTATAACAAACACTCTTGACAACGGATTGTCCTTTGATCTGTATTTGCGGTAGTCTTTCCCTCTTAGTGACATTTCAATCTGATAATCAAAGAGTTTACCGAAAATGTGATCAAGCAAAAACGGTTCGGTCTTGACTCCCTCTACAATATACAAAACCTTACCAATAGACTTGTTCTTATTGATACTAATCTTCATCATAGACCGGCACCCCTTTGAACACGCCGCTCAGATACATTTTTTCAAGATTCTGCGCCTCTCTCGGCTGCTCATTTGAAAAGCGGTTTATATGGCTTCCGTTATTGTCAAAATCTACCGAATACAGCTGATCAGGTCGCAGTATTCTGTTTGAAAGAAGATTTGTAGAGTGAGATACAAATAAAAGCTGTGATCTGTCGGAATTCTTTATAAAGTATTTTACAAGAAGTTCCTCAAGCTCATTATGGAAACCGCTGGAGAACTCATCAAGTATAAGCATTCCGCTATTCTTAATACAATTGAAGAAAACAGGAAGAAGCAATAACAGATTACGATTGCCCAAGGATTCAAGATCAAACGGGATAGGCTCATCAATATTTTTACGTTTAAAGAATACAGCCTTTTTCTCCTTGTTGTCGGTCTGTATCTGTAATAGTTTCCCATGCGCTTCACTATCGTACTCTATCTGCTGATCAAAGCTATACATTCTGAAGAATTCATTTATCTCATCAGTTCCATGCTTTTCTAAATACGACAGCAGACTAAGATCCTGATCCTTATACAGAAAGCCCTTCTTTTCATAAAGGTCAAAATATACAGAATTAGAAAGAAATACAAACCACTTCTGCAAAACAGGCATTCCTCTGAATTTGGTATTGAAATACAATTCCCGCAGGAAAAAGGCATTATCGGGAATATCCGAGTATTCCTTCTTTTCAGTAAACGTAACTTTTGCGTAGTTGCTGTTTCTGTCCAGAATAAGTTCACTATCAAGATACAGCCTTTCAACAATAGTTTTCTGATTGCTCTGTATCTCTATCTCATATCTGATCTCGGAATCATCTATTTCAAAACAGTAATTCAGCGATACTTTGGGATTGGCAGAAAAAAGGCACTTAAACTCACCAATTGAAATATAGTTATCCTTAAACAAAATGTCAAGCAGCAGCTTAACAGGCAATACGGAATTGGATTTTCCGGAGGCATTTGCTCCTACAAAAAGTACACCTTTTAGTATCGAGCCTCTGATATTAGTTTCCGATAACACTTTATAATTAGTCTTTTCCAAGGAAATCCTTGTTCGTTCTTTAAAAGACTTGAAATTCTCAACCTCATAGTATTTCAGCATGGTATCAGCTCCTCTCTACATATAGTATACCACAAAGCGGAATAAAATGCAATAACTTTACGCGAATTATTTTCAAAACCGTAAGAAAATTACGCTAGATAACAAAATATCCGCAAAGAACCATACGCTCTGCGGGTATTTGATATTATTGTTTATGTATAGTTCAAGTATTCTAAGCTATCTCCCAAAGCTCCAGTTCCTCGCTACAACGTTTGAGTTGTGCTCGATCCGAAAATCTGGGTAGGTGATATGTTTTCGCAAAATATTCTCATTAGAGAAAATGTTTTCGATAGTTTTATATGAAAACTATTTTTTGACGTTCGATTCTATACCTAGCTTTTCAAATAAAATGTATTTTTCCTTACTTGCATCAATCTGTTTCTTAACACTACCATGTTTTATCATTGCAGGAATCCCTCTAATAAGTGCGCTACCAATACCATAGATCCAAGCAAAAGGTCTAAAGATTTTATATCTCTGACATAGATGCCACTTTCTTAGTCCTATATCTTGGAAATATGGAAAGAAGCCATTTCTCTTTATATTATATAAACCATATGAAACAAGACTATCGATTTCATTTTGATGTGATTTTTTCTTCTTGTTCCCAAAATTACCGTTATCAAATACCATTTCCAACAGCATTGCCGGAACATCTTCATCAAGATCAGTATCAAGATCAAGAGAACATTTCAATCCCAAATATTTTATACACATTACTGTTGTATTTATGGATAGTCTTTTCAGTCCGATACTATTCAACAGAGGAAGAAACTTTTTATTCCACATTGTATCATCCAAAGCATTATGAACGTACATTTCCCAATCAAGGATCTGTCGTAGTCCCAGATTATGAGTAATCAGATGATGATTCATATGTCCTAAAAGAACCAGTCCATTCTCAAAGTCCGGAAGCATTGGTATCTTGTAGCCGTCTATTTCACGATATTCCCTATTCATTATTGCCTGATCAAGAATATCATCTATATCAAAACCGAATGATCCAAAATGATGGTGCAACTCAAACTCTATACCATTTTTCTTGTAAGCTATATCTCTTGATAGATCGATGCTTTTTTTGTTCTTCCCATGCTTATAAACGTAACCATTATTCTCTAGAACATTAATTGCTTCCTCAAATACGCTGTGTTGTACAAGGAAATCCACATCACCCATAGCTCGCAAATGTGGCTTAGGGTAATACTGTGCAGCAGCACAGCCTTTGAGTATAACACAAGGAATATCGTTTGCATCGAGCAACTTTATAAGTTTATCCTGCTCAAACAACAGCCTCATGTACGTCGCCTTACCTATTTCGACACTTTCATCTTTTATGGGAATAACAGGACTGATTATCCCTAAAACAGTTTGCGCTTTCGCTTCTTTTACGACCTCAGTCCAATCGGTATCTTTCGGGTAGTTAGGCTCAGTGCCAAACAGCGACGCTTTGATTGCCTCTAATAGTGCGATTTGAGTTGTGTTAAGCATCATTTACCTGCCTGTTCTATATGTTTCAATTTTTGGAAAAAGCACCCCGAAAGGTGCTTTTTCATTGTTAGTCAGTCTCTGTCCTCTTTATGAATGATCTCCCCGTTATCCTTCCAGATCGAATCAGCAGGCACGACTCCCCTAACGCACGAAGTCGGATAAACGTTGCTGTTCCTGCCAATGACGGTTCCGGGATTGCAGACCGCATTACAGCCGACCTCAACGTAATCGCCCAGCATAGCACCAAACTTCTTGATGCTGGTCTCGACCTTCTCGCTGCCGTCACGAACGATAACATTTTTCTTGTCAGACTTCACATTCGATGTGATAGAGCCAGCACCCATATGGCTGAAATAGCCGAGAATGCTGTCGCCAACATAATTGTAGTGTGGAGTCTGAACATGGTCGAACAGGATAACGTTCTTCAGCTCAACGCTATTGCCCACAACACAGTCAGCACCGACAAGTGCAGAACCACGAATAAATGCACAATGACGAACCTCTGTATTCGGTCCGATAATGCAAGGCGCACCGAGATAAGCGGTCGGAAAAACCTTAGCTGTCTTATGAACCCATACGTTTTCTTCACGCTGCTCGTACTCGTTCGGGTCGAGGGTCTTGCCGAGTTCAAGGATAAAATCCTTTATTCCACTGAGTGCTTCCCAGGGATATGTGAATTTGCTCAGATAGTCTTTTGCAAGTGTATGATCGAGGTCGTAAAGGTCAGAAATTGTGTACATGGCTCTCTCCTTATTCAACTGTAACGCTCTTGGCGAGATTTCTCGGCTTGTCCACATCAAAGCCCTTGCCGACGGAAACGTAGTAACCCATCAGCTGCAACGGGATAACTGACAGACTTCCTGCAAACAGCGGATCCATCTTCGGGATATACACCGTGAAATCGGCGGTGTCCTCCATAGCATAATTTCCATAGGTCGTCAGCCCCATAACATGAGCACCACGGCTCTTGACCTCGACCATATTGCTGACGGTCTTTTCATACAGCTCGGGCTGGGTCACAACGCTGATGACAACAGTGCCGTCCTCGATAAGACTGATAGGGCCATGTTTCAGCTCACCCGCAGCGTATGCCTCGGAGTGGATATAGCTGATCTCCTTCATTTTCAGGCTGCCCTCAAGGCTGATAGCGTAGTCGATACCCCTGCCGATGAAGAAAGCATCCTTGATGCCGACCAGCTTGGTCGAAAACCACTGAATGCGTTCCTTGTCTTCAAGGATTTTGCTGATCTTATCGGGGATTGTGTTTATTTCATTGATAAGTTCGGAATATTTCTCGTCGGAGATCTCTTCTCTCGCCTTAGCGAACTGGAGAGCAAGTAGATAACCCGCGATAAGCTGAGTGCTGTAAGCCTTAGTGGTCGCAACCGAAATCTCGGGACCCGCAAGAGTGTAGAACACGTTGTCAGCCTCACGCGCGATAGACGAACCAACCACGTTCACGATACCCAGCGTCTTGATGCCCTGATCCTTAGCAGAGCGCAGAGCCGCAAGGCTGTCGGCAGTCTCACCCGACTGGCTGATGATAATAACAAGGCTGTTCTGTTTCAGCTTCATCTTCCTGTATCTGAACTCACTTGCAAGCTCGACACGAACAGAAAGGCTTGTCAGCTCCTCAATAACATACTGCGCCGCCATGCCGACATGATACGCCGAACCACAGGCAACAATGTAGATCTGCTCGATGCTGCGCATTTCCTCGTTGGTCAGACCAACGCTCTCAAAACTGATAACGCCGTCCTTTACAACGGAATTGATGGTGTCACGAATTACCTTCGGCTGCTCGTGGATCTCTTTCAGCATAAAATGCTCGTAGCCTCCCTTTTCAGCAGACTCGGCATCCCACTTGATCTCAGTCAGCGGCTTGGTGATCTCTTCCTGGTCGATATTGTAGAAAGTCGCTTTGCCTTTTTCGAGTTTTGCAATCTCGTTATTTCCAATATAGTAAACATTACGAGTGTATTTGAGGATAGCAGGAACGTCAGACGCAACATAGGTCTCACCGTCAGCAACACCGATTATCATCGGGCTGTCCTTACGAGCGGTGTATATCTCGTCGGGATATTCCTTGAACATCACGCACAGTGCATAGGAACCGCGGATACGCAGCATAGCACGAACGATAGAATCCACAGGACCCTCGTCGTACTTCTTGTAATAGTAGTCGATGAGCTTGACCGCGACCTCAGTATCGGTCTGCGAATTAAAAGTATAACCCTTTTTCGAGAGCTTTTCACGCAGCTCCTGATAGTTCTCGATGATACCGTTATGCACGGCGATGACATTCTCATCATCGGAAGCATGAGGGTGAGCATTCAGCGCAGACGGCTCGCCATGAGTCGCCCAGCGAGTATGCCCGATGCCACAGCAACCTTTAACAGCGTGACCGTTGTCGGTCATTTCCGCAAGCACACGCAGCTTGCCCTTTTCCTTTATGATCTCAGTTTCATTAGCACCGTCACGAACAGCGATACCCGCCGAGTCGTAGCCTCTGTATTCGAGCTTTGCAAGCCCGGCAAGAAGTATGGGCGCTGCTTGCTTATTTCCGGTGAAGCCTACTATGCCGCACATATTTTGTCCTCCAAACTATCGTTTTTCAAAACCATATTCATCATTTAGGGTTTACTGTTTACCTTCCACCAGAGCATATTTTTGAAAAGAATTGTGACCATATTTTTGTTATAACAAAAATCAATAATAATGTTATAGTAGGAGCCAAACAATGATCAATTACTGGTCCTATTGTCGATTTAGGAAAAACTTTATATATTATCTTCTCAATACATTCTAAAACTAAAGGATGTATTGCGTAAATAAGAAATGTGATTTTTGTAATCCAGCCACTAAAGGTAATCTGAAATGTATTAACAAGTTCCCACAGCAAATACAATAATGAGAAATTTCTAAAAATATCAAGATTACTCAGGTATTGTATTTTCATAACATCTATAGTGATAAATGATGCTAATACAATAAAAATACTAATCAGAACCAAGATTGTTCTTCTTTTTTGAATATATTTTCCGCAAATTTCTGTTATATACGATTGATTATTTCCAATTATTGCTCCTAGATAATAATATATCAATGCCGCGAAACAAATCAAATAAGGTCCATTGTATGGTATAAAATCTCCGAAAACCAAATAAATCAAAATCAAGGTTAATTGTTAACTTCCAGAAATATTCTCACTCAAACCACTTATTCATCCTCACCCGAGGTCAAAAACATCATGATTTCCTCATAGCTCCGCTTGCTCTTTCCGACTGCGTCAAGCAGTGCTTTCTTCTTTTCTTCATCTCTCTTGGCGTACAGATCTTTTAGCTTCCGGACATTTACATCATACTTTTCCCGTAGCTTCGCAACCGTTTCTTCCTGCTTTGCGATCTCATCCTCTATCGAAACAGGCTTTTTGGGTCTTGCCATTTTACTGCTCCTCCCCTTTTGCAGATGCGCTTTTGTATAGCATTTCGGACAGCTCATTTGCATATTTTCTGATGTAATTTGAATCCATTTTGAATGCTGAAAGTATCATATTCTGATTCTTGGTGACTGCGTGATCAAGGCGGTATTTCCCGTCGAGACCTTTTATCATCTCGATCTTTTCCAGCTCCTTTATGGCTGCCGGCACCGTCATAAAATTCGGTGTTTTATCGATTCTTTCCTTCTCTTTTTGCAGCAGTGTGTATATCCTGCACCGGATTATCAAAGCGATAAACTCGACAAATATCTTCGACGACACCGACTCATTTCCGTGGTTTCGCAGGCTTTTGTTTCCGAGATAGCTCTTATCACCGCGGAACAATTTCTCCGATGTATCCCGGCTCTTGTACAGATCAATCGCTTCTTTGGCAGTCATATTTCTTGATGACACTATCACGAAATATCCGCTCATTTCAAGCTCTTTTTCTATTGCTTCCTTGTTCTCGCGGTATCCAAGAAATGTTCCGTCTTTATCGTATATTTCGAGGTTGAAATAGTGCGTATATTCACGGCTGAACTGCACCTGTTTTCCCTTCATGCTGTCGAGAGCGTGTTTCATTTTTTCGATTCTTTCTTCAAGATTTTCACGCTCTGCCGACGCTTTCATATCCGAATAATACACATGAAAATATCGTTCCTGTTTATCCGAGCTGTAAAGCATTTTCCTGACAGTTGTACCGTAAAGCTTATGTTTCCGAATACTGTGATCACGTTTATTCTCGAATGAGCCGTGGACTTCCTCGACAAGGCTCCTGACAAATTTCGCCATGCCCTTTACCATAATGACAAAATCATAGCCGTTTTCGTCCATATATTCGATATTACCTTTGCTGAAATATCCTCTGTCAAGAATAAATCCGATATGTCGGTAGCCGTACCCCTTTACCTTCTCCAGCATGATCTGAAGCTGTGAAACGTCATTGATACTGCCCGGATATTTCTCATAAAACAGCGGAACTTCGTTGCTCACATCATATCCGACCGCATAATTGAACACCGGAAGACCCTTTTCATCTTTCGCATGACCGTATTCCACCATCTCAATATCGCCTGCCTGACAATTTTTGTTGGTGGAATCATATGAAATATATATTCTCTCCCTGTGATCTCTGGAGGCATTCCAATCGTTCAGAAAGCCTATCCTCCGGTCATCGGTCATATCCGACAGAAAGTTAGAAACGCTGCTGTCGCTGTACTGACGCATATCAACGGTAAAGGACGGGTGATTGTAGGTATAGTCGGGATAATACTGACCGGCATTGTTTTCACTAACGATAGAATACGCCGCAAGGTCGAGGATCAATCCACACTCCTTCGGGTCAAAATTATTCAGCAACAATTTCAGCAGATCGTATTCCTCTGCGATCTTGCGAATGATCGCAAATGCGCCGACCTTGACGCAGCTGCTCCTTGAACTGTCCTCTGTAATTTCCGGAATTTCGTCATCACCGAAATACTTCAGATAGTTCTCGTTGGGGATCATGAGCGACGAATCGGGGCTTACGAGCTTGCCAATGGTTTTATGATCGGGCACGTTATACTGCTTTTCGGGATTGTATTTTCTGCCGACAGTATACCTGACATAGATGACATTTCCCTTCTTAAAACGGCTGATCTTACCCGGCTCGGGCGGGATCTTTACGGTACAATCCAGATACATAAGCGGCTCCTTTCAGCATCTGTTATTGAGTGATACTTCTTACTCAATATTATACCATATTTCAGTCCGTTTGTCAAATTTTTTTCAATAAAATCACAGTTTTTCGGGCTTTTTTCAGGATCTCGCTCAGTCTGCCATCGGTTGAGTGTGAGGTTGGTTTGGTAGTTCACATAATAAATAAGCTAATAGTATACTATCCATATTATTTCAATAGAAAGAAATAGTAATCACGTTTTCCTAAGATTTTTCATATTTGACTCTTTTAAACCAATATAACGCATAAAAACTTTTCCATAAGGAATACGACCTGCCAAAAAATATGCAATATACAAAATAGCAATCATTATTATCAAACCCAAAATTGGATTAAACAATTTAAAAAGACAATTCTTACGCAGTCTAATCAACAAGAATTGCACTATTTGTATATGATAAAAATATATAATTAATGTATTTGAACTTACAAAGATTAACAACTTGTTCATTTTCTTATTTTCTGAAGAATGCTGAGTAAGTACTCTAAATAAAATAACTAATAGCGCAGTTTGAGTTATAGGATTTAGAATATTAAAGTAAGAGAGCTGATTAAAAAAGCTCTGTATGCAAAAAGAAACTACAAATACACAAGTTGAAATTATAAAGATCCTATTTGTCACTTTTTGTTCAAGATTAAAGTTTCGTACTATTATTCCAAATGAAAAATAACCTACCCAATTTAAAGGATTAAGATAACACGTCAATATTAAATCGCCATAATCTTCCTTGAAAAAAAACTGCTCAAACATCAAGGAGATTATTGAAACAAGAATGCATACTATAAGAATCAATGTATTATTATTAATTATTTTAAACAGCAATAGCATAAATATATATATTGTCATATAATAAAAAAAAGTTTTTGAACCAATAAACCATAAAAAATAATCAAAAAGTGAACCATCATGCTCTCCGAGAAATATATGTATGAAATATGTTATTATTGAAGCTATTATCCATGGAATTATGAAGCCAAATACTTTTTTCTTCCAGAAGATTTTACTATCATTTTTTTTTCTATGATAATAATACCCCCCTGTAATCAAAAAAGCTGGAACACCAAAGCATGATAATATTGCCCAGATATGAGTAATAATGCTTGAAATAATGTTGCTATTGTCAACAACATTAACATGAGCAGCAATAACCGAAAGAATCGCAAATACACGAATTATGTAAACAGTACAACTTATTTTTTCATCAGAAATCAATTTATTATACTGATTTAGAGTAGTATTATTCATAATCAAACCTTTCTACAATAGTGATAGGATGATTCAAACCTAAATAAGATACTAATTGTCATCTAATAACATATCCAATCAATAGTCACTAACCTTTTCAGCAAATGTGTCGGGATGCTTCGGATCAAACTGCTCATTTGCCCACATCACGGTCACAAGGTTCTCGGTCTCACTGAGATTTATGATGTTGTGAGTGTAACCCGGCAGCATATGAATCGCCTGGATCTTGTCGCCGGAAACCTCAAACTCAATGACCTCGTCAGTGCCGATCTTGCGTTCCTGAATTAGTCCGTGACCGGCAACAACAATGAAAAACTCCCACTTGGTATTGTGCCAATGCTGTCCCTTAGTGATACCGGGCTTTGAGATATTCACGCTGAACTGACCGCAGTTGACGGTCTTCATCAGCTCGGTAAAGCTACCCCTATCATCACAGTTCATCTTCAAATCAAAGATAGTCTTTTCCTTCGGCAGGTAGCTGAGATAGGTCGAATACAGTTTCTTCGCAAAGCTATTGTTCGGAATCTCCGGCATTACAAGTGTCTCGGGCTGAGCCTTGAAAGACTCCAGCAGATCAACTATCTCACCGAGAGTAACCTTATGAGTAGTCGGCACATAGCAGAACTTGCCCTGCTCCCCTGCTAAGGGAGTAAGTCCTTCATAGTCGCAGCGGTGAGCCTTACCCTCGATTGCATCGAGCATTTCCTCGATCAGATCATCAATGTACAATAGCTCAAGCTGAGTGCTTCTGTCATTGACCTGAATCGGTAGGTCGTTTGCAATGTTATTGCAGAAGGTCGCGACAGCACTGTTGTAGTTCGGTCTGCACCACTTGCCGAAGAGATTTGGAAAACGGTAAACAAACACCTTTGCACCAGTCTCTTTCGCGTAATCAAAGAACAAATTCTCGCCTGCCAACTTGCTGCGTCCATACTCGCCATCATAGCGTCCAATCAGTGTAGCCTGCAAAGACGATGAGATCATCACAGGACACTTGTTGCCATGCTTTTTAAGCGTGTCGAGCAACTCACTCGCAAATCCAAAATTGCCCGCCATAAACTCGCTGTTATCCTTGGGACGATTCACACCCGCGAGGTTAAAAACATAATCAGCCTTTGCGCAATATTCGTCAAGTAGAGACTTGTCCGTGTCAATGTCAAACTCGAATATCTCGTCAATCTGAATGTTGGGGCGAGTACGGTTCTTGCCGTCACGAATGTTTTTCAGATTCTCGACAAGATTCTTTCCTGTGAAGCCCTTTGCACCGGTTATAAGTATATTCATACGTCTTTTCTCCAAACCATCTTGTTTACAACGCCCACATAAGACTGAATGATCTTTACAACCTTATCGGAAACGTTGATGTCAGTATAATCGGGAACAGGGATCGCTCCGCCGTTCTTTTCCTCCTTGACCATCTCAACGGCAGTATCAACAGCCTGAAGCAGACCCTTTGTGTCGATTCCCGAAAGAATGAAACAAGCCTTGTCCAGTGCTTCGGGGCGCTCGGTGGAAGTCCTTATGCACACCGCAGGGATAGGCTGACCGATGCTTGTGAAGAAGCTACTCTCCTCAGGAAGAGTACCCGAATCGGAAACAACGCAGAACGCATTCATCTGCAAGCAGTTATAGTCATGGAAACCAAGCGGTTCGTGCTGGATAACACGGCTGTCAAGCTTGAATCCGCTCGCTTCAAGACGCTTCTTAGAACGAGGATGACAGCTGTAAAGAATCGGCATATCATACTTTTCAGCCATCTGATTAATAGCTGTGAAAAGGGAAGTGAAGTTTTTCTCGGTGTCGATATTTTCCTCACGGTGAGCCGAAAGCAGGATGTACTTGCCCTTTTCAAGACCCAGACGTGCATGAACATCGGAAGCCTTTATCGAGTCAAGGTTATTCGTCAGCACTTCAGCCATAGGCGAACCTGTCACATAGGTACGCTCCTTCGGCAGACCGCAGTCAGCAAGATAACGACGAGCGTGCTCGGAATAAGCAAGGTTCACATCGCTGATAATGTCAACAATACGGCGGTTTGTTTCCTCGGGCAGACATTCGTCCTTACATCTGTTACCGGCTTCCATGTGGAAGATCGGGATATGCAGACGTTTTGCACCGATAACTGAAAGACACGAGTTTGTATCACCGAGAACAAGCACTGCATCAGGCTTCAGTTCAACCATAGCCTTGTAGCTTGCAGAGATGATATTGCCCATAGTCTCTCCGAGATCAGCGCCAACCGCATCAAGGTACAGCTCGGGATCATCAAGCCCCAGATCCTTGAAGAACACCCCATTAAGATTGTAGTCGTAGTTCTGTCCGGTGTGAACAAGGATAGTATCGAAATACTTACGGCACTTTTTGATGACCGCAGCTAGACGAATTATCTCAGGGCGGGTGCCTACAATTATTAATAGTTTAATTTTGCCATTTTTTTTGAAAGAAACCATCTTAAATATTTCCTTTCATCTCCGCAAGGCGATCCTGTATGTATGCGAGAGAAGAAATCTTCGCCTTAGTTTCTTCAACATTCAGTATGCGGGTGTTATTGGAATTGAACTCGGAAAGTGTCACGCGATTCTCATCACCCTCCTTGAAGAACTTGTCATAGTTCAAACCACGATTGTCGGCAGGCACACGGTAAAAATCACCCATATCGATTGCCTTAGCGCATTCCTCGTTTGTGAGCAGGGTCTCGTACATCTTCTCACCGTGACGGATACCGATAACTTTAATGTCCTCTTTCTTGCCGCCAAACAGCTCGCATACAGCTTCAGCCTGTGTCTGAATGGTGCAGGCAGGAGCCTTCTGAATGAGCAAATCACCGTTTTCGCCGTTCTCAAAAGCAAACAGAACAAGGTCAACAGCTTCTTCTAATGACATTATGAAACGAGTCATCTTAGGCTCGGTCAGAGTAATTGGCTGACCGTTCTGGATCTGGTCGATCCACAGCGGAATAACCGAGCCACGGCTGCACATAACGTTGCCGTAACGAGTGCAGCAGATCTTGGTATTGCCGGAAGTTCTCGACTTAGCAATAGCGACCTTTTCTTCAAGCGACTTCGAGATACCCATAGCATTGATCGGGTAAGCAGCTTTGTCAGTTGAGAGGCAGATTACGCTCTTGACTCCAGCCTCAATTGCAGCTGTTAAAACATTATCAGTTCCGATAACGTTAGTGCGAACAGCCTCCATAGGGAAGAACTCACAGGACGGAACCTGCTTAAGCGCAGCCGCATGGAATATGTAATCTACGCCTTGCATCGCTCCACGAACAGACTCTAAGCTGCGAACATCGCCAATATAGAACTTGATTTTGTCTGCAACTTCTGGCATTGTAGCCTGAAAGTGATGTCGCATATCATCCTGCTTTTTTTCATCACGGCTGAAAACTCTGATCTCACCTATATCGGTTTTCAAAAATCGGTTTAGAACGGCGTTACCAAAGCTTCCAGTACCACCTGTTATCATTAACACCGCATTTGTAAAACTACTCATTTGTACTTCCTCTCCTTACTTTTGTAATTAATGATCCAAATAATTGCTTTTCGTATTGATTAAGGCCAAATAATAATAAAAATCCACAATATAGTATGACCATAATAAATGATTTTAGCAAAAAACATAATAATCCACTTGCTAAGAATTGATTTATAATAAATCCAATAATAATTATTATTCCAGCGCAAGGAATTATGCCTTTAAATAACATTTTATAATAATAAATTAAATTCATACCGATTTTTTTTATAAAAATAAGATTTAAAACCACAACATCTCCTAACAATACAGAGATAAACGTTCCAATCGTTGCGCCTATCAACGGATTCCATTTTATCAAGACAATTGTCAATAAAATGTTGCACAACACAATGGTGATTTTTAAATATGATTGTTCTTTATGTGCATTCATTGCCCATAATACTTGCGTTCCAACTGCCTCAGTTAGTACAAATATATTTACTGTCATAAGTATTATAGCAACATAATATCCATTTATATTCTCTTGTCCAGCCCATAACTTTATGAATTCCTTCCCATTTACTAAAAAGACACTCCATATTAGTGCTAAAACTATTAGTATAATACGACCTATTCGGATCATCTCATCTGTTAATTGTTTGGCAGATGCCTTATTCTCGACCATTTTTACAATTCCGGGCATTAGAACACCAGTAAAAGCAGAACCAAAAGTCTGAAAGTACTGTACTATTTGAGTTCCAACTCCATATACTGCTAAAATGACCGATGAACCAGTAACCAAAGCTCCAATTAAAATCTGATCAACAGTCGCATTAATCTGAGTAGCAATCATTTGTAATAAAATAAGTGATGAATAGATGATTATTTCTTTTACAAAAGATAATTCAATACCTTTTAAAGTAGGCACCAGTTTAATTACACATAATACATATAATACATAGTAAATACGACATAACACAGTCATTATCAAGTTAACACTGACGATTCCTATACTACCCATTCCTGCTTTTAGTGCAAAATAAGTTACGATCATTCTCAAAATAATCTGTATTATTGCAGAGCCTTTTGAAACAAAGAACTTTTCATATGCAATGATTACATTATTGTATGCTGCAGTTCCTAAGGTAATAGCAGAATTTATCATTGTTATACTTAATAATTTTTGACCAAGAACTACTTCATTAGTGGATAAACCTTTTGAAAATGCTCTTGGAAAAATGACTACTAATATAATTCCTGATAATAAAGCAATTACTGCAATAATAATATAATATAAAGTTACAATTCCCAAAAAACGCTTTTCCTGTATTTTATTTTTATTTGTTTTGAATTTTGCTATATAACGTGTTACTGCATTTCCAATTCCCAAATCAAGAAGAAGAAGATATGTATTAATTGCAATTGTCAATTTGTAGACACCATATTCGGCTTGACCTAAAGTCCTAATTATATATGGTGTTAGTAATAGTGTTGAAAGAGCTTCGAAAAAGATTAACACATATGATAACAATACACCTGTTGTTCTTTTCATTACTATCCTTCCTATAAGCAATTAGTTCTTATTAGCACTCTATTTTTCAATAATTCAAATAAATATACAATTTACTTTTAAGACATCAAAAGCACTCTTAATTACTCTTAACTAACATTTTCAACTATTTTATGTTCTTCTGAAGAATTGGTGCTTATTCCATAAAAAATAAACAACATAAAAAAAGGGCGCCATATAAGAGATTCTACTGAAAAACAAATAATTAGAACAATATAGAAAAAAAAACCACTCTTAATTTTTTTGCAAAACCTAAAATAGCAATATAACAGTAGCAAAACATACGGAATTCCAAAAACTAAAGCAGAATCAAATATAGAATTCCAAATGGTGGTTGTAATGTTTTCTCTTCCAGTAAAAGTATATCCCCAAAGATATGCTTTATAACTACCAAAAACAAATTGAAGTTGATTAAATGCCACTCTATTTTTTATATATTCACTATTGAATAGTTTATCTGTTAAAAAAGATGTTTTACTTACTGCTACAATAAATATTATAAATCCAAGCAGTAAAAACAGAATGTTTTTGCTTTGCTTGTTTGTTACAAAATAACCAGTTACAACAAGAAATAATACAAAGAGTCCAGTCGCAGATAACGTCGTAATAATCGTAAAAACTAAAACTAAAATTTTCATACGTTGATATTTTACTGTCTCATTTTGTAATAACAAAAATAGAGCAATATTTAAATAAGCTTGATAGACCCCAGGTTCCCAAAATATACCTGAATTTCTTATAGAAAGATTATTAATTGTCCATCCTGTCTCTTCCCAATATACATAAATATAAGCATTATAATATGTTAGATTCAAATCACTACGACTTTCAGAAGGAAAGTATCTAACAAAAGATGGATAAATGAATCCAATAGCATAAAATATTAATGAAATCAAAGCTAAACAAACCATTATTTCAACATAAATGGCTTCAAATTGTTTTTTACTAACTGTTAAACAAATTATCATGGCACAAATCATTTGCAATAATATAGCAATATAAGATGAAATATCCATGAAATTGTTTGTTAAGGCACTAAGAAAAAAAACAGTGATTGTTATCGAGATAAACAATATCCAGTGTGGTTCGTACTTGATTCTTCCTTTTTTTATTAAAAGAAATATAATGATTTCAAACAGCAAGAATAGTAAAACCGAAATATCATATTTACTCATTACAAAATAATTACCACTAAGATATATTGCAAATATAATTGAAATGATAGTTAATACGGTTTCATTCTTTTGTTGATTAACTTTATTCATATCGTATCCTTAATTAACTTAAGCAGCTTTTTGGATTGCGCATCCCATTCTTTTGAGTCATGAGCAAGATGCATGGCATTTTCAGTCAATACATTTAAAGCATTATTACTCATATTCATTATCATTTTTACTTTCACTTTAAAATCATCAAGCGTATCATCATAAAACACCACTGCATCATTATATTCTAATCCTATCGAAGGCAATTTAGTCACAAGTATCGGAGTATTACTACCCAAATATTCAATTAGTTTTGAGGGGAACGCAACTTGATTAATAGGGTGTGTTATCGGGTTTGGACAAATCAACAAATCCGCTTCATATTGAGCAGATATTGCTGTGTTAAAATCAACTGGTCCGTGATATATTATTTTAGTATTTCTATCTGCTCTTTGCTTAACTTTTACTTGATCAACACCTGAACCATAAATATGCAATAATGCACCTTGAATATTTGATTGTTCAAACATATCAATTAAGCGTAAAACACCAGAGTGCTCATGCAAAGTTCCTGTAAAAACAATATTAAAATTCTTTTTATCATAATACACTCTTGGCTTTTCATGTTTAATGGTTTCTATTTCATCTAATGATATGCCACCATCAATTACAATATATTTAGATTTAATTTTATTTATTGTTATAAATGACTTGTTTAAAACTACGAGAGCATCTGCTGCATAAACAGATTTCATATAGGCATTTTTATTATATTGATATATTTTTTTCCACAACATACCTTTTCTTGATGTTGTTCCTTTATACTCCGGAGGATCAACAACCATACAGATATATTTAAAGTTGAGAAAGTGTCGTAAAAATCTTATTGAGGCTGTTAATCGTCCATCCCCATTATAAGAAATAATACAGCACTTTTCATGACTTTTTAAGCAAAGTTCTTTCAAAAGAGAACAAAAAGTGTGAAATCTAATACTAATCTCTTTATAGAATTTAATATTTATAAAGGAGAGTATCGAAACATTCAATCCATAATAAAATGGAAGATTCTCATTTCGAGAAAAAAACACACTACTCTTACCTGGCCACCCCCTACGAGCTGGTACAGAATAGATTTTCAATTTTATTTTTTTATCCTTAGCAATACCTTTAAGCAACCCACTTTGAAAGTTATTAGCTGCTACTGACGTACTAGGATAATTATTTATATAATCATTTGGAACAATAGTCCCAATGTATATTACTTTCATGAATACCCTTCCTACTTATGTTTATTATCGTTACTCTTACTTCCTAGTATGTTTATATGTGCCTTAGCCATGTTTTCTATTGTATATTTTTCAATAAATTCTAAAGACTTTTTACCCATACATTCATATCCTTTTTCAAAAACCTTATTAATTGCACTTGATGTTGTAAAAACATCTTCTATTGGCACTACATAACCATTTTTTTCGTTTTTAACTAGTTCAGTTCCGGCTATGCACCTATCTGTGGTAACGACCGGTAAACCATTAGCCATAGCCTCATTTATCACTAGTCCCCAAATATCTTCTCTAGTTGGCAATAAGAAAATATTTGCAGCTTGATAATACTTTTTTAATTCATCAGGTTTCTTAAAGTCTACAAAATGCACATTATAAGCATCAAGTCTTTTTTTTAGTCCTAAATATTCATTTTTGGGTTTTCCACCTACAATATAAAAACCATAGCTCTTGTTCAAAGCCGCTACTTTAATAAAAATATCAATTCCTTTTCGTGGAATCATTTGACCGACACAAAGTATAACCTTATCTTCTTTTATCCCAAGAGTTTTTCTAAGGTCTCTTTTTAAGTTTAAAGGAATTGTGTTTTTTAAAACATTTTCTTCACTTATTGATGTAAAAGGATATCTAAATATAGCATTTTTCTTAGCGCCATAAGTTAAATAATAATTATCATGGACTTTACTTGTACTAAAACATCCTTTAGCATGAGAAATAATGTAAGTTTTAACAAATTCTTTTAGATTTTTTTTCTTCTTTGCAAAAGCTCCATCTCCTTCAATCCAATAAGGTATTTTTTTCATTCTCATATATAAAACAGCAATTATTCCTGTAGGAGATGAAATGTTAGAAACAATTATATGATCATATTTAGAGTTATTTAAAAATGATATTACTCTAAAACATAAAGCCTTATCAGTATTTATTGATTTTCCTCCTAGAATTACGCCTTTGAAATTCGAAAAAGAATATTTTTTCCAAGTTTCATCACGTTCATCTGATGAACTTTTTTCAAAAAGAACTGTTAATTTGCAGTGTTTGCCAAGTTCATTAAAAAAATCCACTCTATATGGTGATGGAATGTTCGAAATCCATAAAATTTTCATTTATACCACCTAAAAAACAAATATTATATTAAGCATTCTCAAACATTATGATTAATATCAACTACGAGCTGAGAATATAATGATTGTGTTTTATGAAATGATTTACAATTATTTTTATTATAAGAATAACCCTTATTAAGAATTTTCCTCATATGATTGGCTAAATCTCTAGCATTGTTATAGTTAAAGAAAAGTGCATTTGAATAACCGGCTAGGGCTTCGTGCGAGAATGGCAAATTTGATGCAATAATAACACAATTCATCACTCTTGCTTCAACAAGCGGAAGTCCACATGTTTCTAAATATGAAGGAAAAATCAATATACTTCTACTATACTTTTCTAGTACTTGTTCATACGGTAGATCTCCAACAAACTTTATTGGGAGCTGAGTAGCTTTTTTTTGCAATTCACTTGCATATTCGTTGATCGTAGGATCAATCGTAAAAACTACCTCAAAGTCCTTAATGCCTGATTTTTTTAGAATTTTCACAGCCTCAATAACTACTGAATGATTTTTGTACTGCTGCGCTCGCGCAGGATAAAAAAAACATCTGCTATTCATTCCAATATATTCCAAATCCGGAACATCATTTTTGGAAATAGTTATAGGAACAACTGAAATTTTTTTCTCATTTATGCTCAGCCATTTCCTTGTAGCTTTCTTTATCCAATCAGTTTGAACATAAATATGATCTGCTCTTAAAAGACACAAACGATAAATATTACATATGATATGTTGTCTTATTGCAAGACTTCTTTCACTCCTACGAAAAAAAGAAAACCTAACTGGACAATACTGTAATGATTGATGCAAATAAACAAGTTGTCTATATTTAGAAAAAATAAGAGGGATGTTTTGTAATGAAAGTACATAATCAGGCGAAATCTTGTTTACTTCTTTATTAATGAGAATTTGTTCAAATAATAACCGTTTAACCATACTCATTTTGGGAAAATAATGTACAATAATGTTATTACAAGATTTAAATTCTTTACTTGATACGAACAAATGCCATTCTATATCATCATTATTTTTTATTATACTACTATATAAATCATTTAGAACAAATAATCCTCCCTTATCCTCTGCAGAAACATCGTATATGACTACTTTCATTATGATTCTCCCTTTTCTAGTGTATAGTAAATAAAATAAATCATTAATGCGATTCGCACTTCAGAATGAATAATAACTTATTTGACAACTGTTCAACTATCCTCTGCTTGATTAAATGTTTTAGCAATACATTTTGTTACATCTCTCCCTATATAATAATCAGGTTTACCACCACGAATTGCAGTTGATAACTGTACTAATTCATAACGAATTCCTTCGCCTTCAACGGGATAAAAATATCTTTTGTTTTCAGCAGAATTCTCATATCTTAATTCAAAATAATCTGTTTTCCACCAAGGCGCAGGGATATAAGCATATCCTTTCGTTCCAGATACTATTAATTCGCTTTCAGATTTTATATTCATACCAACTTTTACAGTAGCAGTTGAATTTTTATATAAAAAGTTTAGCTTTGTAAAGCCATCCAAATATGGATAATCTTTAAAAGGAATCGAAAATACATCTACAGAATTATAATCTGTACCAAGAATCTGAAATACAGGAAGCAATGCAGTTGCTCCCCATGCTTCTAATGATCCCCACTTCAAACTTTTGTCACCATAGTTTTCAAAAGTACTTAAACTTGTACATGTTGCGTCTACTGAAGCTATTTCCCCAATTTTGCCAGCTTTCAGTAATAGTAACAATCTTGAATATGCTGTTAAATATGCGGTTCTATTTCCTTCCATAAGAACACATTTTTGTTTGTCCGCCAAATTTAATAATTTTTCACATTGCTCTTCGGTTAGTGCTAAAGGACTTTCACAAATAACGTGTTTTCTATGTTCAAGTGCTTCTTTACATTGGTCAAAATGATTTTTTGGATGAGAATGGATATATACAGCATCAACATTATCTAACAATTTTTCATAATCATCAGTTATAAGTTCGATATCATTAACAATTTCTTTAAGTTTCGAAAGATCAGAAGAACAAAGTCCTATTATTTCAATAGAGTTTACATACTTACTCTCTCTATAAAACTTATTTAAAAATGAAGAGTAACCAACTAACCCCAATTTTACTTTAGAAACTGATGATCTTATTTCTGTACTAGATATACCTTTTGTTCTTGACAAATAAACAACTTCACAATATTCATTTAGATAGTCAAAATATCCAGTCCAGTCAGATCCAACAGTAAAGATATCAATTCCATATCTTCTTATATCGTCAATTTTTTGACCTTCGTATTCTTCAACTATAACTTCATCTGCAATTCCAGTTGCTTTTACTGCTGCTACTCGTTCCATCAAAGACTGTTGATTATTGATTTTACCACGAGTTTTATCATAATCATCTGATGTTACTCCTACAATTAAATAATCACCTAAAGCTTTTGCTCTTTCTAATAATCTAATATGACCATAATGAAGTAAATCATATGTACCATATGTAATTACCTTTACCATAGTAAATCTCCACTATTTATCAATTTCATAAAGAGCATCCAAGAATTTTTTCATGTATTTTTTTTCACCTATTGATACCCTTAAACAATCACCGAACTCTCCAACATTTGAATATGTCTTAATTAGAATTCTCTTTTCATTTTTCATACGATCAACTATCAACTGGGAATCAGTTTTAGGCTTGATAAAAATGAAATTTCCAGCTTCCCCCTTATGTGGATATTCATTCTTATCTAATTCACTAATCAAATAATTGCGTCCCTCTTCAAACTTACTGATAAGCTCTTTTAACATATATGGAGATTCAAGAATCGCTTCGGCAAATCGCATTGCAAAAGCATTTGTGTTGTGGGGTGTACAAAGTTTTTGAACCATTTTTACTCCTTCAGGCCATCCTACAACATAACCCAATCGACAACCAGCCATAGAAAACAATTTTGAAAAAGTACGAGTTACAAAAATGTGTTCATCACTAAGTGCATATTTAATAAAGGTTTTAGGATAAAAGTAGTGATAAGCTTCATCTACTAATAACGTAATTTGCTTATTCTTTGCAACCTTTAAAATCCTTTCAAACTCATCAGCTGAATAAACATTTCCCATCGGATTATTCGGATTCAACAGTATTAATAGCTGTGTATCCTCTGTCATTTCTTTGATTATGTTATCCACATCCATACTTAAATCTTCATTGTATGGTACTTTCACAAAATTTCGTCCATACATTTCAGAATAAACTTGAAACATAAAATATGATGGAACAACACCAACGATTCGTCCACCTTCAGAAGTAAATGCTTGAATTATATATCTAATACCCTCAGCAGAACCATTTACAAGACAAAGGTGAGAAATATCTGTTTCCAAATGTTTTGCAAGAATCTCAGTAAAGTGTAGCGTTTCAGGATACTGTGCAATAAAAGAAGAATCAACGCCAGATAGCACTTCATCAATAAATTCCTGCGGTAATCCACCAGGGTTTTCATTAAGATCCAATCGAAGATAATCTTTTCTTTCATTTTGATCGAATATTCTATACAATGATTCAACCCTATTATTCAGATAATACATAATCATAGTCCTTTCTATGGATTAGCTCTTCTCACTAATCAAACGAAAAATACCATCTATACTCATTTTCACTAATCATCTTTCCACCGTTTTTTTCAATAACATTTTTGGAAGCAGGATTGTATTTTTCAACACTAAGCAGTATTTCATTAACCTTTAATTCTTTTGCTTTATCTATCAAAAGAGCCAGTAATTTGGTTGCATACCCTTTACCTCTATAATATGGGTCGATTGCATAACCTATATTTCCACCGATTTCTCTTGAATAATTGGTTAATCTGTGGCGAATTTTTCCGAATCCTACAGGGACATCATCGTCAAACAACCAGAATATAGTTTGCGGAACATAATCTTTCGGAAGATTCTCTCCTCTTGACCAATCATCCTGTATTTTTAACCATTCTAAATATTCTTCGTAAGAAATACCATGTGCTGTATTTTTAAATTCATTTTCACACGAACCTATTCTTTGAAGCATTTCATATACTTTATAATCATCTTTTATTGACAATTGTTCTAGTTTTATCATACTTAACCTCAAATCATGAATTCATTTGATTGGCATGTGAACGCACTCTATATTTTTGACTAGGAGGGGTCATATAATCTGTTCCATATACAGTCTTTAAAATATAATCCCAACTTGTAAATGTTCTTAATAATTGATCTTCAAAAATTATATCTGTATACTTATTTCCAATTGTTTTTTTATCAAATCTGTACTTCAAATATGAAAATGCTGCATTGGGTATAGAATACATAGATGATTGTTGTCTTTCATTTCGAAGAGAAATCGTCCTATACTTTTTTAGCAAGGATGATCTTGAAAACAAGGACCCTATAATTCTAGTACCCCATAACATTACTTGATATAATTTAGAGATTTCCTTTTCAGATTTATACTTTTTTAGCATTCCTTGAAGTATTTTTAATTCGCTTATCTTAATCTGAAAGCTGACTGTATTCTCAGGTGCATTTGACAACCAAAACAAATCAATAAATGCACCGTTTTTTTCATTTCTTCTTCTAAAACGAGGAACCCACGCATCGGTAGTATCAATATAGTACTTATCATTATTTTTCATTACCCTTGCTAGCTTAACGTACTCGCGATATACCATAATTACGTCAGCATCGTCATCCCAAGGAATAAATCCTTTCTCTCTTACCGCACCAAGAAGAGTTCCGGCATACAATGAATAATCTATTTTATTTTTCCTGCAAATACTATCAAAACATTTTAATAATTCAAGCAAATCCTCGTGAACTGATTGTAGTCCATACTCGTTTTTTTTCATTTCCATCATTTTCCTTCAACCTATTACGTCAGAGATAATTTTGTTATATTTATCTATTTGCATTTTATAGCCTATCTTCTCCGCAAGCATTCTTGTTTTTTTCCCTTTTTGAGCAAGATAGTCTTTATTTCTATAGATTTCTAAAACTGCATCATTTATTTCTTTAACTTTTGGTGACACAACTAATCCCAAATCATTATTCATTATCAAATCAGCTATATCGGTATTCTTATCAATTGCCGTCAAAATTGGACTACCTGCTGCAAATATGTCAAATATTTTATGAGGACAAGCCATTTTCATAACGCCTTGACCGACACTAACATATTCAATATCACCAAAACTATACACTTCTGATATTCTTTCAGGAGGTTGAAGAGGCAAAAGTTTAACGTTTTGTATTCCCTCATTTTGTATTTTTTTTAGGATATCATCATGACAAATACCTCTGCCAAATATTACAAACTCGATATCTGAATAATCTTGTAATTCTTTTGCTGCATCTATCAATATATCTATTTTTTGCAAAGGACCTAAACTTCCTGCATAAGAGATAATAAACTTGTCTCTACTGATTTCAAACTCGTCAAATAGTTTATTATCTTTTCTTTCTACGTGATGAAGTTTATCCACATCAGCCCAGTTATAAATAACATTTACATTTTTCTTATTAGTCTTATTGGATTTGATTTGATCAGCCATTGTTTTCGATATGGTGATAATTTTCGTATTGCCATCATATATGTATTTTTCCATTTTTCTCAAAATTAAACCAATAAATGTTTTTTCTATATTAGGTTTTATTGAGAAAAGACTGTCTGGGAAAAGATCCTGTGCAATATAAATTGTTCTATTACCTTTTTTTGCGAGCTTTCTTCCAATCAAACCAAGAAAAGGCGGTGTACTATAGAATAAATAACAATCTGCTTTATGTTTTTTTAGCTCACGATAAATAGCTGCAGTTAAATGAACATATTTAATTCCACGAGCTGCAAGCGATGTCGGATCTTTTTTTCTTGAGCCAACTCTAATTATCTTAAAAGAAGGTGAAATTTTTTCCTTTGGATGCGATAATTGATGTTCTCTGTATTCATCTGATACATTAATATTGGCATATCCGCTTATAACAGTAACATCAATTCCCGATTCAGATAAACCTTTAGCAAATAAATACGGCCATGAAGATGTTCCTCTTATTGTGCCAGTAACAAATACAACTTTATGCATTATTATCCTTCCGTATTATTGATTATTCTGTAATTCCTGCATAGCATCTTGTATTTTATTAACAATACTAGTGCTATCCATACCATACTGCTGCCTTAAATACTTTTGATTGCCAACACGAATGCTATACTCATCGTTAAGACCAATACGTAATAGTTTTGCTTTCTTATCATTCATTTCAGCCATAACCTCAGCAACAGCAGATCCAAATCCTGCTACAATGTTATGCTCTTCAACGGTGACAAGTAAATCATATTCCATGCTGATTTTTTCAATCGTTTCTTTGTCAATAGGTTTTACAGTCGGGAATGTATAAACTGCAGGATTATATCCTTTATCTCTCAACTCATCATAAGCAGCGGTTACTTCCTCAAAGATCGCACCAGTCGAAAAAATAGCAATCTTTTCTCCATCATGAACCTTTATCGCCTTTCCAATCTGGAAATTATCAATACGATCATGAATACGTTTTTCTCCACCGCGTCCAAGACGAAGATACGCTGTTCCGTTATAATTTGCCAAAGCCTTTGTACATTCTTCGGCTTCAACGAGATCAGCTGGTGCCATTACAACAACATTAGGTAATGCTCTTAGAATAGCTAGATCCTCAGTCGCTTGATGGCTCATTCCAAGTGAACCATATACAAACCCTCCGCCGATACATACAACTTTTACATTAGCATTATGATATGCACAATCATTTCTAATCTGTTCTAAGCAACGGAGTGTCGGGAAATTGCCTATACTGTAAGTAAAAACGTTCTTTCCTTCAAGAGCCATTCCAGCTGCCACAGATGTCATGTTTTGTTCGGCGATGCCTGCATTGGTGAACTGATCTGGACACTGTTCCCAAAAAGGTTTTAATACACCAAATCCAAGGTCACCAGTTACAAGCTCTATATTTTTATCTTCCTTAGCAAGCTGTACTAAGGTTTTAACAAATGTATCTCTCATAGCAACCTCCTTACAGCTTATGCTCACGTTCGCCGCTTCCAGATTTAGCTTCAACACGTCGCATTATTTCAGGATACGTTGTATTCCATGTTGATGAAAATGTATGATCATTACCAATGTCATCATCTTCCGTCGGCATTACTGGATTCTCAATACCATTAGGCGTATAAGGATCAATGATTCCATCTGGCTTAACTTTATGCAGTTCATTCACAGCAGTATCATACTCCCACCCATCATGTGGAAATCTGTAGTGCCAAAGAATATCATTTTGCATAAACGATATTCCATAGCCTTTTATTGTATTTGCAATTATGACTGTAGGCTTATGTTCAGCAATTTTAGAGTTTTCATCTGCATATCTGAAAGCCGCTTTTAATTCGTTGTGATCATTGCCATTAATTTCAACAACATTCCATCCAAAAGCTTTCCATTTTGCTCCGAAATCTTCTATTTCAAGAGTATTCTCATTAAAATCAAGACTCTGCATATGGTTGTGATCAACTATTGCTACAAGATTATTTAACCTGAAGTGATTTGCAAAGAGAGCTGCTTCCCAAACAGAACCTTCATTGCATTCACCATCACCAAGAACAACATAAACTTTGTGATTTTCATTTTTATCTTTCTTTGCTGCATATGCCATACCTACAGCAGCTGATAATCCATGTCCAAGCGAACCGGTAGAAAAATCTACACCTGGAAGATGATGCGACACATGACCTGACAGACGGCTTCCGTTTTGGTAATGTGTTTTAAGTTCTTCAACAGGGAAGAAACCTTCCTCCGCTAAGGCTGCATAGATACTCGCTCCTGCATGCCCTTTTGAAAGAATAAATCTATCTCTGTCTTGCCACTTAGGTTCTTCCGGTCTATACTTCATTACATCTGCATATAAAACAGCCACAACATCGGCAACAGACATAATTGCACCTATATGGCTTCCCCCAGACAAATGTGTCATTTCAATACCATGTCTCCTGATTAACCAGGCTAACTGTTCGCTTGTTTTTTTCATATTATCCCTCAATTTCCAGATACTTCGTCAAGTATCTTTAGCTCTTCATCAGTTAAATTCCAGTCCAGACCTTCAATATTTCCTAATATCTGTGATGGACGTTTAGCACCTACAAGAACAACAGAATCATTAAGCCAGTCTAAGATAAACCTTATAGCTACCGCACTGATGGGTTTGTTGTGTGCTTCTGCAATAGGTTTCATTGCTTCGACAATGTTAAGATTTTTCATTAGTTTTTCTCCATGAAAATTCACATAAATGTCTCTGCTTCTCCTATCATTCGTGCCAAATGAAGTGTTCTTATCATATTTTCCTGACAAAATACCTTGGCCTAAACTCCCCCATGTTAAAGGCGATATTTGAAACTCTGAACTCAAAGCCTTAAGTTCTTCTTCATTTTTTCTGCAGGCGAGACTATACTCATCCTGAACACTCACAAATTTACCGATGAACGGCTTGATTTCTTCATAATCAGATTCATGGATATTTGAAAGACCATAGTATCTGATCTTTCCTTCTTGTTTTAACCTATCGAGTGTCTCAACAACATCACCCAAAGGAGTTTTATTATCTCTGTAATGAATCTGATAAAGATCAATATAATCAGTATTAAGGTTTCTTAATGAAAGCTCTAATGCTTCTCTAATATATTGTGGACTGTTATCATAATACGTTGGACCGTTGCCTGCTCTAACACCAAATTTATCCGCAATAATAACGTCTTTTCTCTTATTACCCAAAGCTTTACTTAGTGTTCTTTCACTTTGTCCAAGACCATATGTATCAGCAGTATCAAAAATTGTTATACCATTATCTAGTGCAGTATGAACTGCATCAATCAATTCTTGTTCCTGAACATCGCCCCAACCGTAGCCGCCCATAGGACAACCACCCATACATAAGCGAGAAACTTTGAGATCAGAATTTTTAAGTGTAACGTACTCCATGTTTTTTCTCCATCTTTTATCAAAAGTATCAATCTATCGATGTTCTTTCTTTACAATAAAACCGAATGTCTTTTCAAGGACTTTCCAAATCGTAGTAAAAAATATTTTGCAATCAGTTATAAAACTTACATTTTCAGCATATTTAATACGCAACGCATTTTTCTTTTTTAGAACATACTTTTCGTACATCTCATCAGCATTCCCGGAACCGACTATCTCATCAAGATTTATGAACTCAATGGAACTAAAGTCTGTTACTCCCGGTCGAACTTCTAAAATTTCCTTCTCTTTTCCTTCATATTTATCGGTATATTGAAGCAATTCTGGTCTCGGACCAATAAAACTCATCGTTCCAATAAGGATATTAATAAGATTAGCTGTTTCATCTAATTTAGTCTTTCGGAGAAATCCGCCTACTTTTGTAATTCTCGGATCGTGATTTGCAGTAGTACCACCTCCGATTTTATCAGCATTCTTTACCATAGTCCGAAATTTAAAAATATGGAATGGTTTGTTTTTATATCCGCCTCGCAGCGGTCTATAAAACACTGGCGGTCCATCTTCTGCAATAATAGCTACACTGATAAGAAAATAAATTGGCAATGCGACTATCAAAAAAGGAAATGCCACCAATAAACCAATAGCCCTTTTAATGCATCTGTTGTATATACCATCGTATGCTTTCATCTAAACTCCTCAATTCGCAAGTATTTTATATTATTCTCATTATCAATCCTAAATCTTCAGAAAGTATCTCTTCAAATACTCTTCATATGGCGCTTGAGAATAGACCAAGCCATCTTCTGGATACCTATTAAACCAACATAAATCTCCTGGTTTTTGAGGCGTTTTTATTGTCAATATATCTTTTTTTTAGCATCTTCCAATAAACAAATGTGATATAAAATGATCTCGATACTCTTGATTCAAAAAGATTTCAGTTATCTTACACGGTGACGACTCAAATTGCGGAATAGAACCAAGTTCGTTGTTAGCAGTTTGTAATAACCGCTCTTTCATCGTTTCTCCATGACGGATAATTCCACCAGGAATATGCCACCCTGTGCCACAGTATTCATCGTCACGCCAAGACAGCAAAACTTCTTCAAATTCATTTACTACAAATAAATCTACATTGATTAACGGAGTGACTGAAGAAATGTAGAGAAACTCTTTTTCAGAAAGATCTTGACTTTTCATATTAATCCCCGTTTTAAAAGTACGTCTGCTCTTCGCCGACCCAGTTAGTCTCATTGACCCTGGCATTCTCTACAAGCGTTATTATGATCTTGTTGCCATCAGCACTTACGTCCGTGACAACAACGTTTCTATCAAAATCATAGTTTGCAAGTTCCTCGCCGCTTTTGAACTCACGCTCGGTGTCACCGTATTTCACGATGACGGGCGACGAGATCTTTCTTACAAACTGCTCGACCCTATAAGTCATAAAATCTCACCAATTTATTTCCCAAACTAATAAAATTTGTCAAAAGCTCCATAAAAGAGCCTGAAACCGCCATCACAGAACACCTTTGACGAATAGCTGACGAATAGCCGTCATCATTTTGCGCTTATTCTTGTTGTAAAGCATTATTCCCATATAATCCCAACAGCCCGAAGCTTCTCGATCCTATCAGAGGACATCTTTCCGACTTTATATAGATGTTTTTGGCTTGTGATCCAAGAATACAAATCAACTCCCGCTTCCGTTTTCATCGCAATAGGTATCTTAGAATGTCCATGTTCATCATAGAACGTTTTCAGTGCCTTGTAATTCTCTTCCCAGCGTTCTTCTTTTATTGTCATACCTTTAAATCCGAGAGAACGCAGTTTGTTGATCTGTTCTTCTGACAGTGATTTTCCTTTTCGTTTGCCTTTGTAAATTTGTTTCTGCTCATTGAGCCATTTATTCAGCCAAACACCATCCTCAACGTATGTCGGCGGTATATTTAAATCTCCATGCTCATAGTAATACTTTTCCAATAACCGAAAACAGGAATCCCACTCATTTGCCCTTGATTTATTCCATACCATGCCTATTTTATTCAGCATGTCGATCTTATCCTGACTTAGTTTGCCTTTACCATACTTCTCACGGCATTTGCCAAGAAAAATCCCAAGCTTGTATCCTTCGGAAGTTACATAATGAATTGAAGCATCAGCTGCACCATGTTCATCAGCATATTTTTTAGCTTCTTCATAGCCGCGGTCCCATGCAAGCGCTGCCTTTGATTTCCATCGCATTCCGATAGCATCTAATCTTTTTATCTGATCGTCAGTCAACTTTCGGCTGCTTTTTCTTAGGTCACTAAGCCAAAGACCAAGCTTCACTCCATTCCAAACAGTTCTGTTCGAGACTTCCAGATCACCATGAATTCTGTAATAATCCAAAGCCGCTGCATAGTTCTGTTCCCATATAAAATCTATATGATCCCAAATAATACCAACCTGTTCAAGAGCCTTTTCTCTCTCTTCTGTAAATAACTCTGATCTTATTCCCGATTTACGGTACCTGCGTATCATAGCCAGCCACCTGCCCAGTTCTACGCCTTTGTAAACAAAATCATTTGAAACCTTTAAGGAACCGCCATTTTCAACATATTCCTTATATGCGGAAAAATTTTTATTCCATGAAAGGTCTGCTCTGCTTTCCCATCGCATTCCGATCTCATCAAGCAGTTCTATCTGCTTTTCAGTAAGTTCGCCTTGCGCTGTACCGTTTCTTATATCCCTTTGAAGCGCCACCCAGTTCATCAGGCTTGTTCCATAGTTTTTATAATATGACCGTGGAAAAACAAGCGAACCATGTTCCTGATAGTATTTTTTGGCTTCTTCATACATATAGTCCCATGAGCGGCTCAGAACGCCTTCAAGCTCGTCAAAAAGCTGCCTGCAATCGGCAACCTCGTCTATGACCGTGAAATGATCGGTCACGATCTCCTCGCCGTTTCCATTGTATCGGTAATAGGTGATCGCTGCCTCCATCTCGTTCCTGATGCCGTCGATGCTGTACAGGTTTTCAATATTGTTTACAACATCAAAGATCACAGGTGTTGTTTTTTTGTTAGCAGAAAGTGTTCTTCCGATCTGCTGTTTATATACAATTGGAGATACAGTCGGGCGGAACAATACCACGCCCGAAATATCATCAATGTGTATTCCCTCATTCAGTGCGTCGATACAGAACAATAGCCGTAAATGGCTCTCGTCGGTGTCATTTACAAAATCCTTAAAAGACTTGCTTGAACCCGCGTCACCAGAATAAACAGAATAGACTTTAGGTTCTTTATCGACCTTGCCAAACCATTTTGAAACATATCCCATACACTCTGTCATAGTATCATAACAAGAGCAGAATACGATATATTTTCCTGTGCGGTTCTCCATGTGCTTGCTGAAGATCTCGTCAAGCCCGTCCGCATTTTCAATCGTGCGGCGCAGTGCGTTCAGATATTCATCAGCCACCTCACGCATTGTCGTATTATTGATACGGCTTACACTCTTTTCATACTTTTCAAGCTCTTTCTCATAAGAAAAAACGGAAAGCACATACTTGGGTGCGTTGAGGATTCCTCGCACAATAGCCTCGCCAAGCGTCATCTCGGATGCGATATTTCCATCAAAAAGTTCGTCCGCCATATCACGCTGATTATCAAGGTAGCGGATATTTGTGGCAGACAAACCAAGCATCAGAACATCGGGGTAGAGCTTTAAAAGCGTTTCTATCCCCTTAGACCAACCTGCCGCGCCTGTTCTGTGGTACTCATCGAAAATGACCGCATATGGCTTTATCTCATCTATCTCGCTTTCACTCATATTCATGAGCTTAGCGTAAGTAAAAAACTTGATGTTCTCCGGCTGCCAGCCACCCGAAACCTCAGCAAGGTTTTCAAGCTGAGTTTTGAAGATATAATCCGACGGAGAGAGCCAGCATATCGTCTTGTCGGGATTGTCCTCGCACAGCTTAAAGCCGATAAAGGATTTTCCCGTACCTGTCGGGTGAATGACAGCAGCTTTGCCGCTTTTGGCAAGCATAGCAACTGCACTGTTGTATGCATCTAAGTTGTGCTTAAACAAATCAAGTGCCATGCTATCACCCGCTTCTTATCTAAAGACCTCTGCAAATAGTCGCAAGCAAGTTCGCCTGCTCATCTGTCAGCTTACCCTGCCGTTTCTTCTGCATCTGAGTACAGCGCCACTTAACAAGGTCAAGGTCATTATAGCGATCCTTACTCGCAGGGTGCTTCCCGAACTTTTGCAGGTACTCCATGTAACTGTCGTAGTACTTCATAAAGACTTCGTTTTTGCGTCTCTGACGTATATTTTCAAGCGGTATGCCAGCCTCTTTAAACCGCTCGACGCGGTGCGCCTGCATATTTCCGGCTAAATACAAAACGACCTGACTTTTATACCATTTTCCCAGCTTGTATCCATCAACAACCTCATTGATGCCCGGCAGGCTGCCATACTCTTTGAAATAGCTTCTAAGCCTATTGAAAGCGTTCAACCACTCTTCTTCATGTTTGTCCCAGGTAAAACCAATCGAATCAAGAATCGCAATACGTTCTTCCGACAGCTGCCCGCGATACCTTGCGGTACGCTGAGAGTTCGCCCAAACGTATATAACCTTTAATTCCGGGTCTGACTTTACATCGGCATAATTCGGGAAACGTCCATGCTGCTTCACGAATTCGCCGAGCCTATCACAGTTATCCTGCCAATACTCTGCCATACCCTTAGTGATCTCGCAACCAATCGCAATAAGCTTTTTGGCTTTGTCTTCCTCAAGCGTACCATTGCGGTACTTGTATTTTTGCGTTGTGACCCATCTGTACAGACTTGTCTTGTCCGAACCGAACTCCGATTTTTTCGGGAAATGCCCCAGCGACTCTACGATGGACTTTAGTTCTTCATAAAATGTCTGCCAGCTTGCTTCATTGACATCCCAAGGAAAATCAATGCTGTTGAGCTTGTCAACACGATTCTTTGACAGCTTGCCCTGATTGTTCAGAGTTCGCTGCTGATTAGCCCATTTGCCGATCAGAACTCCCTCATAAGAGGTATTTCCGTCCGGGAAAGCATGATACTTCTCGGCGTACTCTTTGAGCAGCTCGAAGTTGAAATCCCAGCTGTTTGCGAAGGTGTCATTGAGCTCGTTGAGTATCTCACGAATGTCACAAACGTAGTCGTAAAGCTCAAATTCGATCTCATCATCGTAATCGCCCTCGCCTCGGGCTATTTCCATGAAACCTGCGTACTGCTGTGCAGTATCGCCTGTCTCATAGTTGTTTACAATATCAAAGATCACAGGCTTCTTCTTTGAATCGGAACAAGCCAGCGCACGTCCCAGCTGCTGATAGAAAACATTTGCACTCTGCGTAGCACGAAGCATGATGACCCCGTCCACGTCGTCGAAGTGAACGCCCTCGTTCAGCATATCAATGCAGAACAGCAGCTTTAATGCATTACTGTCCTTATCACTCCTGAACTCCTCGAATTGTTTGTCCGACGCGCTGTTCTGCGCGTAGACCGTGTATTTATGAATATCGCGGTTGACTTTCGTGAACCACGAGTCGCATTCGCTGACCATTCTTTGAAGCTGTTCCACGCTCGGACAGAAGACAATGAACTTGCCCGCCTTGTTGCGGATATGCTTCTCGAATATTTTTTCAATTCCGACATCAAGTTCGGCAATCATCGACTTTGCTTTCCGGATCTTACCCAGCAAGGCACTTTTCAGTCTCGGATTGCCCGACTGCTCGGCTTTCATTTCAAGCTGTTCTATGTCACCCCTGAAAGAATACCATGAGGTAACATATATCGGCAGTGGAAGTATCTTTCTGCGAATTGCCTCAGCCAAACTCATGTTCACGGCATAGACACCGTTAAACAGTTCGTCCGCCATGTTGCGTCCGCTGTCGAGGTAGCGTATAGGCGTTGCCGACGTTCCGAACACTTTAGCGTTCGGATTGCTGTCAATTAATCGTTGAACACCAATGCTCCAACAGCTTGCGCCGCAACGATGCATTTCGTCCAGTATAAGGTAGTCATATTCCGAGAACGCTTCGGTCTGAGCCAGCTTTGTGTAGGTGAGGAAATCGGTTTTTTTAAGAGAAATGTTATTTCCCTCCGCAAGCGACTTCATCTGCTCGAAAATGTAAGTTGAGGGAGAGCAGACCGCAAAGCGTTTATCAGCATTATCCTCGATGAGCTGCATAATGAGATAACTCTTGCCTGTTCCAGTAGGCTGTACCGCAGCCACTCGCTGCTCTGTCTGAAAAAGGCTAACCATGTTCGCATAAGTCTCACTATTGTGTTTATGCAAAAACATAGTCCTCACCTTCTCAGTTGTCTGGAAATTTTCGACGTTATTCTTTTCGCAAATCAACTTATTTCAAGAAAAGTTCAATAACAAAAGTTATTTAATAGTGGAAACGCTAGGAACTAACGATTTTTAGCCACTTTCATACTTTATAATTATAGCATTTATTTGTTTCATTGTCAAGAAGAAAGTGATTGATTCGTGAATATGATAGAATTTACATAAGTTTCACGCCATAATTTGATAATATTTGATCTTGGAGGAGTCAAAATGAGTACAGGAACCACATATTTACGCAAAGACGGACGTTGGGAAACAAGGGTTTCCCTCGGAGTTGTTGACGGCAAACGTCAGACAAAGTCGTTCTACGGACGCACAAAAGAGGAAGCCGAGGGCAAGATGATGGCTGAGGTCATGAACGGTATGAGCTTTCAGATAACGGGACTTACCGTCAAGGCACTGTGTATGGAATGGCTGTCGGTCAACAGCCACAGGGTCAAGGTATCCACGCAGGCTAATTATATGACAAAATTAGAAAAGCACATTCTACCGTACTTTGGCGATAAAATGTGCTATGAGATCACTTCAAAAACAGTCTATGGGTTCATACAGGCAAAACTCGATGAGGGGCTTTCTGCGGGGTATGTTTCCAACATTCTCGTACTGCTGAAAACTATTTTCAAGTACGCGCAGAAGGAGTACCACATTCTCAATCCCTTTGACAACGTCATCATGCCCAAAAGTACAAAGTCCGAAACTCGTCTGCTGACGAAGAAGGAGCAGAAAAAGCTGAAGGAATACCTGAAAAGCAACGTCAATACAGCCACTCTCGGCATTTCTCTTGCAATTTCTATGGGGCTGCGCATAGGTGAGATCTGCGGTCTGACGTGGCAGGATATTGACTTCAAGTACCGCACCTTGACTGTCAGGCGGACGGTTCAGCGTATTCGGGTGAAAGGCGAAGCAAAAAAGACGAAGATCGTCATTCTGCCGCCAAAAAGCAAAAGCTCCTTCCGTGAGATACCTATTCCCGCGAACGTGTTTTCTATGTTGAAAGACCTGCGAAGTACGCCCGAACACTACATATTGAGCGACAGCACCGAGCCTAAAGAGCCACGAATGATGTACTATGACTACGTCGAGATCCTGAAAGAACTCGGTCTCCCGTCCGTTAAATTCCATAGCCTTCGTCACGCCGCAGCTTCAAATGCGATAGAAGCCGGATTCGATGTCAAGACGCTTTCCGAGGTATTAGGACACTCGCGGATAGAAATGACAATGAATTTGTATGTGCATTCCAACATGGACAGGAAGCGCAAGCTGATGGACAAGCTGGATTTAGATACCTAACGTCAATTATTCGTCAAAAAACCGTCGGGGATAGCTCCATAAAATGGCGCTATCCCGCGATATTTCGACGTATTGCCGCAAATTAAGTTGTTTTGTTACAAACCGAAATAGCACTTAACCGCGCTATTTCGGTGTTTTTTATTTTTCAAGCAGATTTATTATCCGTTTTCCACACTTCTCGGCATACTTCATCGCCTTAGCCGCCCCGCCGCCTTTTTCAACAGCACAGATCACAAGGTCACTGCGGTCAACCATGCTTTTGTTTCTCTCAAAGATAGCCGCTTTCGGATGCGCCTTCGAGGATTCCTCGCAGATCTGAATTTCGTCATAATAGGCTTCATAGCTTTCACGATTATCGCGATACTCCGCCCGTTCATACGGCAGCACCAGTATCAGCGACGCATTTCCGCAGGCGTAATCACGGATTGCTTTTCGTACAGTTGAAGCCGCCAACTGATCGAAGTCGCCGTCCCTGCCTGCAAGAAATTCGACGTACTCTTTTGAGTTTATCAATTCCCGCAGGATCGTAATCAGCCTTTCCTCCAGCGCAAACATATTCGGCAGTTCCCTATGCCCGAAAAACGTCACCGTATAAATATTCATGCCGCACCGCCCCAGAATCCGCTTAGGAAATCCGACGAAATTTTTACCGTCAACTTGCTTTTTGAAATTCGATAAAGTATAATAAATGCGTGGGGTTTTTGACTTTTCGCAAAGTCTGTGATTTCAGGGCGAAACGGTTCAAAAGCCCTATATTACAGGCTTTTTGTATTTTCCTTGACGGCAAATTACGTTAAGCTCCCATCGTCATGAGGTCCATACAGGACTTTTTGTGGCTCATAGACGAATGCACATAGCGGTCAAGAGTTATCTGAGATGAAGAGTGTCCAAGTATCTCGGAAAGTTTTTTTACGTCAAATCCGATTTCTATGGCTTCAGAAGCCATTTTATGACGCAGACTATGGTAGGTGAAGCTGCCAAGCCCGAGCTTTTTCAGCATACTTTTGAAGCGGTATTGCAGCGTTCTCGGCTCAATAGGCGTTCCCGTCCCCGTCAGCACATAGCTGTCGGGCTTTCTTTTTAACTCGGTGAGCATCGGCACAAGGCATTCGGGAATGGGTATCTCACGCTTTGAGGACTGGCTTTTAGGCTCTGTTATGATGATTTTTGTCTTGCTGCTGCCGTCATAATTCTGTATGCGCTGCATAGTGTGTCTGACGTAAAGCACACGCTTTTCTATGTCAATATCCTGCCAGCGCAGAGCGCAGACCTCGCCTATTCTCATGCCCGTGAAAAGCGACAGCGCCACGGCGAGAGTCGTTTCGTTATGGTTCGTATTTATGTAGTACACGAGCTTTCTCTTTTCCTCGGCAGTCATAATATTTATCTCGGGCTTCGCTTTCTTGGGCAGCACTACACCCTCAATAACGTTGGTGATGTTGTATTCGTTCGCTGCATAGCGGTACATCGCCTTCATCACCGTAATTATGTCGCCCACATACCTTGCTGAAAGCCCCTGACTCAGCTTTTTCTGAATGAATTCGGAGATCATCTTTGTCTTGATCGAAGCGCATATTTTAGAGCCAAATTCGGGCAGTATATGGCGTTCTATCTTCATTCGGTAGTTGGAAGCGGTTGAGTCCTTTATCCTGTTTTTCATGATAAACAGCCACTCCCACGCAAGCTCTCTGACGGTCATTACCGTTATACTTTCACCGCTTGTGATCCTGCCGCCCGTTTCCTCCATCATCTTGTATTCCGCTTCTTCCTGCGTTTTACCGTAGAAAGAGCGGTATTTTTTATGCCCGTCTTTATCTTCAACACGAATGCGGCACTCCCAGCGCCCGTCCTTCCGTTTGTACGTTGTTCCCTTATTCATATATTCCTCCGTTTAATTCTTACTTTTTACATTTTTTTCATTGACAAACACCGCAAAATCGTGTATAATAGTAGTGTTGAGATAGTGCTATGATGGCATTTCTCAAAATCACAGACTTTGCGAAACCCTTACAGCAAAAAAAGACTTTTGCGCTGTATAGGGCTTTTTTTATAAAAATTATTCCGGGGACGATGACGGCACCGCCCCGGATTTTTACCGTCAGCGTTTTGGCTTCTTCGCTGCCGGCTTTTTCTGTTCCTCCTGTTCCTGCTTGTGCTCACGGTCGGGAGCCTTGAAGGATCTGAGTTCCTTAAAACCAAAAGTATCCACATAGTAAGCCTTTCCCTTTGCGACAACAACATCTGATACAGACAAGCTGTGTCCTTTGAAGTCCGCAGGGTGGTCAACATTGAATTTTGTATAGACGGCTTCAAGCTGCCTGCCTATTGTATCCCCCGACTCCTCAAAAGGCAAATAGTCGCCCTCATAGACCTTGTCATAGGTTGAAATGTCAGGTTTTTTCCCCTGCTCCGCAAGCCGGTCAAGGCTGATGAAGCGCATATCGCGGGTATCATCACCGCCTTTGAGCTGATAGATCTCGAAAGTGGTCTTGTCCTGTGAGGGAATAGGCTGTGTAGGCGAAGCGATAGCAGCTTTCAGCGCCTCATTGCAATCAAAATAGTCACCATAGCACAATACGCCGGTCTGATTGTAGTTTCCATCGTTATTGTCAAGAGTATATTTTACAAGCATATGCGTAGTATCGGGCTTATCGTCGCACTTTTCTATGCGGTACTGATTAGTTGCAAGCCCCTGTGACGGGTCATACATACGAGCAGAGATCTCGTCAATTGTCTGCGGGTGCATAAGCTCAACGTGTGCCTGCCCCTTGCGCTTTTCATAGACTTCCATGAGAGCCGCCTTTGCTTCGGGAACGGACGGAATACTGTCTTTTACGACCGTAACGATACCGTCCGCAGCAATGCCAACGACTGCGTATTTTCCACTGTTATTCTGTCTCACTCCGTAATACTCTGTTGACATTTCGGCTACTCCTGCTGTTTTTATCCTATGCTCATACGCTGCCTTGAAACGCTCGAATTCCTCCTTATTTTCGGGAGCGTAAGTCTTTTCGGTCAGCAAATCATAGACCTCGGGTGTCATATCACCGCTGCCGGGCATACCGTTAGCGTCGATATAATGGGCATTGATCTTCGTGACCTTCTTGTAGAAATCATCGGCACTCAGCCCGCTCTCTTTCTGCTCACGGTCATAAGCATCATTATCCAGCCAGCCTATACCCTCGACAAAAAATTCATCGGCAGAAGTCGTGTAATACTTTGTTTCGGGGATTCCCCTGAAATCATCGGAAACAGATACCTTTTCCACCGCAAGCAAATACTTGTCCTTGAAGAAATCGGGCAGTTCCTTCTTTTCTTCAACTACAGCGTGTTCCCTCTGCAAGTGGAATTTCTTGTCAATCATTTCTTCAAAAAGATGATTCATGATGACAGGGTGCGTTTCGGTCAGAAATTTCAGCCTTGTTTTGTCGCTGTCAAACATATACTGACGAGCCATATCCTTGACATCGTTCGTGAAGCGACCATCGTGCATTTTGAGCTGGATAGTCGCTGCGACTGTATACATAGCACGGTCGATTCCGAACTTATCCGTGAGGGTCTGCACAAACCCCGACAAGTTCCTGTTCTCATAAGCGGAATGGATATTCTGCTCGATATAGTCACGACAAGCCTGCGAAGCCTTAATGCTCGCTTGCAGCTCCGACAAGCGACCGTTCATTTTTGCGTCCATGTAGGACTCTACCACAATAGGCACCGACTTGTAATCCACACTTGTATTTTTGGGTTTCGGCATATCCGACAGTGTATCGAAAAGAGCATCGGGCATAGTGCCGCCCTGTTTCGGGATACTATCAAAATCACCTGTGAACGGACGAACGTTTCCGAAGCCGCCCCTGTCAGCATAAGCCGGTGCGCCGTATGCAGGCTGATAACTATTCTTCTGATAACTGTTCTGATTATTTGTGCGGCTGTTCTGCTGATAGGACAGCTTGACCTCGGCGACCGCCGCTTCATATCTCGGAATATCCGCCTTGTTTATGGTGATTGTTGTGGTGTAACCCTTGCGCAGACCGCTGAACCTTACGCCGTACTCATTGAGTTTCTGAGCGATATTATCTGCATGGCGATTTTTCAGATTCGGATAATACTGCAAATCGCTCTTTCTGCCAAGCTGATCGTAGGGTGTATTTCCGATAACGTTAGGATTGGTCTGCCGGGTCTGCGTAGGCTGATTGCTGAACCCATTCTGCTGAATACCTTGCTGTCTATTATCCGCAAAGTTGCCGAGCCTTTGCAGGATCGCATTTGCTTCACCGGACACCTGTGCATCACCGACTGTGTTAACGACCTTACCGAAAAATGTTTCAAGGCTGCCCACATCACCGTTTTTAATGTTATTTGCAACGCCTCTTATCCCCTGCTCTCTGTCTCCCGCAACATTACGATAGCCGTTGGTGTTGTAATTGTACATAAATGCTTCAATGTCACGGGCAAGCATATCGGGGCTGTCATTCTGCTGATACGTCGCACCGCTGTTCTGCTGATAACCACCCTGTCTGTTGTTGCGCTGATCGTACATCTGCTTAACCTTATCGACCGCCGCTTCGTAACGGGAAATATCCGCGACATTTATTGTGATCGTAGTCGTGCCGCCTTTTATCACTCCGCTGTATCTGATACTGTCCGCATCAAGCTGGCGTGCGATATTCTGAGCATGTTTGTTGTTCAGCCCTTTGTAATACTGAAGCTGCCCCCTGCCGCCTAACTGATCGTAGGGCGTATTTCCGATAATGTTACTGTTCCTCTGCTGATAGCCGCCCTGCTGCTGAAATTGTCGCTGATTGTAGCTATCATAAAACTGCTGATTTCTCACGTTTCCTAAACCTCCCTTGTCGAAATCAAGTTCTGCCGAATACTGAAATTCGCTTAGTGCTATGCTCGCCGTGTCGGGTGCATTTCGCACTTCATCTATGCTCGTCGCCTGTTTTCCGTCGATGAAAACATCAAGACCCCTGCCCCACATCTCGATTGCTTCTGTCCTTGAAACAGGATACAGATCGGGATTGTCCTCGGCAGCAACCACTTGCTTCGGCTCCTTTTCAATACCGAATAGACCTGAAAAGTTTTCGATCTCCTCACGGCTTTCAGCCATGCCCTCAGTACCGTCGGGGTACAGAAGATAGACAGCCTCGCCCCGATCATAAGCGGCAAGTGCTTCTTCGGTTGTGTCTATCGGATTCATATACTGAAAATCGTAGCCGTAGCTGTTGCGCTGATTTATGGTGTTGGCGGTATCGTCGATAGCCTTGAAAACAGCCCCAATATCCGTTTCCTTTTCAGCCTGCTCCATTATCTTCTGAATGTCGCTGTCCTCGAACACGATACCGTTCTGCTGAACAATATCAAGATAAATCTCGGCTTTCTGAACATTTGATAATTCCGTATCGTCCATTATCTCATTAACTGTCAGATCACGCTTTTTGTATTTCAGCAATTCAGAATCAATAGCGTTGAAAAGCGTCTGCGAGGTCTTTTGTATCTCGTCAAGAAACTTGTTGAGTTGGTCAAGCTGTTTTCCCTCCGACCATGAAGCAATATAGGGGAAAGAATAGTCCGAAGTGTCAACCCCCAGCTTCTCGCAGACGATAAATGCAATTGATTCCGCCTGCACCTCTTTTTCGTTGCGGGGCGATTTTGTTGTGACGATCTTTTTATCGGGATCGTGCAGCAGACAGTGAGCAGATTCGTGAACAACAGTCTTTAGCACCTGTTCGCCGCTCATGCCTGTTTTTATTATAATACTTTTTGCCGAGGGACTGTAGTATCCTTTTGCGCCTCCGGTTATAGTGCGGTACTCGGGGGCAATACCCGTTGCTTTCTTTATCCCCTTGAAAATAACATCCAGCTTTTCTTCGTCTATCTCGCCTACAAGCTCCTGAACGGGGTCAGGAATGGGCTTGCCATCCGTCTGCGAGAGGTCGAAAACATACTGCTTTTTGAAACGCATTTCCACGATGTTCTTTTCCACCGTTTCCATCTGTTCGGTGCCGTCATCGTTATACAGTTTATTTCCCCACTCGTCCTCCGCCTGCCGTTCAATCTCGACATACTGATTTGTCTTGTGAGGAACGGGGGACATGATAACAATGCCGCTCTCACCCTTATTTACGCTTCTGCCGAGCCTTTTCCAAAGCCCGAAAGAACCCACCAGGGTAGCGTCCGGGCGCTGTAAATTGATAAGCATCGTATTTCTCGCAGAGTAGTCAGTAAACTTTGATACGAATTTCAGATACTCCTTGTACTTATCCGATGAAAAGACAGCCTCCACGCCCTTGTCGATACGCTGAAATATGTCCTGCATTTCCTGCTGCTGCCTGCGCTGATACTCCGCACGTTCTTCGGGGGTAAAACTCTTTTTCCAAGCCATTCTTTACTCCCCCCTTAAAGCTCGTCATATTCCGATATATAGCTGTCATCGGAAATGGTTATGCCCTTGCCTTCGATCATGTTTTTCAGCTCATCGGAGGTAATCACCTTATGTGGCTGATCTCCGATGGTTATGACTGCCTCATCAACCGCCTCAGCCATCGCCGCCATACGCTCGTTGTAGCGTTCTCTGTACTCCGTTCTCCATTTCTGACGCAATTCCAAAGCGGCATTAAAGACCTCATAAACATATCTGCTCGCAAGATCGGCAACGGTGCATTTGCCCGAAACAAAGTCATTGTCAATTTTATCGAGCAAAATTGTATCATCATGTTTCTTTTGATACATCATGAGCTTGACAACCACTCTGCCACTGATGTAAAATGTAAGTATGGCGGTATATCCGTGAACGAAAACCCTGACTTCGGTGCTCTGATTTTTCACGCTTACAGCGTATTCCTTGAAGCCGCACATAAGGGCTTCATTCTGCACCAGCGTCATGACGCTTTTCTGAAAATCACGGTATAGATCTATTTTCTTGATAATATCATCTCCCTCTGTGTTTTGCAGGCTTTGGTATTCCGGACTTGTCTGCGATGACCTTGCTTTCGGTAAGCTCCTGCTTCTGTTTCTGTTCCATCATCTGCTTTACCGCCTGCGCCGTTCTAAGCCTGTATGCAGTATCTTCGATAGCAGTATCTATTTCGGCAACGCCGTTGAACTGCGTCATAGTGTCCCATTCCTGATAGATCTCGTCAAGAACGTTATCCGTGTCAAGCAATACTTGCAGATCATCGGGGCTTAATGAAGTCATATTGGTGTTGCAGAAATCCACAATATAGTCCTTGTTGTAGATCTCATATGCCGACTTGATTATCCTGTCGGGATCGCCTTTTTTCAAGTCGGCTATGTACTGCTCATACTCTCCCGCCACCTTATCCGCAAGTTTTGACATATCCCTGTTGACCTGAAAATCGGAATACTTCTGTTCGAGGATATACGGCGTGAGCTTTCCTATGTTCTCACCCATACTGCTTTTCAGGTATTCGCTGAACTGTAACCAGTCGGGCTGCTCCATTTTCTTGAATATTGCTGCCGCCAGCCGATGATCGTCAAATCTCATACGATCGCCCTCGGCAAGTGCAGCATCAATATCTTTGAAGGAGGATAAATGCTCCCCCGAATATTCAGAGGTCAGCGTCATACCAAGTGCCGCCATTTCACGGGCAAGTCCGGAGTCAAGAAATAACCCCTTATCGCCTGCGTAATATGCACCAGACTTCACGAACTCCGCAAGCTCACGGTAGGTCTTTTGAGTATCATTTTCCGCCACAAACAGATTTACCGCAGTCCTGCGCGGCAGCTCTCTGTCTATGGATTCGAGAAAGGCACCGAGATCACGCTCATTGCAGTTGGAATTTACCGAACTGTGCGCTATCTGCATCACATCAAAATTATCTATCAGCCTTGTGTCGCAGGCGTGTATCAGCTCATCAACTGTTTGGGGACTGTACCGTGTGCTTGCAAAAACAACGGCGGTCGGGGCGTAGGAAGAAATAAAGTCGAGCGTTCTGTCGGAATAATTCTTCTCTAAGATTTTTGCTAACATATACGGATCAAGTAAATTGGAAAGCTGTTTCAAGTTGTCATCTCTGCTGTTCATCTCGCTCCTCCTTTCTTTTTCGGAAGCTGCGGCTTGTCGGACAGTGTTTCATTATCCTTCGCCTGCGCCCGCTTTTTTGATTCAAGGATACTGTCCGCCGCATACTCCATAGCCTTCGGAATATCGTCGTAGGTTTTGAGATACTCTCTTTTCAGCCAGACAGAATATATTTCGTCAAGAGGGTTTTCGCTTGATAAAAGTGCGTTATACTGCTCCTCGTTAATATCCGCAGGCTCGGATTCGATATATGATTGAATGTTGGTTTTTACAGTGATCTCGTAACAACGGGAGATAGCTTCATCAACACCCTGGTCACGGACACCCTGAATAAAGGCTTCAAAGTTCTTATCGACCTTGCGGCTGAGTTCTATATTCAGTTCCTCCACACGGTACTCCTGATAAGCTTCTACAAGACCGTCAACAGTCAGGTGTTCAATGTCCTCCATATCTTCCGCTATGTAATTACGAAAATCTTCCCAATCGGGATTGCTCCGCATTTCGTTTATCTTCATAGCAAGTGCCGACCTTGAAAAAGTGATGCTGTCACCGTCCACAATGGTCTGTTCTATGTCTTTTACAAGATAAAAATCGTTGGTTTTGTCATAAGCGAAAAGCTCTATGCCCAGCTTGTCGATTTCACGGGCAACATCGGGATTGAGGGCAACAAAAGTGTTGTCCCCGACCTGATAAGTCCCCGATTTCACCATCGAATATATCTCATTGTAGCTCCAGTCCTCAAACTTCGCCGCCACCAAAATGCGTGAAGCAGTTTGTGTATCAAGCCCTGCGGCAATTGATGAAAAATAGTCGTTAAAATACTTTTCACTGCCGCCCGACACGAGGCTATAATTCGTGATATGGAGAAGATCGCCCATAGTTATTATATTGCTGTCATAAGCCTTGACAAGACGCTCCACACCCTCATTACTAAGTTTTGTATGTGCCAGCCTGTCGGCAAGCTCACGGCTGTTGTTTGCCATTATCTCCAGAACATAGTCGGAAAAATGATGACTAACGATCTTTGCGTACTCCGCATTATCGACCATGTTGCACAGCTTCTCCATGCTTTCTGCTCGTGTAATATTGCTCACCTCCTGAATTTCTTTTCCGGCTTGAAATGCGGCTTGTCCTGCAAATCGTCAGCCATTGTTTTCTTTGCAAGTTCAGCCGCCAATTTCTGTTCACGCTCACGGGCGGCTATCAGTTTATCGGCAGTGTTCTCGATAATGACCTCAATATCCGTATCGGCAAAATCATCATCACTGCGCCACTGCTCATAGATAGCGTTCAGAGCGTTATTACTTGACATGAGTGCATCCGTTTTCTGTTCGGGTATCAGCTGCGGAACTTCCGTCATAAACATTTTAATCTGTTCCTTTATGACTATCTCATACGCCGAACCTATGATCTGTTCGGACGGGCGCTTTTTCATATCTTCCATAAAAGCAGTATGCTCTGCCGCTACCTTATCCACAAGCTTGTCTGCATAGCGTTCCATAGAGAAATACCGATACTGACCTCTAAGTTCATCGCCCGTAAGCTGTGTCCTGTCAATGCCCTGATGCTTCTGAAACCACGCTTTGAAGTCATGCCAGTCGGGGTATGCCATCATTTCATTGACAGCGACAGCCAGCTTCGGAAATTTGACCAGTTTTATTCTGTCTCCCTTTTTGACCGCTTCATCAAAATCCGATTTTTGTGTGAGATCGTAGTATGTGCCTTCTTTTCGCATAGCGGTCAAAGGCACACCGAGGTCACGAAGCTCGGCTGCCACTCCGGTATTCAGACCAATACTTGCGAACTGCGTCGGATAATATGCGCCGGATTTCACAAGTGCCATAAGACCGTGATATGTGTCAGGCTCATAGGAAGTTGCGGTGAGAATCCGTGCGGCGGTGGTATGATTTATCTCCTTAGCCCTGAGCGAACGGATAAAATCATCAATATATTCCTCGCACCCAAAATCATAGCAGGAGTATTCCATAATGTGCAGAAGATCCTTCCAGTCGAACAGCTTATCGTCATAAGCAATTATCAGCTTTTCGATGCTCTCAACGTCAAATTTTGATTCTGCAAAACGCTCGACATAACCCCTATCGAACTCCGACATGACCGCAATTGCCTGGTCGGAATAATCACAAGCGATTATCCTCGCCATCTGTTCCTTTGACAGCACCTCCGCAAGACTTGCAAGGTTGTCATCACGATTTGTTTGTATCATACGTCACCTCTTTTTCGAACGCACGGGCGCAGCCTTGAACTCGGAATAATACTTCTCCACATCTTCGGAAGAAATATCTTCATTTTCCTTTGAAACAAGGTACTTATAAAAGCTGTTCCAGTCATCTTTACTCATGTACTCACAGATAGTCTGCACCAGCTTAGTGCTGCCGCCGCGGATACAATCACCATAGCGAATACTGTCCTCGACATTTATTACACCGCTGGGGATATGTCCCTTTCGGCTCGCCCTCAATGGTACTTTCAGCTTGAAAAGCACTCTTGCGACCTCATAAGACAGCGACAGCGTTCCGTACTTTGTAGGGAAATATGCGCCCGACTTCACCTTGTTGGCAAGAGCATCAAAATCCTCTGATTCGTAATTGTCAGCAACAAAAATGTTTGTCGCTGTCTTACGGCTCATGCCGCCGCCCTTTATGCACTCGATATATTTCTTCACATCGACCTCGTTGCCGTTGCGAAAGGTGGAATACCTCATGACGTGCAGCAGGTCGGCACCGTCGATTATCTTTTCGGAATACGCTTTTGTAAGGGTATCCACCGTTTCCGCTGAATACATTGTATCGGTGAACACCTTTGCTTTCTTTTTATCCGCCGCCGCTATGACCGAAATGGTATTATCATCATACCCTTTCGCAATAACAGCGGCGAGAGCCTGACCGCCTTGTGTTTCGGCTATCTGCTCTATCGCTTCATCTCTTGTCATTTCATCATCTCCTTGTCTTAGTGGGTGTATTAACATTTGTTGGTGTATTTAAGATAGTGACCTTCGGCTTGTAGTTCGGCATATCCGCGACCTCCTCGACTACCGACGGGATAGCGTCATCGCCCTTGCCGCTGCTGAGTGCTTCATTCACCACATCAAGCCTTGCCAGCTTTTCGGCAAGTTCATCGGCTCTGTCAAAAGGCTTTGTCAAGTTCTCTTTTGCTTCGGCAAGATTAGCCTTAGCTTTTTCAATGTCATTCTTGTACTGCACAATACGTTTTGCTATCTCGTTCGCCGCAAGGTTTTCTATACGGCGCATATTGCCCTGTTTGTTTTCAAGATTGACATCACAGGTATATTTTAACGAACCGCAAAGTGAGATTACACATGGTGCGCCCTGATCGAAGAAAGTTAGATTTTGCGGATTCTTTTCAAGCAGAAGATCGAAGCCGAAATAGCTGCCGACCCTCATGCTTTCTCCCGTAGTCGAAACCTTAATGATAGCCTTTTCAAGAGCTTCTCCGGCTTCATCACGAACGTGTTCACTTGTCGCTTCGGAATAAACCTTCCCGTCAATTTCTATCTGGAAAGCGGTTCCATCGGGATGATTTACACTAAACTGTGCTATGTCGGCAGAAGCCTTTTCAAGATAAGTTGAATACTGCTCAATTCTCTGCGGCAAAGTGCGCTCCGCCTGCTCCTGATACCGATACAGCGATTTCTTGTACTCGGCTTCAAGCATTTTAAGTGTTGCTACATCGTTGTCGAGCTGTATTTTCTCCTTTATCATGGGATTGCCCGAAGCAATAGCCTGCATTTCGGAGTATGTCAGCACCATCTCGTCAACGTCCTCAGAAACACGAACAGGGTCTTTTGAGGTCATAATCTGCGATATGAATTTTGCTTTGTTTGTGATTATGCCCATCATATACGAATCGAAGGTGTTTTCCGTGAGATAATGATAGATACCGACCTCCTTGAACATATTGCCCTGACGTACTCCTCGACCGTCCTGTTGGGTCAGGTCCGCAGGTTTCCACGGTATGTCAAGATGGTGTATAGCACAGATACGATCTTGTATGTTAGCACCCGTGCCGAGCTTTGAAGTGCTTGCGAGGATAAATCTCTTTTCACCCTGCCGCAGCTGTTCAAACATTTCTGCTCTTGCTTTGTCCGTTTTCGCATCACCCGCGAAGCATATTTCATCACGGGGTATGCCGCGCTTTACAAGGTCGTCCTTTATTGCTTCATAAATGGAGAAGTGCTCCGCGTCCTCGTTGATAGCTATATCGCAGAATACTATCTGAACGCCCCTCTCCGCCATTGTAGCATTGTAGTTCTCCACAAGAATATCCAACAGCTTATTCACCTTGCTGTCAGGTGCCGGAACTGCTTCCGGGTTCATACAGCGGCAGTCAAGACCTAAAAGACGTGCTTCATGCGTAATGCGGAGCATATTATCCTCACGGGGATCCACGCCGCCGCAGTGTATCATTTCGGCTCTTTGTGCCAACTGTTCCATGTACTCCTTCTGGTATTCATCGGGTTTCGCAGAAATAACGATAGGCTTTCGCGTTTTCAGATCGGGTACGGGCAGCTTTATCATGTCGGGGGTCTGAATGTCTGCGAACTCCTTGTACATAAGCATAAGTTCGGGGATATTCACAAACTTTGAAAAACGGTTCTTCATCTGGAAACCGTTGCCCGCAGGCTTGATCTCCAACTGCGATACGACCTCACCAAAGGTGCTCGCCCAATCGTCAAAGGTTTCAAGACCTGCCTTTTCCAGGAGATCGGGGCGCAGGTATCTCTGCATAACGTAGAACTCGACCATACTGTTCGTACAAGGTGTTCCCGTGGCGTACAATATGTTGTTACAGCCGTACTTGTCGTTCAGATACTGCGTTTTCATCAGCATATCCTCTGACTTCTGTGCGGCGGTTGTCTGAACACCTGCGACATTAGACATTTTCGTTGCAACAAAGCAGTTCTTGTAGTAGTGTGCTTCATCACAAACAAGATAATCGAAGCCGAGCTTTTCAAAACACAGGCTGTTATCCTTTTTAGATGACATCAGCTTTTCAAGATGCTCCTCCAGCTTCTTTTTCTGACGCTCCAGAGCCTTAACAGAGATTCTGTCCGAACTATCCACTTCTTCAAGCGCAGCCATCAGCTCATCAAGCTCACGCTCCATAAACTGCTGCCGGTACTCGGTGGACATAGGTATTCTTTCAAACTGATTGAACGACATAATGACAGCATCATAGTCGCCCGTGACACATCTTGCAATAAACCGCTGACGGTTTTCCTTGGTGAAATCCTCGGGGCGGGCAACAAGCAGTTTTGCGTTAGGATACAGACGTATCCATTCTGATGCCATCTGTAATGTAAGGTGCTTCGGAACTACCACGCAGGCTTTTGAGATAAGACCGAGTCTTCTCTTTTCCATAGTAATAGCCACCATTTCAAAACTCTTTCCTGCACCAACACAGTGAGCCAGCAAGGTATTGCCGCCCAGCTTACCACGCATAATAGCGTTGTTTTGGTGCGGACGCATCTGTATCGCGGGGTTCTTTCCGGGGTAAGTCTGATGTGAGCCATCGTACTCTCTGCCCCGTATCGCATTGAAAAGATCGTTGTATTTCTTTACATATCTCTCACGCCTTTCCATATTATCCCACAGCCAGGTGCGGAACGCTTCCTTAATGACACGAGCCTTGTCCTTTGCAAGCTGTGTTTCCTTTGCATTGATTTCATACCATACGCGCCCGTCCTCCTCACGCTTGTCGCGGACAACTATATCTCGCTGATTCAGGAGGTTTTCAAGAATATGATAACTGCTCATACGGCTTGTACCATAAGTCTGTGTTGCCGCTACCGACCTGTCCTGATAACGCCCGTCGATCTTGTACTCACCCATTCGGGTTCGGGTTATGGGGTGCGAATAAATGTCGCCTTTGAGGACCTCCCGCATAAAGCGGTTGTAATCCTCGACATCGACCCAGTTTGCACCGATCCTTACGGATATTTCGCTTGCTTCGAGGTCTTTCGGCACAACCGCTTTCAGGGCTTCAACATTACGCTCAAAACTGCTGTCGATATGCTTTGAATATTCCTCGGCAATCCTAAGTTTCTCACGGACATTTCCCGAGAGATACTCGCTCGCATCTTCGTATCCCGAAAGAGGATCGTTGTCCTTTACCTTCTGCGGATTTCTGTAAATATCCTTACCCAGCTCCGAAATTATCTCGTCAGGCTCCACGCCGACCAGTTCAGCCATAAATGCAATATCCACTTTCCCCTTTCGGTCAATGGATATTTGCAATGCTTCCTGCGGCGTTTCGCAGCTTACTATTTCCACCTCCGGCATGATCGTTCTTTTACTGAAAATTTCCGCCTTTTCAACGGTTTTCTTTTCAGTATCCACTATTTCCAAAGCCGCCAGCGTGTTGTAGTCATCATCATGCTGAAAAACACGCTCGTTTGCTCTGTCGGTGATTGCACCGTATGCCCTCTTAAAGCGGTCATAGGTATAATTGAGTTCCGCTTGCAGCTTTTTCAGTTCAGCATCATCGCAGCCCCTTGCCTGTGCATCTATCACCGCCATAGCTTTCTGCCGTATCTGGTGCATACCCATCATACGGTCGAGGGTCTTGCCTGTCTCCTGCACAGCGACCATTATTTCGTTTTCACGGAAAAACAGCTTGCCGTTTACAACGGTATGAGTGTAGTTTCTCACGGTCGGGTCGGCGGGAATTATATCAATATCCTTCTTGCCTTCCTCGACGATTTTCACCGTTTCGATCTTACCCTGAATTTTGGCAATAGCCTTTTGAAGCTGTTCAGAAAGCGGCGTATCGTTGTTCGGCAGACAGGTAGTCACCCTGCTGTCATCGCCGTACTTACCCTTCATGCGCTCATCCCAAGCCATGGTACCAAGAACCATATCAGGGTTATCGACGAAATACTGATTGCAGGGTATGCCGTCAGCAGTTTCTCCGAAGTGTACCCATGAGGGTATCTCTACCGTCAGTGTTTCTCTCTTTTTAAAGAAAAGAATATCCGTTGTAGTTTCCGTACCGGCATTTTTCTTAAAAGCGTTGTTCGGCAGGCGCACTGCGCCTAAAAGGTCACAGCGTTCGGCAAGGCGCCGCCTTGCCTTATCATTCTGCTTGTCCATAGTGAACTTCGATGTTACGATAGCAACCACGCCGCCGGGCTTCACTTTGTCGATACTCTTTACGGCAAAATAGTCATGTATCTTCAAGCCGAGTTTGTCATAAGCCTTGTCAGATACCCTATAATCTCCGAAAGGAACATTACCGATAACTACATCAAAGCTGTTATTGTTGAATCGGGTCTTTTCAAATCCCGTGATCTGTATTCTGTCCTCGGGGTTCAGAAGCTGTGCTATTCTGCCCGATATGCTGTCCAGCTCCACACCATACAGCTTAGAACTACCTCTTATGTCATCGGGCATTTTAGCAAAGAAGTTTCCGACGCCCATAGACGGCTCCAAGATGTTGCCGCCTTCAAATCCAAACTGATGTAACGCCTGGAACACACCGTCCGTGACTTCGGGAGGTGTATAGAACGATGTGAGCGTTGAGGCTCTTGCAGCCTTGTATTCGTCCTCAGACAAAAGCTCACGGAGTTCCTTCTGCTCGTCCTCCCAACCCGAGGGAGCTGCTTCACCAAGATTTCCACCTATGCTATCCGCTGCCCTGTCTGTTGTGAAAACCTGCGGGATTCCACCCCAGCCCACATATCCCGCAAGAATACGCTGTTCTTCGGGCGTAGCATATCTGTTCTCGGCTTCTATCTTTTGAAGTGTTTTTATTGCTTCGATATTCGCCTTGAATTTCGATTTTGCACCGCCCTGAACAATGTCCTCGGCGTTAAAATGGTAGGTTATCGGTGTTCCGCTTTTTGCAGCAACGGGCATGACGGTTATTCTTTCGGGAGCATTGACATTTACCTTGACAGGTTCGGGTTCTGACGGTGCAGCCACGAGTTCGGTAGGTTCAACATCAAGCACCTCTGCGGCTTCATCGGGTAGATTTGCAAGAATATCCGCTTTCAGCTGTGCCAGTTCCCGAGGAATATCCAGGCTCGCGTCCATATCGACCAGCGCCATGAAGTGGTTGTAGTCCTCCACCTCGGCAAGTGCGTTGCTTGTTGTAGCCAGTATCTCCGCCGCAGCGGTCAGCAGGCTCATGCTTTCTTCCATCTCCCATACGCCGCCATCGGTAAGCGTGAGATCGGGGGCATAAACAGAATACGAAATACCCTCATAGGTCTGGTGAAGCTCGATAAAACTCTCATCACGAATATCCATGAATACAGCCTGCTCCTGCTCAATCTCTTCGGCAGGCTGACCGTTCCTGATCTCGACCGGGATACCCATATCCTGCGCCCGCTGTATCAGCTTTTCTACGGGCTTCTGCTCAACTGTTGCTATGCCTTCAACTACAATACCCTGTTCACCAAGAAATTGCAGTGCTTCGTGATACCGTCTGCGCTCGTACTCCTTTTCAAAGCTATCATAGCTGTCGGGGTCATAGTCCTGAACAATGCGCTTGCAATCGTGAATTTTACTGTCAATATCCTTTTGAGTAATATATTTACCCTCGGATACAAGCCTTGAAATACGCTCTACGACTTCATTCCACTTCATAAGGACTTTGCAATCGGGCTTTCCGATTGTTTCGCCGCGCACATAAGCGATACCTTTAGAATCGTGCCATTCATCGCCGCCGCGACGAGAACCACCGCCTGTTCCATATTCCGATTTGAGGAACTTTATCTGTTCGGGCAGGCTATGATCTTCCTTGAAGTATTTTTGTATCCTGAACTTGCCGTCCGAAAATCCGCTGCCGTATCCTAACAGTGCGTCTTTCTCTTTTTCGGAAATGAAATAGTGACCCTTGAAAGCAAAATCGGGCTTTGTGACAAACTGCCTGCGCTCTATTTGTAAGTCTTTCAGACGATACAGCAGTTCCTTCGGTCTGTGAAAATGGAAACGCAGAATATCCCTGTTCTGCTCATAATCGGTCACAAGCTGTGTAAGCCCGTCTATGTACGATTGCAGGGTGTCTTTGTCGAGCAAAGCTAATTTTATGCGCTCGGTGGAATCGGGGAAACCGCCCTTGAACATATCTTTCGGAATAAAATACTCGTAATTGTCGTAATCAATATCCTGATGAAGATACCAAAGCCTGTCGGCTATATCCTTTATCTCCTTTTCGGCTGCACCGTCGATAATATCCTGTGAGCAGAACTCGCCGTTTTCGAGCAGATCATTGATACGCCTTGCAGCAATCAGCCACGGGATCTTTGAATTGGGTATCCCGTTTTCATCAACATTATCGCCCAAAGTGATTTTGATGCCGAAATCATCGAACCACGAAGATATATGGGCTGTCTTTGAAAAATCGGGCGTATTGTAGATATATCCGCGCCCGTCGTTGCCAAATTCTTTGCGAAGGAACTCGGCATTTTCCTCATCGGATTTGCCCTTCTGATACTGCGCCACTATCCTTGAAAGCGACCCACGCTCAGGACTGCCGCAGCGCAGAACATAATAGATCATATCATTGCTTATAGCCTTGATAGAAGGGTCAACGTTCAACAGAGTTTTCGGTTTTTCCTTTTTCTGTGATTTCTTAGAAGTCTGCTCCACAGGTACAGGTTCACCGAAGAACGAAAGCTGCTCAGCGCCCTCGTTATCATCTCTGTCAAGATCGTTGACGGGAATTGGGACTTCAATATCCTCATCGGATATTTCTTCCTCTGTTTCGTCCTCAGCTTCAAATTCCTCTGTCAGTTCCTCGAAATCGTCAATATCTTCTTCGGGTTCGGGGTATTTTGTTTGTTCGGTCGGCTCCGCAAAAATAGGCTCGTCTATCTCCGATACAACGGTATCAATCAGCAGCCCGTGCTCGACCATTTCGGCGTATAGGATCTGCACATGGTCCCAGCTAAAGCCGGATTCCATCGTGCGTGTTAGATAACTGCCTTTCCAGATGTGGATACCCTCGTCATACGTCTTGTAGCCATAGCGAGTATCCTCGTCCTTACCGAGCAATATCTCGGAATAGTCTGAATTGAATATCTGCTTAACAAAAGCCACGCGCTCATCATGGTCGGTATTGTTCTCGAAATACGCCGCAATCCGGTCTTTCTTGACAGAGAAAAACTGATCGTGCCGCAGTATCCCGAAGATTATGTTTTCATCGGTAATGGGCGGCAATTCAGTTGTAATAACAGCCTCGTTTTTTACGATAACAGTATCGTCCTGCGGCTGTGTATTGACTATTGTTTCGACTTCTTCCTCAGTAGGCTCTGACAAATCGACCTCGGGTACTTCCTCTGGTGGATTTGTATCCTCGACAATCTCCGTCGGGAATACCGGCTCCATATTGGTCGGTATCTCTATGCCCGCATAAGGACTTGTAGCAGGCTCGGCAACCGTCACCTCGGACGGCTGCTCTGTTTTGACCTGCGCCTGCTCACGCAGACGGAGCGCATTTTCAATGAGGAGAATTATCTCCGCCTGCTGTCTTTCCGAATACTTGTACGCTTCGTGTTTCCTGAAAAACTCTACAATATTTACATCGGTATCAAGGAAATCCGCAAGAAACCGTCCTGCTATCTCATAGCTGTCGGGACGGCGGTTAAAGTCACTCTGAAGATAACGCTGGATAAGAGCATCGGCGGTCAGCTTCTCGGCTGATACACTATCTCCTCCATTATCCGGTGTTCTATCGTCAGGAGCCTTGTTTTCTCCCACGTCTGCATTTCGCTGAATGTCACGGGGCGAGGGTTCTCTTTTCGGTAGAGTGCGTCCAGCTCTGTGAATCGGGCTTCTGCCTGTCTGTCTATCTCCCTCGGGATTATGTTCCAGCGTCCTGTTACTATAAGCACTGTCACCTCGGACGGGTACTCCGTGTGCATCCACTGCTGCCACATTCTGCCCCACCTGCCTATCGGAGTTCTCAGCATTTCGAGTTCCTGTGGGCTGTCGCTGTATACCACCTCTGCCAGCAGCTGTCCGGTCGGGCTTTGTCTGTAATTCATGCTCTTTCTCTCTCCTTTTCCTAAGTATCTGTATGACCTCACGCTCTATTTCAAGAAGACTATCCTTTGCCGACCTCTGCACCAAATCGCAGAAGCGGATAACGTCACGGGTGTCCTTGAAATAATCAGCGGCATTGAGGTTTATGTTCCCCGAAAGCGGCATACCGCCGTTCTGTTCACAACGATTTGCAATAACAAATCTTACAGCAGAAACAACCGAACGCTGATACTCTCCCACATCTTTCTGTGAAAGGTGCATCTGCTCTATCGTGTACTGCATTTCAGCAGAGTGCGCCCTAATATTATCCACCGCAACAGCGGCGAGTGCTTCGTGTATATCCCTGCACTCTTTGTTGTAGTTCTCGGATATTACGTCCACGAGTTCAGCAGCCACATCTTCTGTCAGCCTCCAGCCGTTCGGGACGGGCTTTCCGTTGGTCTGCGAAATATCGAAAAGGTGTCTGCACCTGTCACCATCGCCAAATACAGCGATAGACTTAGCACCCTTATTCACAAAACGCCCGAGTCTGTTCCAAGTCTCCAATTCTGCTACCTTTGTAGCGTTCGGATCATGGTAAAAAACAAGAGCCGCATCGGGGAATCCCATTTTGTAGAGAGAAGCCGAAAAGCGCAGGAAACGAGCAAGGGTCTGCTTGTCCCGTCTTAGCCTTTCAGTCACTTCCGACCAGTTGTAGCATACGCTTTGATACCGATTATTCAATAATTATTTCTCCTTTCCTGCGTTTTCGGTTCTTATGTTTTAGGAATAAAGTCCCTTAAAATCGGGAATGTCTGAGCAAGTGTCGCTGTCATCATCGTACATGACACAGCGCTTACAGCCTCCAGCCATCTCACCGTCGTTCCAGCCTTCTTCATAGCCACTGTTCTTACCGAGCTTGTAAGCTATGGTGAGCGCAGCCGTATTTACTGCTATACAAATGATAGTCTTTATGACATTCTTTCTCATAATATCGTCCTCCTTGAATCTTGGTTTCTTGTATGATTTCTGAATACCTATTGACTAAAAAAATGATGAGGTAAAATAGATATGTGGGATAACGTACCCGAAGGTACGTCATCATCACTCCTCCTTCGACTTGCGTCTTCGTGTCTTTGCATACTCCACAAACTTGAGGTTGACATAATCACCGCTGTCATCAAGCTCAAATACAGCAGCATACTTGTTGCCCTTACTTGAAGTGCAATTACGAAGCGTTACCTTACCGTTCGCCAGCAGTTCGCTTATCTCCGAAGCCTTATAGTTCCTGCCGATTCTCTTATCGTGCTTATAGATGAAGAAATCGCAGTCCTCACCGTTGGAACAGTAAAAAGCCTTCGGACCTTCCTTTATAGGGCTGCCGCACCAGGGACACTTGCCGATCTCGGCAGGCTGTTCCGCAGGCTCGATAGCCACCTCGTCATTTGCGATAACATCATTTACATTCTTGATTATTTCGTTCATAAAATCCTCCTCTCCGCACTTGCCCTGCTCAATGTCCGCAAGCATCTGCTCCCAATGTGCAGTAAGCTCCGCCGACTTGATGTTCTCGGGCAGTGCGCTGTTATATTTTCTTCCAAAATCGGTTATGAGCAGCAGCTTTTTCTTGCGCTCAATGTACTTCGCAGAGATAAGCCCCTCAATGATCTGCGCTCTTGTCGCAGGCGTTCCCAAGCCACGCTCCTTGACGTAGCTTTTGAGTTCCTTATCGTCTATCCTGCGGTCGATATTTTCCATGACAGCAAGCAGACTTGCCTCCGTAAAGTGCGCGGGCGGCTTAGTTTCGCAGTCGCGCACCTCGGCATTTCCGATAAAAACTGTTTCACCCTCAGCATACTGATAAACAGGCTCGTCCTTCATATTCGTGTACTGCCGCCAGCCTAATTCAATAGGCTTCTTTGTGGTCAGTTTGAATATCTCACCCTCGACCTCGAACTCATATCTCGTTTCAAGATAGGTATAGGGCTTGTCCAACGCAGATAAAAACCTCTCAATTACCAGACCGACCACCTTCTTTTCAGGCTCGGAAAGCTCAGTATCTTTCAGCCGCCCGATAAGATTTGTCGGAACAATAGCGTGATGATCGGTAATCTTTGAATTGTTCACCACACGCTTGTCGAGGTTCAGCCCCTGCGCCAGCAGCTTATCAATTCTTGCCTTGTCATACCCCGAAAGGCACTTGACTATGCTTGTAACAAGCGGCTTCATATCCTCCGAAATGCAATTACTATCCGTTCTCGGATAGGTCAGCAGTTTCTTTTCATACAAGCTCTGCGCCGCTTTTAAGGTAGTTGCCGCTGTCATGCCATAGACCTCATTAGCTTCACGCTGTAATGAAGTCAGGCTGTGCAGTAGGGGTCGGTTTTCTTTCTTTTCCTCAGCGACCACAAAGGATACAACAGCATTTTTGCCATTGCATTTCCCGGCAACCGCTTCGGCTTCCTCTCTTGAATCAAAGGTACGGGCGCACTCTGCACCATTGTCGAGTACCACCTTGAAATACGGCTTCTTTTCAAAAGCCGCTATCTGCGCTTCACGCTCAGCGATAATATTCAGCACAGCATTTTTCACCCTGCCGGACTTGTGGTGCTGACCCGAAATAAGGCTGAAATATCTTGACAGATTTATACCGAACAGCCAGTCGGATTTCGCCCTTGCGAAACCCGCAGCAAACATATTATCAAGTTCGGAAGAATCAAGCAGATTGTTCATTCCCTCACGGATTGCATCGTCCGTCAGTGAGCTTATCCACAGCCTCTTTACTGGCTTTTTGCACCCAACAAAATCATAGATATATCTGAATATGCACTCTCCCTCACGCCCAGCGTCGCAGGCGTTTATGATCTCGGTAACATCATCACGGTTCATAAGCTCTTTCAGCATTTTTATCTGAGAACCGTAACCATTCAGAGCGAACAGCTTGAAATCGGGAATCATCGGAAGATCGGCAAGCGACCACTTCTTGTAGCCGTAATCCTCGGGAACACCGATGCCCACTAAATGCCCGAGGGCATTAGTGACGATATATCCGTTGCCCTGCCAGTAAAAGCGCTTGCCGTCGGATACCTTATCGGTCGCACCCACGCAGTAGGCGGTCGCCAAGGCGACGGAGGGCTTTTCGCAAAGTATCAATCTGTACACGGGAAATCACACACCTTTCCGAGAAACTCCCTTGCGTTCCTGAGCCTGTCGGCAAGCTGAACTCCGAGAGCGATCATAAAGTCTATCGTGCTGAAACCCTCTATGTAATCGCATTCCACACGGTACACGGAAGTCATATCGCGGTCGGAAACAGCAACCGAATACACGGGGATAACGACATCTCCGTTTACGTCATAGATAATATCATAGCTGCGCTCGATGACCTTTTCGCCGTCATCGGTAGCACTAATATCTATCTGGATAGTAGCGAGGTGTACTGCTTCACAGCTGAGCACGCTGTTGTTCTCGGCATCATCGGGCATATAATCCCTTTCGCTCTCACCCCTGATCGTGAGGTCATAATTGTTTATAACGGTCACGGGCAGAACACCGTTCTTGATCTTTCTAAGCTCCGAGAAAACGGTATCGAGCATACTTCTTACCTCGGATTCCATATACTCATATTTGCACTCGTCCTGCTCCATGCAGAAATCGAATACCGCGTCGGTCAGCTTATTGGTTAATGCAATAAATCTCATCATATATTTTTCCTTTCAAAAGTGGGATAGCTCCCTGCGGCAAGTACCGCAGGGGTATCCGTAATATTATCATTCGTTAACGTTCTTGCGCTTTACAGCCGAGATCACCATAACCATAAGTGCCAGTGCCATTCCCGCAAAAGCGGTGTTCTTTACAGCAGATCCGGTATGGGGATTGCTTACATCGGTGTGATTACTGCTAGGTGTGTCAGAATGCGGTACATCATCGTGAGGTGTATCGCTGTGCGGAGTATCGTCATGAGGTGTGTCATCATGGGGAGAGTCCTCTTCTGGAGAATGCTCGTCATACATAATGACCTCGGTGACAGAGCCGTCCTCATTCACCTTGAAGGTAATGTCCTGTGCTATCTCATAGCCGTCTGGCGCGGTTATCTCACGCAGAGTGTACTCCTTGCCGACTATCAGCTTGCCCTCAATTATATGAGCTTCATCAGTGCTTACCCATTCCTCGACGATCTCATCACCGTCAAGTATCTGTAAGGTCGCACCGGGCAGCTCCTTGTCGGTGGTAATATCACGCTTGGAAATATGAACCTTAGTGGTATCATCATACATTACGACCTCGGTAATGCTGCCATCCTCGTTCACGCTAAACTCAACGTCGTTTGCGATAACATAGCCGTCAGCAGGAACAGTTTCATGCAGAGTATAGGTTTCGCCTGAAATCAGTACAGCCTCGATATAATGAGCTTCATTTGTAGAAACCCATTCCTCTATAACTGTGCCGTCCTTGTCAATGATCTGTAAGGTCGCGCCCGCAAGCTCTTCATCATTGGTGATGTCACGCTTGGAAATGCGTACCTTTGTGGTATCGTCATACATTACGACCTTATCAATGCTGCCGTTATCGGAAACAGTGAATGTAACATCATTTGCGACTACATATCCGTCGGGAGAAACCTCCTCGTGAAGAGTGTAGGTGCCGCCCGAGATAAGCTGTCCCTCTATGATGTGCGCTTCGGTGGTGCTTGTCCACTTGTCGATTACAGTACCGGTGCTATCAATAAGCTGAAGCTCTGCGCCTGCTATCTCCTTTTCGTCGGTAATATCGAGCTTTGTGATATGAACCTTTGTTGTGTCATCTACCATAGTAATGGTAGAATTGCCGTTTTCGTCAGTGGAAAGTGCGTCAACGTTCTCAACTGTTACAACGTTGTTTTCGTCAATCGAGAACTTGATCCCGGTCGAGATAACAAATCCATCGGGACTTGCAATCTCTTTCAGAATATAGCTGCCGGCAGGGATATTGGTCACAGTATGGATCGTACCATCAGACACCCACTCGGTGAAGACATTACCGTCGCTGTCGAGTATCTGCATCGAAGCGCCTTTAAGCTCATTGCCGTAAATATCCTTCTTGGAAACGTTCAGATGTGTTGCCGAATTTATAGTGGTGATCTCGACCACCTGCTCATTTTCGGAAATAACAACATCGTATTTCCTGTCGCTGAAAATGTAACCGGCAGGCGCAGCTATCTCGGTCACGATGTACTTTCCGTAAGGAATTTCATCAAAACCGAAATTACCGTTTTCATCGGAAGTCGCAGTTACAATAGCGGTATCCGCTGTAAACTCCGCTACATCAGCCTTGAATAAACCAAACACAGCGCCCGAAAGCGGCTCGTCATGCTCATTAACCTTAACGCCCTTGACCGACCCACGCTTGAGTTCATTCTCAAAGGTGCCGCCGTCAATATCCACTACCTTGGTATCCTGTCCTGCGTACTCAAAAGTCACTATATGCTTTTCACCGCTGATGACATACTTGTCATCGGTGCTTATCTCCTGAATGTAGTATCTTCCGAAAGGCAGCTTCTGACCAAATCTCACGGTCATATCCTCGCCAACGCTTGCATAATCCACAAGCCCGTCCTTTGGAATTGAAGAACCGTTTTCAGCAACAAGCGGCTCGTCTGCATACAGACCGAATACTACGTTCTTAGCGTCCGCATTGCTGCCTACGCCATAGGTATCATCGTGTTCCATATACTTTGTGAGATGAACGCTCACGCTCTGATACTTGTTGGTAAAATCGGTGTTTACTGTATCTCTGATTGCTATCTCCTGTCCCGCGTATGTCAGCTCGACGGTCTGCGGCTCGCAGTCATTTACATAGCCGTATGCCGCCTTAGTTTCGGTAACGGTGTACTTACCGAGATACAGCAGCGGAGTTTCCGCATAGCCCTTATTGTCGGTAGTGATCTTTGCAACCACATCGCCCTTGTGCGCTCTGAGTGTGCCGTCAGCAGTCACAATATCCTCTGCCGCAGTCACCTCAAATTCAGCACCAGCGAGGAATCCATTCTCAAAATGGGGAGTGAAAACTGTGTAGCCTGCCTCATGAACAGTGCCGTCCTCGTCAATAGAAATTGCAGACCCCAGCGCAGATACAGCGCTGAAAATCTCGCCAGTCTTACGAACGGAGATCTTGCCCTGCTGTGAGGTGTTGTCGAAGTCGATGCCGAGATTGGTGTACTCGAATTCGTTTCCGGCAAAGTTGAAAGTAAAGGTCTTGCTGTCGGAATTGAGTGTGTAGCCATCGGGAGCCTGTATCTCGGTCAGCGTGTACTCGGCACCGATATACATTTCAGCGTCACCCGAAGTTGCATGACCGTCAGCTCCGGTAGTCATAGTACAGATAAGGTCGCCAGCCTTGTGAAGCTGCTTGCTGCCAATGCTGAAATCCTTAGCGGCTCTTACCTCAAAAACAGCGTTTGCCAGAGGCTGCTTTGTACCATCGTCCATCTTGTAAACATCGAGAATACCGTTCTGAACATCGTCCTTTATAGTCACCTCATGAGGAATTGTCAGCGTATCTGCTTTTTCGGAAACAGCGGTAAATCTCGTTTCGTTATTCTCCGGCACGATATACGGCTCGGGGGCAGACTTTTCAACTATCGCATACTCGAAATTCGGATATATCGGCAGCACCTTCTCATAGCCCTGCGTACCATCGCTTGCGTACTCGATATACTTGGAAGAAGCGATACCGTTTGCATCGGTCTTTATAGTGCCGATAACGGTTCCTCTCTCCTGAATAATCTTGTTGTTTATCTCAACATTCTCGGTAGGAACAATATCGAAAGTAACGTCCTTTACAGGGTTGTCGAAAACGTCCTTCTTGTGTACCTTTAAGTCCACAAGCTGAAGAGTATTCGGAACATCGGCTCTGTAAGTGATTACGGGATTCGTCTTGCTCTCGATGTCATCAAGAGTTGTAACGATCTTTATCTCCCTTGAAGCGTTGCCGTCCTCATCGAGCATAATGTACTTGTCGTTCTCACGCTCGGTCACGGTATAGACGTTCTCAAAGGTATCGCCGTTCAGCTTACCCAGCGGCAGCTCAGAAACACTTGCACGACCTTCTTCATCGGTAGTTATTGAAGTGATAGGCTTGCCGTCGAGGGTAATATCGAAGGTGATGCCCTCGATGCTTATATTATTGATAACATCATACTTGTTCAGTTCAATTTTCAGCTCATAAGGCTTGTCCTTGACCTCATAACCGAAGTCACTGAGCTTCGAGTTCTGGAAAGTATCCAGATCGTTGCCGACAGCATTACTGCGGTTTATCTTGTAATACTCAGTATCCTGAACATAGCCGGCTGGTGCGGTAATTTCATGCACATAGTAGTCGGTGTTCGGGATAAGGTTGTAGCTGAATTTTGCCTTACCTTCTGCGCCGGTTGTCGCGGTTTTCAGCAGCTTCTTATTGCAGTTGTACAGTCCATAGGTCGCACCCGAAAGCACGGTATCTTTATCGTCCTTCTTTGTCAGCACCAGCTCATAGTTCACAAGCTCGTTAACGATCTCGGCATCCGAGTGCAGCTTGTTGCTCTCCAGCTTATTACCCGAAATCGGATAATACTTGCCCGAAGAAATAACGTACTTACCGCCCTCGCTATCGGTAACGGTATAGCTGCTTGCGGTATCGTTCTTCATCACGCCGCTTATGCCGCGCTTGTCGAAAACAGAGCCGAGTGTGCTGAGATTTACAGCCTTTGATACATCAATATCATCATCGTAGCCGTAGCCCTTTGCGCCGTTCACCTCGATAAATACGATCTCCTGCGAAACGTTTGATGAGTTCAGCGGCAGCAGGTTCAGATACACCTGACCGAAATAGTCGCAGGTGTCAGAACCCGAATAGTTATATCCTGCGTCAAACACATACGCCTTAGAAATATCGGTCGAAGTTCTGCTGCTGTCGAAAACGACTTTGTGCTCACTATTCAGCTTGGTGGGTGCGTAATACATTCCGTCACCGGACTTGTAAGCGGTATCGTTGAAATTATTGAGATCAGCAAGGTTTCCGCTGAAAGCATCCCTTGCCGAAAGATAACCATTTGTAAGGTAACGCATGGTGTTTCCGTCCCAGTAGCCGACGATGAACTTTGTGGTCTTGTATATCTCAGCCAGCTTCTTAATATCATCAGCATTGTCGGTGGAAAGCGCCTTGCCGTCACCGTTGTGAACTACCTTATCTAGCGTAGCCGTTCCGACCTTTGCGTCATAGCCTTCCTCATTGTTATTCAGCTTTACTGTCCCCGTGCCTGCATTGCTTGTAAAATCCGATGTAGGCGAGGGCAGCGAAACCGACTTTGTGAGCTTCTCATAGCGATCATTGTCGGGAACAGTGTACTCGGAAACGGTATATGTTCTTCCGCTTGACATTGAGGTCGGCAGGTCACACACGGTAAATGTACCCTTGTTATTTGTCTTATTCAGCGTCCTGAACTTCGTAGCGTTCACGATGCTGTTTGTGTATCTTACGAAATAGTATGTGGAATCCTTCTGTTCAGCGACAACATAATATTTCGTGCCGTTTATAGTAGTCGATACAACAAAGGTCGTTTTGTCGAGAAGATCACTCAGCGCAGTAGCCGTGATAGCATTGTTGCCGCTGTCGGTGTAGGTCTTTTCCACAGTAAGATTGGGCTCATTGTAGCAGCCAATAGCGGTATATCCCTTGACCGAATCTATCTTCGTGGAGATAAGACAGGTCTGGTAATTGCTGCTTGCAAACAGCGACTCACTCTCCGTAAGACCGCTCATTATCTGCATTTCGATAGCAGAGGTGCTGTAAACTCCGCCGCTTGAAGCGCTTGTAAAAGGGCGCTCATTCGACCAAACGGTAAATACGGTATAATCCCCATCGGTCGAAGTGTCGATACCAAAATCTGTGCCGTAAGTTCCTTTGAACCTCGACTTTACCATTTCGGTCAGCTTACTCTTGAAGGTGCTGTAATTATGCTCCAGCGCATCCTTCTTGATGAAAGCCGACTTGATCTTAAAGGTAGCTTCATAACGCATTTTATCAGTCTTGAACTTCATAATGTGTGGGGTGTCCTTCGCAAGTGCCGCGCTCTTTTCCATAACGCCGGGGAGTGTGTAATGGGACTTTACATCTGCGACTATCGCATTGTATGCCTTCTCCACTCCCGACTTTGTACACCAGCCGCCCGAGGGATATGTAAAGTCGTTCCACAGAATATCCGAGCAGGTTCCGAATGTCTCGGGTGTATGCCCGCGATAGCCGAGAACTATCTCCCAGATAAGGAGCTGAGTTGCGGCATAGTAGTTGCCGTTCTTATGCGAACTGTAACCGTAATACTGTACCAGCCCCATATACTTCGCAATATCGCCGTCCGTACCGCCGAGGGAATCCCAGTAGGCGGTAGCATCTGCCTTGAACTTGTCCGAGAGATTGAAAGTATCGTATTCGGTGAAGCCGTACTGCGTGTACCAAGTGCCGGAGGGTGTACCCTGCATAGACTTCGCAGGCTCGATACAAAACGCCCAATCATTCCCCGATGAGGGAACGAAACGGCATATCTGTTCACCCGACTTAATGTACTGACCCGACACGCCTCCGCTTTTGGCTGACTTCTTCACGCTTATCGACGGATTCACCGAGCTATCCCATGTATACCCGATATTGATGTCCGAACTTGCCGCAGATGCGGAAGTCGCAAGCGTTGAAAGCCCGACCATAGCTGCGAGCGTTCCCGAAACGCCGCGCTTGAACACATTTTTTATCTTACTGTTCATGAGTTTTTATCCTCCCTGTTTTTATGAAAATCGGTGTTATTCTGAGGAATTTCGATAGCATCGCCCAGACCCTCCTCTTCGTTTTTCTGTTCCGTGGGTGCAGCGATTTCACTGTCCGCTGTACCGCCATCCGAAGAAAACTCACCGTTCTTTATTGCTTCTTTTATTGCCGAAATATCACAGCCGCCGTCACGGACGGTCTTGTACAGAGCGTTGAACTTCTCACGCTCCAGCTTATCTGAAAGCTCCCTGTCCTTGCGTTTATATGTTTTCAGCATTTTCTTGTGATACGCTATCAGGCGCTTGCTGTCCTCGATATTCTCCCGGACCTTAACAAGACGCTCCGACAGCCTTTCGCTCTTATCCGTCATTTTCTCCCTCTTTTCTTTATGAAAATATATCCGACCACCGCCACAGTGAAAACGATAATATCGAAAGCACTGATCTTTAGATTTAATATCTGTTCTCTCGTTGTCGGGTCATAGAACGCTCTAACAAGAGTGACCAGTGCCAGCACCGATATTATGATGACCGCCAGTATGAATTTCTTATCAGCTTTTTCATCATCACGCTTGTCCTGCACGGCGGAGAGGTCTATCCGGGATATATCATTTTTCATTCTCTTGAAATTACTAAACATCAAAATCCTCCGTTCTCCAGACAAGCATAGTACGTCCAGAAGATAGACTCCTGTTCGGTCGTAAAGCCCATAGAAGCAAGACCCGTTTCAACGTCGATATTCGTGACCTCGCCGTAATAAATTGTGTGGTCGGGATTGTTGCAATATATGGTTGTTGCTTTTATCGTAATATCCGTCCAGTCAATCTTGTTAAAACCGTCTGCACCGATATTGTAAGTGACCTCCCAATCAGAGCCGCTGACACCCGCATAGGCTGTTCCGGTTATAGTACCTCCGTCTGTCATTGCCATTGTCAGATCAGTCCATACCGATGAAGTATGCTCGTAACACGTTCCCCGGAAAGAAACGGCGTACTCGTTTGTGCTCGCAACATAGGCGGTATTCGATACATAGAAATCGCCTGCGGCAGCTGTCAATTCAGTATTTTCGTCTTTCATGCAATCACAGTCGGGACAGTACCCGTTCTCCGTAGAATGAGTGAAAGAATAAAAATGCTCGATCACCTCTGCTATCGTTTCATCGGATATTTTATCGTTTCCGTTCTGAAACTCCTTTACAGCCGCAGCCGCTATAACAGCGTTTTCATCAACCGAGAGTGTGGTATTTCCCCACTGCTTCAGGCTCGTTATCTCACTGCCGTCATAGCGATATTCAGGTGTGTAAGAAAGCTCACTGTCGATATTCGCTTGCAATTCGGCTTCAATAGCCTGCACCTGAACGTGATAGGCTTGAAGATAATCATACTGATTTGAGCCGTCCTTCGGTATCGCCCAAGACAGCATTGAACTGATAGCAGATAATATCACCGACAGAAAACCGTTCAGCAGGGTGACGATAAGAAGCAGCAGACCTCCGCCCAGAGCCACAACGATAAAGCCCTTTGAGGTGACGACCTTGCCGACCGCACTTGCAGTTTTCTTCGCCGCAGCCCCGGCAGCCTTGCCTGTTTTCTTAGCTTTTGCCGCCTGCTTTGCCCTATGCTTTCTGATTATCTTTTCCCGAATCTTCTGCACATCGCGCCCAACAGTCTGCTTTGTTTCCCTGACAGAACGAGCAGTTTTAATGCCGCCCTGTGCCGTGTTGTAGATAGCTTTTCGGGCATTATCCACATAGCGAATATCCGTCAGCCCTTGTTTTATTGCTTCCGTTCCGGTATCGGTTGTTGTACTCTTGTCGATCTTTGTTTTCAGCAGCGAATGACCTGTTTCTTTCACAGAACCAAATGCTGCATTTTTTGCAGCAGCTGCCGCACCGCCGAGAGTGCGCCCGACATCTTTCACCGAACCGACCTTTACACCATTTTTTACGGCGGTCTGTATCCTGCCTACAGTATTTCGTGTGCCGCCCACAGCGGTACGGATAGCACCGCCGCTTTGAACGACACCGCCTGCCGCCTCCAAAGCACTTTGGACAGTAGTTATATTGTTTGGGCTTTCTTCCTCGCCTTTTGCGGTGATATATTTCTTTCGGGCAAACCTCAGCTTTCGGCTCTTGAAATAATCCTTTCGACGGTCAATATCCCGTAGCTGACGCAGGCGTTCCTCACGGTTGACGTTAGGATTTTTAAGCACCAATTCTTTGCCGCCCAAAGAGGTTTGAATATTGCCTCGTTTTACGGATTTTATGTGATACCGATTAGCTACGCCGACCTTAGATTTCTTCGTTTCTATACCGTCACGCACGATACTCTTTTCGGGAGTATCACGCGCCTTCTGCGTTCTTATCTCTATTCAGATCACCCCTTGTTATTGTTGTATTCTGATACCTCATTGAAGCTGCTGGTCATCAAGCGGTACAAATTATTCTTCGGGAACTTATCCCTGAACGGAATAATAGAGCCGCCGCAGCAGATAAGACCCTGACCACTATCCGAGTTAGTAACGTAGGACAGCAGATTGTCCGAAATGTTCAGAATCTTTGCCAGCTGAACTCTGTCCGAAGTCGCCTGATTGAGCATCATAACAAAATCAGTGTTGGAAAGCATAGAACGAGCAGTTTCCGATTTCAGCAAGTCCTCAACATTCTGAGTAATGCCCGTAGGAACGCCGCCCCATTTACGCGCTCTCTTGTAAAGCTCGTAAAGGAAGTTGGCAGAATACTCATTTGCGAACAAAAGGTAGATCTCGTCCATATAGATCCATGTACGTTTGCCCTGCGCTCTGTTGACGGTGATTCTGTTCCAGACGTAATCCAGAACTATAAGCATACCCAGCGTTTTAAGCTGCTTGCCGAGGTCCTTTATATCGTAGGACACGACACGGTTTTTAACATCAACATTAGTCTTGTGAGCGAATACGTTAAGATTTCCCTTGATGTAAAGCTCGAATGACAGTGCCAGTCCCTTTGCTTCCTTTTCGGGCTGTGCCTTCAAATTCTCATAGAACTCCATCAGTGTCGGGATTTTATCGGGGTCGAACTTGATGAGATACTCGCCGTATGTCATCGTCAGGCATCTGTCGATGATAGCCTTTTCTTTGGCTGTCAGCCCCTGCTTTCCGACAAGGCACTCGCAGAATGAAAGTATGAAATCCGACTTCATTACAAGCGGAGATTCATCATCGGAATAGTCTTTCGACATATCCAGCGGATTGATGAAATTATTGCTTGCCGGTGAAACAAATATCGTTTCACCGTTCAATGCCGCAACAAGGTTTGTATATTCACGTTCGGGGTCGATGATGATAATATCGTCATCGGTTGCCAAGAATACATTGAGCATTTCACGCTTCGCCGAGAATGATTTACCGCTGCCGGGAGAACCGAGAATAAAACCGTTAGGATTTTTAAGCTGCAAGCGGTCGAACAGTATCATATTGTTTGATAATGCGTTCAGACCGTAATACTTGCCGTTCTTGTGGTTTATTTCCTTGCCTGAAAACGGCATAAGCACCGCCGTGCTTTCGGTTGTCAGCGTTCTGCGTATTTTCAGCGTACAGTTACCCAGCGGCAGAACGCTCTGCAAGCCCTTCTCCTGCTGAAATTTCAGCGTGGACAGCGAGCAGATATGCTTTCTCACAACGGATTCTATCGCCTCGGTATTTGAGTCCAGCTCCTCCATATCTTTTGCAGTAACCATTATTATGATGTTATCCAAAAACATCTTCTGATTTTTTGAACGGAGATCATCCAGCAGTTCCTCGGCTTCGATAAGGCTGTGTTTCAAATCCTCATTGATAACGTCCGAGGTGTACCCCGACTGTATCGCCTTTTTCTCGGCTTGCAGCTTGTTCGCCCTCATGGAAGTCAACTGATGGTTTACGATTTTCAGTGCTTTGTAAGGGTCAACAGGCGTTATGTTCACCGAGATCATAACGTCCAAATTGGTATTCGCAATATCCGTCAGCATACAATCTTTGAGCGATGCGGGCATATCCTTTATGAACATAGTTCGGGCATATTTGTCGCCCCACATAAAGTAGTCCTTTTTGAACTCCATGTAATCGGGGCAGCAGTAGGCTCGTTCTGCCTGCCGCTTGAAATGCTTGTCCGTCAGCTCGGGGATAACCTCGTCAACATTACGGAATATATCCTTCAAGAGATTAATTCTCTCGTTAGAAGTAAGTGCCTTTATGTTGGACCCGACCTTCTTGAAAGCATTGAGCAGATCCAAATCTATCGTGTTGAACTTGCTTCGGGCGTTCTCTAAGTCCGCCGCCTGCAATGTGACAGTAATGTACTTGTTTCTGATGATACCGTTCTGCCCCTGCTCCATCTTCTCAATGAGCATATCGTTGTACTCGTCACGGTAATTATCGTAGCCATCGCCCTTGTGCTTTATGAGCACCATGCGCTCAAAATCAGCCTTGTTCACTCTGTTGTTGTGAACCGTGATCTGAATATCGGCGTTGGTGTCAAAAGAATTGAGGACGCTGCAATAGCCTAAGAAAATGCTCTCCTGCTCGTCCTGCTTGGCAATCTGATAGTTGATATCTTCAAACTGATAGGTCTTTGAATACTTGTTATCATCGACCTTGAAAATGTAGTCATCGCACACCATCTGGTACGGCAGAGTTTTCTGTACGGTTTTCGGTACAGATTTCTTTTTCTTGATCTTCTTCTCTTTTGGCTTTTTCTTGTTTTCTTCACGCAGACGTATCTCGTCACGCTCTTTTGCTGTGAGCGCAGAAAGGTCGGATTCCTCCTTCTTTTTCTTACCGCGCACCTTTATTGCAATAACGGTCGCAGCGATCATCACACCGAAAGCCGCCGCAATAAGCGTAAACGCCTGTGCCTGCTTTGCATTCAATGTTATGACAGGCTTCTCCGAGAGCGATGATGTTTCTATCACGCTCTCTGTATCCGCTATGCTTTCCGAAGGTTCGCTCACTTCTCCTTCCGATGAAACTGACGTGGAAATATCTTCTTCCGCTGTGGGTTCACTTTCATCAAATGTAGCTTCGGAATAGCCGGAATACGTTGTCTGCGGATACGAGGTAGATATTTGCGGTATTCCGGTCTGTTCATTTGCATATCCCTCCGTATTTATGTTATCGGTGGAACTCTGCGGAGAAGTATATGTTATCGGCGCAGTAGTTGTCACCGTTGTCGTAGTAGTTGTTTCGGGCGCAGATGTTTCTGCTTTTGCGGTAGTCTTAGTGAACTTAGTAGTTGTTGTCTCCGCCCTCGAACTGTCATTGTTAGTAGGAATCTCTATCGCCCCCTTAGTATTCTATCGGCTCGCCGTAGTTGATCTTCTTGATGCTCTTTATATTACTGCCGAGATCAAGTCCGTACCAATTCCAGTAACCCCATGAGCCGCTGTATGCTACACAGGACGGCAGGCTTGCGTCGTCATAGATAAACTCTATGATACATTTTCCGTTGCCCTCGCCGCCGAACCAGTGCCACTTGCCTTCGCCGTCATCAGCCCAGCCCTTGCTGTCGCACTGCTTTACGGTGAACTGTGTTCCGTCCAGAAGCTCCACGAGGTACCTATCATTATCAAGACCGAAGTGAAGTCCGAGCGCAGCACAGTAGTCGCCATACTGATCTCGCCTTATTCCTGTATGAGTCACGGGGTCGGGAATGCTACCGTAAATAGCTCCCGATGCAGGCATATTTTTAAGTCCACTCGCAGGTTCACCCGCAAACGCATTTGTCCAGCCGTCGATAGGCTCAAACTCCCATATAATCTCAACGGTCTCGGTGTGCGCCGTGACCTTCTGTGATTTGAGCTTGGTGTCCTTATCCTCATTTTCTTTCAGCTCGGGGGTCACGGTTATCTCATATTCCGTACCTTCACGAAGCCCGTTTATGTAGCACATATCGTTGCCCCGGAACTCGAAATACATATTGTCGGCATACTCGCCAGCAGTTTCCGTGTAGCAATATATTGAGTAGTCACGGTCTTTTTCGGCATTCCATTCGACCTTGATAGTTGACACCGAAATGGTGCTTGCTTTCAGGTCGGTAACAGCAACCACAGGCTTCGGTTCTTTTACCGGCTTTACCTGTGCTTTTGGTGCGGCATCTCCCACAGAAGATAATGCTATCGTCCCTGCAAGGAGTGCCTCGATAATATATTTTGCTAATGGTTCATAAAACAATATTTACCTCCTCAAAATATCTTGTAAAATCTCGTAAATACTCGCGAAATCTCAGTATTTCATAAAGTTATGTTCAAGAAATGAACCAAGTTATGGATGATCCAAAGCATTGAATGCCGGATTTAACGTTATCAGGGTATAGCAAACAAAACGTCTTGAGAGATCTGTTTTGACAGCCTTGATGCGACCCATATCCGTTACGGCAGCAAACCTCCTCTGTCCAACGGGATCATTCGTCACGTGAAGTCCCAACTTCCTTCGTTCTGCCTATCCATAACAGGGCGTCGGCGCAGCTCCATTGCGAGGTCATGCCCCTTGGTAATAATTCCTGCCGACTGCCGGCTC
>NZ_FOKQ01000005.1 GCF_900112155.1 Hominimerdicola alba | reverse complement strand
TGTGCGCTCTGAAACAGCTTATTTCACCAGTTAATATGTTTTTTTACTCTGATGTTCGGATATGGTTAGAGGGTGCTGCGATTGCAACACCCCCTCAAACTATGTCCGTAAAACTATTGCCGCGCACGGTCAGATCATCTTGCTGATGGGTCCTGAACGACGTGCATACCTTTCCCCAGTGCGGACATAGGTGATGTCCTCGGAAAGCCCTGTTTTCAGCTTTATTTCGAGTTTCATGCTGTTTTTGTTTGTGGGAACTACGTCTATCCTGTCGATGATCGTGCGGGCAAGTTCGTCAACTTGTTCCTTTGTCATATCTCCTTCTGGACAGTACATAGTATTAAAATATTCTTCAATTTTTTTTAGCTCCGAAACATAGTCAACTTTCTCAGCGGCTGATTTTTCAAGCTCGGTGATGTCTTCTTCCAGCTGAGATATCAGCACGTTGGCATTGTCATTGCGCTTTTTGAATTCATCGCGGCTGATAGCGTCCTCGGTGTAAAGGTCAAGGAGTTTTTCACGCTTGGCTTTTTCCTTTTCAAGCTGAACTTTCAGCTCGTTTATCTGCTTCACGGCGTTCTTCTCGGCATTGGTCTCTTTGTAGATCTTCAGGAAGTCTGCCACATATTCTTCGATATGCTCAGCCACCATCTTGAAATGATCGGAGAGCATCAGGTAAAGGTCTTTTTCCATGATTGAGAATGATGAACATGACTTCGCACCCGAGCGCTTTTTCTCAGAGCATATCCACTGATATACAGGTTCGCCCTTTTCTACCGAGTTTGAATAACTTGTCCGCCAGTAGGGGACATTGTGAGCCCTGCACCATATCAATCCCGTGAACACGCTTTTATCCTTGAAAGAACGAGTTCGGCTTTTTATCGCCTGACTTCTCTCGCGAAGAATAACGTTGCACTTTTCCCATATCTCTTCGCTGACGATAGCGGGCACGACTTCACCTGTTTCGTCCTTGTACATCACCCATTCATCCTCAGGCAGAAATCGCTGTTCCCTTGTGCGGTAATCAGTGACTTTTACCTTGTTGCCGCAGTACCAGCCCTTGTATTTCGGGTTGGATATTATGCCCGTTATCGTGTTGTGGTGTATCTCTGTGCCGTTTCGTCCGCGGTAGCCTTTATCATAAAGCAGTTTCTGTATCTTTCGCGAGCTGTACTTTCCTGTGGAGTAAAGCTCGAATATCAGCCTGACCATTTCAGCTTCTTTTTCGTTTATGACCAGCTTGCAGTCATCCTTGTCATAACCGAATATCCTGTTGTTGCCCAGAACATTTCCGCTCTCGATAGACCTCTTGTGTCCCCAGCGAACTCTCTCGCTCAGCTTGCGGACTTCGTCTGCCGCTATACTTGACATTATCGTAAGGCGCAGTTCAGAGTCAGTGTCGATAGTGCAGATGTTGTCATTCTGGAAAAATACACCCACGCCTGCTCGCAGAAGTTCGCGGGTATAGGTCAGGCTGTCCACGGTATTTCTGGCAAAACGGCTGACTTCTTTAGTCAGCACAAGGTCAAATACCCCTGCCTTGCCGTCCTCTATCATGCGCATAAAGTTCGCGCGGTTTTCAGCGGATTCGCCCCGCACACGGTCAACATAGCCATCAACATAAGTCCAGTGAGGGTTGTTCTTTATCATGTCGGTGAAGAAGTTTATCTGGTTTTCGATAGAGTTTTCCTGTTCATCGCGGGTAGTTGAAACTCGCGCATAGAAAGTTACTTTTATATCCAGGTCAAAGATGGTCTTGCGCTCCATCTTCATTTTGTTTGCAGCGGAATAAATATCCATTGTATCACCTCGGTAAATTTAAAAATAAATGATTTATCCGTACCAATATTATTTTAGCACAGACTTGCAAAAAAGTCAAGACTTGTATTATATCGTCCTTTGTGATATAATACACATTAACAAGGACGGTGGAGAATATGAAAGAAAATGAACTGATCTTGTTCGAGACCCCGGATCATTGTGTTACACTTAGTGTGAATATGGACGGAGAAACGGTGTGGCTGTCCCTCGAACAGCTTACCGAACTTTTCGGACGTGATAAATCAACGATATCAAGGCACATTAAAAATGTTTTTAACGAAGGTGAGCTTGAACGAGATGCAACTGTTGCAAAATTTGCAACAGTTCAAACCGAGGGTGAACGTGAGGTTTCGAGAGATATCGAATATTATAATCTCGACGTGATAATCTCCGTGGGCTACCGTGTAAAATCCAAGCGGGGCGTTGAATTCCGCAAATGGGCGAACAAGGTGCTGAAAGACTACATAATGCGTGGCTATGCTGTAAATACTAAGCGTATAGAACAGATAGGTGAGGTCATACGCATTATGAAACGTGCAGAAAATCAGCTGGATGCAAAGCAGGTGCTGTCTGTTATCGAGAAGTTCAACAGGGCTCTTGATCTGCTTGATGATTACGATCACCAGACATTGAAGAAGCCCTCGGGCAACAAAGCGGTGTATGTTCTCGGTTATGATGAGTGCAGAAAGGTCATAAACGAGATGAAGTTTGCATCAGACAGCGAGTTATTCGGCAACGAAAAGGATGATTCATTCAAGGGAAGTATTGCCAATATCTATCAGGAATTTGCGGGAGTGGAGATATATCCCACCCTTGAAGAAAAAGCGGCGAACCTGCTGTACTTTGTCACCAAGAATCATTCCTTTTCCGACGGAAACAAGCGCATAGCCGCAGCAATGTTTTTGTATTTTCTCGACAAGAACCATGCATTATTTCTGGACGATGAAAAAACGGAAAAGGCTATATCCGATCAGACGCTTGCAGCCCTCACCATAATGATAGCGGAATCCAAGCCCACGGAAAAGGAAATGATGATAAACGTTGTAATGAACTGCATGGTAAAATGATCTCAGTACCGCACATCAAAAACAGAATCATCATAGTAAAATGACCGCCGGATAACAGCGGTCATTTTCTTTTATGCTTTTAGCTTGCCGATCGCTTCCACCATGCGGCTGCACCGCTCAATGTCGATCATACCCTCCTTGTACAGCAGGTTAGCCCATGCTTCGAGAGTCTGCTTTTTCAGTGCAAGCTCAGCTTTTTTGTCTTTCTTTTCTCTCATATCACCGACTCCTTTTCTAGTATTATTGGAAAGGGTGTCAGTTTTATTCGATGTATTTTCGATCCTTTTGTTCTCGCAGTTTGTATTCAAATCTTTTTCTCCTTTCGGTTTGAAAGGAGGTGAAGTGCTGTTTCGGCGGGTGGCAATTCCGCTGAATCAGCTCCTGCCGTCAAGGCATTACGGCAGGTATGCACGGAGATGATGTTTTATTGCAAAATATAAGGATTTTTATCTGCCGAAGCTGGCAAAACTTCGGATCATGATTTCGGGTCAGCAGTAACATTTTCACCCGGACAAGGCGAACTACCGGGAGTATTTTTGGCGTCGATGTTCTGCTTGACCTGCTCGTTTTTGAGTTTTTCCCGTTCAGCCTGATCGTGTTTCAGCTGCTCGATAAAACCTCGGTTGCGGTTGTCGTTCATTATCCTGTCGAACTTTTTGATGAAATCTTCGGAAGAAAGTGAGTAACCGAAAAGCGACATTACGTGCTCGTAGATCTTGTTCTTTTCTTTTTGTTTGATCTCTTCAAGCTCTGCATTGATCTCTTTTTCGAGCTTTTCATAGGCTTTATAGGTCGGCTTCATATCTTCAAGGTTCTTGTCGATACGGTGTTCGGAAAATCTGCCCGAACAGCAGGTACTAAAACATAGAAATCACCCCTTGACCGAAGTACGATCATATCATTTTTTTCTTTAGGTATTACTCATTATCATGGCATTAAGTAACATCTGCTGAATATTACGCGAGTTTCATATATTTGTGTATGCGTTAGAGTATTGTTAAGGGTCACGGGTCCCCCTTAACGTCCGGATCGCAGTGGGAGGAATGCGATCTGGAAGAAAGTGGTAAAGTATGCACCTCTTTCTATACTTGCTTTGCAAATAGCAAATACTGCCAGTAGATTATACCTATAAACAGCTGCTTTCGGAACAATATGATACACCAAAACGCTTCTGTCGATCAGGCGTGAACTCGGCGTAATATTCTTGTTTAAAATATTTGCATCATGATGCATAGATTCACCGAACTGTTGTTCGATAACTGAATTATATCACATCGAACATAAGTTTGTCAATAGGGTGAAAGAACATTTGTTTGAGAATCTAAAAAAGCGCATTTCGGACTTTTGGGTTTCGTTGATTTTATCAATTTTGATAATCAAGCGAACAAAAAAGTTTTTTACCTCTGCATCCGTTCATTCGCAAAATTACATATTTGTACTTCTCGACAAGATGTGATAATAGCTGAATGCACAATTGTCATAAGATATTTTTGTGTGATTTTTTTCTTTCAAAAAGGGAAAAGTCCGAAAATAGTTACCACAAACGGAGAAATATGTGATACAATATCTAAAATAAAAAGTATAAGAAATGGGGTGAGAATATGAACGAGTTTTCAAAGCACATACTTGACTATGAATTCAGATGCAACGAAGTTCTTGAACGTATCGAATATATTGATGACTATACTGCATTCAAATTAATGCAGAAACATTTTCCAAAATATGATAAATATAGCAGCATCTATTCTTTGATAAGCGATTATTCCGAACAAGTCAAAGAAGATTCAAACAGCTGCTTTGCTCTTCCAATGAGTTTTATGAAACAGCATTTAGTTTTGAATAGCGTACAAGATTCAAAGAAATTATATTATGATCTTATTGATAGCCTCATCAATACGCAGGGATATAAATTATTGATCGGTATAGATTATAACAAGTATGATGAGATCATAGATTCATTTATAAAAGCTGTGGATTTTGCTGTTTGTGTCGAAAAAACTTATTTCAATTATTCCGAAGAAGCAGTTATAGATATCGATTATAAACCGAGAGACGATAATCAGAGGATATTTATTGTAAAGAATAACAACGGTCTGACTGCTATGATCGAATGGTGTGAAATAGATTATGATTACCTGTTTGCTCAAAGAATCAGTAGATCCATTGAGATCCCGAAAAATATAACTGATAAAGTTATGGAGCTTTTGAGGCATGGATTACCCTTAGAACCGTATGGTCATCTCGCTTGGATATGCGATGACAGGTGGTGTGGTAATGATATTTTCAGGATAACTTTGTCTACCAAAGAAATGGATCCGCCTTGTAATAGTGAATGGTATTTAAGCGATCACGTCTATTTTGATAAAGGTAAAAATCCCGATAAAAAGGAATTAGCCGAGATGATGGACTATCTTTACGAAAACATGACCGATCAGGAACGTAAAATGTTTCCGTATAAACAAAAGGAGTAAAAACCATGAAAGTATACATTCAATCAAAACCCAACGGTATCCCTCACAACCATAATTTCTACAGTGCCTGCGAAGGCTTTTTTCAGATGGGCTTTGAGGTCATACCGTTTTCAAAACAGTCAGAAATTAAAAACAGCAATAAAGAAGATATCATCGTGGGGTATGTAAACAATGTCCGCGATCGTTTGTACGATTTCGGAATAATAACTCCCGAGATAGATTACCCCGAGTCGCTACAGAAATATCTTGGTCGGAAGATATGGACTTCGACGATAAACACCATCAACACTCACCCCGAACTTTGGCCTGTTTTCGTGAAGCCTGTTGAGGACAAAAAGTTCACGGGAGTGGTGGTCAGAAGTCCGAAAGACCTTATCGGGTGCGGCACATGTGGCACAGATGTCCCAGTGACCTGCAGTGAGATACTTGATATCCGCGCGGAATGGCGCGTGTTCGTCAGGTACGGAAATATCCTGGATGTGCGCAAATACAAGGGTGACTGGCGTCTGCATTACGAACCCGCAGTGATAGAAAATGCCATAAAAGAATTCACCGATGCCCCTGCGGGATATGCGATAGACTTCGGTGTGACAGCGGACGGAAAGACTTTTCTTATCGAAGTGAATGACGGCTATTCGCTGGGAAGCTATGGCCTGATGGAGAACTATTATGCCAAACTCCTCTCCGCCCGCTGGGCTGAACTTACGGGGACGGATGACGAGTGTGCGTTTGATCTGAGATGAAGGGCGGTGTTACTGTGTCTGCACATGAGAAGATAAAATTGCGTTTCACCTTTGATGAAACGATAGACGGATTGGTAAAAGGGCAGATCTATGATGCGGTGAAATGTGATGAAAAAGTCGGGCGGTTACCTGCTGTTCGGATCATATATGATGATGGTTTTATGCAGCTGTGTCCTGTCTTTTGGTTTGATCTGGTCGAAAACTATACTTATTTCATCGATGGGGACTGTGCTTTTGATTCATTTATATTGCATTCAACAATGTTTAAAGAGATCAAAATGGTAGATGTCAATTATAATGAGATAATTGCCGAAGCCGACCTGTACGAATCGAAATGGGACAGCGGATATGACATGGCTTGCATAGGATTGACAAATGGGTATTATTACAAACAAGATGAGATAAGATCAATTGAGATATTATAAAGGAGCTGATACCATGCTCGACAACTTCGACCTTTACATACGCTCCCTCAGCATCGACTGGGGTGCGATCCATGAAAACAGCTACCTGCGTAAGATACCGTCTATTGCTGCGCTTACCGAACTCGAATTCCACAATGCCGTGACTTTTTTCGTGGGTGAAAACGGCAGCGGTAAGTCAACTTTGCTGGAAGCTATCGCTGTGGGTTACGGGTTCAATCCCGAGGGCGGGACCAAGAATTACAACTTTTCGACTTTTGATTCGCACTCCGAACTTTGCGATGCGCTGACGCTGTCAAAGGGATATAAGAAAGCGAACTGGGGATATTTTCTGCGGGCGGAGAGCTTCTACAATGTTGCTACTGCTGAGGAGGAGTATGGCAGGCTGAGCAAATATCCTCAGCATTTCCACGAACATTCTCACGGCGAGAGCTTTTTGCAGCTGGCGCAGACGAACTTCAAACCGAATGGGCTGTACATCCTGGACGAGCCAGAAGCCGCCCTATCTCCCCAGAGACAGCTGACGCTTCTGCTGGAGATAGCTCGCTGTGTGAAAGAAGGCTCCCAGTTTATCATAGCGACCCACTCGCCGATACTGCTGGGTTTCCCCGATGCGGAGATACTGAATTTTGACGATGAACTGCGTCCGTGCAGATATGAGGACACCGAGAGCTATATCATAACTAAGATGTTCGTGAATGACAGGGAGCGGGTGCTCAGGCAGCTGATGGAATGAAAGAAATCACAGGAATAACAAATTATAGTGTAGATTAGAACAGTAATAAATAAAAATAGGTATGCATTTTAGATGTGGATCAGGCATGAAAAATCTGACCGATGATATCGGAATGATCCTTTGACCAAAATATACATTAATATGATCTTCTAATATGAATATGCAACGAATGATTAAGAAAATGTATCGAAATTATTGACATTGATATTGATGTGTGCTATCATATCTTGGGAAATATTGATATATATTGCCATATTTAACACGAGAATTTAGGAGGTCATTAAAATGCAGATGAAAAAAGTTTTAGCAGTATTGATGTCGCTTTGTATGACAGCAGGTGTTGTCAGCTATGGTGCGCCTATCATCACACAAAGTATAACCGCTGAGGCAGCTGATGCAAGCTGCTGCTCATTAAATTATGATACAGGCAGACTTACACTCAGTGGTCAAGTTGACGCTAGTGCTGTAAAGGCATATGCTAATAATAAGAATGTAAAATCCGTTGTAGCCGAAGAAGGAACTGTTTTTCCTGAAAACTGCAGTAAGCTGTTTCTTAATTTCAGATACTGTACTTATATGGATCTTTCAAAAGCGGACACAAGCAAAGTAACAAATATGAGTGATATGTTCAACGCTTGTTGTGAAATGAAAGAACTGAATATTAGCGGATTCAATACAAGCAATGTCACAAATATGCATGGAATGTTCTACTATTGTAAGGTTTTACCTGTACTTGATTTAAGCAGTTTTGATACAAGCAATGTTACGGATATGAGCAATTTTTTCTTTCTGTGTCGTAGTTTGACAACGATTGATATAAGCGGATTTGATACAAGCAAGGTCACAAATATGAGTTGCATGTTTCAAGAATGTTACAAACTGAGAGCAATTGATTTAAGCGGATTCGATACAAGTAAGGTTACAAATATGAGCAATATGTTCATGGGCTGTTCCGGTCTTTCTGCTCTTAATGTTAGTAGATTTGATACAAGCAAGGTTACAGAGATGCAATATATGTTCTATGGCTGTTCCGGTTTGACCACAATTGATCTGAGTAGATTTAATACAAACAATGTTACAAATATGAGTTATATGTTTTGGGAATGCCCCGGATTGACTGAACTTGATGTAAGCAGATTTGATACAAGTAAGGTTATAAACATGTGCTCTATGTTCAATGGTTGTTCCAATCTGACTACACTTGATCTAAGCAATTTTGATACAAGAAAAGTCACAAATATGAGCAGTATGTTTGCTGGTTGTCCTAGTTTGACCGCAATTGATCTGAGTGGGTTTGATACAAGCAATGTAACAAATATGAGCAATATGTTCAGCGGTTGTACCGGTTTTACAAAATTGGACCTAAGCGGATTTGACACAAGCAGTGTTACTAATATAAGTTCTATGTTTACTTGTTGTTCTAATTTGATCTCGCTTGATCTGAGCGGATTTGATACAAGTAATGTTATAAATATGGAGGGAATGTTCAATTACTGTATTTCTTTATACAGACTTGATGTAAGCAACTTTAATACAAGCAATGTCACGAATATGGATAATATGTTTTACGGCTGTTCAGGTTTAACTTCGCTCGATGTTAGTCGCATTGATACTAAAGGAGCTATTAAAACCGGAAATATGTTCAAGGGTTGTTCAAATCTTACTACACTCGACGTAAGTGGATTTGATGTAAGCGACGTAATATTTATGGATGGTATGTTTGAGGACTGCTCGGGTTTGACAGAACTTGATGTCAGCGGATTTAAAACAAACAATTTAACAAGGTCGAACAATATGTTTGCTGGTTGTTCGGGTCTGAGATCACTTGATCTGAGCGGTTTCAATACCAGCAAGAATCTGACCATGTACAATATGTTCTCCGGTTGTTCAAGCCTGATGTCACTTGACCTGAGCAATTTTGAGACCGGTAATATCACAGATATGAAAGAAGTGTTCAAGGGTTGTACCAATCTTACCACACTTGATATCAGCAACTTCGATACAAGCAAGGTAACAAATATGAGTGCTATGTTCGGTGATTGCAATAATCTGAAAACCCTTAAAATCGGTGAGAATTTCAAAATCATAAAAGAAGAGGCAAAGCTTCCTAATGGCGAAGGCTGGGTGAATGAAAATGCGCCTTCGACTGTTATCAGCGGCAGTGATGAATTTGCTGTTATTGAAAACAACGGCAGTAACACTTACAAGCGTTTCACAACGGTTGAAGAAGAATATGTGCCCACATATCCCAGAAATATCATGGTCGAATACAGCAAAGAATACCACCAGGTAAGATTCACATGGGATAAAGTAGAGGGTGCTGACAGGTACGGCATAGCAGTATATCTGGCAGGAAAGTGGAGAGTGCAGACACAGACTCTCACAAACACTACCTATACTTCTCCCAAGAACCTTACTCCAGGTAAGTCTTACAGAGTCGCTATCGCAGCAAGAGTAAACGGCAGATGGGATACCAAGAATGCTATCAAACATTCGGGTGTTGTTACTATAAAGTGATAGGCTTCACCGATCCAATTTAATAAAAAAAACAAAGCGGATAATCGTCCTATTCTGACGGTTATCCGTTTTATTATCGTAAGCAATCAAACCCTCCGCGCCTAGCTCACCAATGTCTAATAAAGTATAATAAACTCCAAGGAACACCATGAAGTAAATTGGACATTCCAAATTGGTCCATAAAGTTCATTGAAGTAGATTAGACAGGGGGTAAATATATGCAGTCAAAACGACAAGCATCACAACAATAAAGCATGAAGTACGCCTTCAGGAATGGTCTGCCCAGATCGAAGTGCAGCAGGCGAGCGGACTGACGGTCAGAGAATGGTGCGCAGAAAATGGGATCAAGCCTAACACGTATTACAACCGCTTAAGAAAAGTCCGGGAGCAGTATATCGAGAATTCTCCGACCATAGTTCCTGTATCAGTTCCTTGCTCAAACGAGAATATCCGCTTTGAGAAAAACGGACTTCAAATATCTCTTCCGGCAGATATATCTGCGGACACTCTGACCGCTTTGGTGCGCGAACTATGCTGAATGATCTCGCGGCAGACGCAACTGGCTATTCAGCAACACAGCCAACGGAGCGAAAGCGAGCGCGGTGCTGTATTCGATCATTTCAACTGCTCAGGCTAATGGTCTTGATGCTGAGAAATACCTGACCGAGCTGTTTTCACAGCCTGCGGGAACGATATTATTACCATGGAGGGAAGAAAATGAAACTTAGTAATGAAGATGCAAAGCTGTTTTATGAACTGTTTTTTCCACTGCTTGACTATGTGAACAGAGAATATCATATACTTCCTGAGGAAGATTATTTCGGGCAAGGAATGATCGACCCACAGGACGCTGCGGAGGTTGCCCACTTTTTATGGGATCGGACATGGATCATTGATGATTATCTTGAGCGATCGGATCTGCCCGAAGAACACATTGAGATACTTAAAAGCTGGAAAGGGTGCATCACCGGCAGATTTATCATTGAGCGAAATTTGAAAAAGGGATCGGTATTTATATCGATCGATGACAATTCTGTTTTTCTTGTAAACGGCATTGTCAGCAGTTGGGAGGAAATGCTGAGAAATGCACCGATGCCAACTTTGCTTGATGCAGCGCTTCTGCCATTTAAAAATGCGATCATTTCCGATGGCCTTGTATCTGTTATTCCGATCATATTCGGTCCTAACAGCAAAGCTGATTTCAAAGAAATATACATGGACGCAAAGAGAAATGGAGAAATCAAAGCCAGAATATGATGTTACAGCCGGGTGTTATCTGCCCGGCTGTTTGCTTTTATGATGCGAGGGTTATACGCTTACGTCGCACCTCCGAAGTTTTCCATTTTGATAACACAATTATATCAGATGGTTTTGCAAAAGTCAACATTTCACTGTGTGAACTATGTCAATTCCCTACTTTGAACCGATTGAATATTTTTCACATACGGCTCAAAAAAAGATATGTAATACGACAAAATATATCCACGAGGGCTTATTTGTTAATTTCACTTGCTGTCAAAACAATATAATTATATACTTATATTTTTATTATAAGCAACGAATATATGGAAGGATTTACCAAATGATATTGACGTTTATATTGCAGAGTGGTATAATGAAAATGCATTGATATATAGTTATCAATGTTGAAATTAAAGGAGGCATAATTATGCAGAAAAAAAGAATTTTAGCAGCAGTAATGTCATTATGTATGGTAGCAGGCGCAGTAAGCTACGGCGCACCCGTTATTTCGAACACCATAACCGCACAGGCAGAAACTTGTGCCGAGGGGTGTTATTCATTTGATGTACTAACAGGCACTCTTACCCTCATGGACGAGGTAAATGGTGATGCTATAAGAGACTTTATTTTCAAGGAGAATGTAAAAACTATCGTTGCGTCAGAGGGTACAATTTTACCCGAAGATTGTCGGAATCTGTTTTACAATTATATCAATTGTACTTCTATCGATCTTTCAAAGGCTGATACAATCAATGTTGTACGTATGGAAAATATGTTTGCTTGTTGCTCGTCTCTAACTTCGCTTGATATTAGCGGATTTGATACAAGCAATGTTGAAACTATGTATTTTATGTTCGCTGAGTGCTCGTCTTTGGCTTCGCTTGATGTAAGCGGATTTGATACAAGTAATGTTATATCTATGTGCGGTATGTTCGATGGTTGTTCCAGTCTTACTTCGCTTGACGTAGGCAGATTTGATACAAGCAAAGTTGAAAATATGTGCAGTATGTTCGAGGGTTGTTCAAGCCTGACCTCACTTGATGTAAGCGGTTTTGATACAAGCAAAGTTGAAGATATGGGTGGTATGTTCGAGAATTGCTCAAGTTTGACCGCACTCGATGTAAGCGGATTTGATACGAGCAAAGTTACAGCTATGTACGATATGTTCTATGGTTGTTCCAATCTTACGTCGCTTGATTTAAGTAGATTTGATACAAGTAAAGTAAGATTTATGGAAGATATGTTCCGTGATTGTTCAAGTTTGACAGAACTTGATCTGAGTAGTTTTGATACAAGCAATGTTTATACAAACATTTTTGTAAGTGCAGATGGTGTAAGTGTTTATGGAATGAATGGTATGTTCGCCGGTTGTTCAAACCTGACCGCACTGGATCTCAGCAACTTTGATACAGGAAATGTAACAAATTTCAGTGATATGTTCCGCGATTGTTCAAGTTTGACAGAACTTGATCTGAGTAGTTTTGATACAAGTAAAATTTATCCTGATTTTTATACATATCTTTGGGAAAATTCACTCGGTATAAGTGGTTATAGTATGAATGGTATGTTCGCCGGTTGTTCAAACCTGAACTCACTTGATCTGAGAAGTTTTGATACAAGCAATATAATTGATTTTACAGATATGTTCAGTGACTGTAATGAACTTAGATACATCATTCTTGGTGAGAATTTCAAAAATGTTCCCGAAGAAGCACATCTTATCAACGGTGACGATTGGGTAAAGGTCGGAGATCTTGCAAAAACATCCAGCGGTGATGGTGAATATGCTATCATTGAAAACGAAGGCAGCAACGAATACGTTAGATTTGTATACAAATACGAGCCCACATACCCCACCAACATCAAGGTCGAATACAGCAAAGAATACCACCAGGTAAGATTCACATGGGATAAAGTAGAGGGTGCTGACAGATATGGTATCGCAGTATATCTGGCAGGAAAGTGGAGAGTGCAGACACAGACTCTCACAAACACTACCTATACTTCTCCCAAGAACCTTACTCCCGGCAAGTCCTACAGAGTCGCTATCGCAGCAAGAGTAAACGGCAAGTGGGATACTGCAAATGCTATCAAGCATTCCGGTACTGTTACTATAAAATGACATAATTTTGATTTGATCTAATATATGCAAAACGGATAGGCGTAACTTATAATACGTCTATCCGTTTTTTAGTAACCATAGATTCCTTTGTACCTACCATTACGAAGTCTATCTTCAACAGATACTTTTACTATCCATCAATCATGACAAGTGATGTAGAACCCGTAGTTCTCTATAAGAATATGAATATTCGCTTGATTTTAAATGTTACTTTTAAAGCATGATTAAGTATAATATATTTTATAATAAATCTAATAAACAGTTAATTGCGTAAAATCTTTTAGCATTAAAAAGTGCCTAAATGCCAACTTGTACAGACAGTAAAAAAGTCTCTGAATGCCCGATTTTTCGGGAGTTTTTACGTATAAAAGACCATTGTTGTTCTGGGGTCATCATATTGCTATCATTGCCTGAACTTCTTCAAGCCTAGGCGGATAAAGCGGCAGCGGAAATCGCGATATCGCCACAGCTGAACACGCACTGGCAAACCGCACAAGCTCATCATCGCTCATACCTTTCAGCAGACCATAAACACAGCCTGCCTTAAATGTATCCCCTGCACCCAGAGTGCTTTTTACCTCCACATCAAAGGGCTTCATGCGGTGAATCTTTCCGCCCCGCCTTGCGTAAAGCATATCATCTCCGCCCTGGGTTATTATGGTTAGCCCCTCGCTCTCAGACTGCATCTGCGCCATTACTTCCTCCGCAGACATTCCTTCGTAGCGCATTGAAGTACACTCCCGTGAGACCACATTCACAGCCGCATGGCGGTGCAAAAAAGAACTGTGTGGCGTATCTATGGTCACATAGGGCACATCATTCGCCATGCAAAGCTTTGCCGCCAGCAGGGATTCTTCACCGAAAAAGGGGTCTATACCGGCAGCGCCGCAGCCTGCGATATCTTCTTCACGGGGTATGCTCCACCATCTTTTACCGCTTGAAAACAGCTGCTGAAATCTGCCCATGGGTGAGCGCACAAGACCTGCTATCACCACGTAGTCCATCACACCTGCATCGTCCTGCAAAGTTCCAAGTGATGAAAGATCAACGGACTTATCCTTGTAAAACTCCCTCAGCATCGGCGCAACTTCGCTGCCTATCTGCGTACCGTCCATTTTCGCGGACACTCCCAGTGATGCCAGCACAGTTGCCGCAGTACCTGTCTCACCACCCGGCAGAAAAAAATGCTCGCCTATCTCGGAATACTCATCGGGTCTGAGAAAGCCGTCTTTCAGCAGAAATGAATGTGTTCCAAGTATCTGTCCGTAAAGATATGCCTTGTTTTTATCCGCCATTTTCTCTTGACCTCCATTTTTACAGCCTTTATTCTACTGTCCTCATCTGATCTGTCAAGCTTTCCTTGTTTATCCTGTGCAATGTTATAACCGATGCTATAACAGCCGCCACAAATGCCACAGCAGCCGCTATCCATACCCTGGGCACAGGCTCTGCAAAGTTCACAAGATCACCCAGTTCATCGTCAAGCTTCACACGTTTCAGCACCAGCAGGGTCAATCCCATAAGAGCCTCTATCAGCCCTGTTGCCAGCACGCCCGATGTCAGCGAATACTGTAAACACTCCACAACTGTCATGCCGTACAGCTGACCTCTCGTCATGCCCATACACTGCATCGAAGCAAGCTCCGATTTGCGGTTCAGCAGACCTGTTGAAAGGATATTCACCATATTTACCAGAGCTATCATGGCGATAAGCACACTCAGGAAAGCCGAGCCTATCTTTATCGCACCCACACCCGAACGCATTTTCAGCAGGTCGCCGTGATAATCCTCGTCAAGAGTCATCAGCCATGCATTGGACTTCACAAAGCTCTTGGCTTTTTCATAGTCATCGTCGTTTATAAGGTCAACATGGATATACTCCACGCCCTCCAGGTTTGCAAGACTTCCTTTGCCAGCAAGCGTATAAGCGCTTTTGTTGTAGTAATCCAGAGTGCTTGCCAGTATGTATGCACTGCCAGACAATTCTTCCTCGGATGTCTTCTTTTTGCCCTCCTCGGTCTTGAACATAGGTGCAGCGGCAACTATATTTAGCGTAGTCGGATAAAGCTCCGTGGTGAAACGGTATTCCAGCTTTTTAGCACCTGTATTGTAGTCTTCGGTCATATACTCCTTGACATTTTCCTTTTCCTCAGCGCTCATAGCTGAATACTCTTCATCAGAGATAACGGTCTTCTCCATTACGCCGACTTCTATCTGCATAGGTTCATCATAAAGCTGTGCAGGTTCTTCATCGTTTACTGACATCATAATGTACGCGCCCTGCTCGGTGAGTTCATCATAAGTCACGGGCAGTTCGCCCTGGAATTTCTTTTCAAGCACACCTCTGGGATAGTATCTCAGCACGCAGGTCTGCAAAGTGCCGTCTGACATCTGTACATAAGAGACCTGTTCTTTGCAGAAATCATTCACCTCAAACAGACCGCTGTCCATTACAGCATCATAGCCTTCCTTGTAGCTTCTGGGCTTTTCCTGCTCGCTCTTTATCGCTATGCCCATATCATAATTGAGACCTACGATATCCACCAGCTTTTCAAAGGCGTTCAGTGACTGTTTCAGCACTATTGTGAATGATGCGAACAGTGCAATAGAAACTGTCAGCGATACTACAGTTATAACAAAACGCTTGGGCTGACGGCTGTTGTTGCGGGATGCGAGCTTGCCTTTCCAGCCGAACATCGAACCGAAGAAAGCTGCCTTTCTCACCTTTACAGTCTTGTCGCTGTCCCCGAATATCGCCTGTACAGGGGTCTTTTTGATAACTCTCATACCTGTCTGGTACGCCGAAAGGAATACCCAGACAAGTCCTGTCACCGCGGCAAGTACCATCATCAGCGGGTCGATATGCAGATGCATAAGTTTCTCAGCCTTTTCTGCGGTGAAAAACGTCTCTGCAACACCACTGGCTTCTACAACTTTCAGAGTGCCCTCACTTACTCCGATACCCAGCAGCATACCCAGAGGCAGTCCGATAACGCTTAGGAACAGACCTTCAAAAGTCACCATGCGGACTATCTGCGCAGGCTCAGCACCTACGCACTGCAATACGCCAAAGTGCTTTTCCCTCTCCTTTGAGCTTATCTCAAAGGCGGTATCGATCATAAGTCTAAGTGCGATGGCAAGCAGCAGTACAAACACGAAGAATGCCGCAAGGTCGCGGACAGCTTCGTACCTTGATGAAAAATCAAGCCTGTCAGCGCTTATCAGATCGTAGTTAACATCTATCTGCGATGTATCGAACTCCTCGTAACGATCGCTGTAAAGCTGTTTTTCAGGGAAAAGTTCGTATATAAAAATACCGATATCCTCGTGATAGCTTTTTATCATCGCCTCAGCCGATACTGTGCCGTCCGCCTCGTTTATACGTTCGCAGGAGCTGAGATCGTCATTAGCCGCCAGCTCATCGTATTCCTCATCGGTGAGCTTCATAAGTTTGAAATGGTAAGGCTTATCCATATACACCGAGCCGCGCATTATCCCGCGGAAAGTTGCATAGCCCGTAAACAGCAGCGTCATCAGCGCAAGTGCCACAGTTATGCTGCATATGGTGAAGATGCTGTGGCGCTTCTGTGCCTTTATGTATTTCAGCGCCAGTGATCTCTCGAACATACACCTCACCTCCCCGACTTCGTAAGCTCGTCGTTGACTATTTTGCCGTCGGACATGGTGATTATGCGGTCGCACTGTCTGGCGATATTGTCATCGTGGGTTATGATGATCATGGTCTGACCCAGCTTGATATTAGATTCGCGAAGCAGCTTGATTATCTCAGCCGAGTTCTTGCTGTCAAGATTGCCCGTAGGTTCGTCTGCAAGGATAACATCAGGCGCAGTAAAAAGTGCCCTGCCTATGGATACCCTTTGCTGCTGTCCACCGGAAAGCTGTGACGGCAGATGTCCGCTCCTGTCTTTTAAGTCCATAAGCTCCAGCATTTCCTCGACCTTTGCAGGGTCGGGCTTTTTGCCGTCCATAACGGTCGGCAGAGTTATGTTCTCAGCCGCCGTAAGCACAGGTATCAGGTTGTAGAACTGATATATCAGTCCCACCCTGCGCCGCCTGAACACGGCAAGCTCCTTGTTGTTCTGTGAATATACATCGGTGCCGTCGATGATCACTTTGCCCGAGGTAGGACGGTCAACACCGCCGAGAATGTGAAGCAGTGAGGATTTACCCGAACCTGATGCACCTATGATAGCAGCCATCTGTCCTTTTGGTATTGTAAAGCTGACATTATCCACTGCTTTTACGGCATTTTCGCCGTCTCCGTAGGTCTTGTATATAGCTTCGGCTGTAAGAAAACTCATGGTATGATCCCCCCCATTAATATATTAGTAATATTATACCATAAGTTTTCGCTTATTTCAATAATTAAACACAATTTTTTATCCGATATAAGTATAAAATGCATAATACACCTGAAAGCCCATGCAGCCACTCCACAATCCTGTATTTTTCAGTAAAGTATGTTACAAATACATCAAACTGACCTAAAACCAAACTTCCCGCATTATAGAATCTATACTCTCGATATTGATAAAGGGGCGGGGATATGATATAATATCTTTAAATAAAGACAACAACTATCAACAAACGAAAAGAGAGGACACAATGGATATTTTCAGAAAAAAAGAAAAAGAGAGCATTTACTCTCAGTACAGTGATTATAAACGTTCAGACAAGGGGCAGATCAGGCTGCGCCCTATAACAGAATACGAGTACGAGTCTATCCCGTCAAAATACAAGTCAAAGCTTCGGCTGTTTATGGGTAAAGGCGGTATAGGACTGCTTTTTACGGCTTTTTTCGTGCTGGGGAGCATCAAATATACGGCTGATCAGTTCATAAGCGGGAACAAGGACAGGTACATAAGCCTGATGATATTCGGCAGTGTCGATCTGTTCATGCTGGTGATCTTCGCCATGATAACAGCGTTTCACTTTGACAAATTAGTTCACCGCGATTCACTTGCAGCGGCAGGCGAGGTGCTTGAAGTAAATGTTGTGCGCAGAGGAAGAGGCGGCATAATGTACGCCGATCACACCATAGCCGTACACGCCACCCGTGAGATAGTGGTCATAAGGTATTACAAACCCTTTTACGCAGGCACTACTGTGCTGATAGTGAAATCACCGAAAATGAATTTCAACCTTGTGCCGATATCCCGTGATGCCGCGGATATGAACTACATTGGCAGTGATTACAGTGCCGAGATCTCCGAACGCAGCACAGCCAATATCGGCAACCTCAGCGAATATCAGAAGACCCCATTCACGGCGGTGCGCAAGCATTATCTGGACAGAGAGGAGTTTCTTTCCATACCGAAGAAATACCGTTCCGTGAGTCCATTCAGCCGTGGTCTGGCAAGCGGAAGCTGGGTAGTATTTACTGCGATAACAGCCTTCATGTGCGTACTACTCGCGAAGTTCATCCAAGCCTGCGACATTGAAAAAGCTTTCCCGCTGTTCGGCGGAGTACTGTGTATTATGATAATCGAGCTTTTACTGACAAAAGAAGTCTTCCGCACACCACTGAAACTTGGCAGGACCTACTGCCTTGACTGTGTTGTGATACGCAAAGAAAAGTTCTCGGGACAGTGCATAGTAAGCATCATACTTCCCGATACCAAACAGTATGTGGATAATATCAGGATAGACCCCATGGTTTTCGACAGTATTGAGACCAACACTAATGTAAGGCTGTATTTTAATATGAAGTATGGCGATGCAAAGTATGTTAGCGGGATAGTTTGAGCGGGAAATCAGATCGGCGGAAACTTCAAAAGAAACATAGCACAAAAATACGAGCGTGGACAATTTGTATTGTCCACGCTCTGAATTTTTAAGTTTATTCACACATTAAGTTTCTGCTATCAGCTTTTCTACACAGGTTTTCGGCGCATGCTTTACATCAAAAAGCAGGGGATACTGCTTTACAGCTGGTGCATTGTCATGAGGTACAAATCCGTCCATCCATGTGTAGTCATCGGCTACGCCCCATGTGGTCACGCAGTCTATCACATCGCTGTAACTGCGGTATATCTCGAAAAGTTTAAGATAGATATCCTCTATCGCTGCAATATCCTCGGGGCGTGAAGCTTTCAGCCTTTCGATATCCTCTGCACTGGGCGGGAAAACGTTATGCCCAAAAGTCGCCATGATGGATACATCAAGCTCGGTGATATGCAGGCGCAAACCAAGTCCAGCGTATATCTCGATAGAGCGTTTCAGCTCATCATAATCGGGAGAGCCGAAATAATGCTGCTGCATACCAAGTCCGTCCACGCGGCAGCCCTGTTCTTTCAGGCGCTTTATCAGGCTGACTATCCTTCCGCGCTTTGCGGGATCGCACTCGTTATAATCATTATAGAAAAGCTGCGCATTTGGAGAATACTTATCCATCGAACGGAAAGCCGCGGCGATGAAATCAGCACCGCAGAGCTTGAAATAGTCGCTGTCGCGGTAGATAGCTGCATCGCCCTCAGCACCCTCGGGGACAGCATCGGTCACAGCTTCGTTTACAACGTCCCATGCGTAAACATCGGCATTGTAGCGTTCGCACAGCGCTTTTGAATGCGCATCTATACGTTGATAGATAAGCTCGGGAGAAGCAGTCTTATCGCCATCCTTGAACATCCATGCGCCGGTCTGATTATGCCATACGGGGGCATGGGCGCGCACCTTGATACCCAGTGCTCGCGCTGTATCGAAGATCTTGTCCGCATCACCGAAAGTGAATTTGCCTTCCTCTGGCTCGGTGGAGATGTATTTCATCTCATTCTCGGGAGTTACGCTGTTGAAGTGTTCGCGCAGAACCTCGGTGTAGCTGTGGATATTTCCGCTGGCGACTGCCGCACCTATCTTGAAATACTTTTCGTAGCTTTTCGCAAGTGACAGGATATTGCTCATGATAAACCTCCTTGTTATTTGTTTTTTCATATTATAGCATACAATTCTAAATAGTTCAACCACTTATTTCCAATTTGTTGGATATTGTATTGATTTTACTACTGTTTGTGAAAATGTAACATTTAGCTGTATTGAAAAGTCTTTACGGCTGTGCATATAAACAAATTGAATATAACGGGGTTGACTATGACGTAACGTAATAGTATATAATGTAATCACACGAGGAGGTAAGGCTTATGAAAACAGTAAACGAGGTAAGCAAGCTGACAGGGGTAAGTATACGCACCCTGCAATACTACGACAAGATAGGTCTGCTGACACCTGCGATGCGCACGGAGGCGGGTTACAGGCTGTATGACGATACTGCGCTGGAACGTTTGCAGCAGATACTTCTTTTCCGCGAGCTTGAATTTTCCCTCAGCGATATCAAAGCCGTACTTGAAGCTCCCGATTTTGACAGAAAAAAAGCCCTGACCCAGCAGATAGAACTTCTGACGCTGAAAAAACAGCGGCTTGAAGCCATTATCGGTCTCGCTCGTGAAATAAGAGACAAAGGAGAAGATATTATGGATTTTAACGCATTTGATACAAGCAAAATAGAAGAGTATACCAGCCGTGCAAAGGCAGAATGGGGCGATACCAAAGAGTACGAAGAGTATGCCAAGAAAAGCAGTAAACGTACCAAGGAGGACGAAAACAACATCGCATCAGGGCTGATGGCTGTCTTTGCAGACTTTGGCAAACTTAAAGACGGTTCACCCGATTCTCCCGAAGCCGCTGAACAGGTGAGGGTATTGCAAAAGTATATCACCGAAAACTACTACCACTGCACCGATGATATACTCATGTCACTGGGACAGATGTATTCTGCAAACGGTGAATTTAATGAGAATATCGACAATGCAGGCGGCATCGGCACAGCGGATTTCGTGACAAAAGCGATAGGCGCGTATATAGGTAACAAGTGATAAATAAGAAAGGACAGCATTTTATATGCGATGCTGATATAGAAGTTTTTCGCCATAGTATTTCTAATGTAAGGTCAGAAGTACTATGGAGTTTCTGTTGACATGGCAGTAATACTGTGTTATAATGAATGCGAATACAAATCGGATCTGCATCGAGAGGAGCTATAAAAATGATATTATCCGATAAAACGATTATAAAAATGCTTGATGAAAACTCTTTGGTAATCAAACCGCTTATAAAAGAACAAATACAACCCGCAAGTGTTGATATACGGTTAGGCGATACATTCAGCGTTGTTGATGACACTCCTTCAGGAATAATTACCTTGGACAATAAGATAAGCTATAAGACCATTAAAACCGATACTTACTTGATTTTACCCGGGCAATTCGTTTTGGCAACAACGATGGAGTATTTTGAGCTGCCTGATAATCTAACGGCATTCGTTGAAGGCAGAAGTTCTCTTGGTCGAATGGGGTTGTTTATTCAGAATGCAGGGTGGGTCGATCCCGGCTTCAAAGGTGAGATAACATTAGAATTATATAATGCAAACAAATGTGCAATCGAGCTTAAGTGCGGACGTAGAGTAGGACAGTTAGTATTTGCAGAAATGGACGATCATGCACTAAATCCATACAATGGAAAGTATCAAGGACAAACAGGAGCAACAGGCTCAAAGGTCTTTATGGATTCAGATAAATCCTGATTTATCTGAGCAGGATAATTAATACAATGCCCCGAAGCGATTTGAAACGCTTCGGGGCAAAACTTCTATATGGGTATCTGTCATATGTGCTGTCCTTTTATATGTACTATATAGAAATATCATGATATGTCCGATCAGTATTTTCCTGCCACGGTTTTTACTATGTATATCAAAAAAAGATGTGCGGGATAGAAAATGTAGAAAAACCATTTTGTAAAAGCGGGATTTTTACCCTTTTCGCCATTGTAGAACAAAGTAACAATAAAATAACCCGCTATCAGGAAACAAAGATCGATCACCGAACCCACAATGCATAAATTAAAATACTCTGTCAGACCTTTTGAGTAATAAAGTGATGCGGCAGGCAGTGTTGTAATTAACAGGCTGCCAACACTGCATAGAGTGAAAAGTGAAAAGCGAAGTGTTGGTCTGTCTTTGAAATAATACAGTATCAGTATGATCGGGATACCGAAAATGAGCCATTGTATCTTCAGCAGATATGTAACTGCATCCAGAATTACAACAAGCGCGATCTTTGCCCACAGATTCAAATTGCTTTCGCACACTACCAGCGAGATCAATCCGAGAAACAATGTGAAGAATACATTCAGGTACGTATACATACCTGATAGAACCAGCGTTCCGTTGCACATCAGGCAGTATGGTATCTGAGTTATTACCGCGAATATGAACAGCCTTGATGCATATTTCTTTACCGAATGAGTATGCCTGAATCCTTCGGCAATGAAATAGAAAAATATCGGCGAGGCTATCAGTGAAGCTTGTGCCAGCAGAAAAAGGATCAACGAGTTCCTTAAACTTGCTGAAACACCGCAGTAGAAATCTACAAAATGTCCGATAGACATAGGTATTATGGCTATAAATTTGATCATATCACGATCAATGATCTTGTACTTTTGGTTTGTTTGCATTATGACCTCCCATTTTAAATTGGAAAAAGCATAATTATATTTCCAATTATTTACTAAAATTATAACACAAAAAAACGCAAATGTAAAGTCCCTGCGCGGGTTTACTCATTCCTCGATCATTTTCAGAATATCGCAGTATACCTTATGCTTTTCCTTTTCATGCAGGATATCATGGCGCATACCGTTGTACATCTTTCCGCGTACATTGGTGTAGCCTATCTTTTTCAGCAGGTGAAGCGCACCGATGAATCGCTTTTTTGAGATAGCACATGGGTCATTCGCACCGGAGAAGAACCTTATTGGCATATGGGGATTCTGCGGGGTGTAACCGCCGGAGTATGTCAGCATTGACATTTTGAGCATCTCTTCGTAACCGCTGAGGGTGAACCTGAACCTGCAAAGTGGGTCGTTGTTGTGTTCTATGACTGCATCTCTTTCGGTGTTTGTCCAGGCGTTTTTCAAGCCCTCTTTGCGGAACTTGAATTCGTAGTTTACGCCGATGATGAGCAGGTCAGCAAGCTTTGAACGTGCTTTTTTGCCCTCCAGCCGTTCAAGCGACCTCAGCATCATCAGCCCCTGACGTATCTTGCGGGACTTTGATGGCGAGCCGATAAGGCAGAGCTTGTCGATATCAGCGTCGTACTTCCTGATATAGCACCTTGCCGCCAATGACCCCATGCTGTGTCCCAGCAGTACGAATGGCAGGTCTTTTCTGCCGCAAACGTCCTCGGAATATCGCTTGACTTCCAGCGTTATCTCGTGAATGTCCTCGATAAGCGCCTGATGCCCGCCCTCGTAGAGATAGCCTCTATCCTGGGGATGATGTACGCTCTCGCCGTGACCGCGGTGGTCGTTGGCGATGGTAAGATATCCGTTAGCCGCAAGATATCTCATAAACGGCGCATACCGACCCTTGTGCTCGTTTTTGCCATGTACCATCTGTACGATGCCTTTTATGCTTTTGGGGTCGGTGGGTTCTATCCTCAGCACTCTCAGCGGAAGTCCGTCAGTGCCTGAAATATGAGTATAGGTGGTTTCGATTATATTTATAAGACTGTTCATGCGCCCTGCTCATCTCTGTAAACTTCAGCACGGATTATCTTTCTGGTGGTGTTTTTCAGGAAGGGGTACTTCCTTACTACAAGCTTTGAAAGCTGTTTGTAGGTTGGCTGCTGTTTGTTGTAATCGTTAAGTATCTCCTGAAGCGCATTTCTGATTTCTTCATCGCTCATACCTCCGGTCATATCAGGGTCGGGGAATATCCTTGCAGTCAGCAGATTGTCCTCGCCCGTAACCACTATCTCACCGATGAGGTCATTCAGTGCAAGACGGTTCTCTATCTCCTCGGGAGAGATATTCTCACCGTTTGAGAGTATGATAAGGTTCTTCACCCTGCCGTTTATGAAAAGGAAGCCGTCCTCATCGATGTAGCCCTTGTCACCAGTGTGGAGCCAGCCGTCTTTGAGAGTTTCTTCGGTCTCTTTCTCCATTTTGTAGTAGCCTTTCATCACGCTGGTACTGCGCACAAGTATCTCGCCGTCCACGAATTTTATCTCAACATTTGGCAGAGGTCTTCCGATCGAACCGGGCTTGCTGTCGCCTATCTTGTTGGAGCTTATAACTGGTGAACACTCGGACATTCCGTAGCCCTCGTAAACATCTATGCCGTACTTGTTAAATTCTTCGATGTAGTATGGTTCAAGATGTGCGCCGCCCGTGAATATGTATTTCAGGTTCTTGCCGAAGACTTTCTCGGATACCACCTCAGGCGGGATAGATGGGTCAAGAGTTCTCAGACGCTTGTAGATGGTCTCCACCATCAGCGGCACCATCAGCATAACATCGGGATTGAATATAGTCATATTCCTTACCATGTGCATCAGCGAATCATTTATGCAGAGAACAGCACCCATCCAGAAACCGTTGAGCCAGTCCATCACAAGGCAGAAACAGTGATGCACGGGAAGTACACTCAGGAAGATAAGCCCCGGGTCCATATCGTAAAGTATGGCTTCGATATTTGTGTAAAGATTGCTCTGTGTGAGCATAACGCCCTTGCTTTTGCCTGTTGTTCCCGAAGTGAAAACTATCATTGATATATCATCTTCTTCGGGGGCAGAGGGTTCATCAGCACCCTCGCCAGCGGCTATCAGGTCTTTTAGGGATTCTGTGCCTTCAATGGCTTCATCCGAAAGCATCCATATCTTTTTGACCTTTTTACATTTGTCCTTTATCTCGGTCGCAAGTGAAGCGAACTTAGGGTCAAGGAAAACACCCTCAGAATCCGAACGGTCGATAAGGTCGATGAGGTCATGGGCAGGCAGTGCCGAATCAAGGGGAACAGCGGTATTTGTACTTGTCACCACCGACATATAAGCTTCTATCCACTCAGCCGAATTAGTGCCTACCAGCGCGATATGTCTGTGCTCAAATCCCAGTGCATAAGCGCCTTTTCTCAGCCCGCTGATGACTTCATCAGCCTGCTTGTAGCTTATCTCTTTTATATCCTTTTTTACCAGCCAGCGCACAGCAGGGAGGTCGGCATAGTCTTTGGCACTTCTGTTCCATAGGGTGTGAATGGTCTTTTTCATGCTATCACCCCGAATCAGCCTACATACTCGTTAAGCAGGCCGATAGCATCACCTACAGTGCGGATATTGCCCAGCTTCTGCTCGTCAGCACCGAAGTCGAATTCTATATCGAACTCGTCTTCAAGGTCGCCGAGGAATGTCATAAGATCAAGGGAGCTGAGTCCCAGGTCTTCGCGTATAGCCATTTCAGGTGTTATCTCACCAACGTCGCCTTTGCAGTAGCGTGAAGCGATCTCTTTGAATTTCTGTTCCATAATAAACTCCTTTCGGGGGATATCCCCATTATATATAAACTTTCTTTTGTCTTTTAAACCATGTCGATTATCTCTGAAATAGTCCTGCCCGGGTCTTCGATGCCCCTGAACAGTATGCGCATCATGTAGTAGTACATCAGTTCTGCGTCCTTTTCAGTCAGGTGTGCTGTCTGATAGTGGTAGGAAAAATTCAGCTTTCTGTCAGGCAGATGGGATACCGTGAGGTACATCTTCTTAGTTGCCGCACCGTTGGCGAACCACTTTACATAAAGGGGGAGCTTCTGTGCGTTGGGGTCAAGGTCTTGGGAAGTCATGGGCGGCTGATAGGTGAGATATACGCTGACATAAGTAGTATCATCAGGGGTGTTGTAGCGCTTCTTCATCTCATCGCGGATAAACTCTGGATCGTATCCGCTGAACATATATATGCGGTTCTGATGGTTCTGTATCTTTCTCGCCGCATCAATGAAAGTGGTATCGCCCGAAATTACTGTTCGGCAAGGGAAACAGAGCGTTCTGCTTCCGCCCGAGGTCAGCTCATCATGGGTGGAGCGCCTTGATATGAAATTCTCCACCGTGATATCCTCCTGACCGCCGTTCACCTTTGAAAGATAGGTGCGTATAACCAGCAGTATCAGGTTGGTAGGGGATATCTGATTGTGCAGGCAGAAGTTTATCGCCCTCTGCATACTGTCAACTTCAAGCTGATAATCCTTTACTGCAACGAAAAGCTCTTTTCTCTCGATATCGGCGGCACGGAGATTCGGGGCGTTGTGCTTCCTGCGGGCTTCCTCCAGTACTGAAGTTCCCTGAATATCCGAATAAAGGGGCTCACCCAGTTCGTCAAGCTCTTCGTCCCAGAAACGCTTTGCCTTTGCGTGACGCTTTTCATTTGATGCTTTTTCAAGGTCGTTTATCAGCACTTTTTCAAAATCCGCCAGGGGAGCAGGCTCTTCATCTCCGAATTTGAAGTGCTTGTAAAGGTTCATGATATCCGTAGCCATGACAGCCACACCAACCGAATCATTCAGCCTGTGATCCATATGCACGAAGAACCCTGTGTAACCCTCGGGGAGCATTACTATGCGGAATTCGCACATGGGTATGTCGTCGCCGTCAAAGGTCTCATAAGCCCAATTCTGCATTATGTCGTCAGCTTCGGGCAGGGTCATATCCCTCAGGTCGTATTCCTTGATCTCCTCGGGCTGATATTCGGCTATGTACTGTTTTATTTCGCCGTTATCATCGGGCTTTGTGAAACGCAGTCTCAGGCACGAATATCTCTGCTTTTCCAGTTCGATACATTTTTTCAGCAGACCGATATCCAGTTCAGCACCGAAGGCCGCTACTATACTTAGTCCCGACACCTGCTGTGTGCCGTATTCCTTTATCCACCTGTAGTGCATTTTCTGCGCGGCGGTAAGTTCGTATCTCTTCTCCATGTTGTTCCTCCCGACATTTGGATTTTTGTCGCTCTCGCTTTTACGAGGTTAATTATACACCTGATTATTGACTTTGTCAATTATTAACAATGCTAAATATCATGTTCTGTAACAAAAAATTTTTGTTATATACACATATGCTATGGAATTTTATGGAAATGGCACTGTTCTTATCCTAATGGAAACTTGCTATCAATATAGAACAACAGCGTATAATATGCAGAAAAGCTCCAATTACTTGTATATATCGCTATAATATTCGCATATTTCCATAAATTGCAACTGATTGTTGCGTAATTTCAAACTCCTGTTGGTAGAAAAACGATTTCGGAAGTGGTATTATATTTTCAGAAACAGGGAAGTGCAAAGCTTTCGTTTCAGTGGGGATATTTAACAATTTGGTCATGTTTTGTCACTTTCAAACTGATATTATAAATAATAATTGTTCGTACTTATTGACAAATTCTCTAAGATGTAATATAATCATAATGTTAAATAGCCCATACGTCAAAATTACTGTCATAATTGGCAGAACAAAATTGATTTCTTTAAGGGAGGAAACCAAAATGAAAAAAATTCTGGCATCTGTTCTGGCGTTAACAATCGTATTCGGAGGTGCGGCAGTTCTGCCCGAGGGTACCATAAGTACTTTCAGGACAAGTATTACCGTTTCTGCGGAGGACCTGCAGACCGAGGGTCTGTTCCAGTACTACATCGACACGGAAACCGACAGCGCTGTTCTGAGCAAATTTCTGCCAAAGACTGACAGCAGTAACTATTCTGCAGTTGCTGTTGTGGATATCCCTGCAGAGATTGGCGGCAAGCCTGTCACCAAGCTGGGCGAAAAGCTGTTTATGAACTACAAGGAGCTTACAAGCGTAACTATCCCCGATACTGTTGAGGTCATAGACGAGGATGCTTTTTATGGCTGTTCAAATCTTCAGACGGTTGATTTTGGTGCAAATGTAACCGCGATCGAATTCATGGCATTTGCCGGCTGTACAAAGCTCAAAAACTATGATCTGCCTGCTAATATCGAAAAGCTCGGAACAAAGTGCTTCCAGAATACTGCAGTTGAGAGCATAACCATTCCTCTGTCACTCAAAACTGTCGAAACATCGTACCTCAGTCTTGATGCAGGTCCTTTCGATGGCTGTGAAAACCTCAAGACTGTGAAATTCAATGACGGTGATTACGAGCTCCCTATGGCACTGCTTGCAGGCTCTGGCGTTGAGAGCGTAGTTCTCCCCGATATGATAACTGTAGTACCGGATTATTTCTTTGCAAACTGCAAAAAGCTCACTTCGGTAACTATACCATCTTCCGTTACGACCATAAACAACAGTGCTTTCCGTTACTGTGAGTCACTTACTCAGATAGATCTGCCAAAGTCCCTTACAAAACTGGAAACATATGCGTTCTCAGAAAGCGGACTGACTTCTGTGACCATACCCAAATCGATAGAGGTAGCAGAGGTAGGCTTCCTTAATGCAGAAAAAGGACCTTTCTATAACTGTCCTTCTCTGACTGATGTTACTATAGAAAACGGCATCACAGTTATCCCCAATGGACTGCTCGCAGGCCTTAGTGCGATGAAACAGATAACCATACCCAAGACAGTCGTTACTATTGGCGAGGGCGCTTTCCGTTCTACGGGTCTGACATCCGTAGAGATACCCAACAGCGTAACAGAGATAAGTACATACGCATTCGCGGACTGTACCGGCCTTACAAGTGCAAAGTTATCTAAAAACCTCAAAATACTTGGCGCAAGCTCTTTCGAGAGCACAGGCATCACCGAGATAGATATTCCTAAGTCTCTTGAATCCGTTGACTGTGCATTATTAAGCAATGATGGTCCGTTCAGCAAGTGTGGATCCCTTAAAACGGTCAACATTCCCGACGGTGCTGTTGAAGTTGTAAACAACCTGCTGGCATATGCTCCTGCTGTTGAGGAGGTAAATCTTCCCGATACTGTTGTCAAGATCAGCGATCATGCTTTTGATAATTGTACTGCACTTAAAAAGGTGAACTTCGGCAGTAGCATTGAAGAGATCGGCGAATATGCTTTTGCTGAGTGTGCTGCTCTCACAAATATCGATATTCCCAAAACCGTTACAACTATCGGAACAGGCGCATTCAAGAAGTCTGCTCTGACCAAGGCAGTGCTTCCGGCTTATCTTAAAGAAGTTCCCAACTCCATCTATGAAGGCTGCACTCAGCTGACCGAAGTGACAGTATCCGAAAGCTGCAAAACTGTGGGAAACAAAGCATTTGAGGGCTGTACTGCTCTGACTAAGGTCAATTTCAGTGATAAGGAGATAATCGAAAAGATAGGTAGCTATACCTTCAAGGACTGTACCGCTCTCACCGAGATGACCCTGCCTATGGGAATCGAGAAGATGGGCAGCAGTGTATTTGAAGGTTGTGAGAATCTTGAAAAGGCAGTTCTTCCCGACAGCCTTACTGAGATGGGCGATGCCTGCTTCAAGAACTGCCCCAAGCTGACAGATGTCACCCTCAGCAGAAGACTGGAAGTTGTACCGAACGAAACATTCCGCTATGACCAAGTTCTCAAGGAGATAAAGATACCTTATTCAGTAAAGAAGATAGGTAACAATGTTTTCGGTGAGTGCATATCCCTCAAGGATATCTATGTAGGTTCCAACATCACTGATATCAGCGAGACCGCATTCAGCTATTTTGATGAGAACTTAGACGGCGAAACTATCACTCTCCACGGCGTAAAGGGTACTTATCCCGAGGACTATGCAGAAGTTCACGAGATGAAGTTCGTAGCCACCGATATCAAAGATGATACTCTCGGTGATTATGTAAGACCCGAGTATGTTGAACCAAAGGATCCCGGTGAGAGAAAAATGGGCGACATAAACGGCGATGGCAAGGTAAATGTTACCGATATCACAAAAGTTGCCGCATTCATCAAGGGCAAAAGAAAGCTTGACGCTGATGCTTTCAAATTGGCAGATATAAATAAGGACGGCAAGGTCAACGTCAGCGACCTTGCAAGGATAGCAGCTGCTGTTAAGGGATTAAGACCCCTGGAATAAGACGCTGTGTGCTGTAAAAACAGTGCTGAGATATCCTGATATCAGCAGATAAATAAAGCCCCCGAACGGTTCGGTGTGAACCTCGGGGGCTTAGTTTTATCCGTATTTTTTGCATTTACTCGTCGTCGGTATCAAGCCCGCAGTTTAGCAGCTGCGTATAGGCTGCGTTTGCCTGCTGACTTTCCTTGCGTTCGCGCCAGGTGTCTATCTCGCTTTTTATTGCCAGCATTTCATCGACGATCAGTTCGGTCTTTTCGGGGCGGACATAATTCACGTACCACGCCATGCGCTGTATTCCCTTGGGACTGCCGATGTACTTTGCTATGGTATCAGCAAACTCAGTGGGATAGCCTAAGGATTCCAGTGCCCGCCTTAGTTCATCGCGGCTGTCCGCCCACTGGCTTTGGTTGTCGGCTGTGCTGAAAATATCTTCGTTCATGCCCATGTACCGTTGCGGAAGATAGCTTCTCTTGTGCCGTCGGGTCTTATGCCGTCTATCGAAAGATCATCAGCACCTACCATGAAATCAACATGAATTATAGAATCGTTTATGCCACGCTCTTTAGCCTGCTCAACGGTCAGGCTGTCGCCGTCGGGAAGAACCTCCTTGAATCCCATACCGAGGGCGCAGTGACAGCAGGCATTTTCATCGAATAGTGTTTCGTAGAACAGGAAACCGCACTGATTGACTGGGCTCTCTTTAGGCACAAGTGCGACTTCGCCCAGCATACAAGCGCAGTCGTCCATTTTTATCATCTGCTCCAGAAGCTCCTGACCTTTGCCTGCCTTGCAGGAAACAGCCTTGCCGTCCTTGAAAGTGATGGAGAAATCCTCGATAAGCTGGCTGTTCCAGGAAAGAGGCTTCACTGCTACGAGAGTGCCCTCGCATTTGCCTGCATATGGTGAGGTGAATATCTCCTCTGTGGGTATGTTTGGGATATACTCAGCGCCGTTCAGGGGATTGAGGTCTTTTGCACCCTCCCATTTAGCGCCCTCTATCAGGCTTACCCTGAAATCCGTGCCGTTGGAACTCTTGTATTCAAGCGAGGAAAATCCCTGCTCATTCAGCCATGCCGCCTTGTTTACGATGGTATCCATGTGAGTCTTCCAGTCGGCAACAGGGTCGTTGTCCTCACTGACGCGGACAGTCTTCAGGATAGCTTCCCACAGCTTGTCAACAGCATTCTCGGCATCGGGAAAGCACTTCTTCGCCCAATTCTCCGAGGGATGAGCTGCTATCACCCACTGGTGCTTGCCCTCGATAGCGTTGCGGTAGGGCTTGAAAACAGCCTGTCTGCTCTGTGATACTGCGGATATCTTCTTGGGGTCTATGCCGTTCAGTGCATCGGGGTCGTCGGATACGATGAATATCCTGCATGGCAGGTCATCCACCATCTGCTTCATTTTTGCTTCTTCCCAGGGCAGAACTTTTGCAAGGGTATCCTGCTCTGCGTACATCAGGTCCAGCCTGTTCTGCACATCGCTTGTCCAGTTCATATTGACTTTCTCAGCACCAGCCTTGTAGCATTCCTCAGCTATCAGCGCCGCGAATTCGTGCTGTTCAACAGCCGCTGTCAGCTGAACTATCTGCCCACGCTGAACGTTTGCTCCTGTCAGGACTATCAGCCGTGCGTATTTTCTCAGCAGTTTTTCAGATATTGCCATTTAAGTATCCTCCGTTTTATTTCATCTATCGTTTGACCCGCCCTTGTCAGCTGACAGGAGCGGGTCAGTATTTTCATATCAAAGTTTCATTATGTGCATTTAAAGATATTTTATATCTTGAAGCACTTGTTGATGTCCTTGACCTCGCCGATAACGAAAGCCACATCGCCCTCCAGCATCGGCGAATCAGGTGACGGCAGGAAAACAGAGTTCCCGCGTTTGAAAGTCACTATATTTATATTGTATTTCTTTCTGATATCAACCTGTGCAAGGGTCCTGCCGTACCAGTCCTTGGGTATCTTCAGCTCGTATATCGAGTAGTTGTTGTCCAGCTGGATAAAGTCAAGTATGGTTTCGGAAGCGTACTTTGTTGCAATTCTGATAGCAGTCTGCTTTTCTGGGTAAGCTACTTCGTCAGCGCCCACCATTCTCAGGAACTTCATCTGAACATCGTTTGTAGCCCTTGCAAGAACGAACTTTGCACCAAGCTCTTTCAGTGTGCAGGTAGTTTCCAGCGATACCTGGAAAAGTCCGCCCACAGCGACTATACAGATATCATAATTGCCCACACCCAGTGAACGCAGGAACTCAGCGTCCGTGCAGTTGCCTATCCTTGCGCTGGTAACGTAGGGCAGTATCTCGTTTATGCGGTCTTCGTTAGAATCAACTGCCATTACCTCACAGTTGAGTTCGCACATTCTTCTTGCGATATGGGCACCGAATTCGCCCACACCTATTATCAAAGCAGTTGTCATTATTTATTCTCCTTTCGGTCAGCCTACGGAAATCTTTTCCATGGGCAGTTTGCTCTTAATTGTCTCGGGGGAGGGAAGTGCCGCGTAAATAAGCGTAAGTGCACCCACTCTGCCGAAGAACATCAGTATCATCAGCAGTATCCTTGAAGCAAGGGACAGCGTAGTGGTTATTCCAAGAGTAAGTCCTACAGTGCCAACTGCCGAGCCCGTTTCAAACAGGCAGGTGAGTATGGGCAGACCCTCAATGCGGCTGATGACTATTCCGCTTGTTATGAACAGCGTGAGATATGTAAACAGTATCGCCGCTGCATTACGCACAGCTTCCTCGGGAAGCCTGCGCTTGAAGCACTGAACATCGTTCTTGCGACTGAATACGGTTATAGCCGAGAAGAACAGTACAGCGAGAGTAGCAGTCTTCATACCGCCCGCTGTGGATCCGGGTGAACCGCCCACCAGCATCAGCATTATCATCACCAGTGTGCCCGAACCTTCCATAGCTGCAAGATCCTGTGAGTTGAATCCCGCCGTTCTTGCCGTTACTGACTGGAAAAGGGAGCTTATAACTCTGTCGCTCATGGGCAGACCGCTGTATTCGCAGAAGAAAAAGTATACAGCAGGTACGAATATCAGCAGCAGGGAAGTTAAAAGGACCACCTTGCTCTGGAGACTGTATTTCTGGAGATGGTGCTTGTGGGTCTTGATGTCGTTCCAAACAAGGAAACCGATACCGCCCACGATTATCAGCAGCATTATTACTATATTAAGATAGATATTGTCGTGATAAGTACACAGTGACGAGAATGGCTGGCGTACACCCATAAGGTCGAAGCCCGCGTTGCAGAAAGCGGATATGGAGTGCCATACCGAGTAACCGATGCCCTTTGCAACTCCGAAATCACTTATGAATACGGGCAGCAGCAGCAGCGCACCGATAAGCTCTATCATAAGCGAGGTTTTAAGTATAAAGCCCGTCAGCTTGACGATACCGCCAACCTGGGGCGCGGATATGGAATCCTGCATGGTACTTCGCTGTGCAAGACCTATCTTTTTGCCCGAAAGCCGCATGATGGTCAGACCAACTGTTATAACGCCCATGCCGCCTATCTGTATCATCAGCAGTATTATAGCCTTGCCGAACAGCGACCAGTAAGTAGCTGTGTCCCTTACCACCAGTCCTGTAACGCAGGTGGCAGATACCGCCGTGAAAAGGCAGTCCGAGAATGGCGTAAATGCTCTGCTCCGAGAGGATATCGGCAGCATCAGCAGCAGTGCGCCAAGAATTATCATTCCGAGAAAACCGAATATGATTATCTGGAATGAATTAAGATGTTTGTTTACTTTCTTTTTTTCCATATTGTTGTACACCTCATTTTTTCGATACGTTATAAATTATATCATATTTGAGATTAATATGCTATTAATAATTTGTAAATAATATTAGTGGTGCATGGTGATGCAGTAGCTCACGAATATATGAATATCTTCTGTAAATACGGCGCTGACTGATGCATGATTGAAAAATCTTTATTTCCCTCCGCCAGGTTTATTACCAACACAGCAAAATGAGGTATGAATGGCAGATCAAAATATCTGAATTTTGTATTAAATGCCCTTTACAAATAAGTCGTGATGTGATATAATATCTTGAAGAATGTTTAAAGGAGGATTTAAAGTGCAGAAGGCATATCTAATTCTTGAAAACGGCACAGTTTTTGAGGGCAAAAGCTTTGGCGCTGTCGGCGAAGCTGTTGGTGAGATAGTATTCACTACCGCTATGACGGGCTATCTTGAGACCCTTACCGATCCCAGCTATTATGGACAGATCGTTGTTCAGACATTCCCGCTGATCGGCAATTACGGAGTTATCCCCCAGGATTTTGAAAGCAGCCGTCCCCATGTAAAAGCGTATATTGTAAGACAATGGTGTCAAGAGCCCAGCAATTTCAGATGCGAGGGTGATCTTGACATTTTTTTGCGCAATAACGGCATTGTCGGTATGTACGGTATAGATACCAGACGTCTGACAAGGATAGTCAGAGAGCATGGTGTAATGAACGGTAAGATAGTTACTTCCACCGACGGCTCTGTGCCCGAGGAAGTAAAGAACTATAAAATAGTAGAGGCTGTAAAGAACACCACCTGCGATAAGGAAGAGACTTTCTCCCCCGAGGGTGAGACTAAGCGCCGTGTTGTTCTGTACGATTTCGGAGCAAAGGCTAACATCGGCAGATGTCTTGTCAACAGAGGATGCGAGGTAACAGTAGTTCCCGCATACACCAAGATAGACAGGATCAAGGAGCTGGCTCCCGATGGTATCATGCTGTCCAACGGTCCCGGAGACCCTGCCGAGAACGTTGAGATAATCGAAGAACTGAAAAAGATAAGCGCACTTAAAATACCGACCTTCGGTATATGCCTTGGTCACCAGCTGCTGGCACTTGCCCACGGTGCAAAGACCGAGAAGCTGAAATACGGTCACAGAGGTGCTAACCAGCCTTGTAAGGAGACCGCAACGGGCAGAGTTTATATAACCTCCCAGAACCATGGCTATGCAGTTATCAGTGATACTCTGCCTGCCGGCGCTGAGGAGAGCTTCGTTAATGCCAACGACAACACCTGCGAGGGTGTGCGCTATACCAGCGAACCCGCTTTCTCGGTGCAGTTCCACCCCGAGGCTTGCGGAGGCCCTCTTGATACGGGCTTCCTCTTCGACCGCTTCTGCGAGTTGATAGACGAGTACAAAAATTCTCCCGAATCTGAAAATGTCTGACAGAAAGGATAGATAAAAATGCCTTTGAATAAAGAGATACGTCGTGTTCTGGTCATAGGCTCGGGACCTATCGTTATAGGTCAGGCAGCCGAATTCGACTATGCGGGCACACAGGCTTGCCGTGCGCTGAAGCAGCAGGGTCTTGAGGTAATACTGATAAACTCAAACCCCGCAACCATAATGACCGACAACGCTATGGCGGATAAGATATATATCGAGCCCCTGACACTTGAAACAGTCAAGAGGGTTATAATCAAGGAGCGTCCTGACAGCCTGCTTTCCACACTGGGCGGACAGACAGGTCTGACCCTTTCGATGCAGCTGGCTAAGGAAGGTTTCCTCGATAAGTATAACGTAAAGCTGCTTGGCGCTAACCCCGAGACCATCGATAAAGCTGAGGACAGACAGCTGTTCAAGGATACGATGGAATCAATCGGTCAGCCCTGCATACCCTCCAAGGTAGTAAATACCGTTGAAGATGCTGTTGCTTTCTCGAAAGAGCCCGGCATCGGATTCCCGCTCATCATTCGTCCCGCATTCACACTGGGTGGTACAGGCGGCGGTATCGTTAATAATGAAGAAGAACTCATCGAGATCACCAGAAACGGTCTGTACCTCTCGCCTATCACTCAGGTACTGGTAGAGAAGTGCATCGCAGGCTGGAAGGAGATCGAGTTTGAGGTAATGAGAGACTCCAAGGGCAACGTTATAACCGTATGTTCCATGGAGAATTTCGACCCTGTTGGCGTACATACAGGTGACTCCATCGTTATCGCGCCTGCTGTTACCCTTGCCGATAAGGAATATCAGATGCTGCGTTCCGCTGCACTGAAAATAATCGATACACTGAAAGTAGAGGGCGGCTGTAACTGTCAGTTCGCACTGAACCCCGAGACTTTCGAGTATGCCGTTATAGAGGTAAACCCCAGAGTTTCCCGTTCTTCCGCACTGGCTTCCAAGGCTACGGGCTACCCCATAGCAAAGGTCGCTGCACAGATAGCTATTGGCTATACTCTCGACGAGATAAAGAATGCCGTAACAGGCAAGACCTATGCTTGCTTTGAGCCTGCGCTGGACTACGTTGTAGTTAAGCTGCCCAAGTGGCCTTTCGACAAGTTCGTTTATGCTAAGCGTGAACTGGGCACCCAGATGAAGGCTACAGGCGAAGTAATGGCTATCGGCACAACATTCGAGCAGGCTATAATGAAGGCTGTTCGCGGTGCCGAGATAGGTCACGACTGCCTTATCTCGCCCAAGATGCTTGAATTCTCTGATGATGAGATAAGATCAAAGCTGCATGAACCCAGCGATGAGAGAATGTTCGTTGTATACGAAGCACTCCGCCGCGGCGTGAGCGTTGATGAGATACACTCCATCACTATGATAGACGAGTGGTTCCTCAACAAGCTCTGCAAGCTGATAGATATGGAAAAAGAACTGGCTAAGGGCAACGTTTCCAAGGAAACATACTTTGAAGCCAAGAAGATGGGCTATCCCGATAAGGTAATCGAGCGCATCTCGGGCGAAAAGGTCAAAGAACCTGCTCACGCAGTATTCAAGATGGTTGATACCTGTGCTGCCGAGTTCGCTGCCAATACACCTTACTTCTACTCCACCTACGATGACGAGGACGAAGCTGCCGAGTTCATCGCTGAGCAGAAGCAGAAGAAGGATACCGTAATAGTTTTCGGTTCGGGTCCTATACGTATCGGTCAGGGCATCGAGTTCGACTATGCTTCCGTACACTGCGTATGGGCGCTGAAAGAGCATGGCTATGATGTAGTTATCGTAAACAACAACCCTGAGACAGTTTCCACTGACTTTGATACAGCTGACAGACTGTACTTCGAACCTCTCACCAACGAGGATGTTATGAACATTATCCGCGTTGAGAAGCCTGTGGGTGTAGTTGTAGCTTTCGGAGGACAGACCGCTATCAAGCTGACCAAGCACCTCAACGAGAACGGTGTTAAGATACTGGGTACACCTCCTGATTCCATCGATGCTGCCGAGGACAGAGAGCGTTTTGACGAACTGCTTGAAGACCTGCACATCAAGCGTCCCGAGGGCTTTACCGTTATGACTTGTGAAGAAGCTCTTGATGTAGCTGATAAGATAGGCTACCCTGTACTGATGAGACCTTCCTATGTGCTTGGCGGACAGAATATGATAATCGCCTTCAACGAGGCTGATATCAAGGAGTACATGGCTATCATACTCGACCAGGGTATCGAGAACCCCGTGCTTATCGATAAGTACCTCATGGGTATCGAGCTTGAGATAGATGCTATCTGCGACGGCGAGGAGATTCTTATCCCCGGTATCATGGAGCATATCGAGAGAACAGGTATCCACTCGGGTGACTCCATAGCTGTTTACCCCGCTTGGAACGTATCCGACAGACTTATCGACAAGGTAGTTGACTGCTCTAAGAGACTGGCTCTCTCCCTGAAAACAAAGGGTCTTGTAAATATCCAGTACCTCATCTATGATGATGAACTGTATGTAATAGAAGTTAACCCACGTTCTTCAAGAACTATCCCCTATATATCCAAGGTTACAGGCGTGCCTATGGTAGATCTTGCTACAAAGGCTATGCTGGGCGAAAAGCTCCGCGATATGGGCTATGGTGTAGGTCTGCACCCCAATTCGCCTTATGTGGCTGTTAAGGTGCCTGTATTCAGCTTTGAAAAGCTCATCGGCGTTGATAACCACCTGGGACCTGAGATGAAGTCTACTGGTGAAGTTCTGGCAGTTTCCAGCTCACTGGAAGAATCTCTGTACAAGGGTCTGACTGCTGCTGGCTACAAGCTTGAGCAGAAGGGCGGCGTGTTCATCACTGTCCGTGATTCCGATAAAAAGGAAATTCCCCAGACAGCTAAGATGTTCGCAGACCTTGGCTTCACCATCTACGCTACAAAGGGTACTGCAAAGGTGCTGAAAGAACACGGCATAGATGCTATCCCCGTGAACAAGATACACGAGAGCGACGAGAACACCCTCACCCTCATCGAGAGCGGTAAGGTGAACTACGTTATCTCCACTTCTTCCAAGGGTCGTATCCCCTCGCGTGATTCTGTTAAGATCAGAAGAAAGACAGTTGAGTGGAATATCCCATGCCTGACTTCCATAGATACTGCAAACGCTATCGCATCCTCCATCAGGAGCAAGTACAACGAGAGCAACACTGAGATAGTTGATATAAACAATATGCGCCGCGAAAAGACCACTCTGCACTTCACCAAGATGCACGGCTGCGGCAACGACTACGTTTACTTCAACTGCTTCGACCGCATGATAGATAACCCCGAGGGCTTTGCGCTGAACCTTTCCGACAGACATTTCGGTATCGGCGGCGACGGCGTAATACTGGTATGCCGCTCAAAGGTAGCCGACGGACGTATGAGAATGTTCAACCTCGACGGTTCAGAGGGTAAGATGTGCGGAAACGGCATACGCTGTGTGGCTAAGTTCATGCGTGATAATGGTCTGGTTGACCGCGACCTGATGACCATAGAAACACTGTCGGGCATCATCAAGGTCAAGCTCAGCAGACATTACGGCGAGGTAAATGGCGCTACCGTTGATATGGGTGCCGCTATCCTTGATCCAGTAAAGATACCCTGCACTCTCCCGGCTGACGAGAACGGTCACGTAGTTGACAGGGAAGTTGAGATAGCAGGCGAGAAGCAGCGTGTTACCTGCGTATCCATGGGTAATCCTCACTGCATCGTATTCATGAACAATATCGACGATATGGATATCGAGAAGGTCGGTCCTCAGTTTGAGCATGACGCTATCTTCCCTGAGAGAGTGAACACCGAGTTCATCAAGGTGATAGACGCTCATACCCTGAAAATGCGTGTATGGGAGAGAGGCTCGGGCGAAACATTTGCCTGCGGTACAGGTGCCTGCGCAGCTGTTGTTGCAGCAGTGCTGAACGGCTATTGTCCCAAGAACGAGGAAATAACAGTAATGCTGCGCGGCGGCAACCTGAAGATCCGCTACACAGACGAAACTGTATTCATGACAGGTGAAGCTGTTACCGTATTCGAGGGCGACATCAGAGTATAAGTTCTTCTATATACAGCGATTATCAGCAAAAAGTTGTACGTTTTTGTACAACTTTTGCAGAAATATGTCTGAGTTAAAAATAAAAACATATGTCTGTACAAAGTCTTAGTGCAGGATATGTGCATAATAACAACAAAAAGCGCCTTGCCGAAATGACAGGGCGCTTTTGTGAAAGGTACGGTGATCCATGGCACTTCAATACTTTCTGGCTGGGCTGATCTTATTCGTGCCCGGTGCGGCGATGATATTTATAAACTACTATCTGATATTCAAGGGAAGATATAACAGAAAACACCCCGAAAAAGCCGATAGCTATGTTCCCTCGGGTGCGCCGCTTTACGGCGGGATATTGTGTGCTGTGGGAGTGCTTATTTCGCTGCAATTCAAACACAAGTGGCTCGCACTGATACCATTGCTTGCTGACCCGGGAGGTATCTCCGGGATAGTTTATTGTTTTATAAGCGAGCTTTTCCCCCGTAATGACAGCAAAAAGTAAAGTCCGACTTTATGAAAAGCGAGTTTTTGGGCTCCGGTATATAATTACAGAAAAACCGCCGTACTAAGTATGGCGGTTTCGTTTTATCTATAATTTAAATCCCGGTTCTTAAAGAACTATAAAAAAGAGAATTATTCAGTACTTACCTGACAGTAACGGTGAAAGCTCTGCTGTTTACATTGGAGAGATCCCACTTGCCGTTTACCTTGGCACCAATCATCATCTTGTAGGTCTTGCCGGGTCTCAGCTTGGGTGAAGTGTAGGTGGTGGTATTCGCAGAAATATTCTGATCGATTATCTTCCATTTGCCTGCGAGATATACAGCAACACCGTAGCACTGCGCGTTAGGGATCTTGTTCCAGCTCAGCCTGAACTGATGATAGGTCTTGTTGTATTGGATAGAGGAGAGTTTGGGATAAACAGGCTTAGGTGTTACAACGATGCTGTTGGAGAAATCCTTGACGTATTTTCCATTCAGCATAGGGATAACAGATACTCTGTACTCTGTATTAGCGGTCAGACCACTGAGTGTATAAGTAGTGTCCTCTGTCCTGTCCAGCATCTTCCACTCGCCGTTGATATAGCCTGCAATAGCGTATCTTTCAGCGCCTTCTATCTCATTCCAGCTGAGTTTGACAGCATTATAGCCCTTCAGATAACTGATAACTGGAGGTGTGTATACAGACCGAGTTTCAGCACTTGCATTTATAGCCGCAACGCCGCCGATAACGCCCACAGGTACTGCGCCGCTTATCATCATGACTACACAAAGACCTGCTGCTACTCTCTTCATTTTATTTGATGAATTCTTTTTCATTAAATTTCACCTGACCTTTCTACATATCATTGACGTTTGCGTTATAAATTGCTACATTCGTATGAATCTTGTTCATTCGAGTTCCTCCTTCTTCCATATTTATCAAGCAAAATGATAATCAGCTTGATACTTATTAACTATATTATAACAATCGCAGAAACATTTGTCAAGAACTAACTAAAAATCCGATTTAAAACTTTAGAAAACTTGTTAAAATAACACTCGAATTAAAAAGTCATGCAAATCGTAATGCCTCTACATTTGATGACACGGCTTTGTACGATTAAGTCGTAAATTAGTTGGTTAGTCATGCAAAACTATTTTTCACAAAATGCTTGTATTTTACAGCAGAACATGGTATAATATTACTGTTATATTTTTTTTACCGAATGGAGGATAACAAATGAGCGAAGAAAGAATACCAAAGAGAAGCGAAGTCGCTAAGGAGAACACCTGGGCGCTGGAAGATATTTTCCCAGCCGATGAAGCGTGGGAAAAGGCGCTGGAGGACTTTAAAAAGCTCCCCGAGACTATCGCATCATATAAAGGCAGGCTTGGCGAGAGCGCCGATACTCTGCTTGAATATTTAAAGCTGTGCGATGAGATATCCGTATCTGCTGATGCACTTGCAAACTACGCCCACCGTAAGTCCGATGAGGACACCGCTGTGGCTAAGTATCAGGGTTACACAGGTCAGCTGATGAACGTATATGTAGCTATCGGTGCGGCGGGAAGCTTCGAAACCCCCGAACTCATCGCTATACCCGATGACGTGCTGGAGGGCTTCTACAAAGCTAACAGCGGTCTTGAACTCTATCGCAGACATCTTGACCGTATCCGCCTGAAAAAAGACCATGTCCTCTCCGAAGCAGAGGAAAGACTTATCGCCATGACAGGTGAGATGGGCAATGCCGCCGATAAGATATACTCCATGTTCTCAGATGCCGACCTTAAATTCGAGGACGCTGTTGACAGCAAGGGCAAGACCCATCAGGTTACTCACGGCAGTTATATCCCGTTGGTAAAGGATGCTGACAGAGAACTGAGAAAGTCCGCATTTTACTCTATCTACAAGGGTTACGGCAGTTTCCGCAATACCTGTGCGGCAACTCTCGATTCTCAGATGAAAGCGCTGGAATTCTATTCAAAGGCGAGAAAGTACAGCTCAGCCCTTGAAAGCTCGCTTTCAGCCAACGAAGTTCCTGTGGAGGTTTACCACAACCTCATTAAGGCAGTTCACGATAATATGAACTATATGTACGATTATGTGGCTCTGCGCAAGAAGCTTCTCGGTGTTGACGAACTGCATTTCTATGACCTCTACACACCGATAGTTTCGGATTTCACCATGAAAGTCACCTTTGAAGAGGCTAAGGAGACTGTTCTGAAAGCCCTTGCACCCATGGGCGAGGAGTACATCTCGATACTGAAAGAGGGCTTTGAGAACCGCTGGATAGACGTTTATGAGAACGAGAACAAGACAAGCGGTGCGTATTCTGCGGGCGCGAGAGTTCACCCCTTTGTACTGCTGAACCATAAGGATACCCTTGATTGTATGTTCACGCTTGCACACGAGATGGGTCACGCACTGCATTCATATCTCTCCAACAGAACTCAGCCTGTGGTATACAGCGATTATGTTATCTTTGTGGCTGAGGTGGCTTCAACCTGCAACGAGGCACTGCTGATGCAGTATCTGCTTGCCCACACCGAGGACAAGAAAGAGAAAGCATACCTGATAAATTACTTCCTCGAGCAGTTCCGCACCACTCTGTACAGGCAGACCATGTTTGCTGAATTCGAGCTGAAATGCAGTGAGATATGCGCTTCCGGTGACACGCTCACAGCAGACACTCTCTGTCAGATCTACGGCGATCTGAACAAGCTGTACTTCGGCGACGGAATAGTTCTGGACGAAGACATCAAGATGGAGTGGGCACGGATTCCTCATTTCTACTATGATTTCTATGTATATCAGTACGCAACAGGCTATTCGGCGGCGATTGCGCTTTCTCAGCGTATTCTGAAAGAGGGTGCTCCCGCTGTTAAGGATTATATCGAGGGCTTCCTATGCGGTGGCTGCTCGGCTGACCCCATAACTCTGCTGAAAAATGCAGGTGTGGATATGTCCACCACTAAACCCGTAACCGATGCCCTCAAACTCTTCGGTGACCTCATCAAGCAGATGGACGAACTCAGCAACTGATCTATTGTCTGGAACGGAATATCATAAAAAAACGGAGGATAGTTTTTCATCCTCCGTTTTGTGTTATATTATTTCTTTTACTAAGGGTACAAATTTCAGTACTCTTGTTATCACATAAGACACTGCAAAAGTTATCAGCATTATTAGAATAAGCGTAACTGCGCCGCCGTGTGCAAATGGGTCAAACTTCATCACTGCGAAGATGTGCTTGTACACGATCATGTGTATCAGGTAAATCCCGAAAGAGCACTTATCTATCTCAGCTGCCGCTTTATCGATGAAAGGTATCTCCTTGCTCTTATCGAAAGACTTGAACAGGGCGAATACTCCAGCAGAAGCAAGCACGGTATGTGGTGCGAAGTACTGATCCGCGATATTTTTCACACGCTCAGCAGTTTCTGCATCTGCTGTGTGCAGACGGTAGTAGGTCATGAAGATCATTCCCGCCGCGCCTATCAGTATGAATATCACGCTGAGTATCCGTCCGATTTTAAGCTTTTCATTGTGTATCGCATATCCCATGAAGAAATACAGTGGGAAGATGCTGTTGATGAAGATATAGAACACCAGCGTGTCACAGCCGATAAGCGTTTTAGCCGCTGTTATCACAGAGTTTGCTACGAACAGCAGACCCAGCATATAAAGCAGTTCCTTTTTGTCAGCCGACTTTGTTATGATGCGGTAGATCGGCAGCGTGAGGTAAAAAGCGATCATCAGGTAAAGGTACCATGTGTGTGACCAGCTCATGCCGTTTTCTGTGAAAGTATCTAACACCGCGTGGCGCACACCCTCAAGCAGATGCGCTGGCTTGAAGTCCTTCTGGTAAACTGCGTGGTCATACACCGCAAATATCTCGGCGAAAGAAAACAATGCTATCACCATTCGCGGCATATACTTTCCGAAGAGCTTTTTGAAGTCGATCTTCCGCTTTTCGTCCAGCATCAGCGCACCGCTCACCATCATGAAAGACGGAACAGCCCAGTACATAAGGTTGCGCACCGTGAACAGGGTGGTCATTCGCTCGATATTATTCCTTGCGAAAGCACCGCCTGCCATGTAGCAGCCGTGCAGAACCACCACCGCGATGCAGGCAAGTGCCTTTATTCGGCTGAAATACAGTATCCTGCTTTTCTTTTCAGTGTCCTTGCTCATATCAGAATGTGAAAGCGTCGTCGCCTATGCAGCCGCCGTCGCCATTGCCGCCATTATCGGTATAGGTGTCACCACCGTTGTTGTAATCGACATTGTTATCATAGTTGTTATAGTCGGTAGTATCATCGTAGTTATTATAATCGTAGGTGTTATCGTTGTAGTTAGGATCGATCTCACCGGGAGCATACTCGCTGTATTCAAAACCTGATACATACTTGCCTTTGATGGTAACTGTTTCGCCGTCCTTTGTCATGCACTTTAAGGAAGGTTCATTTACGTTGCGGCAGAGCTGTATGTAAGTATAATCACTTGTGTTTACGCCTTTGATATCGAAAATAGTAGTATCCTCGGTACCGTATCTGATAGTCAGATCCTGACCCGAAGGAATCTCAAAGCCCATGGACATACCTGTGGAGATAAAAGCACCCTCCTCGATCAGATCAGCAATACACTTACCATCCTTGTCGAGTACCTGTATAAGAGTTATAGCTACGCCAGCGTTGTTGTTGAACTCAACGTGGATCTTCTCAGCGGTCTCTGTTACCTTTGGGGCTTCATCAACCTTGCTTTCAACTGGTGCAGGAGTTACAGCTACTTCCTCATCTGATGTGCTTACTTCAACAGCGGCAGCAACGGAAGAAGTGGTATCTTTTTTGGACTCTTCATTCTTCTTGGTATCGCCGCAGGCGCTCATGCTCAGTGCAGTAACAGCTATTACCGCAAGGATAGATGCTTTCTTCATGATCATATTATTCATTTTATTTTCCTCCATTATATCAGCTCATTATCACTCGTTTATGTGTACCGTTTATGTCGTACATCAATGTACCCTTATCGCCGTAGGATATGGCGAAGCCGTTCTTGCCGGTTTCGGACTGGAAATCGGGGTCGAAGATGTAGGACTTGCCATCGCCTTTGAAGTCGTTTATCTCCACCCATGAATGGTCGACTTGTCCGTTGCGGCTAAGTGTGCAGCTTGCGATCTGATGAGCGTCGTAGCCCAGCATTTTAGCCATTTCACAGAAGCAGGCTGCCATTACGTAGCAGTTGCCTACGTGTGCGTCGAAGCCTCTGTCAGCATACCATTCCATTCCCGGAGAACCGTCTCTCGGCAGCCATTCGCCGTTTATGTAATATGCATAAGGCATTGCGCACCAGTTGAATGCCTTTTGAAGATCCCAGCCCACCTTATCGAGTACAGCAGCAGCCTTCGCATAGTAGGGAAGTGTGTGTACCTTGACTTTAGGCGACTTATCAGCATTTTCATAGCTCTTGCCGATGGTGTTAACTGCCAGAACTCTGAACTCATAGTCCTTCTCGGGCGATACGTTGATTTTCAGGCTGCGCTCTGAGTACTGACCATAGTAGTGTTCCTTGCCGTCAACTTTATAGTACACGTTGTAAACGTCTGCATCGGCAGCAGATTTCCATGTCAGCTTGACATAGTTACGCTCGGACACAGCTTTTAACCCTGTCACGTTTTCAGGCTTGACACGCAATTCGCACTCGTATCCGTCAGAGTAGCTTTTAACGCCGCGCTTGCTGGGAGTATTGTAATATTTGAATGGCATCACCTTTACAGAGATGATATCGTCATCAGCCCATCTTAGCTCATCTATAGTGAGCTTATTGTTGCGGGTCACGCGTTTCTCGGACCTGCTTTCGCCGGTGATCTCGATATCGTAACCGTTTGCGCCCTCAACAGCTGTCCAGTTGACTGTAACATCTCCACGCAGTGATACGATGTTATCAAGCTTGGTAAATTCCGTCGTTGCTGGAACGATGCTGCTTTCATCGACAGTTTCCAGCAGATCCAGCCAGTTCATGAGCCTTATGCCCTTGATCTGAGCCAGCATCTGACTAAGGTCAGCAACATTTATGGTGCCGTTACCGTTGACATCAGCCGCTTTCTGACCTTTTACACTCAGCATCCTTTTCGCTTTGATGTGAGCCGCAACCATTGCTGCGTCAGTGACATTGACCTTGCCGTCGTTGTTTACATCGCCCTTTGCGTAGTCTTCTTCGGCAGTGGATTCTCCGTCTGTCGAGGTTTCATCATCTGTTGTGACAACATCCTCAGATGCATAGCCCTCAGCCGCAGAGATATCCTGTTCTTCCGCACTGTCAGCGAATGCGCACACAGCTGCTTGTGAGAATACAAGCGCTGCAGCCGCTGCGGCAGCACAGACTTTCCTTGAAATATATGTCATGTATTTCCCCCATTTCTGTTTGGTTGAATCATCGACTTTATTCAAAGTCAACCAATATTATACCATACACAGAAAGCCGTTCCATGAACAAAATGTAAAAATTACCGATGCAGAAATACAATTTGCCGAGAATTGCGGGTTTTCAGGGAAAATTCTTTACTAAAATATGTAATTATCACAGTCGATTCAAGTGATGATGAGGAATCCCAAGTATAAAAAGCTGAACCCAATAAACCCGGAATTTCGTCGGAATAATACAGCTTTCTCAGCAACGGCAGGGTTGATTTTTCAATCGGGATATGGTATAATAAATTTTCGGAAAAGAGGGGTGATGAACTTGGAGAATGAGCCTATATACGTGTTCCCGCCTAAGCTTTCACGGACTGAAAAGCAGGCTAAGGCACTGAATGATCTTGCGGAACACAGAAAAATGTCCAAACAAATGTACAAAAATCTCATTCTTGCGGGAGTGATATTCGCTCTTTCGCTGTTTGTGAAGTTCATCATTATAAAGGTACTGCTAATGCTCCTTGCGGCAGGCAATGCGGCGGTGGGAATTATTTTGTACAGATACTACACTCTCTCAAGGGATACAAGGTTATATACACGTATCTATACCGACAGACTTGAACATCTGCAAAAACTGGGTCTCATGGGGGATATGCTGAAAGTCACCCTATATTACGATGAAGTCGAGCGTTCATCTCAGGACGGCAGGGGCAATATGTGTTTCAAGCTGAAAAAGTGTGAGAAGTCGCAGTTTACAAAAGTCAGCAGAAAGGGCGGCGAGAGCGATCATCAGCCCAAGGACAGCCTTGCGGTGCTGAAATTCATCGACACCAAGTCAAAGCTCACTCTGATAGAAAAGCTGCATGAGGAGATAAAGTATCCGAAGAAAAATTATAACGTCATCACTGACGATGACGATTTATACAGTAAGGAAGATATGGAGTGGGATCCCCTCCATAAGCACGGTTTATAGGAAGTGGTAAAATGAAAGCAAGGCTCAGCTCACCTTTGCCGAAGGTGGCGGCGGGGGTGAATGTCCCGCAGGAAAAGGCTGAAATCATCGCCGAAGTAATGGCGGCAGTTGGCGGTAAGTACACAGCCTCGGCGAAAGATTGCGGTGCAGACAGTGTAGGATATGTGTGTGGACTTTCGGGGTATACCGAAAGCACGGCAAGAACGGAAGTTACCGAGGAACTGCTTATCTTCTCGGGACTGGACAGCAAAGACCTCAACAAGGCTGTGACTATGCTGAGGAGCAAGTGCTGTGATATTCCGCTGAAAGCTATGGTAACGCCCCATAACAGGGACTGGACGGTGTCCGCATTGGCGGGCGAACTTGCAAGGGAGCATGAGTATATGACCTCCCGCGGAAAGCGTGAGAACGATGGTTAAAAGTAAATACAAGGCAGTATTTTATATAGTACTATCGGCATTTTTCTTTGCGCTGATGGGGCTGTTCGTGAAAAAATCAGGTGATCTGCCCACAATGCAGAAAGTCTTTTTCAGAAACTTTTTCGCACTGTTCATCGCGCTGGGTTCGCTGAAAAAAAGCGGCACGAAGTTCGAGATAGGCGACAAAAAGAACCATGCTGTGCTCTTTGTGAGAGCTTTCGGCGGAACAATCGGCATGGTTGGAAATTTCTACGCCTTGGGCAAAATGCACCTCTCGGACGCGCTGATGCTAAACAAAATGTCGCCGTTTTTCGTTATTGTTTTCTCATTCATTTTCCTGAAAGAGAAGCTGACGGCATTTCAGGCGCTGACGGTGGCGGGTGCTTTCTTCGGAAGCCTATTCATCATCAAGCCAACTTTCTCGAATGTTGAGCTTTTTCCCGCGATATGCGGATTTTTAGGCGGAATGGGCGCAGGTCTTGCCTATACTTGTGTACGTTATTTAGGACAGCACGGTGTGAAAGGCCCTGTGATTGTTGCGTATTTCTCGGCATTTTCAAGCTTGTTTGCACTGCCTTTCCTGATAATACAGTTCAAGCCGATGACACTGGCGCAGTTCCTTTGCTTGCTTGCGGCGGGCATTTCGGCGGCAGGCGGACAGTTCTCCATAACCGCGGCATACTCCCACGCCCCCGCGAAAGAGATATCGGTGTATGACTACTCACAGGTGATATTCTCGACTATACTCGGCATACTTTTCCTGAACCAGTTCCCCGATAAATGGAGCTTTGTGGGCTACGCGATAATCATCACGATGGCGGTGCTGGTGTTTTTTTACAATAATTTTTGGCATGAGAAGCATGAAAACAATTATATAAATAAGCCAGATAGTATATTTAAAAAGCTTTATTATGTCCTAAAAGGAAAAAGTAAATGAAAAACGAGTATGAATAATGAATATATTACAAAAGCCGAATATGAGTTTAACATGATAAAATACAATTTTGTGGCTGTAATAATATGTGTCAGTATAGCAATTGTTGCCTGGTTTTCCATGTATAATCATATTGTGTACAGTTATCTTGGTGCCGCTGTTTATATGGTTAATATTTTATTACTTGTCTCTAATATTATTGCGATGATCAGTCATATTCTGAATAGTATGAAATACATGATACAAAAAAAGCGTGTACTGAAAAATGGAGAATCTAATGTTGGTCATATTATTGATAGGAAAAAATTCTACAAAAACAAAGGCAAATACTGTGTTTTAACAGTATCTGTCGGTGATGCTATCCCGAAAATAATAACAAGTACGGTTTACATTGATGCAGATTGGTATGCTGTTGAGTATTGTGACGTATACCGTTGCAAAAACGAGTATATCCTTGATGATTTCAGATGATCGTCGCTGAGTTTTTATGGAAAAATAATTTGTCACTCAAAAGAATAGAAGTCTATCGCGAATCACAAATGTAAAATTTCTGTAAACCCCTTGAAATCCCCGAAAGAATATGCTATCATATACTTTGTAAATAAATATCACATCAAACACTATGACCAAGAGAGTACGTACTCAACACGGATTTCAGAGAGAACCGCCATTGGGCTGAAAGCGGTTTATTTCGCGGAGTGCCGAAGTTCACTTGTGAGTGGCTGTGCCGAAGGCTTTGGCTTGTAAGCACGGACGCTGAGCCTGCGTTACGGGAAAGGGGAATGTTGGTTCCTCAGGGTGGTCACATTCAAGTACAGCTTGAATGTATACAAGAACGTCATTATCGGTCTTGTCCTGTTTTTTGGACAAGACCGTTTTTGTTTCAGAGGAGAGAGTATGGAATACAGGCTTTGCTTTGATACGATACCCGAGCAGTTCGATAAATGGCGCATACATTACAGCCCCGAGCTTTTTGAGCATATCATCGCCAAGGCGGGCATAGGCAGGGGCACAAAAGTGCTTGAACTGGGTCCCGGCACGGGGCAGGCTACCGAGCCTGTACTTTCCACTGGCTGTGACTATACTGCCATCGAATTAGGCGAGAATTTCGCCGAGATGCTGCGCAGGAAGTACGGCGGGCGGGATAATTTTTCGCTTATAAACGATGATTTCATCACCCATGATTTCGGCGGCGCGAAGTTCGATTTTATCTACTCCGCCGCGACGATACAGTGGATACCCGAGGATATCGCCTTTTCAAAAACTTTTGAACTGCTGAACAGCGGCGGTATGCTGGCGATGATGTATCTCCACGGAGACTATCAGACTACCGACCCTGCGCTGTTTGCGGATATCCAGAAAGTCTATGACGCATACTTCAAGCCCCCCACAAACTACAAGGGTGGTTTCGTTTACGATAATGCCGTGAACTACGGCTTCACCGAGCTTGAAACGAAGAACTTCAAGGGCAGGCGCGAGTATACTGCCGATGAGTACATACAGTACATCGGTACCCACAGCGACCACATCATGCTTGAAGAGCCCTACCGAACTCCGTTCTTTGAGGGCGTATACAAAGCTGTGATGTCCCACGGCGGAAAAGTTGTTTATGACGATACTTACATACTTAAAACAGTACGTAAGCCATAAGATAAATCAAGTTAAGTATATTTTTTTAGGAGGATAAACATGAAAGAACAGTTAACTAGCATCGAGGAACGCGCAAAGTCCGAACTTTCGGGCATCAGCGACATCAAGCTGCTGGAGGATTTCCGTGTAAGGTTCCTTGGCAAAAAGGGCGAGCTGACTGCTATACTCAAGCAGATGGGCAAGCTTTCAGCTGAGGAAAGACCTGTTATCGGTCAGCTGGCAAACAAGGTCAGAAGCGATATCGAGGAAGCCCTCAACGCACGTAAGGAAGAACTGAAAAGCAAGGCTGAGGAAGAGCGTTTGAAAGCTGAAAGACTTGACGTTACACTCCCCGGCAAGAAGACCAAGATAGGCAGAGCTCACCCTCTGCAGGTGACTCTCGAGCAGGTTGAGGAAGTATTCCTTGGCATGGGCTTCGATATAGTTGAAGGTCCCGAGGTCGAGACTGACCACTACTGCTTCGAGGCGCTGAATATGCCTAAGCACCACCCTGCAAGAGATACTCAGGATACATTCTATATCAACGAGAACGTACTGCTGAGAACACAGACTTCCTCCGTTCAGATAAGAACTATGGAGAACAGAAAGCCTCCTATAAGGATAATCTCTCCCGGTCGTGTTTACCGTTCCGATGCTGTTGACGCAACTCATTCACCTCTCTTCCACCAGATAGAGGGTCTCGTTATCGATAAGGGCATCACAATGGCTGACCTCAAGGGTACTCTCGAACTGCTTATGAAGCGTCTTTACGGCGAGGAAACTCAGGTAAGATTCAGACCTCACCACTTCCCTTACACCGAGCCCTCAGCAGAAGTTGACCTCATGTGCTTCAACTGCCACGGCAAGGGCTGTTCCATGTGCAAGCAGGAAGGCTGGGTAGAGCTTCTGGGTTCAGGTATGGTACACCCCAAGGTGCTTGAAGAATGCGGCATCGACCCCGAGGTTTACAGCGGTTTCGCTTTCGGTATCGGTCTTGAAAGAATCACCATGGGACGTTACAGCATAAACGATATGCGTCTGCTTTACGAAAACGACATGAGGTTCCTGGAGCAGTTCTGATATGGCTGAACGATTCTGAAAGATATATAGCAGGAGCATACTGCAGACAAAACCTATACTTTCAGAAAATTCGGTGATAATAATACTTTTGCAGACTATGCTTTCGGAGAAGTATGCGATACGCTGAAAGACTGCTGTCCGAATGTTGAATTTGCAGAAATGTAACGAGAATAAGCTTACTTTTTACAGCAGAATATCGATAAAGTGAGGTGCAGACCATGATCGCATATGCTGAACTTGGTGCGGAAACGATAACCGACCGTTTCCCCGAATTAAGGGAACAGACCGAAGCCGAAACAGTTGATGGCGAGTTCCTTCCCCATGTCGTTTTCGGGAATGTTTTCAACAGGCTTACAGCAGAACTGCTGATGCGTGACGGTTATTTATCAGACGAAACTCTGCACCGTATTTTTGATATGTACGAAGAGTTTGCGGCAGAGGGTGATGAAGAAGTACAGAATCTTGTACAGGTAACTCTGCTGGAACCCCTGTGGGACGATAAAACTATCTATGACAGGGCAGAAAAACTCCTTGGTGAACATACAAGAGAACTGTGGAACTGCATCGGAAGCTACCTTCGCGAACCGTCGTAATCACAAATAGTTCTGCATATTCGTACTGACCCCAAAACGTTTAGCTAAAAAACTATCTGTATAAGGGAGAGTGAGATATGAACGATTACAAGAATAACTGGTTCTATAAGATGTGTATGGGACATCTTGTCATTCATTTTGTCGCTTTTGTTATCGGAATTTTTGTTACGATAGCAGGTGTAAAGTCACTGCTGACGACGGTGACAAAGCTTGGAAGTGCAATAACGCTTTTAGGAGCTGTTTTGCTGGCTTTTGGCGGCATTGCAATTTTCTCACTTTACCCTAAGCTCAAAAAGGTTATGAAAGAATTGTCGGAATACGACCTTAACAGTCTGGGCACACGTTCTCCCGAAAAGATGTATTACGACACTTTCTACGTGACGGACAGATTCCTATGCGCACCGGCATATTTTGCTTTGCTGCGTTATGATAAGATAAAGAATGTGTCTGTGTTAAAAATGCCTTGTCCGCGTTCAAACGATTACACGTACTATCTAAGAGTTTTCATGGATGATAACAGCAAGGTCGAAATACGTATCGAAGACAGTGTATCTTTCTTGGCAGAGCAGAGAAAATTCATGTGTATGCTTGAAGAAAAGAAAAATCTCACTCACAGTGAACACTGATCTAAGCGGAGAGGAGTTTTCGGTATGAAATTAATGAGCTTTATTAGAACATGGTTCTTCAAAAAAGCCTCGAAATTGGTAAAGTTCCTTCTTTTAGGTAGTATCACTACTCTGGGTTTTATCGTCTGGTTTATAACTCATCTGGTACGTGAACACGTAAAGCCGATCGTATGGCTTCCGGCACTGTGTTTGATCGCGCTGTTGCTGTATCTGTTGGAAGGGGTGCTCGGCTATTTCAAAAACACTTATTTCGCCGGAATGAAGCGATGTTTGACTCGGCTTGACAAGGATGATGTAAAGACACTTTGCGGTGCTGCACCCGAGTGCAGGTTTGAAAAATTCTATTTCACAGATAAATTTCTTTGTGTGCCGGATATATGCTTTCTTACAAGGTACAGCGATATTGAAAGTATCGATATCGCACTTAAACAGAATTATGACGACGGAGCCATCGGAAAGCTGGTGGCGGAAGGTGATGTCTACGGCAAGATAAGCATCAAAATTAAGGGCGAAAAAGACAGCCATATAGTGATTGTGAAGGAAGGCAGATATATCAAAGGCAGGTTTGATTCTTTCACTAAGCTTATCGAGGAGAAAAAGTAAAAAACGTATGTATGGTTCAGTCGCCAGAGTTGCGGCTGGCTTGGAAATAAAAATAATTTAAACGGAGGATAAATAAATGGATCTTTCAATGAGATGGCTCGCAGATTATGTTGACTGCGATATGCCTATAAAGGATTTTGTTTCGGGTATAACCCTTTCAGGCTCCAAGGTGGAGTGCTACGGCGTTGAGGGCGATTATCTGGAGAATGTTGTAGTAGGTCAGGTCAAGGAGATAGTTCCTCACCCCAATTCTGACCATATGTTCATCTGTCAGCTGGACGTTGGCGAGGGCGCTCTCGTTCAGATAGTTACAGGTGCACAGAACGTTAAAAAGGACGATTTCGTTCCCGTTGCAAAGCACAAGTCCACCGTACTTCACGAGGGCAAGACAGTAAAGATCACAAAGGGCAAGCTGAGAGGCGAGGCTTCAAACGGTATGCTCTGCTCTCTGGGTGAACTGGGTCTTTCCGTGCACGATTTCCCCTACGCTATCGAAGACGGTATTTTCATTCTGGGCGATGATTGCGACAAAACAATAGGCAAGGATATCCGCGAAGCTATCGGCTTCAACGATACTACCGTTGAATTCGAGATAACATCCAACCGTCCCGATTGTATGTCCGTTATCGGTCTTGCAAGAGAGACAGCAGCAACTTTTGACAAGGAGCTGAAAGTCAAGAAGCCTGAATTCAAGGGTATCGACGGCGATATCAATGAAATGCTGAAAGTCAAGATACACAACACCGACCTCTGTAAGAGATATATCGGCGCTGTTGTAAAGAACGTAAAGATAGGTCCTTCTCCCAGATGGATGAGAGAAAGACTCCGTGCCAGCGGTGTGCGTCCTATCAACAATTTCGTTGATATCACAAACTACGTAATGCTGGAATACGGCAGACCCATGCACGCTTTCGACCTGAGATATGTTGAGGGCGCTGAGATAAATGTCCGCAATGCAAAGCAGGGCGAAAAGATAACAACTCTTGATGGCATCGAGAGAGAGCTTTCAGAGGAAATGCTGGTCATCGCTGATGCTAAGAAGCCTGTTGCGGTAGCAGGTGTTATGGGCGGAGAGTACAGCGGTATCATGGACGATACTACCACTGTTGTATTTGAATCTGCCTGCTTCGACGGTGCAAGCGTTGCTACAACTGCTAAGAAGCTCCGCATGAGAACAGATGCTTCCTCAAGATACGATAAGGGTCTTGACCCCCACGAGTGTTATGAAGCCCTCATGAGAGCTTGCCAGCTTGTTGAAGAGCTGGGCGCTGGTGAAGTTGTAAAGACTGTCATCGATGAGAATTATCAGAACGAAACTCCCCTTAATGTTGAGTTCAGCGCTGACTGGATAAACAAGTTCCTCGGAACAGATATCCCCGAAGCTGAGATGATCGACATTCTCAATAAGCTGGAATTCACCGTTAAGGATGGCAGAGTATACGCTCCCTGGTTCAGAGTTGACATCGGATGCAAGGCTGATATCGCTGAGGAAGTTGCGCGTATCTACGGCTACAACAGCATTCCCGATACCATAATCAGAGGTGTAGCAAACGCACAGCGTACTCCTAAGCAGAACTACGAGCGCAAGGTAAAGGCAGCAATGCTCTCAATGGGTCTCAACGAGATCGAGACATTCTCTTTCATTTCGCCCAAGTATTTCGATAAGATAGCTCTTCCTGCTGACAGCAAGCTGAGAAATACCGTTACTATAATGAATCCTCTCGGCGAGGATACCAGCGTTATGAGAACAACTATCGTTCCCTCTGTTCTGGAAGTTGTTGCAAGGAATTTCAGCTATCGTAACCCCGAGTGCTATGTTTTCGAGATGGGTAACGAATATATCCCTGTTGAAGGTGAAGTTCTCCCCAACGAGCCTATGAGACTTGGTTTCGGTTTCTATGATACCACCGACAGTTCCGCTGATTTCTACACCCTCAAGGGTATGGCAGAAGGTCTGCTGAATGCAGTTGGCGTTGATGAGGTTGAGTACGAGAGACCCGATGAGAACTGCGAGTTCCCCGAAGTTTCCGCATTCCACCCCGGCAGATGCGCTGTTATCAAGGTCGATGGCAAGCAGGTAGGTATGATCGGTGAGCTCCACCCCAAGGTTATGGAGAACTACGGCATCGAAGCAAGAACTTACATAGGCAAGATAAATATCCCTGAGCTGATGGAGCTTTCCTGCGATACCAAGACTTACAAGCCTCTGCCTAAGTTCCCTGCATCCACAAGAGACCTCTCTGTTGTATGCGATGAAGAAGTTCCCGCTGCAGCACTTGAGAAGGCTATCAAGAAAGCTGTTGGCGGCATACTCGAAAGCGTTACCCTCTTCGATGTATACAGAGGTGAGCAGATCGAAGCAGGCAAGAAGTCAGTTTCTTACTCCATTTCCATGAGATCTCTCGAAGGTACACTGACCGATGATCAGGCTGATAAGGCAATGGAAAAGGCTATCAAGGAGCTTTCTGCTATCGGAGCAGAGCTGAGATAAATATTAATTGTAAAAATTCTGTTGCGAAAATTGTGCAAATTTGATAAAATTCATTATACCCCTTGTTATTTTCCAAAAAATAGAGTATAATAATAAAAAGGAACATATACGCCCGCGGTAACGCAGCGGTGTGATCCTGTATAGCAAGGAGATGAATCATATGAACGACAGAACAATGGAATTTTCGCTTCAGCGTGATAAGGAATCCGAACTTAAAAAGACATTGACGGAAGTATATGATGCGCTGAAAGAAAAGGGCTATAATCCTGTAAATCAGATAGTAGGATATATCCTCTCCGAGGATCCCACCTACATAACCACATATAATAATGCCAGAAGTCTAATTCGTCATATTGACCGAGATGAACTGCTTCAGGCACTTGTGAAGAATTATCTTCAGGACTGATAATAAGCTGTCAAAGAGGATGGAAAATTGAACCGCCCCACATTGTGCGTACAGCACAAAAAAGCCCCTATGATAATTGAATCAAGCAACAAACTGGCTTCGCAATTCAAGCGGAGTCAGTTTTGTTTTGAGTTGAATGCATTGGTGATTGTAAAAGTATATGTAATCATCAATGAGCTGCTTTGCTTCTGCAAAAGTCTTTATCTTCATACTGTAAATGCATTCGGTTTTGAGTATAGAAAAGAAATTTTCTGCTAAAGCATTGCATATGGATTCCCTCGTCTTGACATCGATGGCGTAATGTGATATGCTTTAGTTAGGTTAAAATACGGTTGTGAAGTGTATTGAAACCCTTGGTCACTGTGGAGCTGCAACTCTGCAGTGACTTTTTCTTTAGCCTTCGCTGCTTTTATCGTGTTCAGAACAAGGTTTATGTTCTGAACGGTAGAAGTCTTGTATGCAACTATGCTGCGGTCATAAAGGTCTCTGATCACCGAGAGATACAGAAAGCCCTGTGATGTTCTGATGTATGATATATCAGTCACCCACTTCTGATTAGGTCTGTCAGCGTTAAAATCACGGTTAAGAAGATTATCGTATCTGTGCAAAGCCTGACTGTAATTGCAGTATCTTCTTCGTCTGACAACGGAGAGAAGGCTGTACTTATTCATTATACGTAGTATGATCTTAGGGTTATGGTGTGCGCCATGGCGTTCAAGCCATATCGCAACACGTCGATAGCCGTATGTCTGCTTTGTCTCTGCTTGACACTCCCTGATAAGCTCGGATAGTTCAAGATCCTTTGCAGGCTTGTCCATACGCTTAACAAAGCCGTAATAGCCGCTGCGTGATACTTCAAAGAATCTGCACATCTCGCTGATGCTGTATTTGTCTTTGTGACGGTAGATAACAAGATATTTTACCTCCGGTCTCACTTCCTTTCTGTAAGCGAGAGAAAATCCCGCATAAGCTCATTTTCCATTTTTAACCGATTGTTTTCCCTTTCTTCTTGTGCTGTCTTTCTATAAATTTCTTGATCTGTGTTCGTGTAAATCCAAGTCTGTCCCCAACTTCCTTATGCGTTAGTCATTGTTCCTTAAGTTCAAATATTTCTTTCTCATACTGCTGTATGTGTCTGTAACTTCTTGCCATAACAAAACCTCCTATGGTTTTAATTATACCATAGGAGGTCTTTTTTGCCATTGTACGTTTTTTATGGTTCGGTTCAATTCATGCATACGCCTTGAATTATTTGTGCTGTTTGCGGGCTTTCTTTATCTCATACATCTGCTCGTCTGCACGCTTGATGACACTATTGAGATCCATGCCCTGAGTTATGGGCTGAGAAAATGCGCCGCAGCTGGCTTTTATCTCGAATTCCTCGTTTTTGCTGCTTTCTTCCAGTATTGAGTTTATCTGTGATATTATCGTATCGCTGTTACATTCGCCTATTATCAGCGCGAACATCTCATCTCCGCCGAAGCGCACACAGTATGCATCGGGGGGACAAGCCTCTTTCAGTGCTGAAGCGCCCTTAGCTATCGCCTTGTCGCCTGCATCGTGACCGTGGTTGTCGTTTATGTACTTCAGTCCGTCGATATCCAGCATAAGCACTGTAAGCTGTTTGCCGAAATTCACAGGCTTTTCCAGCTCGCTGTCAATGACTGCCTTGAAGCCCTGCCTGTTATACAGCCCTGTCAGATTGTCATTGAGGTACATCTGTGCTATCTTGCTGGATAAAAACCGCTGATAGCGCAGGGTCATAAGTCCGCCCAAGCCAAGATTAAGGGTGTTGGTGACACTTGCCGACTTTGAATATTCGGTTATGTCGTATCTATGGTAGGAGAATACGGTATATCCGAAGGGCTTGTTAAGATAGTCAAGGATATTGAATATCAGCGGGTAGTGGCTTTCGATCAGGCTTTCTATGCCCGGGGCTATGTTTTCCGCATCGAAATCCTTTATCTCGTCGGGATAGTGGTATGAGTCATATATCACACACATATCGCTCATATCCATTTCCGTATCTTCAAGGAAGAAATTACGGTCTGTCAAAAGGCAGTTCTTGCTGATGATACAGCACATCTCTTCCGTCTTATCGCCGCGCATACAGTGTACGGCAGACTCTATGGATTCGGACAGCTGCATCTTTACGGACATCTCATAAAGCACTCGCATATCGTCTTCGTATCGGTAGAAACCGATATTGAAGCTGTTTGTTACATTATCGTCTGAGGGACAGCCTGCACAGCCGCAGGATCTCTTCGGCATAAATTCGGGAACAACAGCTATGTTTTCGCATTTTTCTCCATTGAGCCTTGAGGTGATAGCCTTTGTTACGGCATTTGCAAGCTGTGTGCTGCTGCATGAAGCGGTAGTCAGCGTAGGAGAACATATATCGCCTTCAAGTATTCCGTCAAATCCTGTAACGATAATATCCTCGGGTATACGGATATTCGCTTCCGTAAGTACATCCATGACGTTTATCGCCATTATATCGTTAGCACATATTATAGCTTGTGGAAGTTCATCACGTTCAAGCAGCTTTCTCATAGCCTCACGTGTAGGCACAGCCCAGAATTCACCGTAGCTTACCATGCTTTCATCAAAGGGGAGACCGTTCTCTTTCAGTACTTTTTTGTAGCAGTTAAGCCTCTCATCGGAGAAATGGTTGTTCCTGATTCCTGCCATGAAATGTGATCTGGTCACGCCGTGATCTTCTATAACATGGCGGACGACTTTTTCAAAGCCTGCTGTGTAGTTGTAGTAAACATTGGTGGAGCCTTCGTATTCGGCATCGACCACAATAACGGGAACGGAATTGAACCGTGCCTGCGCGATAATACTGCTGCTGACGGTCCTGCTCTTTATCTTCTCGTCCATGAGTACAACGGCGTCGATGCGGTCATATGGAATAAGATCAAAAACGCCTGCCTCTGAATTGGTCGTGTCTTCGTTCCAATAAAGGTCCATATTAAGCGTGTAAATGAACAGGCGCATATCAAGGTCATTCAGGCGCTTGTTCAGCTTTTTTATGTAACTATGCTGCTGAGAATCGTATATTCTCGATGTGCATAGGGCTATAATTTTTTTGCCGTTTATCATGGTTTCACCACCTTTGCTATATTATACCATATATTCACAGATTTTTCAATAGACTTTGAACGAATTTTTTGAATTTAAGTTATTCATTCTTTTAACTTATTCAATTATAGATGTCCTGATTTGTCTGAATTAGAAAAATATCCCGCGGCAGATTTTTTTCTGCGGCGGGATATATATTCGATTATTTCGATCAGCGTGAAGTGGCTAATCAGCGCTGACCACGCGGTCCTTGCCGCTGTGTTTGCCTTTGTACAGCCTGCTGTCAGCACGGCTTATCACTTTTTCTACGTTGTTTTCAGGGTGTCCCTCACATATACCTATCGTCATAGTGACAGAGAATTCTTTACTTCCTATCTTGAATCGCTGTTTTCTGACACTGCGTACTATATTGTCGGAGCAGACCATCCCATCTGCCAGTTCAGAACACGGCAGCACAAACAGGAATTCTTCACCGCCCCATCTTGCCACGTATCCTCTGCTGTCTATATTATCTGTAATGATCTTTGCTACATTTGAAAGCACGTCATCACCGATATCGTGACCGTAACTGTCGTTGATCTTCTTAAAATCATCGATATCGCCAATGCCAACGATGTAGTTTTTTTGTTTTTTGCGGCTCTCGTTAACGACATTATTAAGTATCCTGCCCATTTCACGGCGGTTGTTCAGCTTTGTAAGGGGATCGGTGGAAGCCATTATTCTTAGCTGTTCGTTCTGAATTCTCGCCTTGCATTCATAATAGTAATTCATACAGGTAAATATCAATGCTACGTATATAAGCACAAAAGAGCCTATCAGAATATTTATGGCATAAAATACGTTCGTGTATGATGATCCGCTCATATCATAACGCTCACGTCCGGGAATAATATAGATGAATCTCAGCAGTCCGTAGGTCGGCACGGATATTAACATTATTGCGAATGGTATGATCTTGTTTTTATTGGGTACCAGAAATGCCAGTGGTATTATCATAAGCAGGAACATACAGAAATCGGGTTTCAGTCCCACGCATACTGTTGCCGCTACCGCATGAAGGATTATCTCTATCATTGAAGCATAGACCAGATTTAGCTTTTCCTTAAAAAAACGGGCAAGGATTATCAGCAAAGCATAAAAGCTCACGCTGCCAATGTTGAATTTTACCATTGAATGTATATCTGCCAAGTTAAACAGCACAAGATAAAGCGCGTGTGCCACCAGACAAGCGACAAGCGGGAAAAAATACAGAAAGAACACGACCTTCTTAGATACTTTCGTATCTATTTTTTCAATAAATGCAAGATCTTTTTTATATTGCTGGTCGGTATACATATCATCACTTCGCTTTCTGTAAAAGGATATAGTATATTTATATGTTATTATACCATAAAATCATACAAATTTCAATAGTTTTTGAACAGATTTTTCGTAATAAAGTTATTCATTGTTTTAACTAATTTAACTTATTCCGCCCGGAAATACTCCTGAGCATAAAAAGCCACCGCATCTGACCGTATGCGGTCGGATGCGGTGGCATATTTTCGTATTGTTTCGCAGCTTTTTGAGATACCCGGTATATCTTATTTAAGAACACCTGCAAGTACATCGTAATTCTTCTGCATAAGTGAGAGATAGCTTGCGCCGTTCCCGATATCTTCATTTGATACTGACTGGAGAGAGTTCAGCTCAGCGATATCAACATCTTTGCCCGAAGTGCTTATGATAGTATTTGCGATATCCTTGCTTGAATTTTCAAGGGTGAATATTGTCTTGCTGTCAAGCTCTTTTACTTTATTTGCAAGAAATACCACGGTATCGAAGCTTGCTTCCGTTTCAGCGGAACAGCCGATGAATGCAGCAAAATAATCAAGACCGTAATCATCAACGAAATAACGGAATGGGAATCTGTCACCGAATATCAGCGTTTTTACGGAAGAACCGTCAACAAGTGTCTGGAAGTTGTTGTCAAGCTCCGAGAGCTTTGCAACGTAGCTGTCGAGATTAGCCTTGTAATCATCGGCATTATTGGGATCGATAGCTTCAAGATTCTGCTCTATCTCTGCGCTGAGTACCATGGCGTTTTTCAGTGAGAGCCATACGTGCTCGTCATATTCTTCTTCCTCTTCTTCGTGGCTGTGGTCGTGTCCGCCTGTCATTTCATCAACGATATCTTCGGCAGTCAGGGATGCGGGATAGTAGGTAGGGAAGTGATCGCCCTCTTCAACGAGGGTATCAAAGCCGTCGTTGCCGCTGTAAAGGTGGAAATGCTCGGGCTCGGAGGGTTCGATGTTGTGATCGCTGAATACGATGTACTTAGCGGCGCTGTCGTCCCCGGACTTCTTTTCAAACTTATACCTTACCTGCTTGGTGCCGTCGTCCTTTGTCCTTATATAGAATCCGCTGTAATCATACTCAGCCTTGATGGACTTATCCGCTGTCACATACTCCACCTCGGGGGCGTTGATATTGATTGTCACAGCGTCGGTTTCATAGGCGGTGGTGTATTTCTTTTTGTAGTCCTCAGCTGTCATGGTGTCATCTTCCTCGGCTTTGTGCTCCCAAACTTCATCAAGAGAACCGTCCAGCAGAAGGGGATAGGTTGACTGCCAGCTTCCGTTCCATTCGTCAAGGGTACGGTCTTTTACATCACTGTCTTCAAAGTCGGTCTTATGCTCGTGCTCATGCTCATGTTCGCTTTCCTGCATACCCTCTTTGAGTTCTTCCACCTTTGCCGAGTCACCCAGAACTTCCATGAGGTTAATGACCTTCATATCCTTGTTCTGTGAAGTTTCAAGCACATCTTCAACCCATTCGTCTGACTCTCCGCCAACATATACGAAGAGGTCGCAGGTGCTTATCTTCAGAATATCCTCAGCAGTTGGCTGATAGCTGTGAAGATCAACGCCGTTATCGAGAAGATAGGTGAGTTCCACATTGTCAGCATGATCGCCGAGTATCTCTTTTGTCCAATCGTACTCGGAAAATATTGTGCAGACTACACTGAAAGACTCAGAACCGTCAGCAGCAGATTTTTTACCTTTGCCTTCCGATCTATCCGCAGAAACTGACGAACAGCCTGTGATACCGGCTGCTGCCATTACGAGTGTCAAAGCATAAATGCCGATTTTTTTCTTAAACATAAAATTGAACCTCCGAATCGAATAACCTGATAAGGGCACAGAAAAATGTGCGCACTTACCCTTGAATGTAATTTACATACTATTATATGGTTTTGCTATTCAATCCAGAAGCTCCACTTTAAGGGAAATAAGAGTTATATGTGCGTGGCGGGAGCAGACTGTGATCTTGCATAGTGCTGCAATGATAAAGGTCATAAGAGCGAGTATGATCGTACCTGCAACTGCTGTACCAAGTTCATGAAGTGTTTTGTGAAGCTTTGCAAGTTCCAAGCATACAGAGCAGTCCTCACCGCCGCAGTCATGCTCGGCGTGAACGATGATAAATGCAGATGAGCAGAATATCACAAGGCTGAATACTGTCGCTACTATCCATGATAGGGCTATATTTCTTCTCTTTGACATATCTGCTCACCTCGCATAATCTGTTTCGGTTTTATATTATATATGCTCATATTCTTTTTGTCAATGATCCTGCGGTATATTCTATTCATTCGCTAAAATGAGAGCTACTCTCAAATTAATTTTGTAAAAATAGACAAAGAAAAAGTAAGCTATCCGAAACTCTTTTTGAATAGCTTACATTTTTTAGTATATTATTTTTCAGCCTGCTGAACTGTTATTCACACTGGCTGAATCTGCGGTCTCACAGTCCGCGGAGGAGAGTGTTTCATTTTCGTTATCATGAGGTTTTCTGTGGGTCAGACTGTATGCCATGAACAGGGCAGCAACAGGTATAATCATCATGCACCCCGCACCGCTGGATACTATCTGAAGAAAATCCTGGCAGAATACCTTTGAGTTGATTATCTCGGAGAATGGGTACTCGTATTCACGGAACCAGATAACAAGTGTCATGAATTCACCGATGTAGGCGAACAGGAGGGTGTTGGTGGTAGTGCCGATTATATCTCTGCCAATGTTCATGCCCGAGATGAACAGTTCGCTCATGGTGAGGTGGGGATTATTCTCATGGACTTCAAACAGCGCCGAGGTTATGGCGATAGCGGTATCAGTTATGGCGCCGATAAGTCCTGTCAGCATCATGGCAAGGGTGACTTGCCGCATATCCAGTCCGATATCAGGACTGTACCAGCATATCTCTTCGGTGTTTTCATCGGCAAATCCCTGAATATGTGAGCTTGAACCTATATACAGCATTACTGCCGCAAACAGCAGAAGCACCGCTGCTATCGCCGCAAATGCTGTCACGGTCTTGATGTTAACGCCGTTTATCCAGAAAAGTATCACTACGCCTATGACTGCACAGCCCGCTAACGTCACGGCAACGGCATTAACTCCGCAGGCTATCAGGAAGACGGTTATTATCAGTATGATGATGTTTCCATACATTGCAGCGAAGGTCTTGGCGCCCCTGACACCGCCAACTGCTATCATAAGTATGAAAAGTATAATTCCCAGTATGAATTCCATTACGCATCGCCTTCTTTCGGCTGAGAGGTCATGCTTTCCTTGCCTTTCAGCATATGGGTCGAAATGAAAATGGCAATTGGTATCGAGAGGACTATGCCTATGCCGCCTACGAAAGCACGGACTATTTCAAGGTCGAGGTAATTGTTGAGAACGTCAGTAAGCGTAACATTGTTCCTGAGTGCCAGAATTACCAGTGGTATGCAGCCGCATACGTAGGTAAAAAGCAGTACGTTAGTCATGGTGCCCATGATATCCTTGCCAATCTCACGTCCCGAATGCCTGAGAGCGGAAAAAGTGATACTGCTGTCTCTGTCTATAAGTTCTGACATTGATGATGACATGGTTATGGAGATATCCATTATCGCACCCAGACCGCCCACAAGCAGTTCGGATATGAAGATCTCCTCATATGGTTTGATAAGGTACTGCATCTGATCGAAGCGCACGCCTCTGCCTTTTGTGAGTTTCAGTACGATGTAGGCTATAGCGATTGTTACAGCAGTTCCGCACAGCGCAGATACCACTGCAGCCGCAGTTTTTCTGTTGATACCGCTGACGATGACCAGTGATGACACAGTGAAAAGCACTGTCGCCACAAGACAAAGTCCGAAGAGGTTGAGACCTTTGTAATAAAATTCGATGGCAACGGCGAAGATCAGCGCGTTTAATGTCACTGAAAGCAGGGACAATGTACCTTTTTTACCGCCGACCATCACAATGGTCAGCACGAAAAGCATAGTGACACCGACAGCATAAACATCACGCTTTACACCCGTACATACGGCCTTTAGCTCTTCGCCCGAACTATTGACATCGACAAATAACTTATCGCCCTTTGAGAATTTTTCATCGGTCACAAGTGAGGAAGAATATTTATTTGTCACTGTTGCAAGTTCACCCTTGTGCTCGCCGTTTTTAATTTCAACTGTCAGCCGCTGAGTGTACTGGTACTCAGTTGAATTTATCAGGGCAGGGGAAGATCGTGTGAAGTCTTCCGATACCGAAACGACCTCGGCTATAGTCCTGTCATAAAGAAAATAGTCGTTCCCGGTGAATATCACCGCCCCGATGCAAATAATGAACAGTATCAAAAAAGATACCGCTCGTTTTCTGCCGATTTTTTTCAGCAGAATATTTAAGTTCATATCTATCATCTTCCTTGTTAGTATTTCAAAATTATGCCCATTATTATTATATCCAATCACAGTAGGTAAGTCAACCATCTATCACATTATTAATTGAAAATGCTTTCGTATTAGCGTATTGATCTTGAAATGAAGCCTTGATTGTGTGAATAATCACAATTAATTTTTCTAATTCCTAGTAAAATTGTAGTAATTTGTACGACTTTTTTTTGGACGCTGTTTTTTCTCTTGACAGAGGCGTATTTATGATGTATAATAAGCAAAGCCTACCAAACCTATATGAAATATATATTTGAGATAATTTATATGTTTAGTTATATTAAAGATAGGTATTATTATAATAACGAAATCAAATTATTGATACTGAAAGGAAGAATATTATTATGAAGAAAAGATTACCTGCATTTATTATTTCCGCCGCACTGGCGTTTTCTGCTGTTTCCTGCGGAAAATCAGATAGTAAGGATAGTGAAAACACAATAAAGATAGCGTATCTCCCCATCACTCATTCGCTGGCAGTTTTGGAAGAAGCTGAGGAGCTTGAAAAGGAATCGGGGCTGAAAGTTGAGCTTGTAAAGTACGGTTCATGGGCAGAATTGCTGGATGCTCTCAATTCAAACAGAGTTGACGGAGCATCGGTGCTGATAGAGCTTGCGATGAAATCCAAGGAGGAAGGCATAGGGGTGAAAGCAGTTGCACTGGGACACCGTGACGGAAATGTTATCGTTGTTTCAAACGATATTGATTCTGCCGCTGACCTTAAAGGCAAGACCTTTGCAATACCTCACAGACAGTCATCGCACAATATACTGCTGAATGATGCTCTGGCAACAGCGGGTCTTAATATCGGCGATGTAAATGTTACAGAGCTTGCGCCCACCGAGATGCCCTCCGCTCTGGCAAGCGGTCAGATAGACGGTTACTGCGTTGCTGAACCCTTTGGCGCTATGGGCGTGAACCTTGGTGTAGGAAAGGTACTTTTCAGTTCTGAAGAGCTTTGGGAAGAATCCCTCTGCTGCGGACTGGTGCTGACTGACAAGTTCATTGATGAGCGCTATGATGATGCAAAGTCTTTTGTTGAAAGCTATAAGTCGGCAGGAAATGCCCTGGATAAGGAAAAAGCAAAAGAAGTGGCAAAGAAGTACCTGAATCAGACAGATGACGTGCTTGATACATCTCTGCAGTGGATATCCTACAACGATCTTGACATAACAGAGGAAGCTTACAACGAGCTTGCAGATAAAGTCAAGGAGTACGGACTTTCCGATAACCCTCCTGCTTATGCGGATTTTGTAAAAAATGATTTTTGATAAGGCGTGATGAATTTGAAAAAATTACTCTCTCTGAAAAATGTTATTATATCGGTCTCGATACTGATATTGATATGGCAGCTGCTGTTCACTGTCAGCAGTTATGACAAGGCACTGTTCCCGTCGCCTAAAATGGCATTTGATGCTCTAATAGAATTGATAGAGAACGGAAAACTGTTTGAAAACATAAAGACAAGTATGTACCGTTTCGTTACGGGATATTTCAGCTCGGTTATAGTTGCGGTGGTACTGGGTCTGATACTGGGCAGGATACCAAAGCTTTTTCAGTATATCAATCCTGCGGTGCAGCTTTTGAGACCTATATCACCTACAGCATGGATGCCATTTATCGTTCTGCTGTTCGGTATCGGTGATGTTCCTGCTATCGTTATCATATTTATTGCGGCATTTTTCCCTGTTTTGCTGTCAACAGTATCGGCGGTGGGTAATATCGACCCGGTATACCTGAAAGTTTCAAAGAACTTCGGTATAAAACAGCCTGCGCTGACATGGAAAGTGATTTTCCCTGCGGCTTTTCCCCAGATAGCAAACGGTATCCACCTTGCGCTGGGAACTGCATGGATATTCCTGGTTGCAGGCGAAATGGTTGGCGCACAGTCTGGTCTCGGTTATCAGATAATCGATGCGAGAAACAACATCCGCGCGGATATACTGCTTGCAACGATACTCGTTATCGGTATAATCGGTATACTGCTTGACGGTCTGCTGAAAATCATTGAAAAGGTGATACTTAAATCATGGGGAGGTGCTGCGTGATGTATATTGAGGTCAAAGAAGCCTGCAAGAATTATGTTCAGGACGGCAAGGAATTTGTTGCCCTTGATAATGTATCTCTCAGCATCGAAAAGGGAGAGTTCATATGCCTGCTGGGACCCTCTGGCTGCGGAAAAAGCACACTGCTGAATGCTCTTGCGGGTTTTGAAAAGGTCAACAGCGGAAGCGTTAAGATAGACGGAAAGGAAGTATCTGCGCCCTCCATAAACAATATAACAATTTTCCAGAACTACGGACTTCTCCCTTGGAGAAATGTTCAGAAGAATGTTGAACTGGGACTTGAGTCCAAAAAAGTTCCCAAGTCTGAACGTGCTGCCATAGCACAGAAGTATCTGGAACTGGTGGGACTCAGCGGGTATGAAAAGCGCTATCCCAAGCAGCTTTCGGGCGGTCAGCAGCAGAGAGTTGCTATCGCAAGAGGTCTGGCGGTAGACCCTGATATCATCTTTATGGATGAACCATTTGGTGCGCTTGACGCTATCACAAGAATGAAACTTCAGGAAGATATCCTCAGTATCTCTCATGAAGAGAAAAAGACTATCATTTTTGTTACCCACGATATCGAAGAAGCGGTATATCTGGCTGACAGGATAGTTGTAATGATGGCAGATCCCGGCAGGATAAAGAGTATCGTAAAAGTACCACTGGGCGAACACCGCAACAGGACAGGCGAAAACTTTTTATACGTCCGTGACCGTATATTTGAACTTTTCAATATGAAGACCGACGAATATATAGAGTATTATATCTGATTTATTGTGCATTAATTTACCGACCTTTAATTGAAAAATTCATACTATTGTGATATAATATAAAACTGATAAATTTAATGAGAGGCTGGTATTATGAGCGAGAAAAAACATAACCACTGTCATGAACATGAGCATCATCACGAACATGAGCACGAGCATGACCATCATTCACCTGCGCATATCCATTCACACAGAAATATCATAGGTTTTGATGAACACGGTATCCCGACTGTGATACTGAAGGCAAGCCACGGTGAGGGTGAAGCTGATGACCCGCAGGCATTCATCAGGGACTATATGAATGCTGTTACGGAGTATAAAAAGACTTTTCCCTCGAAACAGGATGTCATCGATCAGACCCCTGACCCTGCTGTAAGGGAGATGCTGCTGCGTATGGAGCAGCTTGGTATTGATACTGCTTTCGACCGTTTTGATCAGCAGAAACCCCAGTGTAATTTCGGACTTGCGGGTATATGCTGTAAGATATGCAACATGGGTCCATGTCGAATCACTGCAAAATCTCCTAAGGGTATATGCGGTGCTGATGCTGATCTTATCGTTGCGAGGAATCTACTGCGTTCAGCTGCGGCAGGTGCTGCACAGCACGGTATGCACGCTAGAGAGGTAATGCTGGCGCTGAAATGGGCGGCAGAGGGTAAGCTGGATGTGCCGATACTTGGCGAGCAGAAGATACGCTCCACCGCTGAGGCTTTCGGTATAAAGCAGAAGAACCGTCAGCTGAAAAATGTTGCGAAAGACCTTGCTGATGCACTTCTTGAAGATATGTCAAGATCGGTGCCCGGCGAGTACAAGACCATCTCAGCCTGTGCTGTCCCCGAAAGACAGGAAGTCTGGAAAGAACTGGATATCCTGCCCATAAGCGCATACCACGAGGTTTTTGAGGCATATCACAAATCGGGATGTGCTACTGACGGCGACTGGAAGTCGGTTATGCAGCAGTTTTTGAGATGCGGTCTTGCTTTCACATTCTCGGGAGTTGTGGGCGCGTCAATAGCAACCGACAGCTTGTTCGGTGTAGGCGACAGAGTTACTTCAAAGGTAAATATCGGTGCTCTTGAAAAGGGTTATGTAAATATCGCGGTACATGGTCATCTGCCACTGCTTGTCAGCCAGATAGTTGAAGCAGGAAAGCGTGAAGACCTGATAGAACTCGCCAAAAAGGCAGGCGCAAAGGGCATACGCTTTTACGGTATATGCTGTTCGGGACTTTCGGCTATGTACAGATACGCGGGTGTCATACCCCTTTCAAATGCTGTTTCCGCCGAACTGGTACTGGGAACAGGCGCTCTTGATCTCTGGGTTGCCGATGTTCAGGACGTATTCCCCTCCATTATGGAAGTTGCACACTGCTTCAAGACTACCGTCGTTACCACCAGTGAGTCGGCAAGACTTCCCGGTGCTGAACGCTATGAATACGATCATCATCATTCAAATATCGGTGAGACAAAGGCACTCGCCGAGAAGATCGTTCGCCGTGCTATCGAGAGCTTTGAAGCAAGAAAGGGTATACCTGTATACATACCGCCCTACGAGGTGGAAGCCGAAGTCGGTTTCTCGGTGGAGTATATCCACAGACGTTTCGGCAGCATGAAGCCCCTTGCGGAAGCTATCAAGGATGGCAGAATTCTGGGTATCGTGAATATGGTTGGCTGTAACAATCCCAAGGTGCTGTACGAAAAGTGCATCGTAGATGTTGCAGACGTTCTGCTGAAAAACAATGTTCTGATAATCTCCAACGGCTGTGCTTCCTTCCCGCTTATGAAGCTGGGATACTGCGCAATATCGGGCAAGGAGAAAGCAGGAGAGAGCCTTAGAGAATTCCTTGAACCCGATCTGCCCCCTGTATGGCACGTAGGTGAATGTATCGATAATACACGTTCTTCTGGAATATTTGCGGGAGTTGCAGGTGCGCTGGGTCATAAGATGTATGAGATGCCTTTTGCATTTTCTTCCCCCGAATGGGGCAACGAAAAGGGCGTAGATGCGGCGCTGGGATTCAGACTGAACGGCATAAGCTCTTATCACTGCGTTGAAGCCCAGATATACGGCTCAAAGAATGTTATCGAGTTCCTGAAATACGGTACACTTGAAACCCTCGGTTCGTCCATGAATGTTGATACAGACCCTGTCAAGCTGGGCGAAAAGATAGTTGCTGATATGAAAGCCAAGAGAAAAGCACTTGGTTGGGATAAATAATATGGAGGAATAAAAATGGCTTGTTTTATAGTGCCTGCAACAGAGGCGATAGTTACAACTGTTATACAGAAAGTGGCAGCGAAAAAGGAAAGCGCTGATAATAAGAAAAGCGGTGAGCTGAAACTCAGCTTTGCCGATAAGCTGAAATGGCTCAACGGTATGCTCTGGGGCGGTTCTGGACTGCTTGCTTTTGAGCACGTATGGCATGGTGAGGTCACACCGTTCTTTCCTTTCCTGACAGCGGCGAATGATCCCGCTGATACCGCAGAAATGCTTCACGAGATGGCGACATCGGGATCTGCCATGGCGATACTTGTTACCGTCGTATGGGCTGGTCTGGTGATAGTATCAAATAAGATAACAGCTTCCGATAATAAATCCGAAAAGAAAGCGGGTGCAACGGCATGACACTTCTTATTACTGTAATTGCGGCTGTGGTATCCACAGTTATCTGGTATTCAAGCGAAAAGGCAAGAAAGCTGAAAACAGGCGTTCTGCTGTATATGTTCTGGGGCGCATCACTGATGTGGCTTGTTGATGCAGTAGTCGAATATCTTGAAAGCGGTGCTGAGTATTTTCAGCCTGCGGCAGCTGATATGCTCAATGATACTTTCCTTGGTCTGTCTGTTATCGCGCTTGCTCTGGTCGTATGGGTCATCGTTCTACTGGTGAAAGACCCCACAGGCGCACTTAAAAGTGCTATTCTGGATAAGAAAGCCAAGAGCAAATAATTGTGTTCTGTTGGCGAACGATTATTAATAATATCACCGCTCGTATTTTGGGTACGGGCGGTGTTTGTTTTATACAAAAGTAAACGGCAGTTTCCGAAGAAACTGCCGTTATAGGTTCTGTGAAATTATATTACTTAATAGTAACAGTTATAGCGTTCTTGATAGGATCGGCTGTGTTCCACTTACCGTTGACTCTTGCGGCAACAGCAACCTTGTAGGTCATGCCGGGAGTCAGATTCTTGGGAGTTACATAGTTGTTGGTCGTGATGTTGGAAGTCTGAACTCTCCACTTGCCGGCAAGGTATACAGCGATACCGTACTTGTCTGCACCCTGAACCTTATCCCAGATAAACTGTACCTGGTGATACTGAGTGCTGTAATTTACTTTAACGTTCTTAGGATAATCATTGTTCTGAGGCTGGGGCTGGGGATCAGGATCAGGATGTGAAGTGGAATAATAATCACTGAGGGATATACCATTTCCGGACTGACCCAGCTTTATCTTGTGATCAAGGCTGATGAACTTACCCTTTTCGTCCTGCCACAGTGAGGGTTTAACGAACTCATACTTTTCTTCGTCCCAGTGATCCCAGTTGCAGTCGCTGGCGATAAGTCCGCCTGTATCGCTGGAATTCTCGTTGAAGCACCAGAAGGTGTGGTGGATACGCTTATCGATCATATAGTCACGAAGAACTTCCATCCAGTGTTTGTTTGCGCCGGAGGGGTCGTTCACCTCGTCGATACGTCCGCCCCACTCGCCCATCAGCAGAGGAGATATCTTCTCTTCTACCAGGAATGCCCATGAGTCGTACCAGTATTCTTTCAGCAGAGATTCTCTGTCGAACTTATAGCTTGTGTAGTTGGGACCCTTACCCTGCAGGTGGAACCATGACTGCTCATAAACCAGAGGGCCGTAGTCATGAGGTGAGTAAACCAGCTGGCTCTGATATTTACCGAGGTTTACAGGATAATCTCTTGCACCGCGGAAGTTGCCGCCCCACCAAGCGCCGTGGTAAGGCTGATAATCGGGGTCGCCGTAATGAGCATAATCGGTGGAATTTGAATTCCAGTCAAAGCCCTTTTCAAACTTAGGATAGCACTCGATACCCTCGACCATTATAAGCAGGTTAGGGTTCTTGTCGAGGCAGGCTTTAGCGCCCTTTTCGGCGGCATAACGCCAGTTGTTGGCATCTTTGGAACCGTCCCACTTAGCAAAGATACCATCGTCCTTTTTGCCGTGAGGCTCGTTTTTCAGGTCGATAGCGATAACGGTATCGTCGTCCTTGTAGTAATCAGCGAACCATGCCAGTGCATCCAGCCAGTCCTGCTCACTGTATTTGTCATCATACCACAGGGCGTAGTTATGACCTGCAGCGTTCGTAGTAGCGCAGTGGATATCCATCATTATCTTGATGCCGTTCTCTCTGCACCATTCCACAGCCTTGTTCCAAATATCAAAGCTGTACATCGGCTTGCCGCCCACTTGACCGTCAATGGTAAGCTCGGGGTTCTTCCACTCGTTTATCTTGATGATAGGATCGGGGTCGCCGTTTTTCCACTGCAAGAGTATCTCGGTGGACATTGGCACACGGAGCAGATTGAAGCCGTGGTCAGCTATCTCGTTGAGCGCCTGATGCATATTGATGCTCCATACGCCGTCAAATACCTGGCTTCCTACGTTATAGCCGAACCAGTTTACACCTGTCATCCATACAGGATTGCCGTTCATATCAACAACTTCGGCATTTTCATTTACGTGCAGCCAGTCATCGTGATAAGAATCTGGAGTTGCTGCGCTCGCGGTGATCACAGCAGCGCTTTTTTCGGCTATGCCTGAAACCGGAGCGAGGACTATCGTGCAGGCAGAAGCTGCAGCGGTCAGTCCTGAGACGATTTTTTTCAACATAAAATACATTCCCCTCTTCTGCTGCCTGCTATTTGAATTTCTCAGGCAGTTTAATATGCTGATATTATACAATATTATAAGTGAATTGTCAATAAGTAAAAAGATTTTTCCGCGAATTGACCGATATCTGCTTTATATTTTCGTGACTTTGATGAAATCGGTTTCAAAAATGGCGGAGGATAAATGCTGTAATAGGTTAAATCCTGAATGGGTATTAAAACTGTTGTCATCTTTCAGCTTTTTATTTTAGCTCCATGACATTTTTTACCAATTAGTATTCAAGGCAATGTTAAAATATTAGCTTTTGTAGATATAATCATCGGTGCGCTTCATGAATGTGTGGATAACTCTGATGTTACGGCGTTTTGAAGATGTTTTGTTTTGTAAGATAACATTTAATTTCTGATAAAAATAATAAAAAATTGAACGAAATAATATCCATATTTTACACCAAATATCCATGATGTGAGTTGACCGATTTAAATGAATTTAGTATAATTAAATAACAAAATGGGATATGTGTCAATTTAGTGGCGCGATTCTTAATTGTTTTTATACATATCCGGAGGGGGAATTGACATGAAAATCAGCTCGAATGTTAAAAAGCTGACTACCGCGGCTTTAGCGGGCGCTATGCTTTTTACACAATCAGCATTCCCGGCAGATGTTGCTATCGAAGCGAATGCCGAGGACAGCTATTACTATTATGATACCTTTGAGGACAGCAGTGATAACTGGGAGGTAAGAGGTTCAGGTGAGTTAACGCTCAGCGGCAGACATCCTTATGCAGGTACTAACGCACTTCTCATAAAAGACCGTACCAGCGCATGGCAGGGTCTTCAGAAGACTCTTGATACTTCGTACTTCATACCCGGTCAGAGCTATAGCTTCAGTATACACGTAGATTACGAGGAAGGCGAAAGCCAGCAGACTTTCCTGCTCTCACTGCAGTATACAGATTCGACAGGTACTGTAAACTACGCTCACATAGCTCAGGGCACAGCTTCCCGCGGACAGTGGATGGAGCTTTCAAACCCCAGCTTCCAGCTTCCCGATGACGCAAGCGACATGGTACTTTATGTTGAGACTGTTGACGTTACCGGCAATTTCTATATCGACGAAGCAAAGGTAGTTAGTGTAGGCGGTTCAGGCAGCAGTTCAAAGCCCAAGCGTGACGGCAGAGGCGATGTAAATTTCGACGGCGATATAGATGTTATGGATCTTGTTCTTGCTAAGCGCGGTTTGATGAAAGGCTTTGAGGACTCGAATGCTGAAAAGGCTGCCGATGTTGACAAGAGCGGTGAGGTAAACAACGATGATATCAGTGCACTTCAGGATTATATCATGGGTAAGATAGACAAGTTCCCGACAGTATTTAAGATGGATCTCACAGAGATGGCAGGCAAGTTCGGCAGCGTAAATCTTGCAACCTGCTACAAGAAGTCCGGTGAAAACAATCCTCTGATATCCCAGTACTTCGGCGCAGATCCCGGAGTTATGGAATACAACGGCAGAGTATACATATTCATGACAGACGATCATCTGCTGTACAGCAATGGTCAGCTCAAGGATATCGAGTACGGCACTATAAACTGCCTGCGATGCATATCCTCTGATGATCTTGTTAACTGGACAGATCACGGTCTCATCAATGCAGCAGGTTCAAACGGTCTCTGCAAATGGGGCGGAAACTCCTGGGCACCTACAGCCTGCCACAAGAAGGTAAACGGCAAGGAGAAGTTCTTCCTGTACTTTGCAAACGGCGGTAACGGTATCGCTGTACTGGAAGCTGACAGCCCCACAGGTCCCTGGAGAGATCCTATCGGCAAGGCTCTGATCTCCCGTCAGACTCCTAACTGTGGTAACGTTGAATGGCTGTTCGACCCTGCAGTACTCGTTGACGATGACGGCACAGGCTATCTGTACTTCGGCGGCGGTGTTCCCAGCGGACAGAACGCTCATCCTAAGACTGCAAGATGCGTAAAGCTCAGCGATAATATGACTTCTATCGTTGGTACTCCTCAGTCTATCGATGCTCCTTACCTCTTTGAGGACAGCGGCATCCACAAGTTCAACGGCAAGTACTATTACAGCTACTGCTCTAACTTCAGCACCAACGGCAACCCCTACGGACTGACAGGCGGCGCTATCAACTACATGGTCAGCGACAGTCCTCTTGGACCCTTCACCTACAAGGGCGAAGCATTCAAGGGAATCGGTGTGTTCTTCGGCACAGGCGGAAACAACCATCACACATTCTTCAAGTTCAATAATCAGTGGTACCTGACATATCATGCACAGTACTTACAGGACAGCATGGGTCTCAAGGGCGGCTACCGCAGCACTCATATCGATAAGGTAACAATTAATTCCGATGGTACTATCCAGGCTGTTACAGGTACTAAGAAGGGCGTAAGTCAGGTCAAGTCCTTTGATCCTTACAAGACCCAGCGTGCAGCTACATTCTCGCATCAGGGCGGAATCACCATCAGCGGCAGCGGAGCTTCTTCTCTTGTACAGGCTAAGAAGGGCAGCTGGTACCGCGTTCAGGGTGTTGACTGCGGAAGCGATGCTCAGAACCTGACGATCAAGGCTTCCTCCAGCACAGGCTGTATCGTAAAGGTATGCACAGGCAGTGCAAGCGGAAAGGCTGTTACATATGTTGAGATACCCGCAGGTTCTTCTATGCAGGAAATCACTGTTCCTGTTGTAGATCTCAGCGGCAAGAACGATCTCTACTTCGTATTCAATAACAATGCATCTGTAGATAGTTGGAGTCTCAGCTAACATATAACATTTCCCCGATAAAGTATCCTCTGTCACTGTGACGGAGGATACTTTTCTTGTGTTGATTTACAGCAGATAAAAAAGATCATCGGAATATCAATGAACTCCGATGATCTTTTGTTTATGAGTGAAATTTTATTTACCCGTGATAAGAATCATTGCCTCTTTGAATTCGCGGTACATATACAGCGAACCCAGCGCCATCATAGGCAAGCCTTTTTCTTTGGCGTGACTGTACGCAGCTGATACGCCGTCTGGAAGCTTTTCAAAGCTTTCGGCGGGTATGCCTTTTTCTGCAAAAACTTCGGCAAGAGCGGCGCTGTCCAGTGCTCTGGGATTGTCGGGAGTTACGGTGTATACCTTTTCGATGAACCTGCCCAGCATATCCGTATACAGTTTGTAGTCCTTATCCGCCATAACGCCTATAAGCAGAACTACCTTGTCGGGAAAATACATTTCAATACTTTCTGCCGCACGTGCGATGCCGTCGGGGTTGTGGGCACCATCGAAAACAACATAAGGATCGCGGCGAAGCACCTCAAACCTGCCCTGCCATACTGTCTCCGCAAGACCTCTGCGCAGGCTGTCAGTACTAATCGTCAAGCCTGTTTTTCTCAGAATATCCACACAGCACATAAGGTTTACGATGTTATCGCGCTGATATGTGCCACACAGTGGTACGCTGAAACGTTCTCCGTTCCAGTTGAAAGATATCCCATCAAGGCTGTATTTTATGTCTGAAAGCGGGCTGTCATCATACAGGGCAAGAGGAGCGTCAAGCTGTTTTGTATGCTCTGATATCACAGTGAGTGCATCACTGTCCTTGCCGCCGAAATATACGGGGCAGCCGCGTTTGATTATACCGGCTTTGTGTCCTGCGATCTCTGCTATGGTATTGCCAAGAAATCCGCAGTGATCAAGGGCAACATTGGTTATGACCGAAAGCAGTGGAGCGCTCATAAGATTTGTAGCGTCACCGTCGCCGCCCATGCCGCATTCCACCACGGCGATATCACAGCCTTCTTCAACAAAAAGTAGATAAGCCGCCGCCGCTATAACTTCAAACTCGGTGGGCTTTTCCGCCATGGATTCCGCAATTGGCTGGATAGTGGCGATAAGCTCGGCAAAGCGCTTTTTTGAAATTTCAGCGCCATTTATACGATAGCTGTCAGTCACTCCCGTCATAGCAGGGGAGCAGAAACTGCCTGTCCTGTATCCCGAACTACGCAGTACCGATGACAGCATAGCTGCAAAAGAGCCCTTGCCGTTTGTGCCCGAAATATGTACTATCTTCAGCTTTTCCTGAGGGTCGCCCAGCAGATGCAGAAGTTCTCTTACACGGTCAAGCCCCAGAACACTGCCACGTCCTGCGGCGGTTTTCAGATAATTAAGTGCTTCTTCGTACATCATCTTTTTGTTATCCTGCCGATCTCTTTCATAAAGCTCTTATTCTGCATCAGTCCCCATACTATGGTCGTATCGATCACTGCACTGATAGATGCGGTGATAACACGGAAAACTATGGTCTGGAAAGGTGTGCCGTATGCAATATACAGTCCCAGAGACTTGATTACCATTGAACCGACAGCATAAGCAGAGATAACGCTTATGAATATCTTGACCCACTGCATACTTCTGTCTGTGCTTATGTATTCTGTGTCGTTTTTAGTTATCTGTCTATAAACAAAACCGGAGATAAGACCGATGCACAGTGCGCCCAGAGTTATTATGGGATTTATAGCATAACCGTGAAGTATGCATCCTACGATATCCGCAACGACTGCTGTTGCCGCGCCTATCACAGGACCGAAGAAGATAGATGCAATTACGATCGGCAGATTCTCAAATCCTATTCGTATGCTGTTTCCGACAGGGATAGATAGGAACTTGCCCAGTATGATACTGAGGGCTGCGAGTATCGCCGAAGCTGTCATAACAGCCACCGTCCCGAATACCCTGATGTTGTTTCTTGCTGCTGAATTGTTTGTCTGCATAAAAATAACCTCCTTTTCCACATCATACGACAGAAAAGAAGGCGTATAGGCAGATATACTGCCATGAGTCTTTTATCTATTGTCCTATGAAGCGGGATGCAAAATACGAACCGCAAGCCCACACGATATCTGCACGGCTTTTCGTTTGACTGACAACTCCCCGTTCAGTCAACACTTAACGAACGTAATTTTACTCTTCAAAAGTAATTGCAGTTTAATCTGCGTGTATATTATAACGAATTTTTACAGTTTTGTCAATAGATTAAACAACCGGTAGAGTTGTACATTTGTAAACAATAATCGTACAACTTGAATATCCTTTATTAATGTATAAAAATGCTGTGCAATATTGTGCAGCATATCCGTTTGCGAAAAATTATCTTTTTATAATAATGTAAGTTTTTCACAATTTTTATATTGACATTAATTGTTTTATGTTGTATAATTATTTAATAGAAACAGCTGTCGTAAATAGTTCTGAACGCATCGGGTCATGCCCGCAGCTGACAGGATATGAAAGGGGTGATGATATGTCCGAACGTAAAACTATTTGTTTTCTGACTGCTGTTCCCGAATCGGTACACGCCAACAGACTTGCATCAGGTATATTTGAACAGTGTCAAAAATACGGTTACAATGTTGCTGTTTTTTCTGCAATGATATCACCGGATTTCTTTTTCAGAGAATATGCCGAGGGCGAGATGACTATATATGATCTTCCTGATTTTTCAAGATTTGACGGGATAGTTATTGATGTGATAAGCCTTGTGCTGCAGAACAGGATCGAGTATGCCGAGATGATCTGCCAAAGGATAAAAGAACATACGGATGCTCCTGTGGTGGGAGTAGGTATCCCTATCGGTGATATCAGAATGGTCAGAAGCGACAATGACCTTATGTTCCGTGAGCTCTGCCGCCATGCTGTAAATGTTCATGGCTGCAAAGAGATATGTCTTCTGACCGGACAAAAGGGAAATCCCGAAGCCGAATCACGCCTTGCTGTTATGCTGGACGAGCTTGCAAAGCTGGGGTTACAGGTCAGGGACGAGCATATCATCTACGGTGATTTCTGGTATTTCAGCGGTCAGAAACTGGCTGATGATATATTATCTGGTAAGATATCTATGCCCGATGCGGTTATAGCTTCAAGCGATCATATGGCTCTGGGACTTATGGAGGAACTGCGTGCCAATGATGTCAGAGTTCCCGAGGATATACGTGTACTTGGATTTGAAGCAACTCAGGAAGCTCTCCTGAACAGCATATCCCTTACCACGATAGAATCGAACTTTGCAAAATGTGCTGCAGATGCAGTTGACATTATAACCGCTGAGATCGAACCTGGTAAGGAGATAATTCCTTACCAGCTGAATCTTGCAAATATGCTTCATCTTGGCAAAAGCTGCGGCTGCAAGCCCGATATCGAAAAAACACTGGATATGGTAAAATCATCCATGTACTTTATCTCAAAAAACTACTCAACGGATCTGTTTCAGGATAATATCGACATCGGTATGCTGATGGAGAGTTACATACCCGAAAAGCTTACCGCATCGCAGACACCTGACGAATGCATAAGCAATCTATATGATGCCGCGTACATTCTTGCACCCTATGAAAATATTTATCTGTGTATGTGCGAGGATTGGCTGGATATGGAAGTAAAGGACAAGAAAGGCTATACCGACAGAATGAAGCTTGTCATGCGCAGATCAAAAGAATGCCGCGGTGATCATTGTTCCAACACCTATGCAAAGGTGTTCAGCACAAAGGAAATGCTTCCGGAAATGTTTGAAGATAGTGACATTCCGTATGTGTTTTATTTTTCGCCTATGCACTTTGGCAATTATACTCTCGGATATTCTGTGCTGCAAAGAAAGCTTTCCGATAAGGAAAAGATCAATCTAGTATACCGCAACTGGCTGAGATTTGCAAACAATGCCCTTGAAATGGTGCGATCAAAGCATCATTTTGTGGATATGTCATTCCATGATAAAATGACGGGACTTCTCAATCGCAGGGGAATGCAAAGTGAATTTGAAAAAATGCGGAAAAATGCTTCTCCCGAAGATAAGCTGTTTGTCTGCGTGATCGATATGGATCGTCTGAAATACATAAACGACACTTTTGGGCATCAGGAGGGCGACGAAGCCATCAAAACTATCGGTGATGTGGCAGCTTCGATAACGGACGAACACGAGCTTTGTGTCCGTGCGGGCGGAGATGAGTTCTACATTATAGGCATCGGGCCGTATGATGATATCGTTCTTGATATGAAGAAGGAGCGGTTCTATCAGGCGTTAAAAAAGAATACGGAAAGACTTGAGAAACCATATGCCGTAACTGCCAGCATCGGCGCAGCTTTGAGCCTGTTGACCGACGATGTACGTCTTGACAGCCTGATACTTGAAGCTGACGAAGCTATGTACTACCACAAAATACTCAGAAAGATGAACGATCACAAGGTCGACATCCGTTAGTTATGATCAGCTCCGTTTTGTGCTGTGTGCGCAAAACGGGGCGTTTTTGTTTAAGATGAAAAAATTTGAAATCAAAAAAATAAACGAATACAAGTCTTGCCGATGACGTTTTTTGACCGAAAATGTTAGCTAAATGACCGTATATGTTATTGTCAGCATTCGGATTATATGTTATAATATTTAATAATACATTTATCCGAAATTTTTATCCAAGGACTAAGGAGGAATAATTATGAAAAAGCGCAGGATCAGCGCTGCTCTGCTTGCACTTAGCCTGAGTATCTCGGGCATGAGCAGCATCGGTGCAAATGCGGCGGGGCAAAGAGTATCCGTACACGACCCGTCTATCATCAAGACTAACGGTATGTACTATGTATTCGGTTCACATATAGATGCGGCACAGTCGAGCGATCTAATGAACTGGAACACTTTTTCCAACGGCTATGCACGCACCAACAATGTGGAGTTCGGCAATCTCTCGGATAATCTGAAGAAAGCCTTTGCATGGTCGGGTGAAGACCTTGAGGACTGCGCAGGCGGATTTGCTGTATGGGCTCCAGATGTAATATGGAATCCCGATTTTAAGTGCCCCGACGGAACCCGCGGTGCTTATGTGATGTACTTCTGCACAAGCTCCACATACAAGCGCTCGGTTATATGTTATGCATGGTCAAAGAATATCAAGGGCACTTATACCTTTGGTGATACACTTATTTATTCTGGTTTTTACGATACTGACAGCTATGTTTACAGTTCCAGCAAGAGCGTAAACCGCAAATATACCTCTACCAATATAGATGAACTTATGGCTAGCGGTGAGGTAACTTACAATAACAGCTGGTTCAGTAATCACGATTTCAATAATCAGCTGTTTCCAAATGCCATCGACCCTACTATCTATTACGGTACTGACGGCAAGATGTATATGACTTATGGTTCATGGTCAGGCGGCATCTTCACGCTGGAGATCGACCCCGAAACAGGCAAGTGTATCCACCCGAAAACAGGAAAGACATCTGACGGCAGAATGGTGGACAGCTACTTCGGCACGAAGATAGCAGGCGGCTACGGCAAATCGGGAGAGGGTCCTTTCATCGAATACAATGCGGATACAGGGTATTACTACCTCTGGACGACCTACGGCGGACTGACTTCCACAGGCGGATATAATATGCGTGTTTCCCGTTCAAGGTCGCCCCTTGGTCCTTTCGTTGATGCCGCAGGTAATCAGGCAGTGCTGAATTCCAACACCAGTCTTGATTCCGTTGGTCTGAAAGTTATGGGCAACTACAAGTTCTCGACTCTTGATAAGGCGTACATGGCTTGCGGTCACAATTCTGTTCTGCGGGATGATGACGGTCAGTGGTATCTGGTATATCATGCAAGGTTCGATGACGGCTACGAGATACATCAGGTTCGTGTCCATCAGATGTATTTCAATGCTGAGGGCTGGCCTGTTGTTACTCCCTTTGAATACGCCGGCGATAAGCTTTCAAAGGGCGGATACAATGAAAGTGATATCGTCGGAAAGTATGAATATATCAACCACGGAAATGCAACCAACGGCAATATCATCAACTATAAGACCATATATCTGAATTCAAACGGAACTATCTCAGGCGACGCAAGCGGCACATGGAAGCAGGGTGGAACTACCGCCGATGCTACTCTCGTTATCGATGGCAAGACCTACAAGGGTTATTTCTACGCAGGAAAGAATGAGAAGGGCAAAAAGGTCATGAGTTTCACCGCTGTGGGCAGTAATAACCAGACAGTCTGGGGTGCAAAGAACGATCAGTTCAGCGGCACTGAGCGCGCTTGGACAGGGGATTATACCAACGCGGGATACGATCTTGTGTACAATACTGATTCCGTAACGAATGAAAAACCGGGCGCTTCATTGAAAGTCAGCGGCACTGATCTGCTTTCGGGTGTCAGCTATTATATCGTGAATAAGAACAGTAACCTTTCCCTTGACCTGCCAAACGGCAGTACCGCCAACGGTACGAATATCCAGCAGTGGGATCAGAACGGCTGCTTTGCACAGCAGTTCCGTATCATTGCTGAAGATGGTGGCTGGTGCCGTATCGCATCGGTAGGCGACGAGTCTATGGTTATTTCTGTGGCATACAATACCGGGGCTGACGGTACAAATGTTGAACTTTCCACCTACACAGGTGCAGATAATCAGCTGTTCAAGGTAGTTGAAAGCAACGGTTATTATGCATTTCTGACCAAGTGCTCGGGTGCGAAAAGCTCACTGGATGTGTTTGAGTGGTCAAAGGAAAACGGCGGAAATATCGCCCAGTATCCTTACAATACTTTCGATTGTCAGCTCTTCTCGGTAACACCTGTTTGTCCTGCTGTAAACGACGGCGTGTACAGTTTCCGCAGAGTATCTGACGGAAAGGTGACAGGAAACCGCAATGTCAAACGCCTCAGCGATGGCAGATACACTCTCACAGAGGAAAACGGAAAGAGCGGAACTTATACTATAAAGTGCAATGCGGACGGAAGCTACAAGCTGGTGGATGCCAACGGTCAGGGATCAGATTATGTATTTGAGCCTGTTGCCAAGAAAGCTTTTGTGATAAACCCCGTTGTTACTATAAGCGGTGACGTTGACGGAAACGGTGTATTTAATGAAAATGATGCCGATATGCTTCACAGATATCTTGCAAAGCAAGGCGGTCTGAATGATGCTTCACAGGGCGACATCAACATGGACGGCAGGATAGATATCATGGATCTTGTTGAAATGAGGCGTAAGCTTCTGGGACGCTGATCATAAAAAATATAAGCAAAAAACTCTCTGCCGATCGCTCGGTCAGAGAGTTTTTTGTAAGGTGATCTTTCAACTAAAGAGGTTATACTCAAGATATCTTTTTGATAACGAGATCGGTGATGGTAACTGTAACGGGAGCATTCACACCACCGCAGGTGAATACGCAGGCAACATTATCGTCAGTAGGTTCGGTCATTGCGAAAGTCTTGGAATAATGCTGCTTCTGAGTTGTAAAGTTCAGAGGTGCGTAGAAGTACTGATCGTAGGGGTCATAATTCTGCTGGAATTTATAGCCCATCTCTACGGACTTGTCTGCCTGATAATCGAAAGAGATCTCGTAAGTTGCGCCTCTTTCGAGGGTAATGTCGGGATACATACCCTGAACGTGCCATACGTCTGTGCCGGAATTCTTCACAGCGATCTGAAGACCGTTGCTCAGATTCTTGAATGTTGCAGACGCGCCGTCATCAGTATTTGCCCAGCCTGAGAACTTGGAAGCATCAGACGCCATATTTGTGCCTGTTGTAACAGTAGGTTCTGTTGTTGTGGAACCGCTTGAGGAAGAAGAACCTCCGCTTACCTTGACAAGAGAAAGATTTGTGACTGTTACCTTGTAAGGAACGTTCACGCCTTTGCCGCCCAGATTGAATGTTACACGGCAGGCATTGTCGGTCTTGGAAGTATAATCAAAAGTAGCGGTGTAATGCTGAGATGTTGTAGTCCAGTTAAGGGTATCGCTGTAATAGGATAAATAATCGCCGTGACCCTGATTTACGATAACCGTTGTGGACTGAGGCTTATTGCTGATATAATCGAATGAGAGCTTATAAGTTGCGCCCTGTTCAAGGGTGATAGCATCATAGAAGAACTGTGCGTTCCATTCGTAATTGCCGCCCTTATCGACCTGCATTGCTACGCCGTTGTCAACATAGAACAGCTCACCCTGACCGCCCTCTGAGGTATCGGTCCAGCTTGCCCAGTTGTCTTCGTTGGCACAGAGATTGTTCTCATCTGGAACAGTCTCGGGGTTCAGTATTGCTCTTTCCATCTCAACAAGGTCGAGGATATCTATCTCGCCATCCTTGTTGATATCGGCTTTCATGCTGATATTCGTGCTCTTTTTTATCAGATAATTCCGGAGCAGTTCCTTGTCGGTATCGTTGAGTTTGCCGTCGCCGTTGATATCGCCTTTGACCTCTTTCTGAGGATCAACGTTTACCTCTGAACCTGCAGCTGCAAGCATAGTGTTCAGCAACTCGGGCTGAGTAACCTTAAGTGTACGGCGGTTGTAGATCTTATACTGTGAACCGTTATCCCACCAGATGCAGCACATACCGTAATTTGTGCACTTCTCTACAAGGTACTTTGCCCAGGAAGTGATCTGATCCATATTGTTCTTGTTTGCACAGCCAAACTCACCGATGATGACAGGTATGCCCTTCTGGGAGAATGTTCTGTTTAGGTTATCAAGCACATTATCCAGCGGAGATTTTGTCCACGATGTTATCTCGGGATAACTTTCGTGTGTAAATTCAAATGGCTGATAAACGTGAGCTTCAACAATCAGTCTGTCGCTTATCGTATCCTTGGGCAGGACGTACTGACTTGTGATCTCATTGTTTGCACCGCCGCAGTAGGTGTTGCAGATCAGATTTCTCTTAGCGTTGTTTCCACCCGATTTTCTAACAGTATCAACGAATATCTGGTTGAGATCGTTGGAGATGGGGCAAGCTTCCGAGCTTGGTATCCACCACTGATTTGCACTGTCGTCCAGTATCTCGTTGAAGCCCTCAAACAGAAGCTTGTCGCCGTAATCGGCAAAATTGTCGCTGACCTGTTCCCAGATAGATGTGAACATGGCTTTCTTTGTCTGAAGGTTCGTGCTGTTCGCTTTCAGCCAGCCCTTTTCACCTGTATCATGATGTACATTGATGATGCAGTACATATCATCTTCAAGTACATAATCAACGATCTCTTCCACCCTGTTCATCCATGTTTCGTCGATCTTGTAGGTGACAGGATCCATGTGTTCGTACCAGGTTACAGGTACACGTACTGTTTTTACACCCGATTTCTTTACCATGTCGATCATGGCTTTGGTCGTAGCGGGATTTCCCCATGCTGTTTCGGAAGATGTGCTTCCTCTGTTAGCGCCTATCGTAGTGCCGGAATAGCTGTCCAGCGAGTTGCCGAGGTTCCACCCCAGTCCCATATCGGCAACAGTCTGCTGAGCGTTTTTCTCGAAAGCGGCTTCAGCACGGACAGGCTCAATGGCTGAAAGACAGGAAACTGCCATTGCACAGACCACTGAAAGCGCAAGAGTCTTTTTGCTTTTAGTCTTCATAAAAAACTACCCCTTCTAAATCATAAAGTTTTGCTTTTTCAGGTCTGCTGTATTCTCCTCTCATTTACGCAGCAGACCAGCTTTTTGTTGCTGTCACAGCCTTATCTGACCATTTGACTGCGATGGGGACAGAAAAAATCAGCCGTGTATTAACCTGTTGCTAAGTGTGTGCTGAATTAACCCCTTGTAGATAATGTACATTTATTCGCTTGCACCTTGTGAATAATGCGCATAAAGCTGTCCCCTGAACTAAATTTATTATACACTGTTGACAATGATAATTCAATGATATATAATATAACTTGAATGATGTTTTTAGAAAAAATCAGGTGATATATGATGATTATCAATAATGTAGGCTATAATCACAGGCACGATACGGACTTTTTTATCGAGCGTCCCAATGGCAGCGGAGACTGTCTGCTGCTGATACTCAAAACCGATACCATCTTCACGATAGACGGTCAAGATATCTTTGTTCCGAAAAATTCATTCTTTATATATCCTCAGGGAATGGCGCAGTATTACAGATGCGTTCCCAAGCATGAATTTGCGAATGACTGGGTACACTTTCGGTTCGGTGAGGGTGAAGAAGAGGAATTTCTGAAAAGAAAGATACCCTATGCCAAGGGAGTGCCGTCGGATTCAGTGGAGTTTTTAAGCTGGTGCATCAAGGCTATAGCCGATGAATACACCTCGGGGTCGCCCTATGCGCAGGAGAATATGGAGCATTATATGTGGCTGATATTCAACCGCGTCAGCGACACGCTGCATCTGCCAGACAAGGAGATAAAAGATGCCGAACATGAGATGCTGCTGACTATCCGCCACAAGATATATGCCGAGCCTTACATACCGCGTTCGATAATGTGGGCGGCACATGAAGTCCGCATGAGCCCTGCTTCATTTCAGTATTATTATAAGAAGAATTTCGGTGTGACATTCGTTCAGGATTTCATAAATGCCAAGACGGAGTATGCGAAAATGCTGCTGACTTCCACAAACCTGACAGCCCATGATATAGCAGGAAAATGCGGCTATCGGAATTATGAGCATTTCACGCGGCAGTTCAAAGAGCGCTGCGGTATCACACCACTTGAATATCGCAAGCAGAAGAAATGATCCTTATAGGTATAAAAAAAGCACCTGCCGCCGACATTGATGTCGGTCGCAAATGCTAGTCGTCTATGAGCCCGCTTGCAGTTGTTCCCAACGTTTCAAGCATAGCGGTTATTTCCTCGTCAGCCGCAGGAGGCGGCTTTGAGGTCGGTTCGGGTGTTTTGGTCATGGGGTTACCTCCGTTCGGGTATGAAAAAACCGCCTAACTAAGTTAAGCGGTTTTATACTCTATTGTTTTGCCTATAAAAGTTTCTTTTGCTTTAACAGCAAGTGCATTCTGCAAATCATATACAATTTCAGCTTCATATGTCATGCCATCAATGATTACAATATTGCTGTTCCACGAAGTGGGTGGAGTTGAATCGAGAATAAGTACGGAATATTTATCACACGGAAGTTGTTTTACTATTTTACTCATTCCACTCACCTCGCTTTTTCATTTCTTCCATTTGCTTGATGTATTCTTTTAACCAATACTCGGTTTCATATACCTCATCGGGTGGAATATGATATTTTTCGGTCATAGTTAAAAGATACTTTTTGGCATCTATTTCATTCATTACTGTTCGTTGAACAACACCATATTGAGCATTTAGCCCATTACGATTTTGGTAGAAGTGATGAACCTCTTCCAAAACATCAGAAACTGTAGCATCTGGTCTAAAATAAATAACATCGCCTATTGTTACAGCTCGACTTTTTTCTTCTTCAAGGTGTTTCGTCCAAACTTCATCCGCAAGACGTATATCTGCACCTCTTTTAATTGCGGGATTGACAATTTTGTTGTATGTCGGCTTATCAATTATTTGTCGCCCTTCACTTGATAGCCGACGATGTGATTTCCCTTTTCTGTAATATATTATACCACGTTTATCATCATAAGTCAACTCTTTGCGAGCCAAAATCTCGGACTGTTTTGCCTGAGCTTCGACTTTTCCGAAAACTGTCGGCTCTTTTCCCGAAGCCTTGCTGATACGCTCGTCTTTATCGGCTTCCCATGTTTTCTTTGACCACACGTCCTGTCGCTGTCTGCCGTTCTTGTAGGTAACAGAGCAGCCGCAGTTATCGTGCCGTCTGAAAACGTCCTTCGGGGTATCATCGGGATAGGCATATCGACCCGCCATCTTGGTACACCACTCACAGCACTTGCCGTCGGTCTCACGCTCGATGTAGCATTTCAAGCCTGCTTTGTTTCTCAGCTCTGCATTTGCCTTCATGTAGTCTAGGTCGCATTGACAAAACCGCAAAAAGTTTACATTCAAATTTGAAAATTTTTGTAGACAAAGGCTTTGTTATATGATATAATAAAATCGTTATATTGGATAAAACATTTATATAGCCGGTGGGGCTTATGTTTTTGTCCTGTATGGATGTGTTTTTAATTAAATGAGATGGAGAGTGTGAAAATGAAAACAACAGGAAGAAAAATTATCAGAACAACTGCTTTAGCTATTGCAGTTATGGCTGCGTCCGTTTCTTCGATGGCAGCTCAGGGTGTATTCCCTAATGCACAGATAACAGCAAGTGCTGCTTACGGACCTACCGATACTAACTATACTGTGGGAACTTCGGGCAATCTGAAGTACTATAAATATTCCGACCATATCGAGGCTTACAGCTGTACCGACGGTACTACCTCGCTGACTATCCCTTCAACTATCGATGGTCTGCCTGTTACCGCTATTGCGAGATATGCATTCCAGTGCAGCTCGCTGACCAGCGTGACCATACCCGATTCCGTTAAGACCATCGGCTACTATTCTTTTTCGATGTCTTCAAATCTTCAGTCCGTAACTCTGCCTTCAAGCCTTGAAGTAATGGAGATGCACGCTTTTGATTACTGCACCAGTCTCGATACTGTTAAATTCCCGAACAAGCTGGTAGAAATACACGACAAGTGCTTTGATTCCACTCCCTGGCTGAAAGCACAGCGCGAACAGAACCCTATGGTTATCGTTAACGGCGCACTTATCGATGCTAAGACCACCAAGGGCGAGGTTACTGTACCTTCAAGCGTTAAGTACGTTTCTCCCAGCGCTTTTGCAGGAAACAACGATGTTACTTCCGTTGTTTTCCCTACAAGCGTTAAGGAAATCGGTGACAACACATTCTTCTACTGCGAGAACCTGACTTCGGTTGATGCAAAGGGTGCAACTTACATAGGTCTGATGGCATTTTCATACTGCAACAGGCTCAGCGAGCTGAAGCTTTCAAGCAACCTTACAAAGATCGATGGTTATGCATTCTCTGATGTAAACAGCCGTGCAACTATCACATTCTACGGCACACAGGATAAGTGGAACAGCATTGATAAGCCCTCTGATTCGTCTTTCCTGAACAATGCAAACGTGGTATTTGACAATTCATCCTTCGGTGATCCCGATCCCCAGAATGATGATTATCCTAAGAATGTCAGAGCTATAACCAATTCCAAGTATCATCAGATCCAGTTTATCTGGGATAAGGTCGATGGTGCTGACAAGTACGGCATAGCTGTATATCTGGCAGGCAAGTGGAGAGTTCAGACTTCCAACATCACCGCCAACAGCTATGTAACTCCCAAGAACCTGACTCCCGGCATGACATACAGGGTCGCTGTTGCTGCAAGAGTCAACGGCAAGTGGAACACAACAGATCCTATCAAGAATGCGATAACTGTTACTGTAAGGTAATTATCGGTTTTGGAGAATATAAAAACGGCAGTTCAATAAGTACGGTACGCATAAAGAAGTTTTACGCCATAGTATTTCTGATGTAAGGTCAGAAGTACTATGGCGTTTCTATTGACAGTACAGAGATGATGTGCTATAATTGTTACTGACAAAAATCGGAATTTATTGGAGCAGTTGATATGAAATATTGGATTTTTTTTATCATATTTGGTCTTTTGAATATTTGCACATTAACAGAATACAAGCGTAATTCAAAAAGATATAAAGAAAGTAGCGACGAGAGGATTAAAAAAATATTACTATTAAATGTCATATCTATGATTGCGGGTATTACAGCTACTGTACTTTGTTTGATATTCGCAGTTTATGATAAATTCTGATTTAGCTTAGCAACATAAATATTCACAATGCCCCTGAGTGCTTTGTAACACTCAGGGGCAAAACTTCTATATAGGTATCTGTCTTATGGACTGCCGTTTTTGCGTTATGTGCGTAAGATCTTCAGTAGCCGATCTTGTCTTCGATGTCACGGTATTCATAGAAGACCTCAAGACATTCTTTGCGGTCGAGTTCTTCAAGGATATCAGCGGGTTCGGTATAAAACTTCTGATCACGGAAACCTATCATGTCAGTATCGGATATATTACAGCCGTAGTAGACCTTTCTGATATTCGCCCACTGTATAGCCCCAAGGCACATTGGGCAGGGTTCTGCTGTGGTGTAAAGTTCACAGCCTGAAAGATCAAAAGTGCCTAGATTTTTGCAGGCGCTATGTATTGCCATTATCTCACCGTGACAGGTCGGGTCGTTTTGCAGTACAACTTCATTATGTCCTCTGCCTATTACCTCACCGTCTTTCACGATAACGCACCCGAAAGGACCGCCGTGTCCTGCCCGGATACCGTTTCTTGCTTCCGTGACAGCTATTGCCATAAATCTATCCATATCTGCACCTCCCGAAGTTGCTGAACTGTGTTTTTTATATTATACCACAAAAGCTTGATCGATTCAAGCTTTTTGGGAAATGAAATGCAGATCGGTCGGAGATTTTTATATTTGTAAATACAAAATAGTAACGGACAACCGTTCATGAGAGCGGCTGTCCGTTATTATATCATATTCCTTCTGAAAGACATTAAGTACATTTTTGAGCGAACACAGCACGGATTATTCCGTTTGTGTCGTGATTTCATCATTACTGCGGAAGTGAAGCTTTTGCAGCGATCTTATATATCTGCGTAACATCTTCGGATGACAGATGTACAAAACCGCCTGTTCTGCCGTCGCCGAGGCCGAATTTTTCGGTGAGGGCGGGAATGTCCTCTTCCTTAGCGCCGAGCTCTGCAAAGTTTATTGGCATACCGATATCGTGCAGGAATCTGCGGAAAGCCTTTATGCCTGCAAGTGCAGTGCTTTCGGGGTTCTCGAAATCCATTTTGCAGCCGAAAACTCTTACTGCCATCTGGCAGAAACGCATGATATTATGCTTGTAAACAAACTCCATCCATGCGGGCATGATAACGGCAAGTCCCGCACCATGAGCGCAGTCATACAGTGCTGAAAGCTCATGCTCGATTCCGTGACTGTTCCAGTCCTGTTCTCTGCCTACGCCTACGATATTATTGTGAGCCACCATTCCTGCCCACATGATATTCGCTCTTGCCTCATAGTTATTGGGGTCAGCGATTACTCTGGGAGTTTCTTTCACCATGGTCATGAGCACAGCTTCGCAAAGACGGTCGGTTATCTCGACTTCGGTTGTGTTGGTGAAATATCTTTCAAAAACGTGCGCCATAATATCCGTAGCACCGCAGGCTGTCTGATAAGCGGGAAGTGTCTGGGTCAGCTCGGGATTCATTACCGAGAACTTGGGGCGCAGAGCATCAGAGCCAGCACCTCTTTTGAGCATACCGTCCTCTTTGGTGATAACTGAATCTCCCGAACCCTCGCTTCCTGCCGCAGCTATAGTCAGAACTGTGCCCACAGGGAGAGCTTTCTCGATACGCTTACCGCTGTAAAAATCCCAGAAATCGCCGTCGTATGGAACGCCTGCAGCGATAGCCTTGGAAGAATCTATTACCGAACCTCCACCGACAGCGAGAATGAAATCAATATTTTCCTTGCGGCAAAGATCGATGCCCTTGTATACAAGACCGTCACGGGGATTGGGCTGTACGCCGCCCAGCTCGCAGTAAGCGATACCGCTGTTTTCAAGGGACTTCTTTACTCTGTCCAGAAGCCCCGACTTTACAGCAGAACTTCCGCCGTAGTGGATGAGCACTTTGCTGCCGCCGAACTTTTTAACATAAGTTCCGCACTCATTTTCTCTGTCTTTTCCGAATACAAATTCTGTGGGGCTGTAAAAATTGAAGTTATTCATAAATGTCCTCCTTTAGATCAAAGTCCGATGGAACCTGTGTAAACGGGTATATCGCTTTCAGCTTTCTTTACTGCTTCTTCAAGGGTCATTCCGTGGAAATATCCTGCCGCAAAATTTCTTCCTGACTTTTTGTCATCGACGAACGCACCGACCACAACTCCTGGGAGAGCACTGTCAGGGTCATTTGGTGCATGAGGACCGCCGAGGTCAGTTCTGCACCAGCCCGGATCGGTGATATTTATGCATATGTCCGTGCCGTTGTATTTCGATGCGAGATCCATAGTCACTTTATCAAGGGCGGCTTTGCTGGCACTGTAACCTGCCTGTTCGGGTTCAAGGCGGATACCGCTGGTGGTGTTAACGATCCTTCCGAAGCCTGTTTTGCCCATTTTTTCGAGGAAATGATAGGTTATCATCATTGGTGCTATGGTGTTTATCTTGAAGCTTTCTGTGTAATCAGAAGCAGGCGTATCTAGGTATTCTGTTCTGTAGGCCACCTGAATGCCCGCATTGTTAAGTACGATATCAACTGTCACACCGAGAGCGTCGATATCGGCAAGCATTTTTTCTACCTGTGCTGTGTCAGAAAATTCAGCACCCACAGCATAAGCCTGTACACCCAGCGCTTTTGCTTCTGCTACCACCTTTTCGCAGTGGGCGGGAGTTCTGCCGTGAACTATAAGATTGCAGCCGCGTTCAGCCATGAACAGAGCCGCTCTGTATCCGATACCTCTTGCTGCGCCTGTTATAAACGCCCAGCGTCCTTTTACATCAATCATTCATATTCTCCTTTGCTTTTTCAATAGTATCAATTACCTTGTCGCACCACATATCGAATTCCTTGTCCTCGTGCTGATATTCGGGGTGTGCAAGGATATTTTTTACAGTCATTTCTATGCCCTTTGCAGCACTTATCTCCGCCTTGAAATCGGGAACTACCGACTTCAGCTTTGAGTTATCGAATATCACCGAGTTTGACTTATCACCGATAAGACTGCCGATAAAGTCGTAATCTTTGCCCATGTCAGCCAGCATCTGTGAGGATACATAGTATGCATTAAGTTCAACACCCAGCGCATCTGCGATGGCTTTATATATGCTGTTCCAGCTGACGCTTTCATCGGAAGTGATGTGATAAGCCTGACCAATGGCTTCTCTTTTGCCGATGAGTCCTACAAAACCCTTAGCGAAATCGCTGTTGTGGGTTATCGTCCAGAGTGAGGAACCGTCACCATGGATTATAACGGGCTTGCCCTCCATGATACGTCTTATTACCTGCCAGCTTCCTCCTTTGCCGTGTACCCCAAGTGGGACGCTGCGTTCATCATAGGTATGGCTTGGTCTGACGATAGTAACAGGGAAGCCGTCATTGCGGTATCTTTCAAAAAGATATTCCTCGCTGGCTTTCTTGTTTCTTGAATATTCCCAGTAAGGATTTTCAAGCGGAGTTTCTTCTGTTATAAGATAGCTCATAGGCGGTTTCTGATACGCAGAAGCGGAACTTATATAGATATACTGCTTGGTCTTTCCGTTGAAAAGCCTGAAATCTCTCTCGACTTGTGCGGGGACGAATCCGATGAATTCTGCAACGCAGTCAAATTCCATATCCTTGATCTTTTCAGCGGTCTCTTCTTCGTTATTGATATCTGCCGTTATGAACCTGATATTACCCTCAAGTCCGCTGTTCCTGCTGCCTCTGTTGAGCAGATAGACCTCGTTATCACCTGACAAAAGCAATTTTGTTATTGCCATGCTGATGGTTCCCGTGCCGCCGATAAGCAATACTTTCATGATTAACCTCCTTATTGGGTCTGTTGATTTTCCGTGCTCATATAATAGCAAATCTGGCGACGCATTTCAACGGTCTGGGGGAACATTTATAGATTTATACAATTTTTGAGTCTAATAGTGATATTTTTATCCGGCAAGTGGTGTTATAATGTAATACGTCAACCACCCGATTTCTTTTTGGACAGACGGAACTGTTTCGGTGTCAGCCCGCGCTGGCGTTTGAAGCTGCGGATAAAGTGGCTGCAATCTGAAAAGCCTGTCTGCTGGCTGATGAAAGTCAGATCGTGATCGGTAAACAGAAGATACTCTTCAGCCTTGAAAATGCGCATACGCTCGATATATTCCTTACAGCTCATGCCATATTGTTCGCGGAACTTTACCGCAAAGCCCGAATAGCTCATGTGACATTTGTCGGCGATATCCGTGACGCGGATATTCTCGTCAAGGCAGCTGTCGATATACTCTGCGATGTTTTCAATGCCGAAAACATCTGCTGAGTTTGCGGGGCAGCCGTTGATATCAAGACCCGAAGCTATCCATTTTCTTACAATTCCGAAAATGAGACGATAGATCTGAGAGCGGAGGATAATATCCCTGCCGTAAAGATAATGTTCGGTCTCGTTGACACAGTCATAGAATATCTCGCGGCAGTTGAGCTCGTCTGATTCGGAAGTGCTGAAATGTATCTGCATATCTTTTGAATGTGCGTACCTGAAAACTGCTGTTACAGAGGGTGCATACGACGAAGAATTCGGGAATTTGGCGGGATCAAATTTAAGTCCCGCGAAAAGAATAGGATTTCCGTCGGCAGACATTATTGAATGTACAGAGGAGGGGTAGAATATCATCAGTTCTCCTTCTGATACATCGTATGGTACACCGTCACAGGTTACGGCGGCTTTACCGTTGATAACGTATATGAATTCAGCAAAATAATGCCAGTGTGGTTTTACGGGAAAGCTCATTTTTTCGGTATCAAAAATGAAAGTTTCGATAGGCGAATTAAGGCTGTCCTGCTTTTCAAAAAGGGAACTCATAGGCTGATTCCTTTCTTATGCAGTTTTTTCCAATTATATATAAATATTGTAACACAAATATTAAAAAAAATCAATAGGGTAATCAAAAAAGGAGGATCATTTTTAATGAACAGTACTTCCGATCTCACACAAGGTAGGCCGTTCAAACTTATAATGCGCTTTTTCTTCCCTTTGCTGCTAACGAATTCACTGCAGCAGCTGTATTCTTTTGCTGATACTGCCATAGTCGGAAAAGGACTAGGTGACGATTCACTTGCAGCAGTAGGTAATATGTCATCGCTGTGCTTTCTGATAATAGGCTTTTCAATGGGACTTTCCAACGGATTCTCCATACTGATAGCCCAGAGCTTCGGCGAAAAGAACATGGATAAACTCCGCAGGACACTGGCGCATTCCATCGAACTTGCTGCCGTGATCACAGTACTGCTCACGCTTTTCAGCGCGGTTTTCCTCAGACCTATACTTATACTGATGAGGACAGATCCTTCTATAATAGATGAGAGCCTGCAATACGGCTACATTCTTTTCGGCGGACTTGCCGCAACCATAATGTACAATATGTGCGCGGGGATACTCCGTTCTCTCGGTGACAGCAAAACACCGCTGAAAGCTATAATAGTATCCTCGGTAATGAATATCACCCTCAACTCGGTGTTCATTTTCATATTCCACTGGGGTGTGAGAGGTGCAGCGCTGGCGACTATACTTTCGCAGATATTCTCCGGTGCTGTTTGCTTTGATAAACTGCGCAAAACAGATTTCCTTGCACTTTCAAATTCGGATTTTTCCCATGACGCGAAAATGTATTCTGTACTTCTCGGAAACGGCATACCTATGGCGCTTATGAATTCAATTACTGCTGTAGGCTGTATGGCTGTGCAGTATTTCGTAAACGGTCTGGGAGTTGCGTTCACTTCGGCATATTCGGCTTGCAGCAGATATCTGAATATGTTCATGCAGCCTGCCGCAACCGCGGGTGCAGCTATGTCTTCCTACACAAGCCAGAACTACGGCGCAAAGCGCTTCGACAGGATATGGGATGGTATGAAAGTCTGCCTTGGTATAGCAGGTGCAGCATATCTGGTGTTCGGTTCGGTGATGGTATTCTTCCCCGAATGGCTTGCGTCGCTGATACTTTCCGGCGAAAAGCAGATAAGCTACGCGGCAGAGTTTCTGCCTGTATGCGGAGTTATGATACTTTCTGTTGATATGCTTTTCGTTATAAGAAACGGTGTGCAGGGAATGGGATTCCCATTTGTGCCTATGCTTTCGGGCATAGCCGAAATGGTGCTTCGCATAGGTGCGATAGTTCTTCTTATCGACAGCATGGGCTTCAAAGCCACTGCAGCCGCTGAGATATTTGCATGGGTAGGTGCACTTCTTATAAATTCTGCGGCGTTCATAGTGATATTCGCCCGTGAAAAGGCAAAATATTCCGATAAGCAGAAATGCATCGCAAACCTTGCACATTCCGCAAGATAAGGGAATAATCCCTGATTTAACTTAGCTTTACAGATTTGTTCTTCCATATTAATGCCCCTCAATGGGTCTATCCCTTGAGGGGCACTATTATATCTGAATCTCAGCTTTACTTAAATATTTTAATATCTTGTGATTTCGCCTAATATCGCACCGTAATATTTGTTTGGATATTTGAATTTTCATATAATATTAATTTTTGTATTGATTTTCTTAACGAAATAGTGTATAATTAAATAAATACATTTTGCCTTGTTTGCAGGAGGTATTATTTATGCTATACAACGATCCAGTTTTCTTAAAAATAGCAGAAACACTGCTCATCGAATATAAAGGTATATATTACATCAATGCAGCTACAGGCGAGTATTGGTGGTATTCTTCTGATGCCTCTTCACGGTCGATCAAACTTGAACAAGGCGGCAAGGATTTTTTTGCTGATCTGGAAAAGGATATAGAACGTGTAATACATGAAGAAGACAGACATATCTTTCGGCAGGATCTCAGGAGGGATAACCTTCTTTCAATTCTGGAAAAAGGCAGCGAATACATGATAGAGTACCGCGTTATACTCAGCGGTAAGCCTGTTTATCATTCACTAAGACTGATAAGAGGTGTCGGTGAAGATACCGATCACTTTGTTATTGGTATCAGGAATGTTGACAAGGAAGTAAGAGAAAGGCAGAGGGCAGAAAAGAACGAGTATGAGCTTGAGATCTATAATCAGATCGCGGGCAGCCTTGCTGCGCACTACGATACGCTTTACTATGTTGATATGGAGACGAACGGATACTTTGAGTATTCTTCGACAGATATATACAAGAGCCTGAATGTACCAGCGGAAGGTGATGATTTCTTCAGCGAGAGCTACAAAAACATGAAGAAGTATGTTCACCCCGAGGATCAGGACAGAGTTATCCCGCAGTTCAAAAAGCAGACCATACTGGAAAATCTGAAAAAAGTAAAGTCATTTAATCTGACCTACAGACTTATGGTGGGTGGTTCGGTGATGCACTGTCGATGCCTTCAGATATGGGCGAGTGATAAAAAGCATATCCTGGTTGCCATCGAGAACATCAATGATGAAGTTAAAACTCAGCAGCTTCTTGAAGAGACTATGAAGGAGAAAGCGGCTTACGGTCATATAGTAAATACCCTTGCCCTGCGCTATGATGTTATATACTATGTAAACGGCAGTACCGGGGATTATTCGAGATATTCATCGGATAAGCCTGCTGTTGACGGTTCGCTGAGCTTTGACGGCAATGATTTTTATAACGAAGCAGTCAATGTCATCAACAAACAAGTACACCCTAAGGATCGTGACAGGATCCTTTCGATATGTGACAGGGACTATATGATCACCACACTTGAAAACAACAGCCAGTACAGTGCTGATTTCAGGATAAGAACGCATGGAAGAACAGCGCATACCAGGCTGACAATAATGCGTTCGGGAGATAAAACGCATTTTATAATCGGCCTTGAAAACATAGATGAAGAGGTCAAGAAGGAACAGGAGCAGATAGATGCGCTCAACAAAGCCAACGAGCTTGCAAGGCGCGACGGTCTGACAGGAACCAGAAATATGATAGCTTTCCGTGAGTTTGAGGAATCTATCCAGAAAAGCATGGACAGCGGGTCTGGTCATTCTCCCTTTGCTGTGGTGATATGCGATATCAACGACCTTAAAGCTATAAATGACAGCGAGGGTCATAAGGCTGGAGACGAATATATAAAGTCTTCATGCAGGATAATATGCGGACTTTTCGCCCACAGCCCTGTTTTCAGGATTGGCGGAGATGAATTTACAGCAGTGCTTGCAGGTTCGGATTACGAAAAGCGAATTTCGCTTGTTGAAACTCTGCGCAAATTATCCCATGAAAACTTTAAGAAGAATGACGGCCCAGTGCTGGCTGTCGGCATAGGTGTATACGACAAGCTGAACGATAAGAAGTTCTCTGAAGTCTTCAAGCGTGCTGATGAGAATATGTATCAGGACAAACTCAGGCTGAAAGATGGCAGACCTGTTGCCGAAAGCGAGAACCAGGATGAAACGAGAAAGCGCATACCGGCGGAACGTAAGAGACTTCTGGACAGTATGTTCGAGATGAATTGTATTTCCGCAGACGGAATGTATATATACATATGCGATATGAGGTATGATTTTTCCAGGTGGTCAAAGGCAGCAGTGGATTCCTACGGCCTGCCTTCGGAATATATGTACGGCGCGGGAGATATCTGGGAGGAACATATCCACGAGGAGGACAGGGAAGCATATCACAGCGGTCTTGCGGACATTTTTTCAGGCAAATGCAAAGGCCATGATATGCAGTACCGCGCAAGGAGAATAAACGGAGAATACAATGTATGCACCTGCCGCGGTATAGTGCTGAAAGATGAAAACGGCGAACCCGAATACTTTGTGGGCGCTATCAGGGATCACGGCATACAGAGCAACATCGACAGTCTTACAGGACTCAGAAATCAGTATGGGTTCTTTGATGAGGTGCAGTCAAATATTGTCAAAAACAATGTTATGCACATCGGACTTGTGGGTATTGCAAAGTTTTCGGAGATCAATGAGATCTACGGTTATCATTTCGGAAATCTTGTACTGCAGAAAACGGGACGGTTTCTTTTTGATAATTCAGTGGATTTTGCCAGTGTGTACAGACTGGACGGTACAAAGTTTGCTATACTCAGCACTAAAAACATTTCAGTTGAGAGAACGGCAGAACGGTATAATAATCTGCGTGCGCGTTTCAGGGAAGGCATTGTCATAGATGATAAAAAGATCATGCTGGAACTAAATGCGGGCATGATAGATATAGAAAACTTCAATATTGATTCGCAGACGGTCATGACCTGTCTTTCATTTGCGTATAATGAATCTAAGATAAAACGTCGCGGTGATCTTGTTATTTTCAACAACGATCTCGGAAGCGGCAACAGGCAGAGAATTGAGAAATTCCATGCCATAAGAGCCTCGATAACACAGGGGTTTGAAGGCTTCTATCTGATGTATCAGCCTTTTGTGGATGCAAAGACCGAAAAGATCAAAGGCGCTGAAGCACTTCTCAGATGGAAGAGTGAAGAGTATGGCATAGTTCCCCCCGATCACTTTATACCTTTGCTGGAACAGGATCCGCTCTTCCCGTCACTTGGCGAGTGGATACTAACGACGGCTATAAAAGATGCTCAGAAAATGCGGGAGATCTATCCTGATTTTACCATCAATGTCAATCTGTCATATTCACAGATCGAAAAAGCTGACTTTGTGGATATAGTGATGGATATTCTTGACAGGACAGGTTATCCCCCTGAGAACCTTTGCCTTGAAGTTACTGAAAGGTGCAGACTTCTGGATATCGATATGCTGGGCAATACTGTATGCAGTCTGCGCAGCAGGGGCGTAAAGGTGGCTCTTGATGATTTCGGAACAGGATTCTCATCTATCGGCATAGTCAAGGAACTTCCTTTTGATACGATAAAGATCGACAGGAGTCTTGTAAGCAGGATAGAAGAGGACATTAAGGAACGCGAACTGATAAAGACTTTCGTTATGATGGCGAACACCTGCGGTGCTAAGGTCTGTGTCGAGGGCATAGAGACAGCTGGCATGGGCAATATACTCAGGCAGTACAGCGTTGACAGTTTTCAAGGGTATTATTATTCAAAACCTTTGGAATACGATGCTTTTATGAAATGGAGGAAAGACTGAGGTCTGAAAAACACAGATGATTTTTATGGCAGAAATGTCATTCTGCCTATTGACAACAGCGTGATGCTGTGATATAATTTAGTTGTCTTCGGGGCAGGGTGTGATTCCTGACCGGCAGTTATAGCCTGCGAGCCGCAATGCGGCTGATCCGGTGTGATTCCGGAGCCGACGGTATAGTCCGGATGAAAGAAGATGACTGCGCCGTTTTTGCGGTAAATCGAATGTTCTGCCCCCGTATGCTGCGGGGGCTTTTTGTATTTTTACGAGAGGGAGTGTCATCATGGTGCATGAAGACTATATGCGCAAGGCTCTCGCCCTGGCGGAATGCGGCATGGGATTTGTTTCGCCTAATCCCATGGTAGGAGCTGTCATAGTGCGTGACGGTAATATCATCGCTTCGGGATATCATAAAAGGTACGGCGATCTCCATGCCGAGCGCAGTGCTTTTGCGGAATGTGACGCAAAGGGCATAGATTGCAGAGGTGCTGATATGTACGTCACATTAGAGCCCTGCTGTCATCACGGAAAGCAGCCCCCCTGCACTGATGCGGTGATAGAACACGGCATAAAGCGTGTGTTTGTGGGTTCTTCCGACCCTAATCCTCTGGTTGCAGGCAAGGGGACAGCTATTCTCAGAGATCACGGTATAGAAGTCGCAGAGGGTGTGCTGAAAGATGAATGTGACCGCCTTAATGAGATATTCTTCAAGTTCATAACGACGAGTCTGCCCTTTGTAACCCTTAAATATGCCATGACCATCGACGGAAAGATCGCCTGCTATACAGGAAGATCACAGTGGATAACAGGTGAGACTGCACGAAAGCACGTACACCGCGAGAGACTGCGTCATGCGGCAATTATGGTAGGTGTAGGTACTGTGCTGGCAGATGATCCCTTGCTTACCTGCCGCATCGAGAACGGCAGAGACCCTTTGAGGATAGTTTGCGATACTCATCTGCGGACTCCACTTGACAGCAATATAGTACGTACAGCTGGCAAAGTGCCTACGCTGATAGTCTGCGGTGATGCTGACAGCGGGCGTATCGGGGAGTATGAAAAGTATGGTTGCAAGGTGCTGAGTATGCCTGATAAAAATGGCAGTACTGATCTTGCGGCGCTGATGGCATATCTCGGAAAAGAAAAGGTCGACAGTGTGCTTATTGAAGGCGGCGGAACGCTTGGCTGGTCTGCTCTTGAAAGCGGTGTAGTCGATAAAGTCATGTCTTACGTTGCGCCTAAGATATTCGGGGGAAGTACAGCGAAAACTCCCGTGGGCGGACAGGGCGTGTCTGTGCCCGATGAAGCTTTTATACTGGAAGACCGCAGGATATCCGAGCTTGACGGCGATATACTTATAGAAGGACGGGTGAAGAGATGTTCACGGGACTGATAGAGGAAACAGGTACTGTATGCGAGGTCTGCCGAAACGGAAATGCGTCATTTATACGTATAGCCGCAGAAAAAGTCCTTGATGGTACTAAAGTCGGGGACAGTATCGCAGTCAACGGCGTGTGCCTTACGGTTACCGATCATGATGGTAAGATATTCAGGGCTGATGTTATGAACGAGACCCTTAGCCGATCTTCGCTGGGAACGCTGAAACAGGGCAGCAAGGTGGATCTTGAAAGAGCGATGTCGGCGGAAGGACGTTTCGGCGGGCATATTGTATCGGGTCATATCGACGGTACAGGAACTGTCAGCAGTATAAAGCAGGACGGCATCGCTGTGAGATATACCATATCGGCGGACGACAAACTGCTAAGGTATATTGTTGAGAAAGGTTCTGTGACCCTGGACGGCATAAGCCTTACCGTGGCAGCGGTGACGGATACTGACTTTACAGTATCGGTGATACCCCACACCGCCGAGCAGACGATTCTGCCGTATAAAAAAGTGGGGGATATAATAAATATCGAAACAGATATAATAGGAAAATACGTGGAAAAGCTGCTGCGTCCTGCTGAGCCGAAAAAGAGCGGCGTTACAATGGAGCAGCTTATGAAGAACGGATTTATCTGAGGAGTGGGCATATATGTTTGAATACAATACTATTGAAGAGGCACTTGAAGCTCTGCGAAACGGCGAGGTGATACTTGTCACCGACAATGAGGACAGAGAGAACGAGGGCGATATGATATGCGCGGCTCAGTTTGCCACCACCGAAAATGTGAATTTCATGGCGGCGCACGCTAAGGGGCTTATCTGTATGCCCGTCAGCGAGGCTATCTGCCACAGACTTCATCTGCCCCAGATGGTGGATTACAATACCGATAATCATTCGACCGCTTTTACGGTGTCCATCGACCATGTGGATACGACTACGGGCATTTCCGCAGAGGAGAGGGGTTATACTGCGAGAGCCCTCGCAGACCCGAATTCAAAGCCTGAGGATTTCCGCCGCCCGGGGCATATGTTCCCGCTGACTGCCAAGAAGAACGGCGTTCTGGAACGTGAGGGACATACCGAGGCTACTGTTGACCTCATGAGACTGGCAGGACTGGAGGAGTGCGGTCTTTGCTGTGAGATAATGCGCGATGACGGCACGATGATGCGCACCGAGGAACTTCAGGAAAAAGCCAAGGAATGGGGCATGAAGTTCATAACCATCAGCCAGCTTAAGGAGTACCGCAAGGTTAATGATAAACTGGTGGAGCGTGTGGCTGATACCAAGCTGCCCACCAAGTACGGCGAGTTCCGTGCCATAGGATTTATCAACAAGCTCAACGGTGAACACCATGTGGCGCTTGTAAAAGGCGATATCGGAAACGGTGAGGACATACTCTGCCGTGTACATTCCGAGTGTCTCACAGGTGACGCTTTCGGCTCGCTGAAATGCGACTGCGGACAGCAGTTCGCGGCGGCGATGACCGAGATAGAGAATGAGGGCAGGGGAATACTGCTTTATATGCGTCAGGAGGGCAGAGGCATTGGTCTTATAAACAAGCTTCGTGCCTATGAACTTCAGGACGCCGGAATGGATACCCTTGAAGCTAACCTTGCTCTTGGCTTCCCCGGAGATATGAGAGAGTACTATATCGGCGCACAGATACTCCGTGACCTGGGCTGCAAGACTCTCAGACTTCTCACAAATAACCCCGATAAGATCTATGGTCTCAGCGGTTTTGGCATCGAGATCAAGGAACGTGTGCCGATACAGATGTCTGCCACCGCATACGATCTTTTCTACCTGAAAACAAAACGTGATAAAATGGGTCATATTCTTGACTACTGATAATATTTTAAGGAGCTGTTATTATGAACACTTTTGAAGGAAAACTTATCCCCGAAAACGTGCGTGTGGGCATCGTAGTTGCACGTTTCAATGAATTCATCACATCAAAGCTGCTGGGCGGCGCTGTTGATACTCTGGTTCGTCACGGCATATCTGAGGATGCTATCGACACTGCATGGGTACCCGGTGCTTTCGAGATACCGCTTATCGCAAAGAAGATGGCAAAGTCCGGCAAGTATGACGCTGTTATCTGTCTTGGCGCTATAATCAGAGGCAGCACTTCTCACTATGATCTGGTTTGCAACGAAGCTGCAAAGGGTATAGCACAGACTTCTCTTGAAAGCGGCATACCTGTTATGTTCGGTGTTATCACCACCGAAAACATCGAGCAGGCTATCGAGCGTGCAGGCTCAAAGGCTGGCAACAAGGGCAGCGAGTGTGCTGAGGGTGCTATCGAGATGATCAACCTTATCAAGGCTATCGAGGGCTGATAATATAAACTGCAAAACGGATAGACCGTCAACAACGATGGCTATCCGTTTTTTGTACTCATATTATCCTGAACTGTGTGGGTGTCATGCCCTCGTAGCGGCTGAACAGTTTCGTGAAATAACTACCGCTGCAAAAGCCGACTTTTTCGGATATTGCTTCGACAGACATATCCGTTGTGGAGAGCAGTTTTTTAGCAGTCTGGATACGTCGTTTGGCGATATATTCCATAGGACGGCAGCCGAGATGCCGTTTGAAAAGGCGGCATAGCTGCTGTTTTGAAAGACCGGTGACGGTGCACAGTTCTTCCATGGTAATCTTGTTCATATAGCTGTTATTGATATGGTCGATAGCTGTGACGATGGCACGGTTGGAGGTCCTGACAACTCTGCCCGAGTTCTTCTGACGGTATAGCTCAATGAGAAAATTATACAAATACCCCGACGCTCTGAGATTGCCGTTAATGCTGTCGCCTAGAATTGACTCGTGCATACGTGAAAAGAAATGCTCCAGCAGTGCCATGTCTTTTATCTCAAAGACAGTTGGCTTTTCAAGCCCGATATATTTCAGAAAATCAGCGCAGGCGTATCCGTCGGGCACGACCCAGTGAATGTCCCAGTCATCTGAGGTGGGATAGTATTCATGAGGGTATCCCGCAGGCAGGAATATGGCGGTATGCGGGGATATCTCAGTGATGATTCCGTCAATGCAAAGCGTTCCGATGCCTTTGGTGCAGTAGAGAATCTGAGGATGTGGGAATCCTCCGCTCCTGACTGTATGAGGCTGACAGTTGTGCTTACCGATATTATCAATGAATATGGGGAGACCAAGCTCCTTGTTTTTGATGGGATAATCATAGAAATACATTTTCATACCTCCCTGAAAAAGATGGTACTATTGTTATAACAATATACTATCATTTATTGACAGTTTTGTCAATAAGGGTATAATAAGTGTAATAAGATAGGTTCTGTGTTATTCGTCAGAAAAGGAGAGACTATGGATATTTCAGCTATTGCAAAAAAAGGTTCACCCAAGTCAGAAATGATATATCACGAAGACCCACTTGCACTGCATATCGGCACTCTGCCGGATCATGCTTATTTTATACCGTTTGCGAAAGGACAGGACGCTTTTGCAGAGCGCAGATGTTCACAGCGTTTTGAATTGCTGAACGGCGAATGGTATTTTGCATATTATGACAGCATAATCGATATGCCCGATGATCTCACGGATATGAGGGATAGTGAAAGTATATTCGTGCCCTCAAACTTGCAGCTCTGCGGTTATGACAAGCCGCAGTATACTAATCTAAACTATCCGATACCTTATGACCCGCCCTTTGTTCCCGATGATATCCCAGTGGGTGTTTACGGCAGGGATTATGATTATACGCCCGACGGTCTGCGACGGATCCTTTGTTTTGAGGGTGTGGACAGCTGTCTGTATTTGTATGTTAACGGAGTATTTGCAGGGTATTCGCAGGTTTCGCATCACACTTCCGAGTTTGATATCACCGAACTTCTGCATGAGGGCCAAAACCGCCTGACTGTGGCTGTTCTTAAATGGTGTGACGGCACGTATCTTGAAGATCAGGACAAGTTCAGGCTTTCGGGCATATTCCGCGATGTGTATGTGCTTTCGCGTCCTGAAAAAAGTCTGAGAGATTTCCGTATCACTGCCGTGCCTGACAGCACTTTTACAAAGGGTGAACTGCGTGTATCTGTTGAGGGCACATCGGCGATACTTCGTCTGTATGACGGTGAAAAGCTTATCTGCCGGGGTGATGCATCTGAGGATAAGCCCTTTGAATGTGAGGTGGAAGATGTCAGGCTGTGGTCTGCCGAAAGTCCTTACCTTTATCGGCTGGAGATTGAAACGGACAGCGAGCTTATCGGCGAGAAAGTCGGTTTCAGAAAAGTTGAGATAGTTGACGGAGTTTTCAAACTGAACGGCAAGCATATCAAGCTGTTCGGCGTGAATCGTCATGACAGCTATCCTGACACCGGATATTATGCTGACCGTGAGAAAATGCTTCATGACCTTACTCTAATGAAACGCAGTAATATCAACGCTGTACGTACTTCACACTATCCCAACGCCCCTGAATTCTATGCGATGTGCGACGAACTGGGTCTGTATGTCATCGATGAAGCCGACCTTGAAACTCACGGCTGTGTATGTGTTTACAATGACCTGAAATGGTCGGCGGAGAACGCATATAATGGCATTGCGCTTATCGCGAAAGATCCTCTTTTCCGTGAAGCTATACTTGACCGCGAGCGTCTTCTCGTCAGCCGAGATGTGAACCGTCCTTCCGTGGTGATATGGTCTTTTGGAAACGAATCGGGATATGGTGAAAATCTGCGTGAAGCCGCAAAGCTGATAAAGTCGCTGGACAGCAGCCGCCCTGTGCATTATGAAAGCACCTACAAGCTTGACGAAACACCCGATGACGTTCTTGACATGGTTTCGGAGATGTACACTTCGCCCGAAGATATACAAAAATTTCTGGAAAGAGAGGACGAAAAACGCCCCTTTATATTGTGCGAATATTCCCACGCCATGGGCAACGGTCCCGGCGACCTTGAGGAATATCATGAGCTTTTCATGAAAAGTGACAGGCTTATGGGCGGGCTTGTCTGGGAATGGGCTGACCATGGGGTAATACTCGGATATACTGCGGACGGCAAGCCGAAATATGGCTACGGCGGTGACAGCGGCGAAAAACACGATGACGGAAATTTCTGTATGGATGCTCTTTGTTATCCCGACAGAACACCCCACACGGGTCTTGCCGAAGTGAAGCAGGTATACCGTCCTGTTCGCGTAACGCGGATATCCGCTGACAGATTTGCAGTCAACAACCTGCTTCGATTTATCGATGCGGGTGAATATCTCACCTGTAATTGGGAGATAACTTACGACGGTGGAAAGGCGGCAGCGGGAAGCTTTGATTTTTCTGCCGAGCCTATGGGAAGCGCAGAAGTAACTATCCCCGAAGCTGCTCGGAATTTTGAACGCGATGCGTATATCAGATTTATTTTCACGGCGAAGAACGGCTATAGCGTGTTTGCAGACGGCGATGAAGTCGGCTTTGACCAGATAAAGGTCTTCACGGCTGAAAGAAAGGCAGTTATCAACGAGGGAAAAGCTCCCGATATTACCGAAACACCACTTAAATTTGAGATCACGGCAGGGGATATAAGATACGTATTCAACAGGCGTACAGCGCAGTTTGACGGCATTTTCAAGGGTGGGAAAAATCTGCTTGCAAAGCCAATGGAGTACAACTTCTTTCGCGCCCCGATTGACAACGACACAATGAAGAATGACTGGTATGCGGCACATCTGAATGACTACAAATTAAAAGTATATGAAACAAGTATATCTGCTGAAAATAGCTGTGCAATAATTCGTGTGAAGCAGTCATTCGGCTGGAGCATACATCAGCCATTTGCGAAAATGACAGCCGAATATCGTATCGGAAATCACGGAGAATTGGATATAGGATGCGACGCGGAGTTTTCAAACAAAGTGACATTCCTGCCGAGATTCGGGCTTAGGCTGTTTGTTGATAAGGATTTTGACAGTGTTGAATATTACGGATATGGAGAATACGAAAGCTACGCTGATAAGCACCAGGCGTCCTATGTCGGCAATTTCAGCGCAAAGATAGCCGATATGCACGAGGATTATATCAGACCTCAGGAGAATGGCTCCCACTGGGGTTGTACAAGAATGTCGGTGACAAACGGCAGCGATACGCTCGTATTTTCAAACCCAGATGGTTTTTCTTTCAGTGCATCTGAATACACTCAGGAGGAACTTGCTGAAAAGCGGCACAATTTTGAGCTTGTAAAGTGCGAACACAATGTCATATGTGCGGATTTTGACATGGCAGGTGTTGGCTCAGCTGCCTGCGGCCCTCAGCTGGCGGAGAAATACAGACTTTCTCTGCCCAAGATAAGCGGCAGTATAAAAATAGTACCCAATTGATTGAAAAAACTAATGCCCGCATCACACAAACGTGATGCGGGCATTTTGTAATCTATTTAACGGCTTTGAGTTTCCACTTGCCGCTTTTGTATCTCAGTATGCTGACTGCTCCTGTGATCGCCCATGTTATGGCAGTGGTTATCCATATACCGCGCCAGCTGATATATGCTATCCTTGTAAGGACAAGTGAGAAAAATATCCTGCAAAGTACTTCGGTGATACCATTGACTAGTGAATAGCCTGTATCACCTGCGCCATTCAAAAATCCCCTTGTGATATGTATAGCTCCCAGAGGGATATAACAGCTGCCTGTTATGATAAGTGCAAGAGCACCTATCTCTTTCGGGCGGCTGCCGTTGACGAAAATACCGATAACATTCTTTCCGAAAAAAGCAAACAGAACGAACATAACTGCCGCAAATATCGAGCCTATCTTCATTGAAGACTTATATCCTTTGACCGCGCGTTCCTGTTTGCCCGCGCCGATGTTCTGTCCCGTGAAAGCGGTCACTGCCGCACTCATACTGAAATATGGCTGATGAACAAGCTGTTCTATCCTCATGGTGGCGGTATATGCTGTCATTATGCCTTCATCAAACCTGTTTGTAACGCTTTGCAAAGCTACCATTGACAGCGATATCAGACCATTCTGCGCAGCTATCGGGATTCCTGTAGTAACACATTTTTGTATGAGTTTAGAGTCGATCTTCCATTCGCCTTCTTTTGGGCGGATATCAGCATTTGTCTTAAAGCAGTAGATTATGCAGCTTACCGCTGAAATACCCTGAGCGAGAATAGTCGCAAATGCCGCACCGCCGACACCCATCTTGAATACCATCACAAACAGCAGATCGAGTATGACATTAAGTATTGTCGATACTATCAGAAATATCAGCGGAGTTTTTGAGTCGCCCAGCGCTCTCATGACGGAGTTTATCCAGTTGTAGGCGGCGACGCATATCGTACCCGCGCAGGCTATCTTCATATATGTTGCCGCGCGTCCCAGGAGGTTCGCTTTGACCCCGAGAAAAGTCAGAACCTGCCTTGCAAACAGTACAGAGGGTATCGTTGCCAATATGGCGAATATCAGCGTTATAACTGACGAATTGACCACTGCCGCCCGTACCCTGTCAGGACGTCCTGCACCGAAATATTGTGATATCAGTACTCCCGCGCCTATCGAAAGACCTATGCACAGCGTATAGAACAGGTAGGTTATTGAGCCCGTTGCACCTACTGCAGCCAGCGAATCATCCCCAAGATATTTGCCGACTATCATGGTATCTACCACATTATAGGTCTGCTGCAAAAGATTTCCCACTAATAGTGGCAACGTAAAGCTGATTATACATTCTATTTCGCTGCCTTCAGTCATTATCCTGCTGCGTGACATCATATACCTCCTTTATAAAATAATAATCATATTATAATACCGAATAGTACAAAAGTCATCTGATATAATATGAATATTCTTATAAATATTATAGTAAAAATTTTCCATATTTGAGATTTGTCATATATTTATGAGATGTTGATGTATCTATAATTATATGGTATAATTAATTTCTAAAAAAATGCAACCGACGCACATCTATTGGTTAGTAGTAAAGTGGAAGCTTCTATATCATAATGAAAGGAGGAACAATGTGGAAGACGATCAGATAATTGATATGTACATTAACAGGGATGAAAACGCAGTCGCGATGACAGAAAGCAAATACGAGGTCTACTGCCGATCCGTCGCTTCACGAATACTTAGTACCAGGGAAGATACAGATGAAGCCTTAAACGATACATGGCTTGCGGCATGGAATGCGATACCACCACATAAGCCCAATAATCTCAGGACGTTTCTTGCAAAGCTCACCAGAAATATCAGCCTGAACAAAGTACGTTCCGCTAAGGCAATGAAACGAGGTCCGGCGGAAGTTCGTGTGGTTTTTGAAGAAATAGAAGAGTGGTTAAGATCGTGTGATGATACAGAACAGAAAATATCAGAACAGGCGGTGGCAGAATCTATAAACGGATTTTTAGATGGTATATCGGAAACAGAAAGAAATGTGTTTATCCGCCGTTACTGGTATATGCAGCCTATATCCGAAATAGCCGATTATCACGGCTTTTCAGAAAGCAAAGTAAAATCTATGCTGTTTCGTATGCGTAAAAAATTGTACTCAAAAATGGAAAAGGAGGAACTGATATGAAAGCCGAAACTTTTATGAATGCCATGGGCATGATAGATGATCGGTATATTGAAACAGATATGCCTAAGAAGAAAACTTCGATAAAATGGAAAAAGACGCTTATCTCCGTTGCAGCTGCCGCGATAGTGCTTTGTCCGCTGCCAGCGCTGACAGCTTTTGGTGTTGCGCCCGCATATTATATGCTTTACAAATTTTCCCCCGCCGTTGCACAGAATTTTAAGCCTGTTGAAAGATCCTGTGAAGACAAAGGCATTGAAATGACAGTCATTTCAGCACAGCGGAGTGGCAGTACGGCGAGCGTTTATCTTGCTATGCGTGATACTGAGGGGAAATATCCGCAAGGTGAATGGGATCTTTTTGATAGCTACAATATAAATGTTCCCTCCGACAGTATGTCGGGTACCTGCAGTTTTGCGGAATATGACAGCGATACCCACACTGCATATTTCTTAGTTGAACTTGATACGGTCGGCAGAGATATGCCCAAGGGTAAGGTGACTTTCTCGGTAAGTGAAATGCTTCTCGGCAAAGAGAGGACTGAGGGCATTGTTAATGAGATCGATATGGACAATATCCCCTGTGATCCCAGGACGTGTACTCTGGAAGATGTTGAGATACGGGGAATGAGTCTTGATGAGATTGATTGTCAGCGTTTTCTGACTATTCCCGAAAAACCAATATGCACACCAGCAAACGGCGTATCGATACAGAATATAGGTTACTTCGATGGTGCGCTGCATATCCTGGAAAAATATGATGATATATTCCATACCGATAATCACAGTTTTCTAAGTATACTAGATAATAACGGTAAAGACATCGTTGATGAAAGTTTGTGGGAATCTATAGATTATTGGGGTGAACAGCATATAGACGCATATCGCGAACATATCATCAGGATACCGTATGAAAAGCTCAGCGGTTCTCATCTGTACGGTGAGTTTGTGACATCGGATAATTATATTTCAGGTGATTGGGAGATAACTTTCACACTTGAATGAATAGATAAATATATTTCGGGCTGCCAATTATAAGGTTGCCCGAATTTTTTTACTTCTTTTCTTGTCTGGTGATAATGCACAACAATTTCCGACTAACTATATATGAAAAGTAAACTTTAGATGAAAATATATAATTCCTATTGACAAACTATAATTTACACTGTATAATAAATCATAGCAAAATCATAGGAATAATATATTTCCTCAGATAAGAAAGGAAAGATAGTATGTCAGAATTACTCAGGATAGAAAACCTCTCGGCTGCGGCTGAGGATAAGGAACTGCTTCACGGTGTATCCCTTGAAGTATCGGAGGGTGAAACTCACGTTGTTATGGGTCATAACGGCGCAGGTAAATCAACTCTCGGCTCGGTGATAATGGGCAGTCCCGAATATAAAGTTACAGGCGGAAAGCTGATATTTGACGGTGAGGATATAACAGCACTTGGTGCAGACAAGCGTGCAAGGCTTGGTATATTCCTCTCATTCCAGAACCCGATAGAGATACCCGGTATAACCCTTTCGGATTTTCTGCGAAATGCACTTGAACAGGTAACAGGCAAGCATCTGAAGCTTTGGGATTTCAAGAAAAAGCTGGCAGCGGCGATGGAACTTCTTGATATGGACAGTTCATATGCCGATCGTGACCTGAATGTTGGATTTTCAGGCGGCGAAAAGAAAAAAGCTGAGATACTTCAGCTGCTGATACTGGAGCCTAAGCTGGCGATACTCGATGAAACAGATTCGGGTCTTGATGTTGACGCAGTAAAGACAGTATCCAAGGGCATTGAAGAATATAAAAAGCGGACAAACGGAGCGCTGATAGTTATAACTCATAACACCAAGATACTTGAAGCACTGACCGTTGATAAAACACATATCCTTTCGGCAGGAAGTATAGTATCGGAAGGCGGCGCAGAGCTGGTAGATGAGGTAATCGAAAACGGCTTTGAGCAGTTCGCGGGCAGGGAGTGAGATAATGAAGGATAAAACACAGGTGGTCGATATCGACCGTTCGCGATATGATTTCCGATATGAAGAGGACGAGAGCGAATATCTTGAAAGCGGCATTTCGCCCGATATAATCAAATCAATATCAGATGAAAAGAACGATCCCGACTGGATGCGGGAGTTCCGACTTAAATCTCTTGAAATATATGACCATACACCTATGGTGGATTGGGGTCCCGATATATCTGGACTTAATGTTGACAGTATCGTTGCATATATCCGCCAGAAAAACCGTATGAAGACTGATTGGGAGGACGTTCCCGAGGATATCAAAGAGACTTTTGAGAAGCTGGGTATCCCACAGGCTGAGCGTGAATCCCTGGCAGGCGTTGGTGCGCAGTATGACAGCGAGCTTGTATATCACAATGTCCGTCAGGAGGTAGCGCAGTCTGGTGTTGTTTATACCGACCTTGAAAGCGCTATGCATGACCCTAAGTATGCGGATATCATTAAGTCTCATTTTATGAAATTGGTACCCCCGACAGATCACAAATTTGCGGCACTTCACGGTGCGGTATGGTCTGGAGGCTCATTTGTATACGTACCAAAAAATGTACACTTGGATATACCTCTGCAAAGCTATTTCAGACTGAACGCAAAGGGCGCAGGACAGTTCGAGCATACGCTGATAATCCTTGAAGAGAACAGTTATCTGCACTTTATCGAGGGATGTTCAGCACCTAAATATTACGAAGCATCGCTTCACGCAGGCTGTGTTGAACTGTATGTTGGCAAGGGAGCAAAGCTGAGATATTCCACCATAGAAAACTGGTCGAAGAATATGTACAATCTTAACACAAAGAGAGCTCTTGTAGAAGAAAACGGAACGATAGAATGGGTATCGGGAAGCTTTGGTTCACACGTATCATATCTTTATCCTATGAGTATATTGAACGGCAGGGGAGCAAGCGCAGAGTTCACAGGCATAACCTTTGCAGGTGAAGGTCAGAACCTTGATACAGGTGCGAAAATGGTTCACAATGCTCCTGAGACTTCTTCGTATATGAATACAAAGTCCATCTCGAAGAGCGGCGGTGTAAGCACTTTCAGAAGTGCGGTGGTCGTTAAGGAGAACGCTAAGGGCAGTAAGAGTTCGGTGAACTGTGAGTCCCTTATGTTGGATAGTATATCAAGATCTGATACCGTGCCGGTTATGGATATACGCACAAAACAGTGCGATATCGGGCATGAAGCTAAGATCGGACGTATCAGTGATGAAACAGTTTTCTATCTGATGTCCCGCGGACTGAGTGAAGAGCAGGCGAGAGCGATGATCGTCCGCGGATTTGCGGATAACGTTTCTAAGGAGCTCCCTCTGGAATACGCAGTTGAGATGAACAATCTCATCGGTCTTGAAATGCAGGGAGGCATAGGGTGAATAATATGAGCGAAACAAAAATAAATGTTCTGCCTGTGCCAACATTCAGATGGCTCGGGGTTAATGATTACAAACATGATATAAAAGATTTTAAAACTGATTCAAGTGAGATATCTGTTTCGGAAAACGAGAGCAAGTCCGAAGTGGTATATATCGATCGCGAGGGCTCTTCGGATATCCACATCAGCGCTGAAAGCGGTTCAAAGGTAAAGCTTGTTCAGGTGTTTGATGTTAAGGGACAGGCTAAGTCGAAAGTTACAGCAGAGCTTGGCGAAAACGCATCACTGGAGCTGGTTGAGCTGTTCCTCGGTGGGGAAGTAGTAAGCGAAATAGTCACCGATCTTAAAGGCAGAAAAGCATCTTTTGAAGCTGATATCGGATTCAAACTTGACAGCGGTGACAAGCTGGATATCAACCTTATTGCCGACCATCACGGCAGAAAAACAGTATCACGCATAAATGCCAGCGGTGTTCTGGGCGGAGATGCTGAGAAGACATTCAAGGGAACTATCGATTTCAAAAACGGTTCTGACGGTGCCAAGGGTGCTGAAAAAGAAGAAGTTCTGCTGATGAGCGATACAGCTGTCAACAAGACCGTACCGCTGATACTTTGCGCTGAGGAAAATGTAGAGGGAAGTCACGGTGCTTCTGTGGGACGTATCGATGAAAAGCAGTTCTTTTATATGCAGTCCAGAGGTATTGACGAAGAAAAGATTTATGACCTTGCGGCTCAGGCCAAGCTTGCCAAGGTAATCAGCAGGATAGATGACAAGGAGACGCTTTCACGAATATATGCGCGTCTCGGAAGAGGTGATGAAAGTGAGTGAGAAACTGATCTCAAAGGCAGATTTTCCTGTCTTTGAAAAATATAAAGATCTGGTTTATCTCGATAATTCCGCAACCCAGCAGAAGCCCCGACAGGTGCTTGAACGTGTTGAGAAATACTATCGGGAAGAGAATGCCAATCCGCTGAGAGGACTTTATGATCTCAGTGTAAAGGCAACAGACGCATATGAAAATTCCCGCGAAAAAGTGCGTGAGTTTATCGGTGCAAACAGCACAAAGGAGATAATTTTTACAAGAAATGCCAGCGAGAGCCTGAACCTTATTGCCTACAGCTGGGGCAGGGCGAATATCGGCAGCGGTGACGAGATACTTGTTGCTATATCGGAGCATCATTCAGATCTTCTTCCGTGGCAGCTGCTTGCGAAAGAAAAGGGTGCAGCTCTTAAATATCTCGACTGCGATAAATACGGTGAATATAAGGCAGATGATCTGAAAAAAGCCCTTACACCGCAGACAAAGATATTTGCCATCGCGCAGATATCCAATGTATTCGGCAGAGTTAATCCGATAAAGGAATTTGCTGGGATATGCCATAAAAACGGAACACTGATCGTTTGTGACGGAGCACAGAGCGTGCCTCATATCCCTGTAGATGTCAATGATCTTGACGTTGATTTTCTCGCATTTTCGGGACATAAAATGCTGGCACCAATGGGTATCGGCGTACTTTACGGACGCGAAGAACTGCTTGAAAAAATGCCTCCCTTCCTTTCCGGCGGTGAGATGATAGAGTACGTCACCCGTGATGGTGCGACCTATGCAGAACTTCCACACAAGTTCGAGGCTGGCACTGTGAATGTTGGCGGTGCAGTTGGTCTTGCGGCGGCTATAGATTATATCAACGAGATAGGTTTTGAAGCTATCGAAAAGCGAGAAAACGAGCTCACCGAGCTTGCTTTCAATGAGATGAAAAAGATACCTTACGTGAATATCATCGGTTCGGAAAAAGCTGAGGATCACCACGGTATACTAACATTTACCGTCGAGGGTGTTCATCCTCACGATATTGCAGCCATATTCGATGCGGACAACATAGCGATACGCGCGGGACATCATTGCGCACAGCCCCTGCATCAGCATCTGGGTGTGCAGTCCACCACAAGAATGAGCCTTGCATTTTATAATGACGAAGAGGACATAAAGCGTTTTATCGAAACGCTGAAAACAATAAGAAGGAGAATGGGATATGACGGATAACTTTTACGGTGAGGTGCTTGCCGACCACAATCTGCACCCGCTCCACAGGCATGAGCTGCCATGTGCGACCCATGTGTGTAAGGGTCTGAACCCTACCTGCGGTGATGATATCGAGCTGCATCTTGATATACATGACGGTGTTATCACAGACGGTTCATTTACGGGACTGGGCTGCGCTATATCTCAGGCATCGGCAGATATAATGCTGGAGCTGATAATCGGAAAATCTCCCGATGAAGCAAGGTACTACGCTTCACTTTTCCATAAGATGATAGAGGGAAAGATATCCGATGAAGAACTTGAAGAACTTGAAGAAGCAGGTGCATTACAGAACGTTTCAAAAATGCCCGCAAGAGTAAAATGTGCTCTGCTTAGCTGGAACACAATGGAGAAGCTGCTGAATGGAGGTGACAGCTGATATGAAGATCTCAACAAGAGTCGAGCTTGGTATCGTAGCGCTGGCAGATATTGCTGTTAATTCAGAAAAAGGGAATACAGTATCGTCTGCTGAGATAGCTGAAAGACAGAATATATCCCAGAAATATCTTGAACAGATAGTTCTGGGCCTGCGTCAGGGTGGATTTGTAAAGGGTCAGAAAGGTTCTCACGGAGGATATGTCCTCACTCGCCCCGCGGAAAAGATATTTCTTTCCGAGATACTCAATGCCCTTGATAACAATATCCTTGCCGATACCTACGAGGCGGAAGACGATCAGGAAAACAACAATATCAGAGCTTCTGTAAACAGCTGCCTCTGGGGAAATATCAACAACTATATGCGGCGTTTTACCGAGCAGATGTCCCTTGCCGATCTTATCAAAGAGTGTCAGAACGAACACGCTGAAAAGAAAAATTATATGTACTATATCTGATATGGACGATTTAAACCCGGACAATATTTTAATAGAAAAATGACCCCCGAAGCGGACAGATGACACTTCGGGGGCATTTTTTTCACGCTATATATCATGCTTTGTTGTATAAGGTATAAAAATCTTCGCCGTTATTCACAGCTTTTACAAGTTCGAGCAACTCCTGTACAGAATGTTTATCCAGCCATTCACTGATCTCATGTTTAGCGCATAGGTAGTGAAATTGACGCTCGTTTTCATCTTTGCATTGAAATTCAGAGTGTGAATCCATATCTTCAAGAGGTGTTGCTTTCTTGCCGTTGTCGGTCTTTGTTACCCAGTTTTCATAACTGTATTTTTCACGGTAGTCATTCTGTGTCGCCAGTCCTTCATCGAACCAAACAGGCAGATTTCTCTGTGTATCAGCTGATATATATGAGTGAAGTTCCGCGTGTGTCAGCTCATGTGCAACCACATCTACATTGAAATAATCATTCGATAAACAGATGTAGTCCTTCTTTGTAGGAAAAAGAAAAGTATTCGTATCTTTTTCGCCTATCTTGTCCGAGATATTTTTATCATCGCAGATTATGATAGTAGTGGTTTCAAGACAGTGCGTATCACCGTAGAATTCGGTCACACGTTCCTTTGCCTGCGCTGTTATTTCGCGGACTTCATCGGGAGTCAGTGAATTATCCTTGTTGAGATAAACATTGTTCTCGATCTTATTGAAATTTGTTCTTAAAGGGATACTCATGATATATCCCATTTGGGTGAACTGAAAAAATATCACTGCGGCAACAATAAACAGTGCCAACATAGTGAGAATGATCGTCGGTATCACTTTCTTTGATCTTGTTTTCATGGCGTTGTCTCCTTTGGATTTATTTTATCTGTCTGTTGTAATATTATACAGCTTTATGCTGAGAATGTCAACCGATCGGAAAAGTATATATCTGAAATGTTTATTGTACAAAAAATATCCCCTGTTTTCTTACAGGGGATATTTTTCATCTATATGATCTTATCTTCAACGAACTTGTCAAGCACAGCGTCTATCGGTCCGCTAACCTCGAAAACTCTTACGTTTTTCGATATCAGATACGCTGCCGCGCCTTCGCCGATCTTCTGTACCAGCAAAGCATCGCAGTCCGAGAGAAGCTCGATAATCTTATCGAAACGCGTAGTATCGTGACCAAGTGAATGCTGACAGGCAGCCACCGCATCACGCACATCAATGAAAGTATGACCTGTTTCATTCAGCTCATATACACGAAAGAAATTCGCGTGGCCGAAATGTTCGTTTACTGTAAAACCATCAGATGTTGCTACTGCAATTTTAGACATATCATATACCTCACTTTTAAAAATATCTCCTGTCGGCTGACAGGAGATATCTGCTATTATTTATATGTTGCAAGCGCAGTGTTGTAGATATCTTCTATAACTCTGAGACCGCCTGTGTAGCCCACATAATTTGTTGTCATAACTATGCGGTAAGGTGTAGGACAAGCTATGGAAAGGAAGTCAGCATTTATCTCAGCTGCAAGCTCCTTGTCCCAGCCGCTGCCGAGGATAAGACCTCTGCCCTTGTGTTCAAGACCTCTGATTACGTCCTGCATAGCACCTGCATCTGGGTCGAAGTATACAGGTATCTCACGCTTGTCTGAGGTCGACTTGATATCAGCCTCGATCTGCTCCTGATACTTTTTGGGAACATTATCAACGATGAACTGTTCCTTGGGTACAAGTCCTGTTTCGTGAAGCAGGAACTTTGTCAGACCAACAACATATCCCGCATCGTGGAGGATATGCACGTAACTTGGCAGACCGTAACGGAATTCCAGCAGGAAAGTAGCGAGGTTGTCAAGCTCTTCATAGTATGCTTTTTCCTCTTCTTCGATGAACTTTCTTGCTTTCTTTTCATCGATCTCTGCACCCTGTTCAAGTGCAAAATCAAGCACTCCGTTAAGGAACTTTGTAGTCTCGTTAGCACCGACAGGCAGATAGCCGAACTTGAAATATGGCTGACCGTATCTGCGCTGAAGATTCTTAACTATAGGTTCGCCGTACCAGGGTGATACGAACACATTGAAGTTTGCCTTGGGAATGGTCTGCCATTCCTTTACGCCACCTGAGTGAGGTCCGAAAAGGATATTAACTTTCAGACCGAGACCTTCCAGAAGTCTCTTGTATTCTTTCAGGTTGCCCTTCCAGAACTGATCCTGATAAGGTATGGAAGCGATAACGTTCACCAGATTTTTCTCCGAACGAGAGGGATTTTCCTCCTCAAAACGGCTTACATACTGGTCGATTATTGCATTCACAACTGCCGAATGAGATACATAGTTGTTGGATTTGAAACCCGAAGTTTCAACGTGAACTATGGGTCTGTCCTCTTCAAAGAGGAACTCGTCTGTGACGCTTGCAACGTCATCACCAACGATACCTGCGGTACATCCTGTTACAACAACCTGCAAGTCAGTGTCAAGCACCTTGTAGGTATTCTTGATTATATTGCGAAGTCTGTCAGTTCCGCCGAACACAACTTCCTTTTCGCTGAAGTTCGTGCAGGGTGCAGTTTCACCGCCTGCGTAACCTGACGAACGCTCAAAAAAGCCTTTTATCATAACTCCGCAGCCGGGACCCGAGTGAAGTATCGGTACAGCGCGGGGAATAGCTACTACTGTCTGTAATGCGCCTATGGCACAGGTGTAGCGCTCCTGTTCAATCAATCCTGCCATATTTGTTTCTCCTTTACTTTCCCAAGAATGTGTAAGGCTCCTGATCCAGCCACCACTTAGTGTAAGGGTTAGCTGAGTGTTTAGCCAGGTTCTTTACGAACTCATCGTTCTCGATAGTTTCGAGTATGCGCTCGCCGTAATTTACCAGACCTTCATAGCCCATACCGAAATGCTCATCGCCCACCAGCAGTGATGGTATACCAAGCTTTGCGCCCCAGAGGGTCATGCCGCCGTGACGAGCCAGAAGTATATCGGGCTTGATGCGGTTGAGTACGTTAACAAGCTCGAATTCCTGCTTGTTGCAGACGTTGTAGTTAGGCACATCACCGTAATCCGATACCGTATGTCTCAGAGTATCAGCACGCTCATCCTCATTATCATACTGAGGATCGTGATGGAATATCGCAGCACCCTGAGGTTCCATGCCCAGCTCTTTCAGCAGAGCCAGCAGTGAATGGCCGTGTGAAGCACCTGCGGTAACATATGCGGTCTTGCCCTTTAGTTTCTCGCGGAGAACTTCGATCTTGGGCATATATTCTTCCTTTTTGCGCTTCAGGAATTCTTCTACTTCCTTTTCCTTGCCGATTATCTGACCCAGTTCTCTGAACCAGCGATCGGTCTGTGCAATGCCGTAAGGAGGTGAATTGCGTATCTCAGGCACTCCGAACTGCTGCTCCAGAGCCGCACCTAGGTATGAACCAAGTGTCGAACATGCCTGTATTGTCAGAGCAGCTTCACTTGAATAGCTCAGGCTGTCCACAGTTGCAAATGGTGTGATATAGTTAGGCTCATAACCGAATTCTGCAAACCACTCGCGGAAAATATCGCTGCCCCAGAAGTTTATAACATTGATGATATTTCTCTTCTGTCTTGCGGGCTTGATGATCTTTCTTGCAATACCGTGATATCCTGCATCAAAGCCCGATGTCCACATCTTTGAACGGAAGCCCTCGCAGAATACAGCAACTACAGGTATGCCAAGTTCTTTCTGAGCAGCATTGGTAACGCTCTCAACGTCGTCACCGATGATACCTGCCGCACAGGTGGTTATAACAAATATCGCACTGGGCTTAGCACGTTTGTGTACCTCACGGATAGCAGCTTCAAGCTTCTTGCTGCCACCGTAGATCGTATCTTTTTCCTCCAAGTTGGTAGAGTATATCTTTCTCTGTGTGGGGTGGTCAAGCTGTCTGAGATATGCGTTCACGCGATATGTGAAAGCAAACTCATGCAGACAAGTTGAACATCCGACAGGACCGTGAGAGATTATCGCAGCGTCCTGTATAAGTGTCAGTGTGCAGGCAGCGTTTGATGTGCCGCATCCGAGACACTGGCTGAAAGAACGGTTCTTGTCCTTCATTTTTCCGCCGCAGGCAGAGCAAGCATCTACAAGCTCCTTTGCAGTTCCCTGAAATCCCGTGATCGAATTGAGACGTATCTCACGAATCTCGACCTCGGGTATATTCAAATTAACTTTACTCATTATCAAAACTCCTATTCTTATTTTTGTTATTCTGATAAAATCAGAGTATCAAGTAAGTTATGATAAAAACACAAAGCATTGATCCATGTCAGTAATTATGAATTATGAATTGTGAATTATGAATTATCTTAGATCTTATAATCGTCCTTCAGATCGTCCATCAGACCATACTCAACAAGTATCTCTTCAAGTCTTTCCTGAGTCATGGGCTTGGGTATTACGAACATATCGTTCTGCTCGATCTTCTCTGCAAGTGCTCTGTACTCGTCAGCCTGCTTGGACTCGGGGAAGTGCTGGATAACTGTCTTCTTGCGTATCTCTGCACGCTGAACATCGTTATCACGGGGAACAAAGTGTATCATCTGTGTGCCCAGTTCCTTAGCGAATGCTCTTACCAGTTCAGCCTCACGGTCAACGTTTCTGGAGTTGCATATGATACCGCCCAGACGAACTCCGCCCTGTCTTGCATATCTAGCGATACCCTTTGATATATTGTTCGCTGCATACAGAGCCATCATCTCGCCCGATGCAACTATGTATATCTCCTTAGCCTTGCCCTCACGTATAGGCATTGCGAAACCTCCGCAGACAACGTCACCAAGTACATCATAGAATACATAATCCAGATCTTCGGTATATGCACCCAGTCTCTCAAGCAGACCGATAGATGTGATGATACCGCGTCCTGCGCAGCCTACGCCGGGCTCAGGTCCGCCTGACTCAACGCACTTTGTGCCCATGAAGCCTTCTTTCAGGATTGCGTCCAGCTCGATCTCGTCCTCGCCCTGATCTCTCAGAGTATCCAGAACTGTCTTCTGATGCAGACCGCCCAGCAGAAGTCTGGTGGAGTCAGCCTTAGGGTCGCATCCTACAACCATTACGTTATTTCCGCGCTCAACAAGTCCTGCTGTAAGGTTCTGTGTTGTGGTGGACTTACCGATACCACCCTTACCGTATATTGCAATCTGTCTTAATTCCTTAGCCATTTTACTTTACCTCATTTCAAATAATAGTTTATATATTAAATACCGTATATGGTATTTTAAGATTTACTCATATATTTCATATGGTATTTTATCCGTGTGAGAATGTATCTTTTCTTGTCAATCTCTGCAGGTTCTGATATATCTCTTCGCCGTAATCCTTGCCGCCGGGTATTCCGACTGCATCTGCACGGCACCGCTGACAATGTCTGAATACATCTATATACTTCGATGCTTTCAGTATCGCTCTTTCAAGTTCCATGCAGTCTGGTTCGCGGCAGTCTTTCAACTTGTGATTTGGTATCAGCGGTATAATATTGTATATCGTAGCACCCGCTTCGGCAACTGTTCTTGCAACTTCTTCGATATGGTCGCCGTTTATTTCGGGAACGAATACCGTGTTGACTTTTAGTGTCATACCCGCATCACTGAGTATCTTTATACCTTTAAGCTGCTGTTCGATAAGTATCTCTGCGGCTTCTACACCTGTATAATGCTTGCCGTGCCAGATGATACCATCATTGAGTTTAGCTTCGATCTCGGGATCAACTGCGTTAACCGTTACCGTGAGTGAATCTATCCCCACATCCAGGATATCCTGTGCCTTTTCAGCAAGCAGAAGTCCGTTGGTGCTCATGCATTTCACAAGCTCGGGATATTCCTCTTTTATCAGCTTGAAAGTTTCCAGTGCATATGGACTTGCAAGCGTATCGCCCGGTCCTGCTATTCCCGCAACGTGTATATCGGGACAGACCTCAAGCGCCCTTTTGATAGCATCTAAAGCTTCTTCCGGTGTTATTACTGTTCTGCTGACACCCGGTCGGATCTCGTAGTTGTTGAAACTGCGTTCGCAGAATCTACATTCGATATTGCAGCTCGGGCTTATGGGAAGATGTATTCGTCCCGAACCGTTTTTCTCGCCTCTTGCAAAGCATGGATGCTTTGTAGTCAGCTCTTCGTATGAGATCGCCATTTGTCCACCTCCCATTGTTTTTCTTCCATTAGCAGACATATCGCCTGCTCGATTTCAAGCGGTATCTGATAAACAGCCTTGTTGTTTTCTTCAATATACTTCTTTGCCCCGGGACCTATTCTTTGTGCAACTATGGCAGATACATCGCTCAGCTGTTCGAGCACTGCGCCGAATTTTGAAACTTCGTGCCATCCGCCGTTGCAAGGGGGGCGAACTTCTATCTGACCTGTTATGTCATATTCCTCTTTTTCAATGTCCAGTGTTGCGATATAAAACCGTTCCGCCGCACCGAAATGACTGTCTACCTTAACTCCGTCGGAGCTTGCAAATGCTATTTTAAAAACCATTAACTCACCGCTATCCGAATAATCCTGTACTAAAATATCTGTCGCCTCTGTCTGGGAGTACGACTACGATATTTCCCTTTTCAATAGTTTTAGCCAGCTTCAAAGCTGCTGCCACAGCCGCGCCCGAAGACGATCCTGCGATTATGCCCTCGTTCCTTGCGAGATCGCGTACTGTTGAAAAAGCTTCTTCATCGTTGACTTTTATGACCTTATCCACAAGACTTATATCCATCGTATCAGGGATAAAATCATTGCCGATACCCTCGATGTTGTAATCGGAGTGTTCGCCGCCTCCTATGGTCGAGCCTTCGGGATCAGCGAGGATACCGACTGTTTTGCCGTGTTCTTTAAGATATCTGACGATACCTGAATAAGTACCGCCGCTTCCTGCACCTGCAACCAGATAATCGATATCTCCGTTAAGGTCATCGAATATCTCCTTGCCTGTGCCCTCGTAGTGTGCCAGAGGATTGTTGGGGTTTTTGAACTGTTCAAGAGATATCGAATCAGGTATCTGAGCTTTCAGTTCTTCAGCCTTGCGTACTGCACCAAGCATACCCTCAGCACGGGGAGTATTTATAACCTCCGCACCAAGCGCTCGCATCAGCGCCTGCTTTTCAGCGGAAAACTTCGTCGGAACGGTGAAGATCACTCTGTAACCTCTTCCGAGTGCTGCGAATGCAATTCCCAGTCCCGTGTTGCCTGCGGTAGCTTCGATTATCGTACCGCCCTTTTTTAGAAGACCCTCTTTTTCGGCTGCCTTGACCATGTATTCACCAATGCGGTCTTTGACGCTTCCCGAGGGATTATACATTTCAAGCTTGGCATAAATATGTATATCGGGGGAGACCCCCATATTTGTCAGCCTGACCAGTGGTGTGTGACCGATAAGGTCATGCATATTTTCATACAGCATATTACTTTACCTCACTTTTTGTGATCGCCTGTTCAAGGTCGTTCAGAATGTCATCAATATTCTCAATACCTATTGAAAGCCTTATCAGACCATCGGTTATGCCTACCTTTTTGCGAATCTCTTCGGGTATCGAAGCATGCGTCATGCTTGAGGGGTGGCATACCAGTGATTCAACACCGCCGAGACTTTCAGCCAATGTGATCAGCTTAAGGCTCTCGAAGAATGTGTTGATATCGTAGTTGTCCTTCAGTTCAAAGGATATCATCACGCCGCCGTTTTTAGCCTGACGCTTGTTGACTTCATATCCCTTATCAGTAGGAAGTCCCGGGTAGTGAACGCTCTTTACAGCCTTATGCTCTGTGAGATACTTTGCAGCAGCTTCAGCATTTGCAACGTGTCTGTCAAGACGAACACCCAGTGTCTTGATACCTCTTATCAGCAGGAAGCTGTCAAATGGAGGAAGCACACCGCCTGTGGAATTCTGTATGAATGCCAGCTTTTCCGCAAGCTCCTGAGTTTTAACTACTGCCAGACCTGCAACGACATCGCTGTGTCCGCCGAGATATTTTGTAGCACTGTGAAGAACGATATCAGCACCAAGTTCAAGAGGTCTCTGTAAATATGGTGTCATGAATGTGTTGTCCACGATTACGAGAAGACCGTGTTTGTGAGCTATCTCAGATATTGCGCGGATATCGGTTATGGTCATCAGAGGATTTGCAGGGCTTTCTATCAGAACAGCTTTCACATCTGGTGTGATATCCTTTTCAAAAGCCTCGGGATTCTCTGTATCCGATATAGTATAGTTTATTTCAAAGTGATTGAATATCTTGGAAAGCAATCTGAATGTGCCACCATAAACATTTGAAGATATCAGCACTCTGTCACCTGAGTTTAACAGGCTGAGAACTGCAGTTTCAGCAGCAAGACCGCTGGCAAAAGCAAATCCTGCGTGACCGCCTTCAAGCTCTGCGATAAGTGCTTCAAGAGCTTCTCTTGTGGGATTGCCTGTTCTTGAATACTCATATCCTCGCATCTTTCCCAGACCGTCCTGCTTGAATGTGGATGTCTGATAGATGGGAACGTTAACAGCACCTGTTCTTTCATCTATTGATATACCGCCGTGTATCAGCGCAGTTTCAATATTGTTGTAGCTCATAGTCCATACTTCCTTTCATATCATTCATATCTGTATAGTATGATTTATATCGTGACTATATTGTACAACATATTCTGCAATTTGTCAACACCTAAATATGATAACGTTGTCACGTTCTCATATGTAGTATTCAGGTTCGTTCAATTCCCCGTAAGGACGGCAGCTTTCGCGTATTATCAGCGTACCTTCAACTTCCAGTCGCGAGATTATCCTGTGTCCGCCTTTGATGCGGTCAAGCAATAGCATCAGCGAAAAGCGCACCATCTCGTTTTTAGGCAGTGATATCGTTGTCAGCATGGGCTTGGTGTACTGTGCCGCGTCGATATCATCATTGGATATGATGGATGGTGAATATATCTTTGATCTTCGTCGGTTTAGAGCTTTCAGCATACCCACCGCAAGGATATCATTTGCACAATATATACCCGATGGCGGATCAGCCAGTCCCGAAAAGTATTCCAGAGCCGCTATGCCATTGGCTTCATTCGGTGTAGTGTCGTAGATATAATCAATATCCGGGGACAGATGAAATGTGGTCATCGCCGCCTGATATCCGTTAAATCTCGATTCGTTGTGGCAGTCACCAACATAACCTATCTTCGTGTGACCAAGCTTTGCAAGATATGCGATCGCTGTGCGGGCTATTCTGCTGCCGTCGCAAAGCACCTCATCGACTTCATAATTCGTCGAGTTTCGGTTTATCGAAACGATATTCTTTTCCTTGGTCTTCAGCTGTTTCAGAGCACGGCTCGTTGCCTTGCCGATGATAATAAGTCCGTCTGACTTGTGCGTACTGTCTCGGTAAAGCTCTTCCACCAGATTCTGGAGCCTGTCGCTCTGTATTATCTTCTCATCTGAAAACTCACTTCGATGCCATACGTTGTTGACTATACAGCTGCTGTTTCTAAGTTCTTTTTCAAGTATCATCAGCAGCTCATCATAGAATGGGTCTGCTGCACCGCTGCCCAAGTGGGTAACAAGGATATTTATATGATATATCCTGTCCTCATTCCTGCCGCCTGCTCTCAGGGAACGGGCATTGGCATTCGGGATATAGTTTATCTCACGGGCAGCTTCTATGACCCTTTGCCTTACTTCCTCACTGGAACATTTGTGGTTCGGGTCGCTGAGTATCCTGCCCACGGTAGATACCGATACTCCTGTCATTTTTGCTATTTCTTTCAGAGACATATTTTTGCTCCCCTTTGTGAAATATATGTAATCCTATCTGATATATATGATTATAACATTTTATCTCCTACTTGTCAACTAGGTTATTTGTTAATTTTCTGTGATTACGTTGTCACAAAAAAGACATCTCCGTATATTACGGAGATGTCACGATATCAGAATTATTACAGCAGTCCTGCCGCCTTGAAAGCCTGTTCGAGGTCTTCGATGAGATCGTCAGCATCCTCTAAGCCTGCAGAAATACGAATCAGATTGCGCGGTATCTCAGCCAGCTTGAACTCATCCTCGGTCAGCTCGGAGTGAGTTGTATTAGGCGAGTCAACTATGAGAGAACGTGCGTCACCGAGGTTTACATGATAGTGGAAAAGCTTGATGTTGTTAAGGAACTCAGCCTCCTGCTCGGGAGTGCCCTTTATGCCGAAGGACAGCACTCCGCCGCCGCCGTTTGTAAGATGCTTGTCAGCCAGTTCCTTGAACTTGTAGCTAGCAAGGCTTGGGTGACGAACCCATTCAACAGCAGGGGAGCTTTCAAGATATGCAGCTATCTTAGCAGCATTTCTTGACTGCTTTGCAACTCGCTCTGAAAGTGTCTCAAGACCGATGATACCAAGATATGCATCCTGAGGTGAGAGCGCAGCGCCCAGCAGGTTCAGGTAAACGAGTATTGCACGGAATATAAAGAAGTTATCGGGGAAGATATCCGCAGGTGCTTTTCCGCCCAGCATTACTATGGGCTTGTAGAACTGAGGATATCTCTCCTTGGTGTACAGTGACATATCGCCGTTGTCAAGTATAAGACCCGCGATGATATTGCCGTGACCTGTCAGCGCCTTGGTTGCGGAATATACAACGATATCAGCACCGTGTTCGAGTGGTCTGTAAAGGTAAGGTGTTGCAAGGGTGTTATCAACTACAACAGGTACGCCGTGCTTGTGCGCAACTTCGGATATAGCATCGATATCCAGCAGATAAGCATTAGGATTGCTGATAGATTCAACATATATCGCCTTAACATCGTCTGTTATCTCAGCGTCCAGTTTTGCGGGGTCAAGAATAGCATCGGTGAGCTTGATATTTACACCGAATTCGGGGAACAGTCTGTCAAAAGCATCTATCGTTCCGCCGTAAACGTAAGGTGAAGCAAGTATCGTTCCGCCGCCAACTGCCAGATTCAGCAGTGTGTAGCTTATAGCCGCCATACCCGAACCTACTGCAACAGCGTTTTTTGCGCCGTCAAGAGCCTTTACTCTCTCAGCGAAGTAATTAACAGTGGGGTTGCCCACACGTGTGTAAAGATATCCCGCTTCCTTATATGTAAAAAGATTCTGCGCGTGCTCGGTATTCTTGAAATCGTAAGCCGCTGTCTGATATATAGGGGGCGAGATAGCAAGGTTGTTATCCAGAGGACTGTAACCTGCCTTTATTTTCTTGGTATCAAATCTTAAATCTGCCATAATGATCTTCCTTTCGGTGTTGTTTTGTTTTCGATGTTTACAGTTTACCCGAAAACAGTGAAAAGGTCAACGATAAAAGGTGATATCGTTGTCATGCACTCGCTGAAATATGGTGATTTCACGTTCGTTTTGGGTATCGAAATACACTGTTTTAAGTATAGAAATAGTCCGGTTCATCGAAAACGTGACAACGTTATCTATACGCAGATTCGGGGGTTTTCGGCATATATTACCTTCTATTTGTAGACATATGATATATCATTGGTAAAATAATAAGAATACGTTATCACAAATAGCGCTAGCTATAAAACATCTTTATTAGTCCTGATAAACAGTGTTTATCGGCTCGGGCTTAGCATTCTTTTGCAGACTCAGTTTCAGCTCCTCGATATACCTTTCTCCTATCTCACTGAGAGCTCCATGCTTCTTTCTGATATATCCTATCTCCATAACTGTATTGTGATTTTCGCTGTCCTCACGGAATGGTACAACAACATAATCACTGCCGTTCATTTCCTCGCAGAGTATTCCCGAACACAGTGTATATCCGTACAGTGTTTTCATAAGCTCACCCATAGCGGCGCGGTCAGTCGCTTTTATCATTCGGGGATAGATATTCTCGCTGAGTATCTCCTCGGCAAATAGATATCCGTTGCTTCCGTTCTGTTCAAATGAAAGACAAGGATACGGCGCAAGCTGTTCAAGCCCGATAGATTCCTCGCCGGCAAGAGGGTGCCCGCGCCACATATATACATAAGCTCGGCATTTTATAAGCCCTGTAAATTCCAGTTCGTTTTCTTCAAGCAGTTTTGTTATGGGCTTTCGGTTGAATGAACTGATATACAAAACTCCGATCTCGCTTTTCAGGCTTCCAACATCGTGTATGATATTCAGTGTCTCAGTCTCTCTTATTGCGAATTCAAATTCAAGTGTGCCGAACTGCTTTACGGTCTCGATGAACGCACTTACCGCAAAGGAGTAATGCTGGGTAGATACACCGAATTTTCGCTTCATATCCTTGTTGATATATTTTTCGCAGACAAGTTCGTACTGCCTGTAAAGCTGTCCGATGCTGCAAAGAAATTCCTCGCCCTCTGCAGTGGGTACAACGCCCTTTGGTGTGCGCAGGAAAATCTCTGCGCCTATCTCGCGTTCAAGTTCACGTACTGCGTTTGTAAGTGTCGGCTGAGATATCCCCAGCTTGTCCGCCGCCTTATTCATTGAACCGCTCTCGCTTATCATAAGTGCGTAATTTATCTGTTGAAGTGTCATACTGTTCTCCTTTTCACCGTATAAACTAAAACGCTCATCGGTAGTATTGTCTCGATGAGCGCCAAAAACTATTTCCGAAAGACTTGTATATAGGATATGTGTTCAGATATGCATAGCGTCCATCGCCTTGATATATTGCAGACTTGGTATGAATATCCCGTCATGCTGCCTGCCGATGTATACCTGTTCTCCGTCTTTGTATACCAGCAGCTGAGCAATAGGTACGTCATCCCATTCACCATTGTCAAGGGCTGTTGTTGCGAATATATATCCTGAACCCAGTTTACGATACAGCATTGTGTCTTTCATATTTTTATGTATATAAATCAGCTCGCCGTCATATATCATGAGGTTCAGCTTGTTTTTGTGTGACATCTCCTGAATGAAATTATCCACAAGTTCGCAGCGCTCTTTCTGAGAAAGTTCACCATTCTGCTGAGCACTGTTCAGTGTATCCATCAGGAATAAGAATAATCTTTCCGAATCGGTATCACCGCTTTGATTGTTAAGATATGGTATCAGTCTGCTGCCCGAATATATCGTACCGTTGTGGATAAGCGTCCACTGTCTGCCGGTGATATCTCGACCCGTGAAAGGGTGGCAGTTTTCAAGCTTTATCGAACCCACAGTAGCAAATCTTATATGCCCGAGAGTAGTTGTCTGGTCTTCGATCGTTTTCACCAGCCGTTCAACAGCAGCGCTGTCAGATGCACGTTCACATCCTCTTATCAGCCTGTCACCGTACATTATTCCCCAGCCGTGAGGGTTGCTTGCACTGTGAGAGTAAAATTCTTTTAGCTGTTCTTTGATATCTGTTGGTCTGGCGGCAGAAAAGCCGATAAGTTCACACATCTGTATCACCTTCTATCCGTAGATCTTTTCATTGATGATCCTGTTGCACAGGCGGTCACTGAGTTTTGTTTTTTCATATGCTATAACATTGAGATATTCTGCATTATCAGAAAAACGCTCCGACATTTTATCCAGTATCTGCTCCGCACGTTCAAGTATCGGGATACCGTCTATGGTCACTCCTTCAAGGTCAAGCAGTGCGGCATTTCTGTGATTATGTACAGCCCGGATCTGCAATTCATCGGTGTATTCAAAATCAGGCTGTTCCGAAAGATATACTGCCAGAAGATGAGCAAAACGAAGATCATTTGCATTGATACCCTGCGGCTCCAGCGGGTTGAGATCGAACATTCTCAGCTCGATGTGGCTGACACCATTTGCAAAATTCTCGATACTGTTCTCACCCTTTGGTTTCAGCCTTATGGGCATATACAGCTCACTTGCCGAAAACAGCTTTCCCTCGTCAACATACTTCTGTATACTGTCAACATATGCTGAAAGACTGTCAAATTTCAGGGTCGGTACAAAGCTATTCCAGTAGCCTCTCTCGCTGCTTCTTATGGAAGAATATCTGCTCACCTCAGCGCCATTTGCGCCGTCTTCATATAGTGAACGGTCATATACCGGACTTGCGGCAGTAAGCAGCAGCGGCAGCCAGCTGTGTCTGCTGAGCTGTTTGTACAGCCTGAGATAGAAACTGTTTTTGAATTCGGAAAAATCCTCACCTGACGATATACTTTTCAGATATTCGTCATCGAAAGAGAAGTTGAAATGTATTCCCGAAAAGAGCATCAGCCTTTTTCCGTAGCGTATCTCCAGCTTTTCGCGGTAGAAACGCTTGCCTGAAAGATCGCCTTTGAAATCAGCAACTGGTATCTCACTGTCGTCCGAAAAATGCGGCGGGTTGCTGTAAAGCCAGATTCGCTCATCCATATCATCAAGAGTTTTTCTCACTTTTTTATCCAGACGTTCAAGCTCTTTCATTACAACATCAATGCTTGAACAAACAGGAGTTACCAGCTCTATCTGATTTTCACAGAAGTCGCGGGTTATCTCGCCGTCATCCTCAAAGGGATGCGCCGTCTGTGAAAGTCTGCCGTTTTTATCTACACGCAAAGTCTCGCGTTCCAATCCGAAATTTCCTTTATATATAAGCTGATTCTTCATTTGTCCTCCTTGATACAGAAGCTGTTATTATGTGACCTTATCATTCAGGTTCATGTTCTGAAATTAATCCTATTAAATCAATATGATATATAGATTATATCATATTATTCCTATAATGTCAATATGAATTGTTGTAAACGAATTGTTAACACTGCAATATTTTATAAATGACATAAAAAACGCGCGGACAACTCAACATTGTCCGCGCTGTATATCAGAATTCATAAGGTGTTATCTGATAAACGAAATAGTTCAGCCAGTTTGAGAACAGCAGGCTCGAAGCCGATATCCAGCGGCTCTCGGGTTCTTTGTCAGGGTCATCATCGGGGAAATAATTCTTCGGTATATCAGGCGAGATACCCTTGTCGGTATCACGGATATATTCCTCCGCCAGCCTGTAAAGATCATACTCAGGGTGACCGTTCACGAATATGTTCTTTCCGCCGTCAGAAACGATATAAACACCTGTTTCATCGGATTCTGCGATTATGGACAGCTCATTGACCTTAAGTATCTCATCTCTGCTGATGCCTGTATATCTCGAATGAGGAGCATAGAAATTCTTGTCTAATCCTCTAACCAGTTCGTTGCTTGTATCTGTTACAGTGTGCCTGAATATACCGGAAAGCTTTTTATCAAGATCATACTTTGGCACACCGTAGTGATAGTAAAGCCCAGCCTGAGCCGCCCAGCACAGATACAGTGTTGAGGTTACGTGTATCCTGCTCCATTCAAATATCGCCGAAAGCTCACCCCAGTAATCCACATCCTCATAAGCAAGCTTTTCAACAGGCGCACCTGTTATTATCAGTCCATCATAATACTTGTGCTCTATCTGATAAAAGGGAAGATAGTTTTTCAGCAGATAGCTCATGGGCGTATTCTTATATTTATGAGTTGTGAGCCTTATAAAGGTAACTTCGATCTGCAAAGGTGAATTGGAAAGCAGGCGCAGAAGGTGTCGCTCTGTCTCTTCCTTGTCGGGCATTATATTCAGCACAGCTATTTTAAGCTCTCTTATATCCTGATGCATCGCGCGTTCTTCAGTCATTGCAAAGATGTTTTCCTTTTTCAGCTTTTCAATAACGGGCAGTGTTTCTTTTAATCTAATTGGCATAAGCTCGCACTCCTTTTATTATAGTTTTCATATATGTTTAGTATGTTTTTAGATTATAACACATTTTTCCGACCCTGTCAATAGCTGTTTTTAAATTTTTTCGCGAATTTTTCTATCTTATATTTCACCTGATCTCATGTTATTTCAGCCGATATCCGCCGTCTATTAACCGTTATAAATATCTTTTATAGCAAACCTGTTTTACGATAACGTATTCTTATCATTTCACGAAAATCACTTCTTGTGAAATATTTTTGTGACTAAATGACTGTACGAAACCCTTTGTTTTCGGAGAAGATATCGTTATCACTAATGGCAGAAAAAATCAAAAATATCAAGATATCTGATACAAACTGACCCCATAAATGGCATACATAATGGCATTTACAGCAAAGAAAAAGACAACGTTATCACATTTCCAAATTGACTTTTGCCCTGTTTTCGTATAAACTTTAGTCATCGCAAAAACGATAGCAAACACAAAGGAGTTTTGGAAATGAAAAAGGAAAGTATTTTTGCAGCAATAATGGCATCGGCAATTATGCTGACATCGTGCTCAGTAAGCGAGCAGGGAAGTTCTGATAATGGAAAAAAGGGTGCTGATAACAACACCGCACAAAGCACAGGCGATTTCAAATACGGCAAGATAGATATCCCCGGCAAGGACGGTGCCCTTTGCGGCGCACCTATCTATATAGCTTATGAGAATGGCTATTTTGCAGAAGAGGGCTTTGATGTAACTCTCATTTCTGCTGATTTTGAAACAAGAAAAATTGGTCTCAACAACGGTTCTATCCCAATAGTAAACGGAGATTTCCAGTTCTTCCCCTCTATCGAGAACGGCATAAACGTAAAAGTAGTCGACGGTCTGCATGAGGGCTGTATCAAGTTTGCGGTCAATCCCGATTCCGATATCAAGTCAGTTGAAGACCTGAAAGGTAAAAAGATTGGAGTTGACGAGATAGGCGGCACACCTCATCAGGTGGCATCTCTCTGGCTTGAAAATGCAGGCATCTCCGCTGACCCTTCTGACGGTGAAGTAACATTCCTGCCTTACTCCGATGGCAATCTGGAGTTTGAGGCGCTGGCAAGCGGTGAGATAGATGTAGCAGCCCTCTGGGATCCGCTTGGTTCTATCCACGAAAAAGCAGGCGATGTCCGCATACTTTTCGACCTCGGCACAGACCCATATTTCGCAGATCACTTCTGCTGCTTCCTCTACGCATCTAATAAGATACTTGAAGAAGACCCCGAAGAAGTAGCTGCTCTCCTCAGAGCATACCGCAAGGCTCAGGAGTGGATATACGAAAATCCCGAAGAAGCGGTAGATATCATAATCAATAAGAACTACGCTTCCATCGAGGACAAGGAACTTGCAGTTGAACTGATAAAGAGCTACGGTTTCCCGTCAGCTGCCGAGCATGATGAAAACTGGGATACTCACGTTGAAGAGGACGTAAAGTACTTCGTTGACGGTCTGGCAAAGATAGGCTACCTCAAAAGCGACCCCGACCAGTTCGCAAAGGACATTTATCAGAAAGTTGAAGTAAAATAGTAATCAGTAAAGAGAGGAGATACGGTAACGTATGAATGGACAGATAGCTTTAAAGGGCAGCCTGCAAAGTGCAGCTGAAAAGGAAAAGCCGACTGCCGAAAAGAAAGTGAAATGGGGATACAGGCACAACGGCTATTATGCCCTGAAAGCACTGCTCACCATATCGGGTTTTGTTGCTGCGATAATAGTAAATCTGGTATTCCCGCAGAAAGCGGCAGTCGAATTCAAGACCTACGTTATAAATACACTCGGTCTCAGCATCAGCCTTAATATAAACGATGCATATATATTCCTGCTGGCTGCACTGATACTGGTATTCTTAGGCGTTGGTATCGTGTCGCTGAAAGATAAGGATAAGCGCAGAAAATTCTGCAAAGCCGCAGCATTCAGGTTTGCTCTGGGTATAGCTCTTGCTGTGTGGGATATCGGCGGAACAAAAACCCAGGTGTTCGCACAGCCTTTCTTCCCGGGACCTGCTCAGGTCATCGAAGCATATCTTGCCGACGGCGAGTATGTGGTGCAGAACACTCTCTATTCCCTCAGATTATACGCAGCCGGATTCTCCTGCGGTGTACTCCTCGGAGTAGGTACAGGCATACTTATCGGCTGGTTCCCGAAAGTTTATTACTGGGTATTCCCGATACTGAAAATAACAGGAGTTGTCCCCGCAGTTGCATGGATGCCATTTGCGCTGACTTTACTGCCTAATTCATTCACAGCAGCAGTATTCCTCATAGTGATATGTGCATGGTTCCAGATAGCTTTTCTTACAGCTCAGGGCATACAGTCAACACCTAAGCAGAACTATGAAGCCGCAAGGATACTCGGAAGCTCTCAGGTAGGTCTGATATTCAACGTTGCAATACCCCACGCGATGCCCGATATCTTCACAGGCATAAGTTCAGCAAATGCCATGGCTTTCACTACCCTCGTCATGAGTGAGATGCTTGGTCAGCCCGGCGGACTTGGCTACTACATAAACCAGTCGAAAGTATGGAGCGCATATTACAAAGTGCTGGCAGCTATCGTCATAATGGCAGTGCTGTTCTCGCTGATAAATCACATAATAGGACGTATCCAGAAGCGTGCACTGCGCTGGCAGGAAGGAGTGCTGAAAAAATGAGCAGTACAATATCTGTAAACAACGTCAACAGAATATATACCGATGCCGAGGGTAACAAAGTCAACGCATTATATAATGTTGACCTTGATATCCGACCCGGTGAGTTCATTTCCATAATAGGACCCTCAGGCTGCGGAAAGACCACACTGCTTCGTCTGATAGCAGGTCTTGATAAACCACAGTCGGGTGAACTTACCATAGACGGCAGCAGAATAACAGACGTTTCTCCCGAACGCGGATATGTTTTCCAGCAGGGCGGTCTGTTCCCCTGGCTGAATGTGGAGAACAATATAGCCTACGGTCTGAAAGCACGCAAAGTCTACAAAAAGAACAAAGACAAAATAGGCAGATATATCTCAATGGTGGGTCTTGACGGTTTTGAAAAATCCTATCCCCACCAGATATCAGGCGGAATGGCACAGCGTGTCGCCATAGCAAGAGCACTTATCAACGAACCGAAAGCACTTCTCCTTGATGAACCGATGGGTGCGCTGGATTCTTTCACCCGCGCCGATCTTCAGGATAAGATACTTGAACTCTGGAAAGAAAACGGCATCACCATGATACTCGTCACCCATGATATCGACGAGGCAATATATCTCAGCGACAGGATAGTAATTATGACCCCGCGTCCCGGAAAGATCAGCAAGATAATCGATGTTGATCTCCCAAGACCACGTCATCGCGGCGGTTCGGAATTCCTGGCTATGAGAAAATCCATACTCGAGCATTTTGAACTTGCTCAGGCACAGCCTCAGCCCGAGTATATGATCTGAGGAAGAAGAATTTTAATGAAAGAAAAAATATATGACACAGCAGAACTGGTCTTGTCACTGCTGCTGACCATAGGCTCGCTGACATTTTTCAGAGCCTGCGATTCGGAAGAGGGCAGACATATGGCTTGTCACTGGGCACAAAATGCGGTCGCACTTATTGGCATAGTTCTGGTACTTCAGGCACTTGTCAAGATGTTTATTCGGCAAAATGGAATAAAGACGGGTATTGCCATAAGCATATTCACTCTCGCGTCGGCAGTGATATTTATTCCCTCAACTGCAATAAATCTCTGCATGATGAAGACCATGCGCTGTCACACGGTGTTCAGACCTGCCGTTACCGTAACAGCATCACTGCTTGCTGTGGTCTCCCTTATAGATGCTGCGACGAACCTGAAAAGAATGGAGAAAGATAAATGAAACTGAAAACTCTGCCGCTGAAAAATCTTGTGAAAAAGCCATTCAGGACAGGCGCACTTGTGCTTATCGCGGCACTTATGACCATCGCACTTTTCGGCGGTTCGGTGGCGGCGGCAAGCATGAAGAACGGTCTTGAAAGCCTAGAACAGCGGCTGGGTGCAGATATAATTGTCGTTCCCGAAGATGCAGAAGCTAAATTCGAACTTGAAAACATGCTTCTTCAGGGTACTCCGGGATATTTTTATATGGATAAGTCCATAGAGGAGCAAATAGCGTCGATAGAGGGTGTTGAACTCACCTCGCCGCAGTACTTCCTGGTTTCTGCAAATGCAGAATGCTGTTCGGTACAGGTTCAGATAATCGGTTTTGATGAAGATTCCGATTTTTCAATAAAGCCGTGGCTGAAACAGTGCTATGACGGCAAACTAGGCGAGAATGAGATAATCGTCGGTTCATCTCTCTCCACAAAAGTCGGTCACACACTGAAACTTTACGGCGTTGACTGCAAGGCAGTTGGCAAGCTTGATGCTACGGGTACAGGACTTGACACGGCTATCTATACCACCCCCGAAACAGTACGCACTCTGATAAAGGCATCAATGGAAAAGGGGATTGGTGTTCTGTCAAAGCAAAGTCCCGATGATGTGATATCTTCGGTTTATATAAAAGTCAAGGACGGTTACGATATTTCGCAGGTGGCAGGGGAGATCAATCTTCACGTTGACGGTGTTGAAGCTGTCCGCACCCGCTCGATGATAACAGGTACAGCCGACAGACTTTCGGCAATTTCAGGAAGCATCGGCATAATAAAAAACGCAGTCTGGATACTCGCAGCGGTGATACTTACAGCGGCATTTTCGGTTCTGGCGGGTGTCCGCAGAAGGGAATTTGCAATAATGCGCACAATAGGTTTTTCCCGCAGACAGCTTGGTGCAGAGGTCTTTTCCGAAAGCACTATCATATGTGTGGTTGGGATAATCGCAGGTATCCTGCTGACGGCGGTGACAGTCTTCCCCTTTGGCAGTCTGATCGAACAGCGCACAGGACTTCCGTATCTTTCGCCTGATGTTTTCAGCGATATCAGATATGCGGTCATCGCCGCCGCGGCAGTTCTGCTGACAGGTGTGATATCCTCAGCATATTCAGCATACAGCCTTAGCCGCGCGGATACGGGAAATATACTCAGAGAGGGTGACTGACATGAATATCATCGCTGAAAACATAAGCAAAAGCTACATCAAAAAAGGCAGAAAAAAACGCCAAGTAACAGCAGTAAAAACCACATCGGCTGAGTTTGACAGCGGTAAACTTACAGTCATTTTTGGTCGCTCGGGAAGCGGAAAAACAACTTTGCTGAATATCCTTTCGGGACTTATCAAGCCGACTTCTGGCAGTGTGAAATATGAAAACAAGGATATTTTCACTCTTAATGACGGTGAACTTTCAAAGTTCCGCGCTGAAAATATAGGCTATATCCCGCAGGGTCAGAGTTCTCTCGGTGCGCTCACAGTTCTCGAAAATCTTCTCCTGCCCGCGGCACTGATCGGCAAAATTATACCCGATAATGAAGTCGAAGAAATTCTGAAAACGGTGGGGCTTGAAAATCTGAAAGATGCATATCCCAATGAACTTTCAGGCGGCGAACTTAGAAGACTTGCCATAGCGAGAGCGCTTGTGAATAAGCCCTCAGTGATATTTGCAGATGAGCCCACAAACGATCTTGATGATGAGAACACGCAGATGATTTTTGAACTGCTTAAAAAAACAGCTGAGCAGGGAACGGCAGTTATTGCAGTCACCCACGACAGCACAGCGGCAGATTTTGCCCATAAGATATACCGCATGGATGCGGGAGTTTTGACAAAACAGGAGGGGATAAAACGTGAGATCGCGTAAAGGAAATATAAAAGATCTTGAAGAACTGGCGGCAATAGAAAGTACCTGTTTTCCGCCAGAACAGGCTGCGGGGCTTGAACAGTTCCGTGCACGGCTGAAGAAATACCCGAATCATTTTCTTGTGCTTTGCGATGACAACGATAAGATAATTTCGTTCATCAACGGCTTTGTTACAAACATTCCCGATCTTACGGACGAGATGTACGCAAAGCCCGAAATGCACAATGAAAAAGGTTCATGGCAGATGATTTTCGGTCTTGATACCCTGCCCGATCACAGGCGCAGAGGATACGCGCAGACACTCATGAATGAGTTTTTGTCAATAGCAAAATCCGAGGGCAGGCGTGGTGCAGTTCTCACCTGCAAGGAATCTCTTATAGGTTTTTACGAGCGATTCGGATTTGTCAATGAGGGCATTTCAGAGGGCTCTGTGATCGGCGGAGTAAAATGGTATCAGATGAGGAGATCATTCTGATGAGAAAAACGATCATAGCGGCATTTACAGCGCTGCTTCTTTCGGGCTGCGGAGCTTCTGCAAATGCAAGTGTAGCCGAAGTCAGAAAACCGCAGACGGAAGTCAAGTCCCAAACTTCTGATGTCAGCAGCGGACAGTATAATACATTTTTCGGCGTGTTGATGGACGAGTGCTGTTCCGACATTGAAGACCCAGCAATACACGAAACGAACTGTATGTTCATGGAGGGCTGTCGTGAAAGCGGATACGGTCTTGATATTCAGCAGGAGGATGGTTCGTGGAAATTTTATATGTTCGATGAAGCAGGGCAGCAGCTCACCCTTGAATATCTTGAACAGACAGAGCGCGTTGACGGACTTTATGTCACTGTCATGGGCACTTTGGAAAATGAAGTAATAAAAGTAATATCAATTGAAGAAAGTTGAGGAAAGAAAAATGAAGAACAGAATTATCAGAAACAGCGTAGCAGTGCTGGCATCATTTGTGATCGCAGGAGCAGCAATTTCGGCGAATACAGCTTTTGAAGTTTCAGCCGAGCAGGCAGAAAATGTCAAGGTCGTAGTTACCGATTATGCCGATCTGTGGACAAGCACAGATATAACCGTTGAGGAAGGCACGACAGTTCAGTGGTATGTTTCCGTTCCCGATGGTACCGAGCCAAGGGGCTGCGGCGCTACTGTAAAGATACCCGGTCTTGGATTCGGCACTGACACTCACAATAAGGAAGAAGGTCATATTGTTCTGCAGCAGGGCGAGAATTTTATCTATGAGTTTACCCCCGATGAGCCCGGTGATATCCTTTTCACTTGCTGGATGGGTTCCGGCTGCCACAAGAATTATATACACGTAACTCAGGCAGCTGCCGCCGTTATAGAAGACCTGAGTTCAGCTGAAGTAGATGCTCCCGAGAGCACAGTATCTGTCGAATCAGCCACCGAATCAGCACCGGAGAGTGTATCAAATACAGACATATCTTCATCGGCAGCAGATTCATCTGTTTCAGAAAGCGCAGTATCATCGTCTTCTTCTATATCGGAAAGTTCTTCCAAGACCGTCAGCACTTCAAGCAGTGCCAATACTGCAAATGCAAATTCAAACAGCACCAACAGCAATCCCAAGACAGGTAAGTCTGTTATTGGCAGCACGCTGGCAACTTTGATCCTGATAGGCAGTGCGGCACTTCTTATCAGAAAAAGAAAGAACTGATAAGCCAATATATTTCAATACATAAAGTCGGATTATTCGGAAACTGTATCCATGAAATAATAGCTATAAAAGCAAAAGACGAGGAGTTTAGCCCCTCGTCTTTTGCTTTTTTAAATCACACCGCCGATCTCATCTTTGTTGTCTCGCGCTGAGCCATTACAAGTTTATAGTACACGCCCTTCTGACTCATCAGCTCTTTGTGAGTTCCTGTTTCAGCAAGTCTGCCTTTATCCAGCACAAAAAGCCGGTCTGCATTTGAAAGTGTTGATAGTCTGTGTGCTATGGCTATGGTTGTCCTGCCCTCGGTCAGGCGATCAAGGGCCTGCTGGATCTGCTTTTCAGTTCTGGTATCAAGTGAAGCTGTCGCTTCATCGAGTATCAGTATTTTCGGGTCGCGGAGTATAGCTCTTGCGATGGCGATACGCTGACGTTCACCGCCCGAAAGCTGAAAGCCCTTGTTTCCCACCTTTGTGTTGTAGCCATCGGGGAGTTTCACTATAAAATCGTGAGCGTTAGCAGTTTTAGCCGCGCGGATAATATCCTCAAAAGATGCCGTCGGGTCAGCGTAAGCGATGTTATCGTAAACACTTCCGTCAAACAGGAAAGTTTCCTGCAATACTACACCTATCTGCGAACGCAGACTGTTCTGTGCGATATTTTTTATAGGGACACCGTCGATGCTTATTTCGCCCTCGGTGCAGTCATAAAGACGCATGATAAGATTTATCATCGTGGATTTACCAACACCCGAATGTCCAACAATGCCGATCATTTCACCCTTTTTGATCTTGCAGGATATTTCTTTCAGTACAGGGTCGTAAGCTTTGTAACCGAAGCTTACATCGCTGAATTCGATATCACCGTTGATATCTATCTCCCGTGAATCCTCATTGTCCATAATATCCGAACGCTCATCCAGTATCTCGAATATTTTACCTGCTGAGACTGATGCGTCAGCAAAGGTACGTGGTATATATATGAACCAGCTGAGAGGACCGTAAAGCATTGAAACATATGTGGTGAACTGTACCAGCTGACCTAAGCTCATGGTCTCGCCGAGAACGCTTTTTCCACCAAAATACAGCACAAAATAATTTCCTGCCGTTATAAGGAACCATGAAAAAGGCATTGTCATATACCATATTGTTTCGGCGCGGATATTCATTCTCGCAAGCTTTTCCGAGCAATCATTGTAGCGAACAGCCTCACGTTTTTCACTTCCGTAAGTCTTTACCACGCGTATGCCATTGAGGATATCGTGCAGCAGCTCACCGTGATGTGTGCTGTATTTCCATACTCTTGTGTAGTTTACAGCCATTATCTCGTGGAGCTTTTTGGAAAGCATGAGTACAAAAGGTATGGGTAACACCGCCATAAGTGCCAGCTTCGGGTTCATGGCGAAAAGCAGTCCTCCGATGACTAACACAGAGAATATATCAACGATAGCATCCTTGCCGTTTGCAGTTATGAAATCTTCCAGTTTGGCCGCATCGTTGGATATTCGGTTTATAAGCTCTCCAGCCGTGCGCCGCGAGATAGCATTCATCGAAAGCTGCTGAGATTTCCTGAACACAGATTCGCGGATATTCCTTCCAATGTTCAGTGATACTTTAAAGCTGTGCTTCATGTTGAAATAGTTGAACACACCTTCTATCAGCCTCAGCCCTATCATTGATAAAGCTATCAGGATAATCCCCGCAAGATGTTCGTTTTTGGGGGTAACATATTTGTCGATCAGTAGCCTGTCAAGGTAAGGATAAGTCACAAGTATCGACTGAGAAAGCACTGTGCATACAAGTGCTATAATAAAACTTTTGCGGTAGGGGAGTATCATTTTTACCAGCCGCAGCATTGTAGATGTTTTGCTTTTGCAGAAAACACATTCGCTGCTGCCCTCCAGCGGCATACCGCATTTCGGACAAACAGGCTCGTCCGCGCCTGTATCCCTGATAAGTTCGCCTGTGCGAATGTAGTGGCTCAGCAGTTTTGCCACTTCGCCGTAACGCGGGAAAAGGTCCTGTGTAAATCCGCACAGCCCGATCACCTCGCCATTTGCGCTCTTGCCCTGTATCATGGAAGTTCCAACTCCGCGGCGCACATAAAATTCTGTAAAGTCCGATATTTTGTACACTTCTTCGATCTTGCCGTCTATGTATATACAGATATCTTTATCGGTAACAGCGAATATTCCGTCACATTTATCGCCGCTTTCCGTGAATCCGAATGGCAGTGAATATACAATCCCTTCGTCATTATCGGGCGGCAGCTTCAAGATAAGCTTCATGTTTATCAGCCTCCTTTGCTATGTTATTTTGCCTGATGCCTGATATTATGTAAACATTTCCAGCACCGCAAGGCTCTTTTTGTCAAGCTTGTGTATATCTTCGCAGAAATACTTGTTTCCGTCTGCATCGTTGACGTACAGATAGTTATCCGAAAGCATACGGAAGTTCTGATACCAGTCCTTGACACAAATAGTTTTCTCGCCCGAAGTCGTCAGAGACTTCACGAAAATCGAGCCCTGCATATTATCGCGTATATTGTACACTTTGAGTATCTCAGGCATGAAGTACTTGTATTTCAAGAAACTATCCAGTAAATTGTACTGTTCTTCGTCTAGATCAGCCATGTCCTTTATAACGCCGATCTCCCTGAATTCCTGCTCCTCGCTCTCATATGAAAGGCTGATATAAGTGGTCTTTGAAAAGAATGGTATGAGCCTTGTGGGGTCTGTTTTGTGATATGTTTTACCCTCATATTCAAGGGTAAGGAATCCGCTTTTTTCGTGAGTGAAATGTATCTTTTTACAGTCGAGGAGGTTCAGCTCATCGACCTTGTATAACTCTTCGTTGTTAGTCATGTTTTGCCTCCTTAATTGTTGATGAATCCCAGTGCTTCAAACTGCATTTTGTACAGTTCGAAATATTTGCCTTTCTTTGCGATGAGTTCATCATGTGTTCCTGTTTCTTTAAGTTCGCCGTTTTCTATCACGCAGAGCATATCTGCATCACGGAGAGTAGACAGCCTGTGGGCTATGGATATTATCGTTCTGCCCGATTTCAGATTGTCTATCGCCGCCTGGATCCTGCGTTCTGTGCGGGTATCCATCGAAGCTGTGGCTTCATCGAGTATAAGTATATCGGGGCGCTGTATGATAGCCCTCGCAATGGATATACGCTGTTTTTCACCGCCCGAAAGTGATACTCCGCCCTCACCGACCTTAGTATCATAACCGTCGGGAAGTTTCATTATAAAGTCATGAGCATTAGCAGCCTTTGCCGCGGATATAACTTCTTCCATGGAAACATTCGGGTCGGAATATCTGATATTGTCAGCGATAGAACCGATGAAAAGATATGTTTCCTGCGAAACGATACCGATGCACCGCCTCATATCCTCAAATGCTATATTACGCACATTAACGCCGTCGATAAGTATCTCACCGCCTGTTACATCGTAAAGCCTGGCCATAAGATTTATTATGGTGGATTTTCCTGCACCCGTTTTTCCAACAATGCCGTACATCTTTCCCGCTTCTACTTTCAGGCTTACGTCCTTTATTATCGGACGTCCTGCCTCGTACTCGAATGTTACGTTTTTAAGTTCGATATCTCCCATCATTCTTTCCATGCGTACAGGCGCATCTGCTTCCTTTACCGAGGGCAGAGCGTCGGTTATCTCAAACATACGTGAAGCTGCATCCATGCATCTCGCCCAGCGGTCGCCTATCCATGTGAAGAAATTGATAGGCTCATAAGCAAGCTCGGTGTAGGAAACAAGTGCAGTCAGCGAACCAAAAAGCAGATGTCCCCTTATGACCAGCACAGCACCGATGTAGAAAAACAGCTTGCTGAAAATGCGGTAGACTGTCCATATTACAGGTATTGTCCCCGCTATACGCGAATTGATATTGCTGTTTATGGCGAAAGCCGCGCTGTTCTTTTTGGAATATCTATCCGCTTCAAGACTCTCGTTTGCAAAAGCTTTTACCACTCGCTGACCGTTCATAGCATCTGAAAGTACTGAGTTAGCCGAGCGTGTTGCCACATCGAATTTGCGGTAAAGCTTTCTTTGTGATTTGTAAAATCTTGACTGCACTATCATTATGAACAGGATAGCCAGTATAAGCCCGATGGAAAGCACAGGCGACAATGTCAGCATGATAACGGTTATACCAAGCAGTTTTACCATGTTCGTCAGCCCGAAAGGTACTATATCCGTAAAGAACCAGTATATGTTCATGCTGTCGCGGTCAACTCTGGACATCAGTGAACCTGTTTGCTTGCCTGTGAAAAAGTCGAGAGATAATTCCTGCATCGAACTGAATATCCTTATGCGAAGCTTGTGCGCAACTTTAGGCACAACCCTTGAGGTTATAACGCCCGATATAACTCTCATGATAAGAGAAATCAGATCTATCGAAACAACTATCCCCACCATAAGCCCAAGCTGTCCGTAATGCTTGCCGTTCTCTATGAGAATGTCGTCATACAGCATTTTTGTACCGAAAACAGGGGTCAGCACAGCCATGACGTTGCACAGCAGTATCGTCAGAAGTATCAATGCTACCGACCACTTGAACTCACCGAATAGCTTTAAAAGCCTGCGGAAAGTTGAGCGCCTGTCAACGCAGTTTGGGCAGACAGGTCTGTTCGGGTCTGGATAGGGTTCTCCGCATACGGGACAGTGGGTGTGTTTGCCTTCAAGCAGTGAATCATCAATTGGTTCTTTTGCGATGGTCTTGTTCACTCTCTCGGAGAATTTTTCAAACTTGTCCGAAAAGCCCAGTGAAAATCTAGCTATCGGAAATTCCTCGCCATCAGCGGGAACAAGCATAAGTCTTGCAGCGTTTGCGTATCTGTCAACGTAGATCTTTTTTATATCTGCAAGAGGATATTCCTCGTATCCGCTGGTCTTGAAATCCATCAGCGCAGGACGTTTCTCTCCACGCTTCAGCTTCCCGAATTCCTCATAGCCCAAAATGACAGAAAGCGTTTCTGCCGTAAATGTCAGGTATACATCTATATAATTGCCTTCTGCATCAAGATCTGATTTTACGCAGTACAGCAGTTTATCGGCAAATACTCCGCGCTTGACGAGTTCAGTTTCCACAGGTTTCGGCATTACGTCAAAGTATTCCATTTTAGGTCACTCCTTTCTCTTTCTCAAAAAATGGCACAAAAAGCCCCCGACCAAAAGCAGGTCAGGGGCATAAACGCATATATATCACAAGACAGCACAAGTATTAAAAAGCTGTCTCCCCGGAGCGTTTTGCTGTGACCAAATGACTTTTGATAACTTTGTTATTGACTGATATCTTATTCATTGTCATTATTTTAAACACTCCTTTCTTTATTATTTCAGATCTGTAAAATCATGTCATTTATTATATACGAAAAATTTTCCTTTGTCAAGAGCTTTTGAAAAATTATTTTGATATTTCTTGAAAGTTACATTCTGCACAGCTTGATGATTTAATGATTCATAAGAAAAACTATTCGTCCGCTTGACACAGCGTGATTAAATTGATATAATATATGTACAATCAAAGAATTATATTTATAAATTGTATTAATATTTAAATATTGCAAAAGTAGTTAACAAAATAATATGAAAGGAAGTCCGCTTATGGGCAAGAAAAATAACTCTGTTGACACTCAGCCCAACCGCAAGATAAAGGCTGTTGTCGATATGATGTTTGACGATATATCATATTCCGATGAAGTAAACGAAGCTCAGCCAAAGATAGAAGCAGTTCTTAATACCGAATTTGACAAGATAAAAGCGGATAAGCACGAGGATGAAGCCCTGGAAGAACTTCTGGGCAGATACGGCAAGCTTTCACAAATGGCAGAACTTGCAGGCTATCCCGCAGACAGTGCCGATAAATGGCGCAAAGAGGGCGAAGCACAGGCATTCCAACCACTCAGAAAAGAGATCACGAAACAGCGTATCAGGGTGTATCGTATAGCGCTGTTTATCTCGGCGACCCTTTTACAGCTCTTCTGGCTGATACACGACCTTGCTGTCAGACCGCGGTATGCAGTTGGAGATATCGGCTTAATCTCATTCTGGCTTTTGTGCGCCTACATACCATTTAAACGTTACCATAAAACAGAAAAAGAGGCTGAGGGAAATAAGTACGACACCGATGCATATAAATATCTCCGCCGACGAAGCGATAAGTATACAAAACGTCTGCTGAACAGTATCGCCCTATTATTTGCCTTGGTATTCTTGATACTCATCGCGGAACTGTTCTTCTATATCTATAGTAATTCAAAGCCTGCAGAGTTCAAAGAAACTGCTTTTATAAACAGCATAGCAGTTGAGATACCTGTATTTATCTTGCTAAAAAATATCCTTTGCCTGTGGATTTTCCAGCGGCGTATAAAAATACCCGATTTGCCGAAATACGGAAAGCATGTCCGAGGTATAATTATATTTTCTGCCGTTTACTGGATAGGTGCAACGATCTTCTCTGTAATTTACAGCAGCAAAGTTATTTTCCCGATGAATATATTGCCCGTTGTTGGCATTCTGTTTGCGATACTGCTCCTCATCTACGACCTCACCTTGAGAAAAAAGATCACCTACAGGAACATCGAGATAAACAGACTTAGGATAGCAGTTTTCACCTCTGTCATCATCGCAGTCACGGGATTTACTTTTATTAAGCGCGACAGATGGTACACCCAGACATACATAAATTCAGTACCCGTTGTACAGCATAACACCCATAAGATCAGCTATGACGAAGATACAGGCATCTATACCATAACCAAGACCACCGATGATTTCAAGATACTCCACCTGACCGATATCCACATAGGAGGAAGCCTGTATTCATATCCGGAAGATATGAAAGCCCTGCGTGCCTGTTATGCTGAGATCGAACACACCCACCCTGACCTAGTGATAGTCACAGGTGATATGTGTTTCCCGATGGGCATAATGTCTATGTCGCTGAACAACTCAGCGCCTGTTCACCAGTTTGCCGCTTTTATGCGAAATACCGGCATCCCCTGGGCATTCACCTACGGCAACCACGACACCGAGAGTATGTCCACGATGAACAAAACCGAACTCAACGAGGTTTATAAATCCCTTTCGTATAAGACCTCTGCAAATCTGCTGTACCCATATGTTCAGCCCGATATCATGGGCAGGAACAATCAGCTTATCGAGCTACGCAACTCCGACGGTTCGCTGAACACAGGTCTGTTCCTGATCGACTCAAATGCCTACACGGGTGAGAGCTTAAATGCTTACGATTATATTCACGATGATCAGGTTGACTGGTACGCAGATGAAGTTCAGCGCCTTAAAGCAGAAGCGGGTCACACCGTGAATTCGCTGCTGTTTTTCCATATCCCGCTTCAGGAATACAAGACAGCCACCGAGCTTTATCTTGAAGGCAGTGACGAGGTGAAACATTACTTCGGCGAAAACCCAGGTGATCACGGTGGTATCACGAATGATCTGGTATGCTGTTCCGAATATCCCAGCAAGCTGTTCGATACGGCAGTGGAGCTTGGCAGCACAACCGGTATGTTCTGCGGACATGACCACTATAACAACGCATCACTGGAATACAGGGGCATCCGCCTGACATATGGCATGAGTATCGACTATCTCGCAATGCCCGGCATCGAAAATGAGACCAAACAGCGCGGCGCAGAACTGATAACCATACACTCCGACAGCACCTGGGATCTGGTGCAGATACCGCTGGAGAAGATAACATGATGGAAGGTGGCAAAATACAGTAGTTAGAAGCGGAGCGGAATGAAACTGCTCGCAATAAATCTAAGGAGGAATCATAATGAGTACCATGAAAGTCAGAGGAGAGGCTAAATATGATTTTGCTGTAGACCAGTTTACTATCACATTTAAGATTAAAGCTGCGTTACAGTCATCAGGAGAAGCTATTGAATCTGGAAAGAAACGCACTGAACAGTTTCTGCAAACTATGAATGATGAACTTAATCTCAAACCCAATGACTTTATTATTGGTGATTTTTCGGTTAAGCAGGGATACAGTGCATCGAAATATACTTACGAAAAAAACATCATGCTTAAAATATGTTCAAATCTGAAAGCAGTTGAAAAAATAGCTATATTAATGGAATCTATGTCAGATATAGAATATGAAGTTGCTTTTGAAATCAGTGATGAACCTGAAAAAGAACAAATTGTACTTCAAAGTGCGATTAACGACTCCAAGAGCAAGGCAGAAATGATTGCATCGTCGTTAGGAAAGAAAATAATTGGTATTGAAGATGTGAACTACGAATATACTACCGGCGAACGCAATTACGATTATAGTGGTGAAAGGAATCTTTGTAAAAGTATTTGTGTTGATGATGTGAATGATCTTGCGAGCCAATTAAAGGATCCTGTGAAAAACATAAGGAAAGCAATCAACATTATCTGGATAATGGAATAACAAAAAGAGCTATCCGATTCACAACTGAATCGGATAGCTCTTATCTTTTAAACAGAATATTTATTACCGTAGCCGATAATTATTCCCATTCCCCAGATTTCACTCAAAACAAAACAAATTTGTTTAGGTTATTTGCGTTGTGGTATCTCAGTTATACATTTTGCTCTGTATAATAATGCCCGCTGATGCCCCGTTATCATTTTATTAGCGCCATGATAACAAAAACCAGCGACTTATAGGAGAATATGTGCCTAGTGGCTTGCTCCTTATTTGGTATTATAGCGCCGATTGGGAGAGTTGTCAAGAGGGGATAATACCTCTTGCCTTTAATATTTCTAAGTTTACTGCATCCTCAATATCATTTCTTAGCATCCGCATATTAGGATAACTTCCTTCTCTTATTGCTTTTTCAAAAAAAGGAAGCACTCCATTGCTTTCAATTAAAGCCTTATCTTCATCATCCAAACTATCAATTACTTCTGCATAGCGGTTACTTGCGATAGTGAGCTTATCCTCTATGCTAATTGGCTTAAAAATCACGACTTTAGAAAAACGTGAATAAATGGGTGTACCAAGATTCTTTTCAGCTTCTTCTTCAGTTCGATAATTTGTAGTGCATATTATAATACACTGTGATACATCCACAGAATAATTTGAATCAACAAATACTCCTTCATCAAACATCTGATAAAAAGCATTGTAAAACGACGGTACTACTTTGTCAAATTCATCGAGAAGGATAACATTTGAACTACGTCTTATTAATTCTCTTGCTAGACTATCTTCACCATGTTCTGCACCAAAAATATACTGATATGCACTATTAGTTTGTTGCATCGAAAACTGTATTCTAACCATATTCGATCCTAGGCACTCGCTTATATATTTAGCTGTTTCAGTCTTGCCAATACCTGAATCGCCTAGAAACAATAGGGTGACGGGACGTTTGCGTTTTATACTTTTTAATGTATAAATAGATGAAAGAGCTTGCTTAATTACATGAGGTTGTCCTATAACTGCTTTATTGAATCCTTCTGCAATTCTTTTCATGTCTTCTATAGTAATTGCTTTATATTCGTGTTTGTGCTCATGGATAATAGCGTTTTCAAATGTTCTTATGATATCCTTGTATATCTTATCTGGAGGATTACACAACCAAATATTTTTTATATTCACTTTCAAATGAAGCAAAACATTATTTGAAAATCCAAGCACTGCCCATTCTTTGATACCGCCATAGTCATCAGTATGTATTATTAGATTCTCAACTTCCATAGGGGCTTCTTGTGAAGAAGGTATTCCACTAATCTGTATATCTGTTTTATTTATATGAGCAATCACATCAGTTAGAAAATATACATTCTCTAATAATTCTGTAGCTGATTCAAAATCCCTATCAGCTCCCCAATAAATTTCTATTTTTTCAATCATTCAACCACCCCAGCCAATACAATGTCATAAACATCGAGCTTTGATGAAGTATCATTTGTTTCACCATCAGCATAATTTGCTCGTGATGATACTGTAGAGGTTCCAAATTCAAATTCTTTCTGAACCTGTAAATCTGACTTATCTATTTGCCCTACATGAATACCATAGTAAGTCAACTGCATTTTGGGAAGATCGGACATCGTATAGCTGTTTCTGAAAGCAGTTCTGTTAAATCTAAGTACTATTTCTTTTCCGTTGTGATCCGCAATAAAATCATAATATCCTCTGCCTTTTTCAATAGCTTCTTCTATTTTTGTAACATCAATTTGCATAGCTTGTCCATCGTTGGTTGTTAGTGGTAGCTGCCCATTGATCATACTCATATATGGGGCGATTAACATCATATATGCAAAAGAGTTCTTTTCAGGTCGAACTTTAATTTTTGAGAATTTTTTGATGCCTTCACATCTCTTATTCTTGGTTCGACGTTTATCTGATTCAAGTAAAGCAATAAAATCAGCTAATAAGGTGTTTTCAAGGATATTCTTAGCTAAACGCTCTGACTTTCTCATAGCATTAGCATCCGCTCCAACCTCAATGTTGATTTTACCACCGCTTAAAAAACTAAAAATCTTAGATAATCCGCTCTGCTCTGTACCGATTCCAGCTTCCATAGAAGCATTTCCTTCTATTTCAGAATTAACCTCTGATATAAATTCTGTTGTCTTCTTCAACTCTCCACCTGCAATAACTTGCATAAAGTCAGAAACAAACATCTCATCAAAATATATGATCTTCAAAAAAACATTTGATGTACTACTCATACGAACCTCCTCAAAATATCTTGTAAAATCTCGTAAATACTCGCGAAATCTCAGTATTTCATAAAGTTATGTTCAAGAAATGAACCAAGTTATGGATGATCCAAAGCATTGAATGCCGGATTTAACGTTATCAGGGTATAGCAAACAAAACGTCTTGAGAGATCTGTTTTGACAGCCTTGATGCGACCCATATCCGTTACGGCAGCAAACCTCCTCTGTCCAACGGGATCATTCGTCACGTGAAGTCCCAACTTCCTTCGTTCTGCCTATCCATAACAGGGCGTCGGCGCAGCTCCATTGCGAGGTCATGCCCCTTGGTAATAATTCCTGCCGACTGCCGGCTCATCCTTTGT